>DAORMJ010000026.1:34375-41970 GCA_035440445.1 Xanthobacteraceae bacterium
GGTCCAAAGATCGCGATCATGATAGCGGCCATGACGGCGATCATGAGCAGGCTCAGGATGACGGCACGGCCGAGAAAGGGGCCGAAGAATGGGCCGAACGACCGATTGGATTCCCGAAGCAGCCAGTTCCGCACGATGACGATGTAATAGGCCGTGCTGATGAGAAAGCCCGCGGCAAGGCCGATGCCTGCGATGGCGTACACCACAACGTCATTGCCGCTGCGCTCGACCAAGCCAATGGCTGCGAAGACAAGCGCGGCGCAGCCGACGGTGAACAGTACGAACTTCCAGGACAAGCGCAGGAAAGCCGGTAAGTCTCCGAAGACAAAATGGGTCGCTTCGCTGAGCGCCAAGGTCACGGAGCATGGATTTGACGCAGCCGATGGCGGCGCGGAGGCGGGTTCGCTCATCATGCAGTCCCTAAAGCGGCAGTGGCAACCTTACCTCGGTCGCAGCCGAAAATCCCGCTATCCGCCTTTCTTTTCGGCCTGCCAATAGGCCTCCAGTTCGTCGAGCGGGGTCTTCTGAAACGGCTTGCCCGACGCCGCAACGCGACGCTCGACACCTTCAAAGCGGCGTTCGAACTTCTGCGTGGCATTGCGCAGCGCAAGTTCGGGATCGACATTGCTCCGGCGCGCATAATTCACGACGGAGAACAACAGATCGCCCAGTTCGTCCTCGGTTGCTTCCTGCGTGTCGGCTGCCTTGAGCTCCTCGATTTCCTCCGAGATCTTGTCGAGTACGCCGGTCATGTCCGGCCAGTCGAACCCGGCGTTTGCCGCGCGCTTCTGAATCTTTTCGGCGCGGGTCAGGGCAGGCAGCGCCAACGGTACGTCGGCAAGCAATCCGCCGCCTGCGGACTTCTCCTTGCGTTCCTCGGCCTTGATTTCCTCCCAGAGGCGTTTGACGTCCTCCGGGTTCAGCCCGCGCTGGGCACCGAATACATGCGGGTGCCGCCTGATCAGTTTCCCCGACAGCGCCTGCACGACATCGCCGAAGGCAAAGGCGGATTCTTCCTCGGCCATGCGCGCATGGAATACGACCTGCAGCAGCAGATCGCCGAGTTCGTCCTTCAAGGCAGCCATGTCGCGGCGCGCGATGGCGTCCGCGACCTCGTAGGCTTCCTCGATGGTGTATGGCGCGATCGTATCGAAGGTTTGCTTCAGGTCCCAGGGGCAGCCAATTTCCAGGGTCCGCAGCCGCGCCATGATCGCCAGCAGGTTCTGTAAATCCGGGGAAGCTACGGCGGGCTGCATTGGCGGTTGATTCGCAGAAGACATATTATGGAATATCTCTATTAGGCCGCTGGTATAGGCCGTTTGGCTGCACAGATCTTATATCCATCAAATTTGAATCATCTCGAGTTCCCGATTTTAACGCCGGTCTGTCAGCTTCACCGCCGTGGGATTGATTATTCTTTCGGGGCTCTTGGATTTCGATGACGACGTCAGGTTTTCAGCGTGGGCCAGCGAGGCTCCGCGCTCTTTTAATTGCCATTGTTGCTTTGGCCGCGTTGCCGGTGTTCGCACTCTATCTCGCGCGCCTGAATGCCAGCAGCGAGCACGCGCTTCAACAGGCCCGGGAATTTGCCGCTACGCTCGCGCGATCAGCGGCCGACCAGCAGCATAATCTCTTGCTGAACGCCCGCGGACTTTCCGAGGCCGTCAAGCACATTCCAGCCGTTGCGGAACGTTCCGATTGCGATGGCTTGCTCTCCGGAATCAACCAGAAGGCTTCCTGGGCCGCGTCTATCTTTCTCGTCGACAAGTCCGGCGTTGGCATTTGCGGCAGCCGCCAGCCTGCGCGCGGCATGAGCTTCGCGGACCGCGACTATCTCCGGGAATCGCAGCGGACGGGCGAATTCGCGATCAGCGCAGCGATCATTGGGCGGGTCTCGAAGCAGCCGGTCGTCGCGGCGGCAATGCCGATCCGGACTGCCTCCGGCGAAATCACCCGTTTCGTCGTGATCGGCGTGGAAATGAACTGGCTGCCGGCGATCGCGAATGCCGCGCAGCAGCGCTATCAGGGCGTGGTACTGGTGATGAATCGCGATGGCGGCCTCGTCTCGCGCTATGTGCAAAATTCGGGCGTGACCAGCGTCGCCGAGACCGGCACCAGCGGCGCCACGTTGCAGCGTCTGGTCACCGCCGGATTGCCGGTGCTGGAATTCAACGAGGACGGCGCCGACCGGATTTATGGCGTGGCGCATGTCAAGGACATGCAGCTGACGGTGGCCGTTGCGCTCGAACGCAGGGTCGTATTGGGGCCCATCCAGCAGCGGTTCTGGATCGATCTTGCGTGGCTCTTGCTGGTTGCCGCGGGCTCGATTGGCCTTGCACTCACCGTCGCCGAGTTCAGCGTGCTCCGCGGCGTGCGGACGCTGAACGCGACGGCGCTGCGCCTGAAAGCCGGCCGCATGGGTACGCGCGTCAGTCTCTCGCCTCGGGTCGCGAGCGAACTTCACGACCTTGCGGCGAGCTTCAACTCCATGATCGCCGAGTTCGAACGCCTCGCCTATCTCGACCGCCTCACCGGACTGCCGAACCGGCGCTATCTCGAGCGCCAGATGCTCACGCGCGGCACCGAACGCGACAAGCGCGGCAACCTCATTCCGGAAGCCTTGCTTGCGATCGATCTGGACGGTTTCAAGCCGGTCAACGATGTCTTCGGCCACGCCATGGGCGACAAGGTGCTTGCTGCGGTTGCGCGGCGCATAGCGGCAGTCGCAAGCGACCGGGCGATGGTGGCGCGGCTTGGCGGCGACGAATTCGTGGCCCTGATTGCGCTTCCGGGTTCGATCGATCCGAGGGCGTCCGCGCGGGCATTCGGCGACGAAATCCGCAATGCGCTCCGGGAGCCGGTCGATATCGACGGCAACCTATTCCCGGTCGGTGCCAGCATCGGCGTCGCGGTGGTGCCGGAAGACGCCGAGACGCTTGCCGGTGCGCTCGTGGTTGCGGATGCCGCGCTTTACGAGGCCAAGCGCACGGGCCGAAACCGGGTCATCGATCAGGCGCCATCGCTCGTCTCCGACGGGATGGACGAGCGCTACGAGCTCCTGGATGGCCATTGGACCGGTCTCGATCTCGTCGGCTACGGCGAGAAGCGTTGACACGATTCCAATAGCTTACGGGATCAATTGAATAATATACGCTCGAGAAAAATATTAAGTCGCTCGTGCTGCGATATTTCCCGATAGGCTACTGATCCATAACGATTTTCAGCCCATCGTAGGCGGGCTCGACATGCACGGGAATTTTACCGCTCAGCTCTTCGAAATCGAGATCGGTGTGCAGGTTGGTCAGCACCGCCCGCTTCGGCTTCACGCGTTCGATCCAGCCCAGCGTTTCCTCGACCGAGAAATGGCTTGGATGCGCGCGATAGCGCAGGGCGTCCACGATCCAGAGATCGAGGTCTTGCAGGGCTGAGAGGCTTTCCGGCGGCAGGCCGTTTACGTCGCAGGAATAGGCGACCTTGCCGATCCGGAATCCCAATGCCTGGGTCGAGCCATGCTGCATCGGAAACGGCAGTGCGGTGATCTCGCCACCTGCACCCGAAACGACCACTTCGCGCCCTTCCCGGATCCGGTGTTCCTGCAGGATCGGCGGATAATCGCTGCCGAGCGGCGTCTCAAAGCAATAGCCGAAACGGCTGTGCAGGAGCTCCGACGTCGTCGCGTCGGCATAGACGTCGATGCGCTTGCGCTGCACCAGCGCGAGCGGCCGCAGGTCGTCGATCCCGTGCGTGTGATCGGCGTGGTCGTGTGAATAGAGAACCGCATCCAATGCGCTGACGTTCGCATCCAGCAACTGCTCGCGGAGGTCCGGCGAGGTATCGATCAGCACGGTCGTTTGCCCGCCATTGTGCTTCCGCTCGACCAGCAGCGAGCAGCGCCTGCGGCGGTTCTTCGGATTCGCGGGATCGCAGGCTCCCCAGCCCTGACCGACGCGCGGAACGCCGCCCGATGAGCCGCAGCCGAGGATTGTGAAAGTGTAGGTCATTCCGGGCCCGAGTTTATGCTGGCTTCGGGACCTTGGAGAAGAGCCGGAAGAAATTATCCGTGGTCTGCCGCTCGATCGTCGCGATGTCGGTGTTGCGCGCGGCGGCGAGCGCTTTCGCGGTGTGCGTCACGAAGGCAGGCTCGTTGCGCTTCCCGCGAAACGGCTCCGGCGCGAGAAAAGGCGCATCGGTCTCGACGAGGATACGGTCCTGCGGAATGCTCGCGGCAATCGCACGCAATGCCTCGTTCTTCTTGAAGCTGATCACGCCGGAAAACGAGACATATCCGCCGAGCGCAACGCCGCGGCGTGCGAGATCCTCGCCGCCGGTGAAGCAATGCAGAACGAAGGGAAACGGGCCTTTCGCGGATTCCTCTTCGAGAATGTTGGCCATATCGCCATCGGCTTCGCGCGCGTGAATGACGAGCGGCAGGCCGGTCTCTCGCGCGGCCGCGATGTGGCGGCGAAAGCCCTGCTCCTGACCCGCTACCGAACTGTTATTGCGGAAATAATCGAGGCCCGCCTCTCCGATTGCGACGACCTTCGGATGACCGGTCAGCTTCACGAGTTCGGCGGTCGTGATCTCGGGCTCCTTGTCGGCGTGATGCGGATGCGTGCCGACGGAGCAAAACACGTTGTCGTAGCTCTCGGCGATGGCGCGAATTTCCGGAAACTTGTGAACGCGCGTGCTGATCGTGACCAGCAGATCGACGCCAGCTTCCTTCGCCCGCTCGACGATCGCATCGCGCTCGGCGGCGAAGTCGGGAAAGTCGAGATGGCAGTGGCTGTCGACCAGCATGGCTCAGGCCTTGCCCTCTTCCGGATCGGCGTAACGCGGGAAAATTCCGCTCGGCGCCGGCAGCGGCGTACCGGCCTTGAGGCGTCCCGCCTCGCCGAGCGAAGCGAAATTGCGCGCGGCTTCCGGAACGGCCAGCAGATCGAGGAGCTTCGCGGCACCGGCGGGCACGAAAGGCTGTGCGAGGATCGCGACCTGACGCACGACTTCCGCCGTGCACCAGAGCACGGTCGCCATCTTCGCCGGATCGCTTTTGCGAAGCTCCCATGGGGCGCTCGCTGCGAAATACTGGTTGGCATCGGCCACTACGGACCAGATGGACTGCAGCACAAGATGAAGCTGCTGCGTCTTCATGTAGTCGCGCGCCTGCGCGAGCAGCGCATCGGTCGCGGCGAGAATGGCTTTGTCGGCGTCGGAAAGCGCGCCCGGCTGCGGCACCGCTGCGCCGCAGTTCTTCGCGATCATCGAGAGCGAACGCTGCGCGAGATTGCCGAGATTGTTCGCAAGGTCCGCATTGGTGCGGTTCACGATGGCTTCGTGGCTATAGCTGCCATCCTGCCCGAACGGCACTTCGCGAAGGAAAAAGTACCGAAGCTGATCGACGCCGTAGTGCGAAGCCATTTCCAGAGGGTCGACGACATTGCCGAGCGTCTTCGACATTTTCTCGCCGCGGTTCAACAGAAAGCCGTGACCGTGCACGCTCTTCGGCAATTCGATGCCCGCCGACATGAGGAATGCCGGCCAGTATACCGCATGAAAGCGAACGATGTCCTTCCCGATCACGTGAATGTCGGCAGGCCAATATTTCTTGAAGTTCTCGGCATTGGTGTCGGGATAACCGACTCCGGTGATGTAGTTGGTCAGGGCATCGACCCACACATACATCACGTGGCCGTCCGCACCCGGAACGGGAACGCCCCAAGTCAAGGTCGTGCGCGAGATCGAAAGGTCCTGCAGGCCCGCCTTCACGAAGCTCTCGACCTCGTTGCGGCGTGTCTCGGGCATAATGAAAGCTGGATTGTCGCGATAGTGCGTCAGCAGCTTCTCGCCATAGGCCGAGAGCCGAAAGAAATAGGTTTTCTCCTCGGTCCATTCGACCGGCGTGCCTTGCGGGCCGCGCCGCACTTTGTCCTCGCCGAGCGTCGTTTCGGATTCGGCATAGAAGGCTTCATCCCGGACGGAATACCATCCGGCGTAGGTGCCGAGATAAATGTCGCCCGCCTCTTCCATCTTCTTCCAGATGGCCTGGCTCGCCTCGTAGTGCGCGGTCTCCGTGGTGCGGATGAAGCGGCTATAGGAAATGTTCAGGCCGTCGCACATAGCTTTGAAGAGCGGCGCATTGCGGTCCGACAACTCGCGCGGAGTGATGCCCTGCGCGGCGGCCGTTTGCGTCATCTTCAAACCGTGCTCATCGACGCCGGTGAGAAAGAAAACGTCATAACCGTCGAGGCGCTTGAAGCGCGCAATCGCGTCGGTCGCGATTGCCTCATAGGCATGACCGATATGCGGTGCGCCGTTCGGATAAGAGATCGCAGTCGTGATGTAAAAGCGCGGCCTGTCAGCCATTGAAATTCCTTCGTCCCTTGAACGGCTTCAGCCGCGGGCCGCTTCGGAGAGCATCGTAAAGACCTGAAACACCAAGGGCTTACGGTCGAGATTGTAGGTCTCGGCGGTCGCCGTGGCGCGGCGGACCTTGTCCCATGCTTCGGCAAACTGCGCAAGACGCGCGGGCTCACCGTCGCCGGTCGCGGCGTCCGCGAGCCAGTCGCCGACGGCCTCGGCAAACACCTCAAGATTGTCTCCGCGCAGCTTGTCGCCGAGAGCGGCGATCTGTGCGGATGGAGCGTCGGGAAGCTGCGCCAGAAGTTGCCGGGTCAGGTTGAGGATCGCGAGATTGTCCTCGTCGCCATGAAGCAGCGAGAAGGCACGCCCCACGCTTCCCTGGCTCGCCTCGGCGGCAGCAGAGATGTCGGCGGGATCGATTTCCGGGTTGTCGCCGATGATCGAGCTCAGCGCTGCGGCGACTTCGCTCGACGTGAGGGGCTTCATATCGATCCTGCGGCAGCGGGAGCGAATGGTCGGTAGCAACCGTCCCGGCGCGTGCGAGATCAGAAGAAACAACGAGCGGGCGGGCGGCTCCTCAAGGAGCTTGAGAATCGCGTTCGCGCTCGATGCATTCATGTCTTCAACCGCATCGACGATACAGACACGCCAGCCGCCATAAGCGGAGGTGGAGCCGAAGAACGACGTGATGCGCCGCGTGTCCTCGACGCGGATCACCTGCGACATGTTTTTCTTGTCTTCTTCCTTGAGCCGGCGAAGCACGAGCAGATCGGGATGCGACAGCGACGCGACCTGCCGCGAGACCGGATGATCTGGCGGCAAGGAGAGATCGCGCGCGTCTGGGCGGCCACCGGAGAGAAGAAATCGCGTAAGCCGATACGCGAGCGTCGCCTTGCCGATGCCCTGCGGTCCGCCAAGCAGGATCGCGTGCGGCAGGCGCTTCGCCTTCCATGCCGCGAGCAGTTCCGCCTCGATGTCGGCGTGACCGACAAGATCGAAGCGCTCGCGCGGGTGTGGTGCGCCGGCGCGCCGGTCGCCTTCAACGGGATCGGTGATCATCTGGCGTTCCAGGACGCTAGCGGCGCGGCGCGTTGCTTCATTAGCCGGTCCACGACCGTCATCCAGATATCGGTCGCGACGACTTCCGGGGACTGCGACGCGTCGATCAGCACACAGCGCGAAGGCTCCGCCTCGACGGCATCGCGGAAGGCTTCGCGGAGTTGCACGTGAAATTCCAG
>DAORMJ010000026.1:41988-44011 GCA_035440445.1 Xanthobacteraceae bacterium
CGCGCGGCTGCCCACGGCTCTTCACGCGCGCGAAGCCGATTTCAACCGGCACATCGAGCACGAAGGTGAGATCGGGCATGTTCTCGCCCACGGTTGCGCGCTCCAGCGCGCGGATGACGCGCTTGTCCACGTTGCCGAGCGCGCCCTGATACACGCGGGTGGAATCGATGAAGCGGTCGCAGATCACCCACGCGCCGCGCGCGAGAGCCGGCGCAATCGTGGAGCGGATGTGATCGTCACGCGCAGCGGCAAAGATCATGGTTTCGGCGGTAGGCCCGAACGGCTTGATGGTGCCTTCGAGTAGCAGATGGCGCATGGCTTCCGCGCCGGGAGAGCCGCCGGGCTCGCGTGTTGTCACGACGTCGATGCCTGCCGCGCGTAGTCGTTCCGCGAGCGCCGTCACCTGCGTGGACTTGCCCGCGCCCTCGCCGCCCTCGAAGGTGATGAAACGCCCGCGCATCAGCTTGCGGCTCCGCGCGTCAGCAGCCGTTTGAAGCCCGCGCGAATGTAATTGCCGAGGTATTCGTAGGTGGCGTCGAAGGCGCGTCCGGCAAGCCCGCCGGCGTCGACATCTTCTGCGGCATGCAGCGGAACGTCGAGCGCGATCTGATCGCCGCGATAGACGCGCAGTCTCGCGACCTCAGTTCCCTTCCTGACCGGCGCGCGAAGCGGCCCCTGATACTCGACTTTCGCGGTGAAGCGTTCGCCGGAGGATTGCAAAGCCAGAATGTGGATGTCGTGCTGGCCGACGAGCGGCACGCTGCCCCGGCTTCCGCCGAACACCGCGGCATGCGCAATCGGCGTCTTGTTGGAAAAGATCAGACGGTCGGCAAACGAGCGGAAGCCCCAGTCCAGCAGCTTGCGGGCGTCCTCCACCCGGTCCTTCTCAGACTTTGCGCCATGCACGACCGCAATCAGGCGCTGGTTGTTCTGCACCGCCGCTGCGACGAAGCCGTAGCCGCTCGATTCCTCAAATCCGGTCGCCATTCCATCGACGCCAAGCGACGAACCCAGCAACGGATTGCGGTTATGTTGCTTCACCTTGCTCCAGGTAATTTCCGGCACCGCGAAATATTTATAATAAGCCGGGTATTCGCCGATGATGTGCGCCGCGAGCTTCGTCAAATCGCGCACCGAAATTTTCTGCTCGGGATGGGCGAATCCGGTCGGATTGCGAAATACCGCACTCATCAGACCGAGTTCAGCGGCGCGCTTGTTCATGCGTTCAGCGAACACCGCTTCGCTGCCGGCCAAGCCTTCGGCCAGCACGATGCAGGCATCGTTTCCCTGCACTGCCGCCGCGCCGATCATCAAATCCTCGACGCGGATGCGGCTTTTGACGGCGGCGAACATCGTGGACGTTCCGGAAGGCGCGCCACCCGTCCGCCAGGCGTGGACACTGACCGGGTATTCGGTGTCGAGCGTGACCTTGCCGGATTTCAGCGCCTCGAACACGACCGCGAGCGTCATCAGCTTGGTCATGCTTGCCGGATGGAGCGGCTCGTCCGCTCCGCGTGAATAGAGAATGCTGCCCGAGCGCAGATCCATCAGCACGGCGTGATGCGCCGTTATTCCAGCGGGCTGGGCGAAGGCGATCAGTGGAAAGAGAACCACTGCCATCAGACCGGCGAAAGAACCGCGCCAGCGGCTTCGGGAACGCATGACTGCCGGAACCCTTCCAGGACAGGGAATCTGCCTAAGGCGCTATCCCTTACGCGCGGGAAGACAGGCGATCAACGCCGGGGTCTAGTAAAGGCCGCGGGCCGTTAGCGACGCCGGCGAGAAGGCCGCGGGAACGGCGGCAGGCCGCGCCGGAGCATTGGCTGTCGCGACGGGCGCCGGGCGGCGGCGCATCACCTGCGGCACGTCGCGACCGGCCAACGCGCGGCGGCCGGCGAGCAACTCGTAGAGGACCAGCCCGGCAGCGAAGATGTCCGACCGTTCGCTGCTCCTGCGCTCACTGATGTACTCCGGCGCCATGTAGGCCGGCGTTCCCGTCAGCTGGCCACCGTCGGTGGAGCGC
>DAORMJ010000027.1:0-41236 GCA_035440445.1 Xanthobacteraceae bacterium
CCGCGGTGACTTCCGGCGCAAGGCGACGCTCGCCGAATACGGCTTCCGCCTGCCTTCCTGCATGGACAACCGCCCGCTCCGCTTCGAGGAATGGGACGCGATGCGCCCGCAGACCATCGCGGTTTCCGCGACCCCCGGCGGCTGGGAATTGAACCAGACGCAGGGCGTGTTCGCGGAGCAAGTGATTCGCCCCACCGGCCTCACCGACCCCGATATCGAAATCCGCCCCGCGCGCACGCAGGTGGACGACCTGCTTGGCGAAGTGCGCGAGACCGCGAAGCGCGGCTATCGCACGCTCGTCACCACGCTCACCAAGCGCATGGCCGAAGACCTCACCGAATACCTGCACGAACAGGGCGTGCGCGTGCGCTACATGCATTCGGACATCGACACCATCGAGCGCATCGAGATCATCCGCGATTTACGGCTTGGCGCGTTCGACGTCTTGATCGGCATCAACCTGTTGCGCGAGGGCCTCGACATTCCCGAGTGCGGGCTGGTCGCGATCCTCGACGCCGACAAGGAAGGCTTCCTGCGCTCGGAAACCTCGCTGGTGCAGACCATCGGCCGCGCCGCGCGCAACGTGGACGGCCGCGTGATCCTCTATGCCGACAACGAGACCGGCTCGATGCAGCGCGCGATCGCGGAGACCAACCGCCGCCGCGCCAAGCAGGAGGAATACAACGCCGAAAACGGCATCACGCCGGAAAGCGTGCGCAAATCCATCGGCGACATCATGGGCTCGATCTACGAGCGCGACCGCGTGACGGTGGACGCGGGCTTCGCCGAGGACATCGCGACCTATGGGCACAATTTCGAGGCGGTGCTGGCGGACCTCGACAAGCAGATGAAGGAAGCCGCCGCCGACCTGAACTTCGAGGAAGCCGCGCGGCTGCGCGACGAACTCAAGCGCCTGCGCGAGGTCGAGATGGCGTTCGTGGATGACCCGACTTCAAAAATGGCCGCGAAAGCGGAGTCCTACGCAGGCCAGAAGAAATTCGGTGCGCCATTACCGGCGGGCCGCAAACCCGCTTCGACTGCGGGGCGTGGTGGGACAAGGGCTTTTAAGAGGAAGGGAAGGTAGGCTAAGGTAGGCTTTTTATCTTTAGAGACACCTGATGCCTCGCGCTCTCGATACCTTTCAAAAGACACTGCTTTCGCTCTCGCCAAGTTCATTCGAGAACCTAACGTACGATCTGTTAGCAGCCGCAGGTATGCAGAATCTTCGATGGCGCACTCCGGGAGCGGACGGAGGCCGAGACATTGAAGGCACCTTTCAAGTAATAGACTTATCCGGAGAACAACATAAGCAACGGTGGTACGTCGAATGCAAGCGGTACAAAGCATCGATAAATTGGGGAACGGTTTCTGATAAACTTGCTATCGCGAAAAATCACGATGCAGATTTTTTACTTTTTGTTACTTCGTCAAACTTTTCCGCCCCCTGCAGGGACGAAGCAGACAGGCACAATAAGAAGACCGGACGTCCAAGAATTCGAATTTGGCCCTTTTTCCATATCGACTATCTTGTCCGCATTCACTCTCATATCGCCTTAAAATATGGCCTGTTAAGAGGCGCTACTACTATTGACCCAGCACTACTTGAACTGTTTCGCGAACTTGAAAAGCTTGCCTTCGCCACAAACGCCGCCGCGATATTTGGTCAGAAGACTACGGATCGGCTTGAACTTATTGCCTCCGTGACGGAATTAATTTCCGTTCGCGCGAACGATCTACTTCAATACGGAAAATTTGTTAAACACGGCTTTGTCGCTCAAAGAGATCTTTTCGACTGGGCAAAACCTGCAACACTTCAACTCACAGAATTTGATCAAGTAGGCCTACGCTCGATTCTGCTTTTGCTTAGATTGATCATGAAGACAAGAACGATAGATATTGAGGAAGGCAATAGAAAATTAAAGATAAATAATGCGAAGCAATTAGACGAGATAGCAAGCAATAAGCTACTCAAGCTTTTGTGCTCATTCGGACTCACACAGATTGAAGTAACAAACACAGTTTTACTAACGGCAGAAAACCAATGACCGATCATTCGCCACCCAAAGAGCATGTCGACCTCAATCTTCTGTCTAATTTTTTACACCAAGTAATTAATCCTCTGAACGGGGTTTGCGGCACGATTGACAACATATTGGGGAACAGAATTCCCCCAGGGTCTCAAGAGCAACGACTACGGGCCACTCGCGCGCAGCTAGAACATTGCATTACGCTCGTCCGAAATCTTGCTTTTTTCTCGCAGTTCTCGATTAAACCTGAAAAATTCAAAGAAACCGCAAGGAATAAAACTACGGTCATTCCTCAAGCCATCATCGAGGCAATGATGTTCTTTCAAGAAACAGCTAGAAAAAAGAACATGAAAGTTCATCTTGAGGATAGAGAAACACAATATAAAATCAGCGCGGACCCAGATTTGATCCGACAAGTATTCATGAACATATTCGACAACGGGGTGAAGTATGGAATTGAAGGCTCCACATTACTCGTTGAAACAAGACAGCAAAAGTCAACTGGCGATTTAAGAATCATGGTTTCGGGCTATAGCCCGCCCGTGCCACAAAACCAAAGACCGCAAATGTTCGAAATGGGTTTTCGTGGGCAGAATGCTCTCGATGAAGTAGCCAGCGGGACCGGCTTAGGCCTCTATATATGCAGAATGATTGTCCAAGGCGTTTACGGCGGCCAAATTCGATATTCAACAGAAGAGCACGGACAAAAGTCAATCTTCACAATAAACTTTGGTCAGGTGTGGATATGAAATTTGATGATCGCCTCGACACTGTCCTCGTGATCGATGATGAACCTTTGAACACTGAGTGGCTTTTTGACTATCTGGGATCAGAAGGATTTAAGGTTGAATCGGTCAAGAACTTGCAGCAGGCGCTATCCGAAATTTCTAAGAAAAGATTTCGCTTCGTCATAATCGATCTTAACATACCTTTTGAAGCATCTCTGCGAAATAAATTGCAAGAGTTAGGACCGCATTTCCTAAAATATCCAGGACTAATGGCAGCAAGAGCGGCCAGAACAAGCGGCCATAACACGTTTCAAGTAGTTGTATTTTCCGTTCACGACTCTGAAGAGGTCCGGAAATATGTAGAGCTTATTCGAGCAACCTACATTATCAAAGGAAGACCTCGAGAACTTAAAACCCACATAGAGACTTGGAAATCAAAAGAGCCGCACGGCTGGAGGAGCATTCAAAAAGACCGATCGGCCTAGCAACGCGTTCCGTTTCCTTACGCTGCTTTTGTTTTACACCTTCTCTTCTTTCCCACGCCCGCGCGAATATAGCGGATTCTGTAGTCGCGCTGAATTTTACCTCTGCCACACCTCCAGTCCCACAAGATAAGTTGTCATTCCGGACGCGCGCTTCTTCTTTGCGCGCGATCCGGAATCCAGAAGCGGCTTCTGACAAGCGTCACTGGAGTCCGGGTTCGGCGCGTACCGCGCCGCCCCGGAATGACAGAGAAAAACTTCCCACACAGGGCCTATGGATCCCCGCTTTCGCGGGGATGACGATCTCCCTACCTCACAAGATGGATTGTCATTCCGGACGCGCGCTTCTTTGCGCGCGATCCGGAATCCAGGAGCTGCCCGCGCAAGCGTCCCTGGGTTCCGGGTTCGGCGCGAACCGCGCCGCCCCGGAATGACAGAGAAAAACTACACGTACAGGGACTATGGATCCCCGCTTCCGCGGGGATGACGCGAGTATGTTTGCTTGATCCCTCCATTCGTCATGTTCGGCCTTGTGCCGGGCATCCCGCTTCGGAAGGCACTGCGCTCTTGATCGGGATGGCCGGGACGAGCCCGGCCATGACGACGGAAGGCATCAATATTACAGAGAGCTACCCCAGCGGCGAAGTTGCGCGTCCGCATCCCCTTCGGGGGCAATCGAAACGAAAAGACGAAAAGCCCGCGAAGCATTCGCGGGCGAACGGCGCATGCGCGCAAACGGAAAGGATGATGACCGCTTCTTTTCAGCCCTCCCCTGCGCCACGAAAAAACCCGGGACTCAAGTCCCGGGCTTGTTCGCAACGGCTGCCGTGCCGCGTCAGTTCTTCTTCTTGCCGGCCGGATCGGCTTCGGTGTTGTCGTCGGCCTGCGGTGGGTTCTTGCCCTTCGGCACTGCGGACTTCTTGTCCTTGGCCTTCTTGTCGGCCTTTTTATCTTTCTTGTCCTTCTTGCCCATCGGGTCGGTGTTGCGGTTTTGGTCGGCCTGCGGCGTGTTTTTCGGGGCCGGCTGCGCGTGCACGCTCGCAGCGCCCACAAAGCCAAGCATGGCCACCGCCGCGATCAGCGTCGTAAAATAGCGTGACATGAGTTCTCCAATCGGTTGTTGCCTCCGTAGAAACAACAGGCGAATGCTGACTCGGTTCCTTTCCGGATCCGAAATCTGCGGGAGCCGCATGAGACAGGTTATGATCTGCATGAAACCCGCCTCCGTTCTGCTTGCCGTGCTCGCCGTTGGCGCAATTGCCTCCCCGGCACCCGCGCAGCAAAAAAGCCAGATTCCGCAGCCGCGCTATGTCGTCGAATGCCGCGCGCAGTTCGGCCCGAACGCGACCCATGCCGATCTCGTGAAAGCCTATGGCGCGAAGAACGTCACCATCGAGGAAGTCAGCCGCGCCGAAGGCGAGGTCGTGGTGGCTTCCGTGATTTTTGCGAAAGATCCGCTGCGGCGGCTCGAGGTCGAATGGTTCGACGAGGAAAAGCGCGCGAAGCCCGCGGTCATCACCGTGTTCGGCGAGAACAACCGCTGGATCGGCCCTTACGGCATTAGGAACGGCATGACGATCCAGCGCATCGAGCAGATCGCGGGCAAGCCGTTCAAGATCAACGGCTTCGCCTTCGACGTCGCGGGAAAGGGCCATTTCGCGGGCACGAAACTGGAGAAGCTCGCGGGCGGCTGCGCCTTCGACGGCCATTTCGACATCGACGGCGGCCAGCCGCCGGAACACCTGAAGCGCTTCATCGGCGAGGTGGAGATCGACAGTAACGACAAGGATCTGCTGACGCTGCGGCCGCGGCTGTGGATTTTTACGCTGAGTTATCCTTCGCCGAACGCGGAATGAAACGCCACAGTTAAACCGCGAAGCAAACCAGAATGCGCGCAACACCACACGGATCACCCGCCATGAAATACGCGCTTTCCGCTTTCTTCGCTGCACTTCTGTTCGCGTCCCCCGCCGCCGCGCAGAACGATCCCGCGAAAGACTATGTGATCGCCTGCAGCGGTCCGTTCGGAAAGAACGCGACCCACGCCGATCTCGAGAAAGCCTTCGGCAAGGAGAACGTCACCTATGGCGACGTTCCCGGCCCGGAAGGCTCGACCGAAAAGGCAAGCATCGTGTTCGCGGAAGACGAGGCGCGGCGCATTGAAATCCAGTGGCAGGACGACGAGAAGCGCGCGCGCCCGCTCGCCATCACCGTCGGCAATGCGGAGTCGAAATCGCGCTGGACCGCGCCGCTCGGCATCACGCTCGGCACCAGCGTCCAGGATGTGCAGAAGATCACCGGCAAGCCCTTCCCCATCACCGGCTTTGAATGGGATCTTGGCGGCTACGCGCATCTGCAGAAGACGAAACTCGAAAAGCTGCCCGGCGGCTGCACGCTCTCGCTGCGCTTCACGCTCGACAGCATTCCCGAAGGCAAGAAATACAAGAAGCTCGTCGGCGACGTGAAGGTGCGCTCCGACGATAAGGTGCTGCTGGAATTGAAACCGCGCGTGCAGTTCTTCACGATCGGATACGCGGAGTAGCTCTGTTTCCTTGCGCGAATGGCGCAAGCGCCAAGCGCGCTAGCGCTCGAAGCCGCGCAATCCGGTATCGAGCACGCTGACGCCCGGCCCGGCCGGTTCGGCAATGCGCGGCGCTTCCGCGCGCTGTAGCGAAATCGGCTTCTCCACGAGCGGCGGCTTGTCGCTGTAATGCGCGAGCACGAAGGCGACCGCGAGCCCAAGCAGAAACAGCATCTCGGTCGGCACGCGCGAGGCAAGGCCACGGCTTCGCGTCGTCGCGCGCTGCTCGAACTGAAGAAAGTGAACCTTTTCGCGGCTCATGGGGTTCGTCCGGATCGAAGGAGCCAAATTTACTGCTCCGCCGCCGGAAGCGCAAACCTGCTTTTGCGCATGGATCGGGTGCGAGTCACGCAGCACGGCAAAGCCGCGCTATTCGATGGTGCAGCGCACGTCTTCGCTTCCGCTACGGCGTTCGTTGCGAATGGTCATCCGCAACACGAAAGGCTCGCCTTTCTGCGCGGCGATTTTGCCCTCGAAACGCATCTCGGCAGTCTCGCCCGCCGACAATGGTTGCAAGAGATGAATCCGAAGTTCGTCGCCGCGCAACGTAACTTCTTTCGTATGCTCCGGGAAGAATTCGTAAACGTCCTCGCCGAAGCGCGTCAGCACGCGAATGTTTTCGATTGTCTTCGGCGGATAGGCGCCGTTCGCGCCAGCATCGAGATAGACATCGATGCCCGGCGTGCGCGGCGCGCGGTTCGGAACGCAGGTAAACAGCGTTGCCGCGGCGGCTTCCGCGGGCAGCAGTAAAACAAACAGAAGGAGCGCGAGCCGCTGCATCGTCATTCCACGGAACACGTTACCTTGCCGCGCTTCAATGCCTTGTCTTTCCCGCCGGCGGCCGCCGAAATCTCGTATGTGCCCGGCCAGTCGTCTTCGTCTTGCGGGTTACGCTTCACATCGACGCGAAGTGTATGGGCCACGTCTCCGGCACGAAAACTGACGCGAATACGGATCACGCCATTCGCACCAAGAAAATTCTTCACGTCGGATTTCTTGAGCTCGGCCTTCTTGCCGTCGAACGTCACCGTACCGCCGAAATTGAGAAGACCCGGCTCCGAACGCGGCGTCGCCCCTTCGACCACGACTTTCACCGGATCGTCGTCACCGCTTTGGCAACTGAAGCCGCCGGAAGCCTGCGCGCTCGCGGGGAGCAACAAGGCAGCCGCCAATATAAGCCACGCGCGTTTCATGGCGATCACCCGGCCTGACAAGCGATCTTGCCAGACTTCTTCAGCTTCCCGGCAGTCACTACATAATTGCCCTCATAGTCGAGGTCGCCGTCGCCGACGGGCTTCGCGAAGATGCGAATTTCCAGCGGTCCTTGCGCCGTGCGTTTGGCGATCACGAAAGCGATGTTCTTCTCGGTATGATGGCTTTTGACGTCGGCCGGTGTCAGCTCGATCGTCTTGCCCGGCTCGATCTCGAGTACGCCGCGGAAGCGCGCGAGATGCTTGCCGTCGCGCGAGGTCAGCGCCTCGATTTCAAGCTTCGCGACGGTCTGGTCCTTCGCCGCACAGTCAAGGTTCGCGGAAGCCATGGTCGCCTGGGAAAAAGCCAGCCAAGCCAAAGCAGCAACAAAAGCGCGTTTCATACCCATCCCCTGCAAAAAGCGAGCGCTTATAACCGATCGGGCGCGGCCCGAAAATAACGAACCTGCGAGCGGATCGACTCCCCGCCTTCGCGCGTTTAGCCTGATCGGAACGAGATGCGGCGGACGTGTTTTTCGGAGTGACCCTATGAAGCGGATGACAGCCGCCCTGACAATCACCGCTTGCGCACTGGCCTTCGCGCCGGCGCGCGCGGAGGCGCAAACCACAAGCCTTCAGTTTCGCGCGCCGCTGAACTACCTTTTTCCAGTGACGCCGCGCAGCCATGCATTCAACTATGGCCGCCATCGCCATCACGCCGGGCACCATCACCGCCGCCACCGCGCCGCGTTGTTTCCGGGGTTACGCGGACCCGCGGTCGTTTACCAGAACGGCGAGATCGGCATTCCGCCGGAAGCGAACGAAACGGCGGCCATGCCACTTCCCGTGGCGCAACCTGTGATCCATCGCATCGGCGAAACCGGCGGCTGCGGCCTGCAGCAACTCGATGTCCCGGGTCACCGCGGCCGCACCACCGTGAACGTGTGGCGCTGCTGAAATAATTCGACCCGGCTCTAGTAACAAAAAACCCTGGCGATCGCTCGCCGGGGTTTCGCAAAGGAATAAAGCGGGCTTACTTGCCCATGTTGTTCTTCACCGCACCGACGATTGCGGTGAGGATCGCCCCCGCCGCACCGCCGCCCACAGCCTGACCGACAATGCTGCCGATATCCGGCGTCGCGGTCGATGCCTGCAGCGCCGGGATCAGCGCGGAAAGAATCTGACCGCCGACGCCGCCGCCGATCGCGCCGATGATGATGTTGCCCAAGGGTCCGGCCGTCAGATTCTTGATCGTCTGACCGATCGCCGTGCCGCCGATGGCGCCGGCAATGACCTGAACAAGAAGGTTGATGAGTGCTGCTGATGACATGATTGCCTCCTGCTCCGCGAACTTGAAAGCAGATCTGCCGTCCCACGGAGCAAGGACGTAGATCGAAGACCGCCGCCCGCGAGGACGGCGGTCCAACAAATCGGATTACTTCTTGAAGACGCCGGTGATGGTGTCCCAGATGCTGCGCGCCGCCTTCGTGCCTGCATCGATGACGGAGTTCGCAACGACCGAAGCCGTCATTTCCTTGCCGAAGGCTTTGGTCTTCGCAAGCGTGGTCGGCCCGGCGATACCGTCTTCGGTCAAACCGTTCTTCTTCTGGAATTCCTTCACCGCATTCGCGGTGGCGGGGCCGTAGCGGCCATCGGCGGTGATGCCGAGTTCCTGCTGCAGCTTCTTGACGCTTTCGCCTACCGAACCGACCTGCAGATAGACGAGTTGCGGCAAGCCCATATGCGTGAAGGTGTCGGGTCCGGCGATGCCATCGACCGCGATGTTCTGCTTCGCCTGATATTCGCGCAGCGCCTTCTCGGTACCCGGACCGAATTGACCGTCTGCCGTGACGCCAAGTTTTTCCTGCAACAACTTGACCGGCTCGCCGGCCATACCTTTACCGAGAATCGTCATACGCGCGCCTCCTGCATTGAAAACGCAAATCCCCAAGGAGGCGCATCATATCACTTCCGCGCCGGAAGCTAATCTCCGGCGCAGCGTGTTTTGTACTTATGAGAATGCGAAACTGAAAAATTTTTCGCGCGAATTTACCGCGCGACTGCGGTTTCCAGCATTCCGATTCTGCGCGCCGAGAGATAGGCGGCAACCCCGAACGCCGCGTAGAACAATGTTACCGTAAGGTACATCGGGAAGTAGCGCATGACGCGCGCAGCGTATTCGCCAAGTCCAAGGCTGAAATATTCGCTGCCGAGGAAATAGCCGAGATTGGAAACGATGAAGAACGCCGCGGTGCCGCCGACCACGAGACAAACGAACTTTCCAGCGTTGAAAAGATCGAGCTTCTCGGCACTGCGCAGCACGCGACCTGCCATCCACAATGCGCCGTAAGCCGGAGCAAGCAGAAGATAGCCCGATGACATGCAGGCATTCGCGACGTTCATGAATCCAATCGCGATGCCGTCGAGGATCACCGCCTCGACGAGCAGCGCCGCCAGAAGCCAGGGCGACGCCACCAGGATGCCCGCGAGGAAAAATACGCCGGTCGAAGCATCCGGAGCGACCGCGCCGATGCCGAAATGGTGGATGCGCGTCACCGCCATCAGCACCGCCAGCGCGAGGGCAACGATCCATTCGGCCTTGGACTTGAGCACGAACATAGAAAAGCTCCGGAAAGTTCGATTTCGGGCGAAGCTAGTGCGGCAAAGGGAACGAAGCAAGTGCAGCATTTTCGCGCCAAATGTGCTTTCTGTGCGCTTGACCGGGCCGGGGGGCCAAGTAATCGTGCCCCATGCCAGCGCCCACCGGCCTGCGCTCCGCTGGCGCGAAACCTGGGAATATCCGATGCGTAGAATGAAGCTGATGCTCGCTGCCGCTCTTGCGATGGGTTCCGCCCTCGCCGCGCAACCTGCCGCTGCGGCAAGCTGGCTCGAGATGAATTTCGGCCTCCTCCGCGGGCCCGGCTATGACGGAAATATTCCGACCTGCGAATGGGGCCTCTACAAAATCCCGAAACGCTTCGCGCACAAGGAAGCCCGCTATTGGGATTCCGACGCCGTCATCAACGACTTCGCCAAGGTGCGTGAGATTGCCTATCGTCCCTATGGCGATCAGTTGATCCCGCGGCGCTATTGCGAAGCCAGCGCACTGGTTTCGAGCGCGGCTTACGGCAAGCAGGTCTGGACCAAGGTCTATTACTCGATCGGCGAGGATATGGGCTTTGCCGGCTTTACCTGGGGCGTGACCTGGTGCGTAGCCGGCATGGATCGCAATCTCGCTTATGCGCCCGACTGCAAACAGGCGCGCCCGTGATGCTTCGTCTGGCTTCCGTCGCGATCGCGGCACTTGTTCTTGCGCTTACGCCTGCGCGTTCGCAGCAGTACGGCGATCCGGGCGAGTTCGATTTCTATGTGCTCGCGCTGTCGTGGTCGCCGTCCTACTGCGACTCGGCAGGGCAGCGCGCCGATCCGTCACAATGCCGCGCGCAGAAGCCGTTGAGTTTCGTCGTACATGGCCTGTGGCCGCAATACGACCGAGGATTTCCCGCGGATTGCGCCTACAACGCGCCGCGCGTGTCGGAGCAGACCATTCGCGAACTCCGCGAAATCATGCCGAGCCGTGGCCTCGTCATTTATCAGTGGCGCAAGCACGGCACGTGTTCCGGTCTTTCACCGGACAAATATTTCAGCCTGCTGCGGCAAGCCTTCGAGAAGGTGAAAATCCCGCCGCAATTCTCGCAGGCGACCCGATGGCAGACGGTATCGCCGCCGGAAGTCGAGAACGCATTCCGCACCGCCAATCCGGGCCTGAACGCGGACATGATCTCTGTGACGTGCGATCGCAGAAATCTGCGCGAGGTGCGCATCTGCATGAGCAAGGATTTGCAGTTCCGTTCCTGCCCTCAGGTGGATCGTCAGGCCTGCCGCAACCCGCGCGTCAGCCTTCCGCCAGTGCGCGGCTGAGCCGTTTCGCTCCTGCGCGATGAACTACCGGCACGGCTATCACGCCGGAAACTTCGCGGATGTCTTCAAGCACGCGGTACTCGCGCGCATTCTCGTGCAGTTGAATGCGAAGGATGCCGCTTATCGCGTGATCGATACCCATGCCGGTGCCGGGAGTTACGATCTCGGCGGCAAGCGGGCGAGTGCCACGGCCGAATATCTCGGCGGCATCAAACGGCTTCAGGAAAACCTTCCCGATGGCGAAGCGCTTGCGCTTCTCCGGCCTTATCTCGATGCGGTGGCAAAACACGCGCCCGCCTATCCCGGCTCACCGCTGATCGCGCAGGAATTGACGCGCGCGCAGGACGCACTCGTCTTTTGCGAATTGCATCCGGAAGAACATACAGCCCTCGTGAAGTCCGTGGGCCGCGACCGCCGCGCGAAGACACTCGCGCTCGATGGCTGGACCGCGCTGAAATCCCTCCTTCCGCCGAAGGAGCGGCGCGGACTCGTGCTGATCGATCCGCCCTTCGAGGACCCGGGCGAATTCCGCCAGATCGCCGACGGGATCGAGGAAGCCATGCGCCGCTTCGCAACCGGCATCTATCTCGTGTGGTATCCGCTCAAGAACCGCCACGATACCGATGCGGCGATCCGCAGGATCATCCGCGCCGCAGGCAAGCCGGCCCTCCGGCTCGAACTGGAAGTTGGCGCACCGCAGAGCGAAGGCGGCCTGCAGGCAAACGGACTGCTGGTCATCAACCCGCCATGGAAGCTCCAGGAAGAATGCGACCTGCTTCTTCCCGCACTGCATCAAGCGCTTGCCGGCAAGACCCGCGGCGGCACGCGCGTGGAAGCCCTCGCCTGACCGGATGCTTTTCAAGCTCCCGGCTTTGTCCTAGCTTTTCTCCGGGAAGAAAAAGAGCCGCTTCAAGCGGCCCAGGCAATGCAGGGGAGAAGTTGAATGCCGAACAGCGGCACTGTGAAATTTTTCAATTCCGAAAAGGGCTACGGATTCATCAAGCCGGACGACGGCGGAAGAGACGTGTTCGTGCATGTTTCCGCGGTAATGAACTCCGGGCTCGGCACGCTGAACGAGGGGCAGCGCGTATCCTTCGAGGTCGAACCCGACAAGCGCGGCAAGGGGCCGAAGGCGGTAAATCTCCAAAGCGCCAGTTGATCAATGGCTGCCTGCGTAAGATAAGTGTCCATGCTTATCTTACGCAGTTCTCCGCCCTCACCCTTCGGGCGGAAGATCAAGATCGCGGCGGCCGTGCTCGGCCTGAGCGATCGCATTCAGATCGAAATGACCGATACCAACGATCCGGCGGATTCGATCCGCAGGCAGAACCCACTTGGGAAGATTCCCGCGCTGGTGCTGGAAGATGGCCTGGTCCTGTTCGACTCTCCCGTCATCCTCGAATATCTCGATACTTTGGCCGGCGGCGGCAGGATCATCCCGCTCGAAGGCCGGGCGCGATGGGAAGTGCTGCGCATGCATGCGCTGGCCGATGGCATCATGGATGCCGCACTCCTGCAGGTTTACGAGAAGCGCTTCCGTCCCACTGAGCTGCAATTCGCCAAATGGACGGACTATCAGGAGGAGAAGATTACGCGCGCGCTCGACGTTCTGGAGGCAGCGCTCCCTGCGCTGACCGCGACGCCCGACATCGGCCAGATCGCGCTTGCATGCGCGCTTGGCTATCTGGACCTGCGTTTCGAGGGTAGATGGCGCGAGCGCTATCCGAAGCTGGTCAAATGGCTGGAGGATTTTGCAGCGCAAACACCTTCTTTCGCCGCCACCAAGGCGCACTGAAGAACCCCTGAAAAGCCCCGGACATCGCTCCGGGGCTTCTTCTTTCCAAGCGAACTCCCCTGTTATACTGGGTCAACATGGGTGTCCTGTTTTCGGGGACCTCGCTATAACCCCGAACCCGACCCGCGCGCGCCGCGCGTGCAATTGCTGGAGTTGATCGTGCAGAAACAGCCGCTGGACTGGAGCAAACTGGGCTTCGAATACACCAAGACCGATTTCCGGTTTTCGGCCCGATGGGAAAACGGCCAGTGGAATGACGGCGAGCTCGTAACGTCGGAATTCATCAACCTCCACGAGGGTTCGCCCGCGCTGCATTACGCCCAGCAATGCTTCGAGGGCATGAAGGCGCAGACTGCGAAGGACGGCCGCATTCTTCTGTTCCGTCCCGAACTGAACGCTGAACGCATGCACGACACTGCCATGCGTCTTTCGATGCCGCCGGTGCCGAAGGAACTGTTTCTGCGCGGGGTCATGGAAGCGGTCCGCGCGAATGCCTCCTGGGTGCCGCCCTATGGCAGCGGCGCTTCGCTCTATATCCGCCCGCTCCTGATCGGCGTAGGGCCGAACATGGGCCTGCGCCCGGCCAAGCAATACGAATACCGCGTCATGGTTTCGCCGGTCGGGCCTTACTACAAGAGCGGCGGCCTATCGGTCATCTCGCTTGCGGTTTCGGATTTCGATCGCGCCGCGCCCCATGGCACTGGTGACGTCAAAGCCGGCGCCAACTATCCCGGCGGCCTGTTTGCGACGCGCAAGGCGCAGGAACTGGGTGCGAACGAAGCGCTTTATCTCGACGCCGCCGAGCACCGCTATATCGAGGAGGCCGGTTCCGCGAATGTGGTGATCTCGCTGCCGGGCAAGAAACTGGTGACACCGAAGTCTGCCGCGATCCTTCCGAGCATTACACGGCGTTCGATCATGGACATCGCGAAGCAAGAACTCGGGATGGAGACCGAAGAGCGGCCGATCGATCTTCGCAAAGAGGTCGGCAACTTCGAGGAAGTTGCGGCCTGCGGCACCGCCGCCGTGCTCTCGCCGGTCGGCAAGATCTGGTTCGACGACAAGTGGCATACCTTTTACGGCAACGGCGAGAAGGTCGGTCCGGTCATGCAGAGCATCTACGACATTCTCTGCCAGCTTCAGCGCGGCGAACGCGCGGACAATTTCGGCTGGACGCGCGAAGTGAAAGTCTGAAGCAGAACGCCGGCTGCGCAGACAGATCCAAGCAGACAATTCCAGAAAGCAAAAACCCCGGACCGAAGGTCCGGGGTTTTCGTTTCTTTGTGTACTTCGCGAGAGCTTAGTAGCCGAAGCGATAGTTCACGCCGAACTTGACGGTCGAAGCTTCGAAAGCGTCGATGTCGGCATAAACATATTCAACCTTGGCCGACCAGTTCGGAGCGAAAGCCCACTCGATACCTGCGCCAGCTGCCCAGCCGGTGTCGCTGTCGTGGATGCCGGCGACGCTGCCACGCGCATAGGCGAGACCGCCCGTGCCGTACACCATCACGCGGTCCCAGGTGTAGCCGAGACGAGCGCGAACCGTGCCGAGGTAATCGATGTGCGCCGGAGCTGCATTGTTCATGTCCGTGCCGGAGATATCGGCTTCAAGACCGAACACCCAGTTGCGGCTGAACTGCCAGTTGTAACCGATCTGCGCACCGCCGAGGAAACCGTCGACGTCGCCGACGCCGCTGTCAGCCCAGCCGTAACCGACGTGACCGCCGATGTAGAAACCGGTCCAGTTGAACACCGGAGCGAGCGGAGCAGCTTTGTACTGCGGCGCGCGAACGGGCATGTCCGCCGCCGAAGCCGGAGCTGCAGCGAACAGCGCGGCGATCGCGACACCCGAAAGCAGAAACTTCTTCATAGTGACCATCCTTGATTTTACTTCAGTCGATAAATTGACCCCACCAGAAGAGGTCACGTTTTGTAGTCTCGTTGGTCAGCGGTGTAGCTCTACCCGCGCTGAAAAACTATGCCATTTGCGCAACACTAGACCCGAAAGAAAGTGGCGAAATATGGCGTAAACCGGACATTCCCCTCAGTGTTTCGCCACACTTTGAAGCGAACAACGAAATCGAAAATAAGTTCCACGAAAAGAGATGGAACTTTAGATTCTTTTTACGAAATCGTTCCCGCCCGGCCGGTGCGATTCACCCCAGCGAACATCAAAACCGATAGTTTACCCCCGCTCGCAGCAAACTTGCATCGAAGCCAACACTCACAGGACCGCCGATCGTCTGATAGGTGCGCGATCCAAAGTCCGTATAGAGATATTCGAGGCGCACGCTCAGGTTCGGCGTGATCATGCCTTCGAGACCCAAGCCGAGCGCATAGCCGTAATGCGTTCTGTCATTGGAAAGACCTGCGACCGTGACGCTGCCGCCTGCATAGGCCAGCCCACCCGTCGCATAGAGCATCACGCGATCCCAGGCGTAGCCGATCCGCGCACGCAGAGTTCCAATGTATTCGGCATCGAACCGGCCTGCGCCGACCGGGCCATCGATTGCGCTGACCGTTATGTCGGTTTCCGCACCGAACACGAGACCGCTGACGAGCTGGTAGTTGTAACCGATCTGCCCGCCGACGAAGCCGCCGCTGATATCGCCGCCAGCATCGCCCCACCCCCAGCCGGTGTGAACGCCCGCGTAGAAGCCGGTCCAGTTGAAGAGGTTTCGATAGACCTGCGGGTTATTATTGTAGCGCGGCAGATCGCCTGCGATCGCAGGTCCCGCCATCAACAACGCCACGGATGCCAACAGGTATTTCTTCACGCTCAACGCACGCCTCCTCCGCGCAACCGCGGATACTGAATAATTGCTTTCGCAAAACGATAAGATTTTAAGCGGCGACAAGGGTTAACCGTTGCCGCTCTCGCGCGCGTTCTTCGCTCGCGTACCTAACAAGCGGTAAAGATTGCCGGCCTCACGGTCCTGATGCGGCGATTCTTCGTCCTTTTCCCCACTGCGGCGCAGTTTCGCGGACGGCTGGCCGGGAACCTTTCAAAGCCCTATTTTCGTAAAATGCCTCGCGAACGAACCGCCCACCCCCCCGCACAGGAAGAGCCGCAAAACTCCCTCGAAAAGCGAATCGAGGAAGAAGAAGGTCTGATTGGCGCGAGCCTCGTCGAAAGAGAGGAAGACGACGCGCCTTCCATCGACGTCGTGATCGAGGACGACAGCGCGCCGGAAAGCGGTCCGCTGCAAAAGGGCCGCGCCGCAATCCAGCGCTTTGCGAAACTCTCGCCCGAATCGCCCGGCGTCTATCGCATGGTCGATGCGAGCGGCACCGTGCTCTACGTCGGCAAGGCGAAGAACATCCGCAAGCGCGTGATGTCTTATGCGCGGCCGGAGGGCCATTCCAACCGCATCGCGCGCATGATCGCCGCGACCGCGACGATGGAATTCGTCACCACCGGGACCGAGCCGGAAGCGCTGCTCCTGGAAGCGAACCTCATCAAGCGCTTTCGTCCGTTCTATAACGTGCTGCTGCGCGACGATAAGTCGTTTCCTTACATCCTCCTTACCTCCGGTCATCCCGCGCCTGCGATCGCCAAGCATCGAGGCGCGCGAAACCGGCCCGGTGATTTCTTCGGGCCTTTCGCGTCGGCGGGTTCGGTGAACCGCACCATCACCGCGCTCGAGCGCGCGTTCTTCCTGCGCTCCTGCTCTGATTCCGTGTACGAAAGCCGGACGCGGCCCTGTCTTCTGTTTCAGATCAAGCGCTGCTCCGCGCCCTGCACCGGCGAGATCGGTCTCGAAGAATACAATCGTCTCGTCGAGCAGGCGCGCGATTTTCTTTGCGGCAAGAGCAGCGCAATCAAGGAGCGCCTGCTTTCGGAAATGCATACCGCGTCCGACGCGCAGGATTACGAAAAGGCAGCTGTGATCCGCGATCGCATGGCGGCACTTTCCCTGATCCAGTCGCAGCATGGCGTGCATCCGCGCAACATCGAGGAAGCGGACGTCTTCGCGATCTTCCAGCAAGGCGGCATCAATTGCGTGCAGAGCTTCTTCATCCGCAATCACCAGAACTGGGGCAACCGCGCGCATTTCCCCCGCGCGGACAAGTCGCTCGAAGCCGGTGAAGTGCTCGGCGCCTTTCTCGCGCAATTCTATGACGGCAAGCCGATCCCGCGGCAGATCATCCTTTCGCACGAAGTGCCCGATCAGCGTGTGCTGGCAGAAGCGTTCTCGACACGCGCCGAGCGCAAGGTCGAGATCGTGGTGCCGAAGCGCGGCGAAAAATCCGAACTCGTCGATCACGCCACCCGCAACGCGCGCGAGGCGATCGAACGGCAGCTTGCGGAAACCTCGTCGCAACTGCGCCTGCTCAAGGGCCTCGCCGAAACGTTCGGCCTGCCCGGCACGCCGAAGCGCATCGAGGTCTATGACAACAGCCACATCATGGGGACGAACGCCGTCGGCGCGATGATTGTCGCCGGACCCGAAGGATTTGCGAAAAGCCAGTATCGCAAGTTCAACATCAAGTCGGCGGACACCAAGCCCGGCGACGATATCGGCATGATGCGCGAAGTGCTGCGCCGCCGCTTCCGGCGGCTCGTCGAGGAAAACCCGCGCGAGCAAAATGGCGCGGCGCAGGCCGATGCCGGCGCGAGCGAGACACCCTGGCCCGATCTCGTCGTGGTCGATGGCGGCTTGCCGCAACTGAATGCCGCGCGTGAAATCATGACGGAAGTCGGCGTCAATGACGTGCCATTGCTCGCGGTGGCAAAGGGCATGGATCGCGACGCCGGCCGGGAACTCTTTCACATCGCAGGCCGCGAACCCTTCCGCCTGCCCCCGCGCGATCCGGTGCTCTATTTCATCGAGCGTCTGCGCGACGAGGCGCATCGTTTTGCCATCGGCTCGCATCGCACCCGCCGCAGCAAGGACATCGGCACTACCGGGTTACAGGAAATTCCCGGCGTCGGCCCGGCGCGCAAGCGCGCGCTGCTCCATCATTTCGGAACCCTGAAAGCGATCGGGCAAGCCTCGCTGTCCGATCTGGAGACCGTCCCCGGCATCGACGCGCGGCTCGCAAAAGCGGTTTATGACTACTTTCATGCAGGCGGATGACGGCTGCGTTTCCTGATGCCGCATTGACGCCATCGGACAGGGGTGTCTTTCTTTTCCCGACATGGATGCCCCGATGAATCAGACGCCGCAAACTGCAGCGCCCGCGGCCCCTGCGAAGGGCGGCTCGGCCTGGAGTCTCGCGAATATTTTGACCTATGGGCGCATCGCCGCCGTTCCGGCGGTCGCGGCCTGCCTGTTCGGCATTGCCGTGCTGGACGGCGGCCTCTGGCTGCGCTGGCTCGCGCTTGCGATTTATTTCGCGGCCGCAGTTACCGATTATCTCGACGGCTGGGCCGCGCGCACCTATGGCCAGATTTCCAGGCTTGGGCGGATGCTGGACCCGATTGCCGACAAGCTTCTGGTGTCGTCCTGCCTCCTGATGCTTGCGGCAGACGGCACGATCCGCGGCTGGGCGCTCTGGGCCGCGATCATCATTCTCTGCCGCGAAATTCTGGTCTCCGGCTTGCGCGAGTTTCTTGCAGAATTACGCGTCAGCGTTCCCGTCACCAATCTCGCGAAGTGGAAGACCATGCTGCAACTCGTGGCGGTCGGCTTCCTGATCGCGGGCGATGCCGGCGACCTCGTGCTGCCTTACACCTCGCTGACCGGCCTCACCTTGCTATGGATCTCGGCGGTTCTCACGCTCTACACCGGCTACGATTATTTCCGCGCCGGCTCGAAGCATCTGGTCGAATAACATGAAGGTCATCTATTTCGCCTGGCTGCGCGAACGCCTCGACAAGACCGAGGAAGAGCTCGAGCTGCCCGCTTCGGTGGAAACCATCGGCGACATAATGGAATGGCTGAAAACCCGCGGCGAGGAATACGCGCATGCCTTCGACAATCCGAAAGTGATCCGCGCGGCCATCGACAAGACGCATGTGCGCGCGGACGCAAAAATCGCAGGCGCAAGCGAGATCGCATTTTTTCCGCCGATGACGGGCGGCTGATGATGCCCGGCGAAACCGTACGCATCGCGCAATCGCCCATCGACATCCAAGCCGAGACCCGCGCCGTTTCCGAAGCCAGTGCCGGCATCGGCGCGGTCGTGACATTTTCGGGCATCTGCCGCGCCGACGAAAAAGGCGAGCGGATTGCTGCTCTTCATCTCGAGCATTATCCCGGCATGGCGGAGCAGGAAATCGAAAGCCATGTGAACGAAGCGCGGAAGCGCTGGCCGCTCCTTGCCGCGCGCGTCGTGCATCGCGTCGGCCGCATCGAACCCGGCGAAACCATCGTCTTCGTCGCAACCGCAAGCGCGCATCGCGAAGCCGCTTTCGCGGCAGCGGAATTCATCATGGACTATCTGAAGACCAGCGCGCCGTTCTGGAAGAAGACCGAAGGCGGCGGCAGGGAAGTCTGGGTGGACGCGAACGAAAAGGACGAGCGCGCGGCAGAGCGGTGGCAGAAATAAGCGAATGACGAAACGGCTCGCTCTTCTCGCGCTGACAATCTTTGTCTTCGCAAGCACGCCCGCATCCGAATTGCTCGCGCAGGCGGAAAACTGGCGCACTTACGCGAACCCGCGCTTCGGCACGCGCGCCGATTACCCCGCGCATCTTTTTACGAAAGCAGCACCCCCGCCCGCGAACGGCGACGGCCAGACCTTCACGACTGCAGACGGCAAAGCCAAACTTTCGATCTACGGCTCGTTCAACGCGACCGAAGAAACGCCGCGTTCTTATGTCGAGAATTTCATTCGTCCGGAAGGCGAACTCGCCTACGAACTCATTCGCGATACATATTTCGTGGCCTCGGCCGAGCGCAGCAGCAGAATCCACTACATGCGCTGCAACTTCGCCAAAGGCGATCCCGGCATCATTCGTTGCTTCGCGATCGAATATCCTGCCGCCGACAAACAGCGCTGGGACGCGATCGTGAAACGGATCGCATCCTCGCTGCGATAAAACCGTTACGCAGCCGTCTGCGTCGGCTGCACCGCCGTCGTGTAATCGTTCATCAGCATCTCGCTGATCTTCCCGGGCGTGAAACGCCATGCGCCGATTTCCGAAACCGGCGTGACCTCCGCAGCACTTCCCGTGATGAAGCATTCGCTGAAGCCGGAAAGTTCTGCCGGAGATATGTGCCGCTCGGTGACGCTGAGACCCCGGCGTTTCGCAAGCCCGATCACCGTTTGCCGCGTGATGCCGTCGAGAAAACAATCCGCGAGCGGCGTATGGATCATGCCGTCCTGCACGAAGAAAATATTCGCGCCGGTGCATTCGGCGACCAGCCCGCGATAGTCGAGCATCATCGCATCGGCATAGCCTTTGCGCTCCGCTTTGTGTTTCGAGATCGTGCAGATCATGTAAAGGCCGGACGCCTTCGCCTTGCACGGGATCGTAGCGGGGTCGGGCCGTCGATATTCGGCAACATCAAGCCGAATACCTTTCATTTTCTGCGCGGGATCGAAATAGCTCGGCCAGTCCCAGCAGGCGATTGCGAGATGGATTTTGGTGCCCTGCGCGGCAACGCCGATCATTTCGGAGCCGCGCCACGCAATGGGGCGCAGATAACCATCCTTTAGCCCGCTGGTATCGAGCACGAGCCGCTTCGCCTCGTCGATTTCCTCGACCGAATACGGAATTTCGAAATCGAGATATTCCGCGGAGCGCTTCAGCCGCGCGGCATGTTCGCGGCTTTTGAAAATCTCGCCGCCATAAGCGCGCTCGCCTTCGAAGACGCAGCTGGCATAGTGAAGGCCGTGCGAGAGCACGTGGAGATTGGCGCTCTCCCACGGCACCAGCCGGCCGTCGAACCAGATTTTTCCCGAACGCTTGTCGAATGGCTGTGGCGCCATGGCAATACTCCTTGCCGCCGGGCAGATTAGGCCCGGATTTGTGGGACGTTTTGCCTCGCTGGGCCGCAGAAGGTATGTTTTGCAGCAGCAAGTGAGGCGCTTTGCGCCGGCGACAGGATTGTTCGCAGCAAGCAGGCTGAAAGAACGATCATTTCGCCGGAAAGGCTCTCTTCGTAACAATCAACCAGAAATATGTCAATATGGCTGACGTAAACGTCTCGACGCTACCGCATAACCCCAAAGGAGAGGCCAAAAGCGGCCCCACCGCTGCCCAGAAGGCCGCGGACTCTCGGGGCGATGAAGGCATTCCCGCCGTCGAGCTGATCGAATTGCTGTTCTTTGCTTATCGCGACTTCGTCGGCGACGCCGACGAGATGCTGGCCCGCCTCGGCTTCGGCCGGGCGCATCACCGCGTCGTGCACTTCGTCAACCGCCATCCCGGCATGCGGGTCGCCGATCTGCTTGCGGTGCTGAAGATCACCAAGCAGAGCCTGGGGCGCGTGCTGCGCGAACTGGTCGATAACGATTACATCCAGCAAAAAGCCGGCGCCACGGATCGCCGCGAGCGCCTGCTCTACGTCGCTCCCAAGGGCGAGGAGCTCGCGCGCCAGCTCGTGGCACTCCAGACGAGGCGTCTCTCGCGCGCGCTCAACGAATGCGGACCGGGCGCACGAACCGCCGCCCGCAACTTCCTGGCTGCCATGATCGATCCGGAAGCGCGCACGGAAGTCGAACGCTTGATCTCGCGCGCGGCGGACCAGAAATGAGCGACGTCATGAACAAGCCGCAGAAAGCTCCCTCCGACGATGCGCCGCATCTGCTCGTGGTCGATGACGATCAGCGCATCCGCGAACTGCTCTCACGCTATCTCGCCGACCATGCCTTCCGCGTCACCACTGCGGCGGGCGCCGCCGATGCGCGGGTGAAACTCGGTGGCGTTGCCTTCGACATGCTCGTGCTCGACGTGATGATGCCCGGAGAAAACGGCCTCGAACTGGCAAAGTCCATTCGCGAGAATTCCGACGTGCCGATCCTGATGCTGACCGCGCGCGCGGAAACCTCGGATCGCATCGCCGGCCTCGAAGCAGGCGTGGACGATTATCTCCCCAAACCCTTCGATCCGCGTGAGCTGCTTCTGCGCATCAACAGTATCCTGCGCCGCTCCGCGACGCCGGCGGTACCAGCGGTCGAAACCGTTCGCTTCGGCGATTTCGAATTTCATCTGGAGCGCGGCGATCTGACGAGAAACGGCGAAACGATCCGCATCACCGATCGAGAATGCGACATGCTTCGCGTGCTCGCGCTGCGTTCCGGCGATACGGTACCCCGGCAAGATCTGGTCGCTCCGGGCGGCGACGCCTCCGACCGCGCGGTCGATGTGCAGATCAATCGGCTGCGCCGCAAGATCGAGAAAGATCCCGCCGATCCTGCTTACCTGCGCACAGTGCGCGGCGTCGGCTACCGGCTCCTGGTAATGCCGTGAGCTCGATCGACGCCGGTCTCCGCGGAATACGGTCGGCCTTCAGCCGGATCGGCGAAGGCTATGACCGCGTCGGTAGCTGGCTCAACGCGCGCCTTCCCAAGGGCCTCTACGCGCGCACGCTCCTGATCCTTTTGATGCCGATCGTGCTTTTGCAATCGGTTTTGATGTTCGTCTTCATGGAGCGGCACTGGAATCTCGTGACCCAGCGCCTTTCGGCCGCCGTCTCGCGCGACATCGCGGCACTGATCGATGTGTACGAACGCTACCCGCAGGAGCGCGACGCAGCGTTTCTGCGCAAGGTCGCGAACGAGCGGCTTGGCCTGACCGTCGAGCTTCTTCCGAACGAGGATTTGCCGCCACCGGGGCCGAAGCCGTTTTTCTCGCCGCTCGATGGCGCGCTCTCGCGCGAAATCGGCGATCTCATCAAGCGGCCGTTCTGGATCGATACCGTCGGCAATTCCAACGTCATCGAGATCCGCATCAAGCTCGACCGCAACGTGTTTCGCGTATTCGCGCCGCGCAACCACGCTTATGCGTCGAACTCGCATATCTTCGTGGTCTGGATGTTCTGCACCTCGCTGGTGCTGATCGCGATTTCGATTCTGTTTCTGCGCAACCAGATCAAACCGATCCAGCAACTGGCGGAAGCGGCGGAAGCCTTCGGTAAGGGGCGCGAAGTCGCGAACTTCAGGCCCCGCGGCGCCACCGAAGTTCGCCGCGCCGCCGCCGCGTTTCTGGAAATGAAACGCCGTATCGAGCGGCAGATCGAGCAGCGCACGACCATGCTCGCCGGTGTATCGCACGACATGCGCACGGTGCTGACCCGCTTCAAGCTCGAATTGGCTTTCCTGCCCGAAGGGCCGGAAACGGAAGCCATGCGCCGCGACGTCGATGAATTGCAGTCGATGCTTGAGGCGTATCTGTCCTTCGCGCGCGGCGAATCCGGCGAAGGCCCGTCGATGGTCGATATCTCGGAAATGCTACGCGACCTTGCCGCGCATGCGGAGCGCCAGAACCGGAAGGCGACCGCGACCTTCTCCGGTCCGCCGATCGTACAGGTCCGCAAGGAAGCGCTGCGCCGCTGCGTCGCGAACCTCGTTGCGAACGCGATCCGCTACGGCAAACACATCGCGATCACCGGCAAGCGCGAGCCGCGCTGGCTTGAAGTGGTCGTGGAAGATGACGGCCCCGGCATTCCCGCCGACAAGCGCGAAGATGTTTTTCGCCCGTTCCTTCGCCTCGACGAAGCGCGCAACCAGAACCAGGGACATAGCGGCCTCGGACTCTCCATCGCGCGTGACATCGCGATCGCGCATGGCGGCGACATTTTCCTGAGCGAAAGCCCCATGGGCGGCTTGCGCGCCATGGTGCGGATTCCGGTCTAGAAGAGCCGCGCGCCATTCGGCACCGCGTGATCGGGCGAGAACAGCACCACCGCGCCTTCTTCGTCCGGAAAGCCGAGCGTCAGCACTTCCGACATGATCGGCCCGATCTGGCGCGGCGGAAAATTCACCACCGCTGCGACGCGCTTCCCCGGCAATTCTTCGGGCTTATAGTATTTCGTGATCTGCGCCGAAGATTTCCTGATCCCGATTTCGGGGCCGAAGTCGATCATCATGCGGATCGCGGGCTTCTTCGCTTCGGGAAACGCTGCCGCCTCGACAATGGTGCCGACGCGAATATCGACTTTGAGAAAATCGTCGAACGAAATTCTCGGCGCTGGCGCGTCGTGCATCATGAACTCCAGAGAAGGAAAGACCGCGCTTCAGTACATCTTGCCGCCGTTCGGGACCTTGATGTCCGGAACGACCAGCGTTGCGCCTTCGCTGCCGGGGAAGCACAGCATCAACACCTCGGACTTCAGCGGTCCGATCTGGCGCGGGGGGAAATTCACTACCGCCGCCACCTGCTTTCCGATCAGCTTTTCGGGCGTGTAGTTTTTCGTGATCTGGGCGGAGGATTGCTTCCTGCCGATCTCGCCGCCGAAATCGATCACGAACTTGATCGCTGGCGTCTTCGCTTCCGGAAATGGCGCGGCTTCAACGATAGTGCCGACGCGCACGTCCACTTTCTGGAAATCCTCGATCGTCACAGACATGTTCGCCCCCTTCGCGTTAATCTTATACCGGCACCGGCGCGTTAGGATCTTCCGGAAACGCTTCGTCCCGCTGCGCGCGTCTGCGCCGCGAACGGCCGCCCGGGAGGAAGCGGCACATTTCGCGGGCGAACCCCGCAAGCCGTTCCGCGCTTGCAAGCTGGCGATCGAGCGCCGCCATGGTGCGCGCGAGACCCGGATCTTCATCATCGAGCCAGGTCTGCATCGCGCGCGCGAAGAAGCCCGCCAGCGCCTGCGCGCGCATGCCGCCGATCATGCCCGACGAACCGATGTCGGCCGACGACAGCATCCATTGCTGCGAACGCACCGCAAGCTTGTTCAGTCCCATCGCGAGCTGCGGATTGGTGCGCGCAGAGCGATAGAGCGAGCGCACCGCTTCGCGATAGGGCGCAAGCACTTCAAAACGGCGCATCAGCACTTCGAACAGCCGGTCGCGCGCGGATTGATCCGCGAGCTCGGGATCGAGCGGCAACTGCTCGCTTCCGGCGAGCACCTTCTTGTCGGTCTCGCGCATGAATGCCGAAACCATGTCGAAGGTGGAGCCGAACTCGCCGCGCAAATCGGCGAGCGAGACATTGGCGAGCTTGGCGACTTCCGTGAGTTCGATGCGCTCGAAGCGCTTCTCCGCCAAGAGCGTCAGAAATGCGCCGAGGATTTTTTCGCGGGCCTGTGGGTCAGCCATTGAGATGTCCTCCAAAGCCTGAAAACGCCGGAATTCCAGAAGAGTTCAGCTTAGGAACTTCGTGTGGCGATGGGAAGGCGCGGGGCGTTACCCCGCCAGTTCCTTGCCGCGTTGGGTCGCGGCGGCAATGGCTTCTTCAAACAGGCGATCGACGCCCTCTTCGCCCATCAAGACCTTGAGCGCCGCGGCGGTCGTGCCATTCGGGGAAGTGACGTTTTCGCGCAGCTTCGAAGCCGGCAGGTCGGAGCGATAAAGCAACTCGCCAGCCCCTGCGACCGTCTCGCGCGCAAGCTTTGCCGCAAGCGCCGCCGGCAGGCCCGCCTTCTCGCCGGCCCGCGCCAGTGTTTCCGCAAGCAGAAAGACGTAAGCTGGACCCGAGCCGGATACGGCGGTCGCCGCATCCATCAGGTCTTCGTTTTCGATCCACTCGACGGGCCCGGTCGAGCGCAGCAGCGCATCCGTCAACGCACGCGCTTTTTCGTTCGCGCGCGCATTCGGCACTGCGACCGTGATGCCGCGCCCGATCGCAGCCGGCGTATTCGGAATCGTCCGCACCACCGCGGAGGAAGAAAACGACTGCTCGAGAAACGAAAGCGTGCGCCCCGCCATCACCGAGATCACGACCGAACCCGCGCCTGCGAATTGCGAAAGCTGCGGCAGCACCTCCGGCGCGACCTGCGGCTTCACCGCGAGAATGAGCGCTGCCACCTCGCCGTCCGGATCTTGATTGAGCGCAATCTTATGCGCGGAAAGCAGCGCCAGCATTTCCGGCGGCGGGCCGGGATCGCGCACCGCGACCTGCGCGGCGGGCAACCCCGCCTTCAGCCAGCCTTCGAGGAGCGCGCCGCCCATCTTGCCGGCCCCCGCGAGCATCACGGTGCCTTGCAATGCGGAGAGCGCGCTCATGGCCTTATGCCTCGCCTGCGGTCTCGAACAGGGTCGCGTCCATCGCCTCGCGCGCGGTCTTGCCGGCCCAGACTACGAACTGGAACGCCGGATAATAACGCTCCGCCGCGCTGACGGCGTTTTCCAGCAACGCCTCGCATTGCCGCCCGCTCGCCTCCGCACCGCCGGACAGCACGAGGCCGTCGCGATACATCACAAGCCCTTCCTCCGACCACAGATCGAAATGGCCGAGCCAGAGCTGCTCGTTCACCATCGCAAGCAGCTTGTAGATTTCCGGGCGCCGCGCTTCGGGCACCTTCAGGTCGAAGGCACAGGCCGCATGCAGTGCCTCAAGTTCATCCATCCACTGGAACGAAACGTTGTAATCGGTATGGCGGCCTTTGATCGCGAGCGTAATTTCGGATTCGTTCGAGCGCTCGAACGACCAGTCATTGACCGCAGCCAGCCGCTCGACCAGGTCCACGGGGTTAGCGCCGGGTCCTCTATCGAATTCAGCCAGAGACATTCCGCATCCTTTCTTCCGCTTCAGCACCGCAAAGAATCTCTCATCGCTCCCCGGCGCCAGGCGCCGGAGCGTGAGGAAGCTTCCCTTTGGGTCTGCCGCCGCAAGCTGCTGATTCGCCAAAGTGAATCGCAAATCAGTGAGGGCAGAAGAATCGAATTCGCCCTCGCCTTCAATGGCGGCCGGGCCAATTCCCACAGTCGCAGGCAGTTGTACCCGCAATTAGCGGTGGAGAACGTCAGCCGGGAGGAGTCTGGCTTTTCAGGCGAAGCTCGAGCTCGTCGAGCCGCGCCGCGAGCTTTTCGTTCTCGTCGCGGGCCTTTGCAGCCATTTCCTTGACCGCCTCGTGTTCTTCGCGCGTGACCACGTCCATGCCGCGCAGGATACGCTCCGCCTGCGAGCGGACCATGGTTTCGACCTCGCGGCGGACACCGCTCGCGACACCCGCGGCATCATTCGCAAGCCTCGCGAACTCGTCGAAAATGCGGTTGCTGGTCTGCGTCATCGGGCTCTCCTCGGGATCGGGCGAAAACCGCAAAACGCGGCATCGAACCTACAATGGGTATCCGGCGCTTCCGCCGCAAGGCGGCTTCTTGACTTAAGGGGTATGAGGGCGGATTCCGGTACGAAATGTCCCTGTTCGCACTCCCCTTCCCGATGATCGATCCCGTGCTGATTTCGGCCGGGCCGTTCTCGATCCGCTGGTACGCACTCGCTTATGTCGGCGGCATCGTGGCCGGCTGGTGGCTGGCCCGGCGCATCGCCGCTGCCAAGGAATATTGGGGCGGCGTCTCGCCGATGCGCGCCGAAGACATCGACGACGTCATCGTTTGGGCCGCACTCGGCATCGTACTCGGCGGCCGGCTCGGCTACGTGCTCTTTTATAATCCCGCGTATTACCTTTCGCACCCGGCCGAGATTTTCGTGCTCTGGCGCGGCGGCATGTCATTCCACGGCGGCTTCCTCGGCACCATCCTCGCGCTGCTCCTGTTCGCGCGCGCACGCGGCATCCCCATGCTGTCGATGCTCGATGTCGCAGCGATCGTGACGCCGATCGGCCTCTTCCTCGGCCGCATCGCGAACTTCATCAACAGCGAGCTCTGGGGCCGAACCACCGATGTCGCGTGGGCCTTCGTGTTTCCGAACGGCGGCCCGCTGCCGCGCCATCCGAGCCAGCTCTATGAAGGCGTGCTGGAAGGTGTCGTGCTCTTTGCAATCCTGCTCGCGATGTGGCGCAAGGGTGCGTTGAAATATCCCGGCATGATCGGCGGCATGTTCGTCTTCGGCTACGGGATGGCGCGCATCGTCTCGGAATTCTTCCGCGAACCGGATGCGCATATCGGTTATCTCACCGGCGGGCTGACGATGGGCATGTTGCTGTCGATCCCGATGCTGATCGTGGGCTTGGGCGCAATGATAATTGCGAAGCGCCGCGGCGCGGCAAAGTTCGCGGCTCCCGCAACGAGCGCTACCGATGAACGCGCTTGAGCGCGAAATCCGCTCGCTGATCGAGACGCAGGGTCCGCTCGAAGTCTCGCGCTATATGGCGCTCTGCCTCGCGCATCCAGAATACGGGTACTACACAACGCGCGATCCTTTGGGCACCGAGGGCGACTTCACGACCGCGCCGGAAATCTCGCAGATGTTCGGCGAACTCGTCGGCATCTGGTGCGCCGAAGTCTGGCGACTGATGGGCTCGCCTGCCCGCCTCGTGCTGGTCGAGGCGGGGCCGGGGCGCGGCACGCTGATGAAAGATGCATTGCGCGCCGGAAAAGTAATGCCGGGCTTTCTAGACGCCGTCGAACTGCATCTGGTCGAGACGAGCCCGGTCTTGCAGGAAATGCAGCGCGAAACGCTCAAAGGCGTGCTGCCTGCGATCGCATGGCATGGCGAAACCAAAACGCTGCCCACGGATGCGCCGATCATCGCCATCGGCAACGAATTCATCGATGCACTGCCCGCCCGCCAGTTTCAGAAAAGAAGCGGCCGTTGGCACGAGCGGAAGATCGGCCTTGGCGCGGATGGCGGCTTGGCCTTCGGCCTCGACCCGGCACCGCTGCTCGATTTCGAGGAAGGGCTTCCGGAACGGCTGACGCCTGCTCCCGATGGCGCGATCTTCGAGCGCCGCGAAGTTGCACCGCTTTCCGAACTCCTGACGCGCATTGCCGCGCAAGGCGGCGCGGCGCTGTTCGTCGATTACGGTCACGCCGAATCCGGTTTCGGCGACACGCTGCAGGCGGTGCAGGGTCACGACTACGCTGAACCGCTGGAAAGCCCCGGCGAAGTCGATCTCACCGCGCAGGTGGACTTCGAAGCGCTGACGAAACTTGCAACGCGCGGCGTCCGCGCTTTCGGACCCGTTACGCAGCGCGATTTTCTGCGCGAACTCGGCATCGAGGCACGCAGCGAAATCCTGCAACGAAACGCGACGCCGGAAATGAAAGACGAAATCGCCGCGGACCTGACGCGGCTGATCGGTCCTGCCCCGAACATGGGCGAACTCTTCAAGGCCTTTGCATTCGCGCACCGCGATCTCGCCGCATTGCCCGGCTTTGACGGCGCGAAGAGCAGCAGCGGAGAATCCCGAGCATGAAAGTCGAATCTTCCGCGCTGGCGGGACTTCCCGGCATCCGCCACGCCTTCTTCACGCGCGAGGGCGGCGTCTCCGAAGGCATCTATGCATCGCTGAACGGCGGCATCGGCTCGAACGACGACTTCGCCCATGTCGCGGAGAACCGCCGCCGCATGGCGCAGGCGCTCGGCGCCGAGCACCTCATCACCTGCTACCAGATCCATTCCGCGGATGTCGTCGTCGCCGGGAAAGCCTGGAGCCGCGAAGATGCCGCCCGCGCCGATGGCATCGTGACCCGCGCCAAGGGCCTCGCGGTGGGCGCTTCCGCCGCCGATTGCGGACCGCTGCTCTTTGCCGATGCGAATGCGCGGATCGTCGCCGCCGCGCATGCTGGCTGGAAAGGCGCGCTTGGCGGTATCGCCGAGGCCACCATCGCGAAAATGGAAGAGCTTGGTGCTTCGCGTAAAAATATCGTCGCCGCGATAGGCCCCCTTATCCGCCAGCAGAGCTACGAAGTCGGCGCGGAATTCGTCGCGCGTTTTCAGGAGGCGGATACCACCTATGCGCGATTCTTCACGCCCTCCACGCGGGAAGGTCACGCCATGTTCGATCTGGCGGGCCTGATCCGCCTCAGGCTCGAGCGGGCGGAAATCGGCGCGATCGACGATCTGGGACTGGACACTTACAGCGACGAAAAGCGCTTCTTCTCCTACCGCCGCACCACGCACCGCGGCGAGCCGGATTATGGCCGCCAGATTGCGGCAATCGCGCTCACGGACTGACCGCTCTTCGCGGGGGACGGACAATGCCCCCCGTATTTACAGGGTTGGCCCTGCCCGCTAGTGACTTTTTCCAGAGATCGGATTGAGCGCCGCCAGGGCGCGAAGTGGGTGGCGTGAATGTCGGGCCGGCAGAGCAAGAACAACGGAAACGTAAAACTCGTCGCCGGCAATTCGAACCGCGCGCTCGCCGAAACCATCGCCTCCTACCTCGCAACACCGATGACCAAGGCCACCGTGCGGCGCTTCGCCGACATGGAGATCTTCGTCGAGATCGAAGAGAACGTGCGCGGTCAGGACGTCTTCATCGTGCAGTCCACGTCGTTTCCCGCCAACGACCACCTCATGGAATTGCTGATCCTGACCGATGCGCTGCGCCGCTCCTCCGCGCGCCGTATCACCGCGGTGATTCCTTATTTCGGTTACGCGCGGCAGGACCGCAAACCCGGCCCCCGCACGCCGATTTCGGCGAAGCTAGTCGCGAACCTCATCACCCATGCGGGTGCCGACCGCGTCATGACGGTTGATCTGCACGCGGGACAGATTCAGGGCTTCTTCGATATTCCGGTCGACAACCTCTACGCCTCGCCCGTCATGGTGCGCGACGTGAAGGAGCGCTACGAGCTCGGCAAGGTCACCGTGGTCTCGCCGGATGTCGGCGGCGTCGTGCGCGCGCGCGGTCTCGCCAAGCGCATCGATGCGCCGCTTGCGATCATCGACAAGCGCCGCGAGCGTCCGAACGAATCCGAAGTCATGAACGTCATCGGCGACGTCGAAGGCCGCGATTGCGTGCTGATCGACGACATCGTCGATTCCGGCGGCACGCTGGTCAATGCCGCCGAGGCGCTGCTCGAAAAAGGGGCAACGTCCGTTTCCGCCTATATTACCCACGGGGTGCTTTCCGGGGGTGCCGTCGCGCGCGTCACCGCGTCGAAGCTCAAGGAACTGGTGATTACCGACACCATCCAGCCGACCGAAGCGGTACGTGTTGCCCGTAACATTCGCGTGCTGTCGATCGCGACCCTCATGGGCGAAGCCATCGGCCGGACCGCGCACGAAGAGAGCGTTTCAAGCCTGTTCGATTGATCGTTTGTTACGCTCGGCTGCGCGGCTTAATTTTCCGGCAACCAGTTAACGAAATCGTGCGTTGCTGCCATATCGCCTCCATGATTGAAGCGTAGCAGCATCGCCACTCGAAAACTGCGGCACACGTCGCATAGGGAGAGCCCTATGACACGCGAATTCGCGGCCATTACATTTTTTGCGTTCTTCACCGGCGCCGCACTCGCGGGGCCGATTGAATCGAGCGCGCTCACACCCCCTGCGCCGATTCCGGATGCGGCCAAGCCGCTCGATGACGCGCAACTGCGCGGTCTGATCGAAGACGCGCTGAAGGACGAGCGCAAACAGCGCACCGCGCAAATCCCCGCACCCGCCGCGCAGCAAGCCGCCAAGGCGGAGCTACCGGCCGCCGCGCCGGAAGACTGGAACGCCTATTCTTCGGCCGAACTCTGGCTCGAAGGCATTCCGGAAGCCTCCGGCCTGTCGCTGGACATCATTGCGCGCAGGAACCGTCTGAACCCGGCTTATGCCAGCGTGCAGCGGGAGTTGCGCAGTTTGCCCACCTCCTACGAGTGGAACAACGGCAACTGGAAAGCGAATTTCGGCGCCAACGTCTCCACCTCGACCGGGACGACCGTCATTCCGAGCCCGCATTATGCGGGCGCGATTTCTTCGTCGAGCGGCAGCGGCGAATTCAAGGGCCGGGTCGAGTATGATTACAACGCCTGGCAGTTCTACGGCGGCACGCAACGCAGTGTCATCGCCAATGCCGATGGCACCATCAGCCTGAACAACAATTTCCTGGGCGGGACCTACTACAACCTGCCGAACTCGCTGCTGGGCGGAAAGGTCGGCACCGGCTTCGAAGTGAACCCGCTGGGGGACGCCAAGACGCGGCTCGAGTATCGCCAGATGTTCGGGAACACCGAAGGGTTCATCGCGGCCGAGCGGATCACCCCGTTCCAGCACACCGACCCGGACGCGACCGGCGCCAACGCCCTGAAAGCCGGCCTGAACCGGAAATTCTAGCCACCCCGGAAGACGCGAAAGCCTCGTTGCGCCAGTCAGTTCTTGCCGGTATAAGCCCGCTCGAACCCAACAGGCTTGCGCTGTCGCGTGACGCCGGTGCGCCACCGGACGGGTTATTTTTTGCCGTCCGATCAAGGACTTGACGAGGATTAGAAGCCATGGCTGCTACGAAGGAATTGAAGGCCACCGCACGGGCGAAAGCCGGCAAAGGGGCTGCACGCGCCGAACGCCGCGCTGGCCGCGTACCCGCGACCGTTTACGGCGAGAACCAGCCGCCGGCTTCGATCTCGGTGGACGCCGTCGAGGTAGGCCGCCGCATCATGGCCGGCCGTTTCCTGACCACCGTGCTCGACATTGAACTGGACGGCCAGAAGACCCGTGTGATCCCGCGCGACTTCCAGCTCGATCCGCTCCGCGACGAGCCGATCCATGTGGACTTCCAGCGTCTCGGCAAGGGCTCGGTGATCAAGGTTGCGGTGCCGGTGCACTTCGTCAATCAGGAAATCTCGCCTGGCATCAAGCGCGGCGGCACGCTGAACGTCGTGCGCCACACGGTCGATTTCATGGCGCCCGCCGAAAGCATTCCGGAATCGATCACGGCCGACCTATCCGAACTCGAAATCAACGATTCGCTCCACATCTCGGCGATCAAGCTTCCCGAGGGCGTGACGCCGGTCATCCGCGACCGCGACTTCACGATTGCGACCATCGTGCCGTCTTCGGGCTACCTCGAAGAAGTCGCCGCTGCCGCGCAGAAGGCCAAGGCCGATGCTGCCGCCGCTGCGGCCCCGGCTGCTGCAGCAGCAGCCGCTCCTGCCGCCGAAGCCAAGGAAGGCGACAAGAAGTAAGCCGACCCCGGCGGACGCCCTCGCGCGTCCGCCTGCCGGTCCCGCGGAGACCGTTCGATGTTTTTATTCGCGGGACTGGGCAATCCGGGCGAGCAATACCGCCGCAACCGGCACAATGTCGGCTTTCTCGCCGCCGACGCCATCCATTACCGTCATCGTTTCTCGCCCTGGCGCAAACGCTTTTCCGGCCAGACCGCCGAAGGCGAAATTGCCGGCGAAAAAGTGCTGCTGCTGAAGCCCGAGACCTACATGAACGAGTCCGGGCTCGCGGTGGGCGCCGCACAGAAATTCTACAAGATCGCACTTGGCGACATTGTCGTGTTTCACGACGAGATCGACCTGCCGCCCGCAAAGATGCGCGCCAAGCTCGGCGGCGGCAACGCCGGGCAGAACGGGCTGCGCTCCATCACCCAGCATTGCGGCAACGACTACATGCGCGTGCGCATCGGCGTCGGTCATCCCGGCGACCGCAATCTTGTCGCGCGCTGGGTGCTCTCCGATTTCGCGAGAGCCGAACAGCCATGGGTCGAGACCATGTGCGAAGCGATTTCCGACTCGGCGGAATTTCTGGTGAAGCGCAAGCTCGAAGACTTTCAGAATCGCGTACACCTCGCGCTCGAAAAGAGCGGCGTTCTCAAATCCAGCTAGGACCAAGAAGTTCGATCATGGGATTCAAATGCGGAATCGTCGGTCTGCCGAACGTCGGCAAATCGACCCTCTTCAATGCACTGACGCAGACCGCCGCGGCGCAGGCCGCGAACTATCCGTTCTGCACGATCGAACCGAACGTCGGTGAAGTCGCGGTGCCGGATCCCCGGATCGAGGATCTCGCGAAAATCGGCGGTTCGGCGGAGATCGTGCCGACCAAGATCAACTTCGTCGATATCGCCGGCCTCGTGCGCGGTGCGTCCAAGGGCGAAGGGCTCGGCAACCAGTTCCTCGGCCACATCCGCGAGGTCGATGCCATCGTGCATGTGCTGCGCTGCTTCGAAGACGACGACATCACGCATGTCGAAGGCGGCATTGATCCGCTGCGCGACGCCGAGACGGTCGAGACCGAGCTGATGCTTGCCGATCTCGACAGCCTCGAGAAGCGGATCGACAACCTGACCAAGAAGGCGCGCGGACAGGACAAGGAAGCGATTGCGCAGCTCGATCTCGTCAAGCGCGCGATCGAGGCGCTCTCTAATGGCAAGCCCGCGCGCGTGATCGAACGCAAGAACGAAGAAGAAGCCGCCTTTCAGGCGCTACAACTGATTACGGCCAAGCCCGTGCTCTATGTCTGCAACGTCGAGGAAGGCTCGGCTGCAACCGGTAACTCGCTCTCGCAAAAAGTCGAAGCCAAGGCGAAGTCCGAAAACGCCGTCGCAGTCTCGATCTCGGCAAAGATCGAATCCGAAATCGCGATGCTCCCGATGGATGAGCGCAAGGAATTTCTGGAAGCCGCCGGTCTTGCCGAACCCGGCCTCGATCGCGTGATCCGCAAAGGCTACGAGCTCCTGGGCCTGATTACCTATTTCACGGTCGGCCCGAAGGAAGCGCGTGCCTGGACGATCCTCAAGGGCTTCAAGGCGCCGCAAGCGGCAGGCGTGATCCATACCGATTTCGAGAAGGGCTTCATCCGCGCCGAAACCATTGCGTTTGTGGACTATGTTGCATGCAAGGGCGAAGCTGGCGCGCGTGATGCAGGCAAGCTACGCCTCGAAGGCAAGGAATATGTCGTGCAGGACGGCGACGTCATGCACTTCCGCTTCGCAAACTGAGCGAGTAGGTTTTCCGAATGGACGCGCGCACCGCCCGCATCTGCTACGAAGATTTCGAGGTCGGCAGCGTCCGCACCTACGGTCCGCGCCGCGTCACGCGCGAGGAAATCATCGAATTCGCAACCGAGTTCGATCCGCAGCCGATGCATCTCGATGACGAGGCAGGCCGGAAATCGATGCTCAAGGGCCTCGCCGGTTCTGGCTGGCAGACCTGCGCGCTCATGATGCGCATGATCTATGACGGCTTGCTGCACGAATCGAGTTCGCTCGGCGCGCCGGGCGTCGATGAAATGCGCTGGGTCCGTCCGGTACGCCCGAACGACGAACTGACCATCAAGATCACCTGCCTGGAAAAGCGCGATTCAAAAAGCCGTCCCGCGGTAGGGCTCGTGCGCCACGATCTCGAAATGACCAATGCCAAGAGCGAAGTCGTGATGACGTCGTCCTATTCCGGATTTTTCGGCAAGCGCAATCCGGGAGCCGCGTCATGAAATATTTTGAAGACCTGAAAGTAGGCGCCGCCCGCACGCTCGGCTCCTATACGTTCACCGCCGAGAACATCAAGCGCTTCGCCCGCAAATACGATCCGCAGCCTTTTCATCTCGACGAGGAAGCAGCGAAGAATTCGCTCTTCGGCGCGCTCTGCGCATCCGGCTGGCACACGGGTGCCGCCTGCATGCGTGTCATGGTGGACGCCGAGAAGCGGGAAGCCGAACAGGCCCGCGCCCGCGGCGAAGAAGTGGTCAGCTTCGGCCCCTCGCCCGGCTTCAAGAACCTGAAATGGCTGAGGCCGGTCTTCGTCGGCGACACGATCACCTATTCGAGCGAAATCACCGGCCTTCGCGAGCTTGCCAGCCGTTCCGATTACGGCCTGATGCATGGCCTGACGATCGGCGTGAACCAGAATGGCGAGCGGGTTTACCAGTTCGAGAGCACGGCCTTCATTCCGCGCCGGCCTAAATGAGTTCTGTCATTCCGGAACGCGCGGGACGCGACATCCGGAATGACCACAGAGGCTAGTGCCCCTCGAAACTCACGAGTGTGCGCACCGGCACATCCAGAGCCCGCAGCTTCGCCGCTCCGCCGAGTTCCGGCAGATCGACGATGAAACACGCGGCCAGCACCTCCGCACCCATATTGCGCAATAGCTTCACCGCGCCCTCGGCCGTGCCGCCGGTCGCGATCAGGTCATCGACCAGGATCACGCGCTCGCCCGGGCGAACCGCGTCCTTGTGCATCTCCATCTCGTCGATGCCGTATTCCAGCGAGTAAGCGATCCGCACGGTCTCAAAGGGCAGCTTGCCCTTCTTGCGGATCGGCACGAAGCCAGCCGAAACCTGATGTGCGACCGCGCCGCCGATGATGAACCCGCGCGCCTCGATGCCCGCGACCTTGTCGATCTTGGAGCCAGCCCAGGGGTTTACGAGATCGTCCACCGCCTTCCGAAACGCGCGCGCATTGCCGAGCAGCGTGGTGATATCCCGGAACTGGATGCCGGGCTTCGGATAGTCCGCAATGGTGCGAATGGCGGCGCGAAGATCAATCGCGTCGGAATGACTCATGAAGACCCCTGAAAGCATTTGCTTTGCGTATTGCCGGAAAACGGCAAACGAGCATAGCCTAATTCGCCGCGGCGCGGATTCGTCAGACGCCGCGAAAAGCGCATCAGGAGAGATCGCCATGGCCAAGGGCCAAGACAAACCTTCCAAGGAAAAGAAGAAGCCGAAAGCGGAGACGTCCAAGAAAGGCTCGTCCTCCTACAAGCAGTCCTACGGCAAGGGTAAGTGAGCCGCGCAAGCCACGGAAAACGAAAAAGGCCCCGCGAAACCGCGGGGCCTTTATGCTGGATCAGGCAGGTCGCTTAGTGCGCGTTTGCCCAGATCTTTTTCTTGGTGAAATAGGCAAGCCCCGCGAACACGATCAGGAAGATCATGACCTGGAAACCGATGCGCTTGCGCGCTTCCAGATGCGGCTCGGCCGCCCACATCAGGAACGCGGTCACGTCGCGCGCATACTGATCGACCGTCTGCGGCGTGCCGTCGGTATATTCGACGCGATCCTTGTCGAGCGGCGGCGTCATGGCGATCTTGTGGCCGGGGAAAAACTTGTTCCAGTGCTGGCCGGGCGACAGCGTCTCGCCTGCCGGGGGCTCGCTATAGCCAGTCAGCAGCGCATGAAGGTAGTCGACGCCGTTCTCCTGATACTGACGGACGATGTCGATCAGGAAGCCCGGGAAACCGACCTCGAAGGTACGCGCCTTCGCGATCACCGAAAGATCGACCGGGAACGCACCGTTATGGGTCGCGCGCGCGGCCTGCTCGTTCGGATAGATCGGCGGGAAGAAATCCGACGCCCTGCCCGGACGCTGGAACATCTCGCCGGAATCGTTCGGCCCGTCGGTGATCTGGTATTCGGCCGCGATCGTCTTAATCTGACCTTCGGTGAAGCCGAGCGCGCCCGGCTGACCGAGCGTGCGGAACGCGACGAGGTTCATCGAATGGCAGGCCTGACAGACCTCACGATAAACCTTGAAGCCGCGCTGCAACTGCGCCTTGTCGAACTTTCCGAACGGACCGGAGAAGCTCCAGCTCTGCCGCGGCGGCTGCGGGGCATGTGCATCCGCAGCGAAGACCGCCGAAGCCGAAGCAACGGAAAGCGCCGACGCAATACCGAGCGCGAGAAGGGTGTTCTTGTTCATCATTCGCCCCTTAGCTCGAGCCTTTTACACTTGCCGGCAGCGCCTGCTTGCCGAGCACCGATTCCGCAATCGACGCAGGCAAGGGCTTCGGCCGCTCATAATAGGAAAGCAGCGGCAGCACGACGAGGAAGTGGAGGAAGTACCAGGCGGTGAGAATCCGCGAGGCGATCACGTAGCCGCCTTCCGCAGGCTTCGCACCGAGCCAGCCGAGACCGATGCAGGTGATCACGAAGATCCAGAAGAACTGCCGGTACAGCGGGCGATAGCGCGCCGAGCGCGTCTTCGCGCGATCGAGCCAGGGCAGGAACGCCAGCAGCGCGATCGAACCGAACATCGCAAGCACGCCGCCAAGCTTCGACGGGATAGCGCGCAGAATCGCGTAGAACGGCAGGAAATACCATTCCGGCACGATGTGCGTCGGCGTCTGCAGCGGGTTCGCCGGAATGTAGTTGTCGGCGTGGCCGAGATAGTTCGGAATGTAGAACACGAACCACGCGAAGAAGATCATGAAGCAGATCATCGCGAAGCTGTCTTTGGCGGTCGCGTAAGGCGTGAACGGCAGGGTGTCCTTGTCGGACTTCACGTCGATGCCGGCCGGGTTGTTCTGGCCGACTTCATGCAGCGCCCAGACGTGCAGGATCACGACGCCCGCGATCATGAACGGCAGGAGATAGTGCAGCGAGAAGAAGCGCTGCAGCGTCGGCTGATCGACCGAGTAACCACCCCAGAGGAATTCGACGATCTTCGGGCCCACCCCGGGCAGCGCCGAGAACAGGTTGGTGATGACCGTGGCACCCCAGAAGCTCATCTGGCCCCATGGCAGCACGTAACCCATGAAGGCGGTCGCCATCATCAGCAAGAAGAGGATGACGCCGAGGATCCAGAGGATCTCGCGCGGCTCCTTATATGAGCCGTAATAAATGCCGCGGAAAATATGGATATAGACCGCGATGAAGAACATCGACGCGCCATTGGCGTGGACGTAGCGGATCAGCCAGCCGTAGTTCACATCGCGCATGATGTGCTCGACCGACTTGAAAGCGCCTGCGACCGTCGGCGTGTAATGCATCGCCAGCACGATGCCGGTGATGATCTGAACGCCGAGGCAGAAGGTCAGGATGCCGCCGAAGGTCCACCAGTAGTTCAGGTTGCGCGGCGTCGGATAGGCCACGAAGGACGAATGCATCAACCCGAGGATGGGCAGGCGGCGCTCGGTCCATTGCAGGATCGGGCTTTTCGGCTGGAAGTTCGACGGACCGCTCATTCTTCTAATTTCCGTTCTGAATAAACGACGTGCGGATCAGCCGATCCGCACCATCGTGTCGGAAGCAAATTCGTAAGGAGGCACTTCGAGATTGGTCGGCGCCGGACCTTTGCGGATGCGGCCCGAGGTGTCGTAGTGCGAACCGTGGCACGGGCAGAACCAGCCCTGGTAGTCGCCCTGATGGCCGAGCGGCACGCAGCCGAGATGGGTGCAAACGCCGATCACCACGAGCCACTGCTCCTTGCCCTTTTTCACGCGGGCCTCGTCGGCCTGAGGATCGGGAAGATCGCGAAGCGGCGTCTTCGCCGCATCCTCTATTTCCTTCTTGGTCCGGTGCGAGATGAAGACCGGCTTGCCGCGCCACTTCACGGTGATGATCTGGCCTTCCTTGACCGGGCTCAGATCGACTTCCGTGGAGGCAAGCGCCTGCACCGAGGCGTCGGGGTTCATCTGGTGGATGAGCGGCCAGGCCGCAGCGGCAGCGCCAACCGCGCCGACTGCACCCGTCGCGATATAAAGAAAGTCGCGCCGGGTCGGCTGTTCGCCGTTCATGGTCTTCGATGTCGCCAAGTTCCGGTCCTTTCCATCAACTCGACGGAGCGTGACCCGCGTCCTTAGCAAGACGCCGCGAAACGGACTCAAGGCCAGCTTTTGGCTGTGGTCCTATCCCGCGGCGCAAACCCTGCAAAAATCGGCAGAATCTACCGATTGCGGCGCCCCTATTGAACGCTTCTAATGTCACCGCCGCCCAATGTTGTCCAGTATAAGGCCATGCGGCACGGAGTCGTTATGCAACGGTTTCGGCTTGTCCCGGGCCGTTTCGCAGGCCATTGAACCGGCAATGGAAATCGTTCTTTACGAGCCGGATATTCCGCAGAACGCCGGGACCATCATGCGGATGGGCGCCTGCCTGGGGGTGCCGGTCCACATTATCGAGCCGGCGGGCTTTCCGGTAAGCGACCGGGCTTTTCGCCGCGCCGGGCTCGATTATCTGGACGCGGTCCGGATCGAACGGCACGTCTCGTTTGCGACGTTCGAGGCGTGGCGAAAGGCGCAAAACCGCCGCCTGATCCTGCTGACCACCAAGGCGAAGGAGGCTTACCCCGCCTTCGCCTTCCGGGACGGCGACCTCCTCCTCTGCGGCCGGGAGTCGGCAGGCGTCCCCGATCATGTCCATGCGGCGGCGGATAGCGCCCTTCGCATCCCGATGCAGAACGGCCAGCGCTCGCTCAACATTGCCGTGGCGCTGGCGATGGTTTTGGGCGAAGCCCTGCGCCAGACCGGAAAGCTGAACCATGCGTGAAACCTTCAAAGACCCCGCCCGCGCGTGGTTTCGCACCTTGCGCGACCAGATCTGCGCCGCGTTCGAAACGCTGGAGCGCGACGCACCCGCCTCACTCTATGACGGCGAACCCGGCACCTTCGTGCGCTCGCCCTGGGAGCGCACCGATCATTCCGGCAATCCCGGCGGCGGCGGCGAAATGTCGATGATCGCCGGACGGCTGTTCGAAAAAGCCGGCGTCCATATCTCGACGGTGCATGGCGAGTTCGCGCCGGAGTTCCGGAAGGAAATCAAAGGCGCGGAAGAAGACCCGCGCTTCTGGGCTTCCGGCATTTCGCTGATCGTGCATCCGAGGAACCCGCACGTGCCGGCGGTGCATATGAACACGCGCCATGTCGTCACCGGAAAGGCGTGGTTCGGCGGCGGCGCGGACCTGACGCCGGTACTGGATGCGCGGCGCAACCAGCAGGACCCCGACACGCTCGCCTTTCACGCCGCAATGAAAGAAGCCTGCGACAAGCATCCGGCAGTCGCGCCTTATGAAAAATTCAAAAGCTGGTGCGACGACTATTTCTTCCTGAAGCACCGGAACGAGCCGCGCGGCATCGGCGGTATCTTCTATGACTGGCTCGACAGCGGCGACCGCAATGCCGATTTCGCCTTCACGCAGGAGGTCGGGAAAAGCTTCCTCGATATTTATCCGAAGATCGTGCGCGCAAATTTCGAAAAGCCGTGGGGAGCGGCCGAACGCGAAGAACAGCTCATCCGCCGCGGCCGCTATGTCGAATTCAATCTCTTATACGACCGCGGCACCGTGTTCGGCCTGAAAACCGGCGGCAACGTGAACTCGATCCTGTCTTCGCTGCCGCCGATGGTGAAGTGGCCGTAGTGCAGGAAAGCAAGTAAGACGTCGTCCCCGCGAAAGCGGGCACCCATAATCACGACTGGAAGTTGTTTTTCGCAAGCGCCTGCGATCACCAAGCCATACAGGGACTATGGATCCCCGCTTTCGCGGGAAAGACAACCCTACTTCTTCTCCATCGTCGCCGGTGAAATGAGCTGCGAGAACGCCCAGCACCAGATCACGACGCTCTGGTATTCTTCGATGTTGACGCCCGCCGGAATGGCATAGCGCTGGCCGCCCTCGAAGGAGCGCAAGCCGCTCACCTCGACGAATTGTTTATCCTTGATGAGTTGCACCATTTCCTGCGGCGTCTTGATGTTAGCTTTCTTCACGAGGAGAACGCGATAATCCGGCCCCGGCCCGACCTTGAAATCGGGATTGAGATAAATCTGATCCTTGAACACGGTGACCTTGCCCTGTCCCCAATGCACGCGGTCGCTGGGGTCGGCATGGATGAAGGTGCCGGTGGCAAAGACCGGCATCTGCTGCTCGGTCTGCGTTAGCTGATCGGTGCCTGCGGGCGGCGGGAATATGAAGGGAAACAGATAAATCCCGAGCCCGAAGCCCGCCGCGACGCCGAGAATTCCGCCCAGCGCAAAGATAAGAAAAGCGCGAATGAAGCGTCGCATCGCTTGGCTCCCTGTTTTCTGCAGTCTAGCGAAGATCGGGCTTCCCGCCAGTAAAGCGCGATGACGATTGCGAGAGCCCCCACCCGCTCGCTTACGCTCGCTTCCCTCCCCC
>DAORMJ010000028.1:0-10107 GCA_035440445.1 Xanthobacteraceae bacterium
GGCGAGGCGCCGTTGCCGACTGCCACACGCGGGAGACGTCGCGAGCCAGTCTGGTCGCGTCAATCTTGCGAACAGTTCGTCGCGCAACGTCACGCCATTGATGTCACTTCAACCGAGAATCTGAAGGATCTAATCTGATGCCTCTTCGAACAGCGCTCCCACTGCCCCGATATGTGCGGCGCAAGTTTCTCAAATCGCGTCAGTGGGGATATTTTTTCGAAATCCCTAGCTGGGCCCGAAAGGCCGGTTGCGATATCGGCAATCGCGCGCTGGGTTCAGACTACGCATTCGCAGTACACGAAGCGGAAAGTGTGTTGCTGCCAGCTTTCGATTCCTGGCGCACGAAGGGGGCTTCGGACCTAATAACGCCGACTACCGCTCCGGGCACGCTTAACTGGCTCTTTGCGGAATATCGCAAATCGTCGCGAGCCGGTGAGGTCTCGTCGCGCATGCTGAAGATTCACGATCACGGCTTTGCGCTAGTCGGCAAATATATCTTAAAGGACGGTCGCGAATTGGGAGTAGCTAATCTCAAATCAATTACCCCGGCGATCGTCGACGCCGTTTTCGAGAAGTTGCTTACGGTGATCGAGAAAGACGCAACTGGCGTTGAAATTCGCCGCGAGCGCCGCACTACCGTCAACCACGCGATGAAGTCGTGCCGCCGGGCGTGGAACGTAGTCGCGCGCGCCTACCCACACCTTGTGCCAGCCAATCCGTTCTCGAAGATGGGTTTGAAGTCTCGGTCGAAACCCACACCCACAGCGACCTATGACGAGCTGCTACGGTTCCGGAAGGCTGCAAAGGCCGGCGGACGCTCATCGCTCGCGACTGCTGCCCTATTCCATTGGGAGATCACTGCGCATGGCGTGAGCGTACTTGATCGTCTGATGGTGGAGCACTATCGGCCCCGTGAGCGGCCTGACGCCATCTACATCGCTCAGGAGAAAAGTGGAGAGAGCTATTGGTACCCAATCTTCGACCGAGACGGTCGGCTATTATTTCCAGAGCTGATCAAAGAACTCGATGTGCTCTGCAAGGACCGGATTGCCGGCCACCTATTCCTGCGCGACGGTACGACCAAGCCTTGGTACACTGCCAGAGGTGATCGTTCTTACTTCATCCACGAGGTAAAGAAGGTCGTTCGGGCAGCCGGTCTTCGTGACGAGCTCACCTTCACGTCTTTCCGACATGGTGGCATTACCGAAGCGGCTGACTCTGGCCTGACGGACGCAGAAATCCGCGCTATCAGCCGCCACACAAGTTCAAAGGTCTTACCTCGCTACGCGAAGAAGACCCTCGAGCAGGTCGCCGAAGCGACAAGCAAACGCCGCGTTGCGCGAACGAAACGAGGTCATTTGTCGGAATGACTTCTTGGGATTTGTCGGAATGAACTTTTTCAAGCTGGCTAAGTGCTTGAAATATTGGCGACCCCGGCAGGAATCGAACCTGCGACCAACAGCTTAGAAGGCTGCTGCTCTAATCCGCTGAGCTACGGGGCCGTTACTTGGTCAGGGGCAGCGACGCGGGGAAATCCTGCTCAGTGCGTCCACTGGCCCATGCGTCTGTAGGAGAAGTTCTCGGCGTAAGCGATCTTCTTCGCGGCTTTGCCGTGCGGCTCGCTCACCTGATACGGAATGCCGTTCTTCTCGCAATAAGCGATCGCGTCTTCGCGGGTGGCGAAGCGCAGGCGCACCTGCTGGCGCATATCGGACGAAGAAGTCCAGCCCATCAGCGGCTCGACACGGCGCGGCTGCTCCGGCTCGTAGTCCAGCACCCAAAGCTTGGTGCGGGCTTCGCCCGACTGCATCGCCGTCTTGGCCGGCTTGTAAATGCGCGCGATCATCTTCCGCTCTCGTCGTCTCAAGTTGGTCGGAGCGGCAGGATTTGAACCTGCGACCCTCTGGTCCCAAACCAGATGCGCTACCAGACTGCGCTACGCTCCGCTTTCTCAGGCCCGAGGGATTACAGGAGCCGCCCCGCCCCGGCAAGGCGGCAAAAGGCGGTTCAGCGACGGCCGAAAATCCGGTGCGAAACCTTGTCCCCGGGGGCTATCCCGTAGCGGTCCGCCGTGCCCGCCACGACCTCCAGAACGCCCTTCACATAGCCCTCGGAGTAGATGGTCTGCTCCGAATAGGGCGTGGTGTTCTTCGCGATATTCGCGATGGTGCCGTCGGCGCGGATGAAGATCATGTCCAGCGGCACGATGGTGTTGCGCATCCACATGGCCACCGGCTGCGGGCGGGCGAAATCGAACAGCATGCCCTCGCCGTCCGGAAGCTCCTGCCGAAACATCAGGCCAATCCGGCGCTGCTCCTCGGTCTGTACGAACTCGACCTGAAACACCCGGATGCCGGTCTTGGTGAGTATTTCCAGCGGCTCGAGCGGCAGCTTCGGCTGCGGTGCGTTCTGGGCAAGCGCGGGGGAAACCAGCAAGACAACAGCAAGCGCCGCAAGGCGCGCGAACCGGACGAACACAGCCATGAGCGAACTCAATGAGAAGACGGACCGCTACCGGTATCGGGCCGGACTTCGGCAGCCATAAGGCCGTTCGGGCCGTCGCCATAGCGCACCAGCACCATCTGGCCCGGGCGCAACTCGGTCAGTCCGAAGCGGCGCAGCGTCTCCATGTGGACAAAGATGTCCGGAGTGTTGTCGCCGCGCGTGAGGAAGCCGAAGCCGCGGATGCGGTTAAACCACTTCACCCAGGCGCGCTCCAGACCGCTGGTCGGCACGATGTTGACGTGGGTCCGCGGCGGCGGAAGCTGGGAGGGATGGATCGCGGTCGAGTCATCCATCGAGACGACCCGGAAGCACTGATAGCCCTTCGGGCGCTCCAGCACTTCGCAGACGACGCGCGCACCTTCATGCGCGGTCTGGAAGCCGTCGCGGCGCAGACAGGTGACGTGCAACAGCACGTCAGGCATTCCGTTGTCGGGGATGATGAAGCCGAAGCCTTTCGAAACGTCGAACCACTTGATGTGCCCCGAAATCTCGATCAGTCCCACCGGTACTTCGTCGGTGAGATCTTCTGTTCGCGTCCCCTGCTCGCTTGAAGCGAGCTTAGACCCCAGCCGGTCCGAACCCATGACGCTTAAACTCTAGCCGCCCGTTAAAGAACCGGCAGAAGGCCGATTCGTCGTAGTCCAACGATAACATCGCTGCGAAGCCTTGGAACATCAAAATGCGAAATAAAGCGTGGCGCAACGGCTTCGGCTTCAAAAAGTCGCGTCGTGCACAAGGAGTGTCGTCACGCGTCGAGAAATACCTCGAGCACATCCCCAATGTCGTCGCGGATCACGAGGTCTGCGATGTCATCAAGATCGGTCGCTTCGCGATTGAGGATCGCAAGACGCGCGCCGTTGCGCTTCGCACGCAAGGGAAAGCCGGCAGCCGGCCAGACCACCAGCGAGGAACCGATGGCGATGAACAAATCGGCGGCCAGAGTCTCGATTTCTGCCTGCCGCATAGGCTCTTCCGGCATCGACTGCCCGAACGAGATGGTCGCGGATTTCACCCGCCCGCCGCAGGCAGTGCAGTCCGGCGCGGTGCCACCGGCGCGATCGAACCGTTCCTTCACCCAGTCGAGTTCGTAGCGGGTTCCACAGTCGAGGCAGGTGGCATAGGAGCCGTTACCGTGCAGCTCGATCACTTTGTCCGCAGGTATTCCTGAAACTTGATGCAAATTGTCGATGTTCTGCGTGATGACGGCGGATAGCTTCCCGTCATGCAGCAATTTCGAGAGCGCGCGATGACCGCGGCCCGGCTTTGCCGCGCGAAACGAATCTTCCATCGCGAATTTCCTGCGCCAGGCTTCGTCGCGCATTTCCTGGCTGGCGAGAAAATCGGAAAAGTCGATCGGGCGGTTCTTGGTCCACAAGCCGCCGGGCGAGCGGAAGTCTGGAATGCCGCTTTCCGTCGAGATGCCCGCCCCGGTGAAGGCAACGGCGCGGCGCGAATCCCGGACCAGCGCCTGCAAATGGCGGATTGCGGTATTGCGGTCTGGAGCGATCATTCTATTTTCCGCGTAAGTCCTGTCCGGGATTTCCAATCAATCGCTGTAGTTCGGGAGACAAGCCGATGCGTTACCTCCATACCATGCTGCGGGTCCGCGACCTCGACAAGGCGCTCGACTTCTACTGCAACAAGCTGGGTCTGAAGGAGACGTTCCGTATCGAGAACGAGGCCGGGAAGTTCACGCTCGTATTTCTCGCGGCCCCCGAGGACGAAAAGCTGGTCGCCGATTCGAAATCCGCCGGGCGCCCCGCGCCGCTCGTGGAACTCACCTACAACTGGGGTACCGACGAGGACATGCAGGAGGCGCGCTATTTCGGCCACCTCGCCTATGAGGTTGACGACATCTATGGCGAGTGCGAGCGCCTGATGAAGGCCGGCGTCACCATCAACCGCCCGCCGCGGGACGGCCAGATGGCCTTTATCCGCTCGCCGGACCTGCATTCCATCGAGCTTTTGCAGAAGGGCAAGGCGCTGCCGAAGCAGGAGCCCTGGGCTTCCATGCCCAATACAGGCCACTGGTAACGCGGCATTATTGCCCGCTTGTGCGGGACGGAATCCCTTCTTATAAGGGCCGCGGTTCGGTTCGCCGGGCCTTTCGCGCTCCCTTCGTCTATCGGTTAGGACGCCAGATTTTCATTCTGGAAAGAGGGGTTCGATTCCCCTAGGGAGCGCCAGCGTTCTTCGACAGCCCGGTTCTTCAAATTCTTTCGGCCCTTCAAGGGTTCGGCCTGCCGCACTGGTATCAGTCGGTGGGATCAACTATGCGAAGTCTCATGGGTGTGGTGAAGAACGAGTACGGGGTTTTTCAGGCTCGCGTGCGTGTCCCTGAACGGCTCCAAGAGGCGGTGGCGCAGGTTCAAGGATCGCCGAAACCGCGCGTCTCATGGCTGAAGCGCTCGCTTCACACCAAGGACCTCCGCGACGCCAACATCAAGGCCAAGCCGATCCTGATCGAGTTCGACCGCGTCCTCGCTAAGGCCGAGGCGCTGGCTGCAGAACGCCCTCTGGTCACCGATCTCGACGAGAAGCGCATGCAGCAGATCGCTGCCTACCACTACGCTTGCATCCTTGAAGAAGACGATGAAGTCCGACTCGATGGTTACGAACTCGATGTCGTTCGGAACTTCCCCGGCATGAGTTCTCGCGAAATGAGGAAGACGGTCGAAGGCGTCGACATTGCGTTGGCCGGCTCTCAGACCGCGCTCGCAAAGGGGGACACGAGCGGCGTCGAGTTTGAAGTGGATGACCTGTTGGACATCTTCCGCATCAACCTCGACAAGAAGAGCGCATCGTATCGAAAGCTTGCGATGGCAGTGCTCCGTGAACGGGTGCGGGCGTTCCAAGCGCTCGAACGACGCAATAATGGCGAGCCCGTCGACACTCCTGTCGTTCCCGAGCCGGACACCGAAGCGGCCCCTACGGGCGGGGGCTTACGCGACGCCTTCGCGGGCTGGAAAAAGGAACGCAAACGCCCTCCCAATACCGTATCCGAATTTGAGAACGGCATTAGGCGCTTCATTGAATTGCACGGGGACATCCCCATAGTAGCGATCAAGCGCAGTCATGCCCGCGCGTTTCGCGAGGCACTGCAGGACATGCCGCGCAGTCGTACGGGCGTCCTGCGAGGCGCTGCCCTCACGGCCCTAGCCAAGTGGGGCAAGGAGCATCCCGATGCACCGAAGATCGCTTCCGGAACGGTGAATAAACTTCTTGGCGCTTGCCAGACAGTCGCGCTTTGGGCGCGAGACAACGGCGTCATTCCTGAGGACATGCTGTGGTCGGACCCCTTCGCTAACATGCGATTGGAAGTCGCCGAACCGGAACGTGAGCCGTGGTCGCAGAAGGACCTTCGGACCCTCTTTGCATCCCCCGTCTATGCGCTCTCAAAGAGACCGGAGGGTGGACGTGGTGAGGCCGCATACTGGCTCCCCTTGCTGGCGCTCTATAGTGGTGCACGCTTGAATGAACTTGCGCCATTGATAGCTTCCGATGTGACCCCTGACGAAGAGACCGGTGTCGTCAGCATTGACATTGCGGCAGACGAAGAGCGCGGGAAGCGGATCAAGACAGCCTCCTCTCGCCGTGTTGTCCCTATTCACCCTGAGCTAAAGCGGCTTGGCTTCTTGGAGTTGGTGGAAGAGCGTAGAAAGGCAGACGGTGAACTTGCGCCGCTCTTTCCGCTTCTCACCGCCGGCCCTCGTGGTGGCCACGGTGAGGCGTGGTCCAAGTGGTTCGGCAGATACATCCGCTCGATTGGCGTCCAGAACAGCGCGCTTGTCTTTCATTCCTTCCGGCACAACTTTAAGGACGCCCTGCGGAATGCAGGAGTTAGCGAGGATATCAACGACGCGCTGACTGGGCATAGCGGTGGCGGGGTCGGTCGGCGTTACGGCGCTAAAGACATGGCGCGAAGGTTCGGACTAACCGCTCTCGCAAAAGCTGTCGCCAAGGTCGAGTACGCGGGACTCGATCTCTCGCCTTTGTATCTGGATTCGATAGACACGAAGGAAGGAGCCTGACGATGCGTGTATTGACAGGACTGATTGTTGGTCTTGTTCTGGGCGTGAGCGGAGCTGCCCTTGCCGAGGTGATTGCCTCGGTCAATACGAACGGCGTCCTCAAGGGTTATACCGTCCAGAAGGACGTCAAAACGATCTGCAAGGACCCCGAGGTGTGGCTCGACTTTCGGGGACAAGGCAGCTTCATCGTCTGCGACTAGCGAAAGATCACCGCTCCTCGCGTTCCACGCCGCGTTGCCTGAGCGCCTCGTAGAGCTGCGCCGGGCCCAGCAGAACGTCCTTCAACTGGTCCTGCTTGGTCTTGGAGTCGAGCACTTGTGTGCTCATGCTCGTATGCGCCGCCAAGGCGTCCATGACGGCATTCATGATGGCGGTTGAGAGGTCCGGCGAGGCGGCGAACTGCTCCTTGGAGTTGTTGGTTGCCTGTTCGATTAGCTCTTCCGACTCCAAGAGCTTGCCCTTGATGACGTTGTTCACGTACACGAGCCGGTCGTCTTCGGTCAGTTCGCCCTCAAAGAGATCGTTGACCTTGGCGACGATCTCCCTGAGCAGCGCCTTCTGCTTCTCCTGAAGGGTGCCCGAACCCGCTTCCGTCAGAGGAGGCAGCTTAGGGCTCTCTTCTTCCCCCAAGATCAACGGCCGCGTGCCCTGCCCCTTGATGGTGTGATGCGTGAGCTTGATCTGCGAGATGTCGACGCCTTCGCGCTCGCGGCCGAACTTCAAAAGTGGCAACAGGCAACGATAGAAGATGAAGCGCCTCTCGATAGCCGTGTTTCCATAGTTGAAGAGCTGGGCGAGGAACGTGTACATGCGCTGGAAAGCACCAAGATCTGCCTTAAACAGGTTCAGCGCGTTCATTTCGTCCTGCGCATCGCGGGCGGCTGTCTCATTGTCTGTGGCGCGAGCACTACGCAGCTTTTGCTGGGCGGCCTGGTACTTCTTCAGCAAACGGTCGGCGACGGGTGTGATCGCAGCGACGAGATCGCCTTGCACGGAATCAGGATTGAGTTCGACTTTCACGACGCGCTCGACCTCGTTCTCGTCGTAGTAACCTATACCGTCCAGCTTGGCGCGAAGATTGAAAACGAGGTTCGGGTCGGTGACATCCTCCAGCTCGGCGGTTTCGTAGTAGGTCTTGAACGCTTCAAGAATTTCTTCGGCGCTGTTCTGGAAGTCGAGAACGAAGGTCGTCTCCTTGCCGGGATGGGCGCGGTTGAGGCGCGAAAGGGTCTGGACCGCTTGGATGCCCGCAAGGCGACGGTCGACATACATCCCGCACAGGAGCGGTTGATCGAAGCCGGTCTGAAACTTGTTGGCGACCAAGAGGATTTGAAAATTTGGCGTGGCGAAGGCGTCCCGGATGTTGCGACCGTTCAGGTGCGGGTTGAGCAGCTTGCTCCTCTCCGAAATCGTTTCGGGGCTCGACTCCTTGTCGTTCACCTCGCCCGAGAAAGCGACGATCGTGTCAATGCCATAGCCCTTCTCGGCGATGTACTTGCGCATGGCGAGTTGCCAGCGTACGGCTTCCTGCCGGCTGGCTAGTACAACCATCGCCTTCGCTTCTCCCTTCAGGAGCGGTGCGACATTGGCGAGGAAGTGCTCGACGACGATCTGGACCTTCTGGGCAATGTTGTAGGGATGCAGGCGCACCCAACGCATGATCGTCTTGACGGCTTCGCTGCGCTCGACCTCCTTGTCGTGGATTTCCTTGCCTTCATGGGCCAACCGGAAAGCGAGCGTGTAGGGCGTGTAGTTGAGGAGCACATCGAGGATGAAGCCCTCCTCGATGGCCTGCCGCATCGAATAGACGTGGAAGGCGGCCGGGAGATTGTCTTTGCTCGCGGGTTCGTCGGGCTTGGGACGACGGCCGAATAGCTCCAGAGTTTTCGCCTTCGGCGTCGCCGTAAAGGCGACGTAGGTGATGCCCTTGTCGCTCGCCCGCGCGGCCATCTGGGCGGCCAGCATGTCTTCCGCGCTCACTTCGCCGCCGTCTTCGATGTCCTTGAGATCCTCGGGCGACAGGACCTGCTTAAGCCGGGCAGCGGCATCGCCTGCCTGCGAACTGTGCGCTTCGTCGGCGATGACCGCGAAGCGCTTGCCGCTGGTAGCCGCGAGATCGCGGACAGCCTTCAAGGCGAAGGGGAAGGTCTGGATGGTGCAAACGATGATCTTCTTGCCGGCGGAAAGTGCCTCCGCCAGCGCCGCGCTCTTACTACCGTCCTCCGAAGTGATCGTTTCCACCACGCCGGTAGTGCGCTGGAAGTCGAAGATGGCTTGTTGCAACTGGGTGTCGATCACGTTGCGGTCGGAGACTACAATCACGGAGTCGAAGACCTTGTTGTCGGCAGTGTCGTGTAGATCGGCAAAGAAATGCGATGTCCACGCAATAGAGTTCGTTTTGCCAGAGCCGGCGGAGTGCTGGATCAGGTACTTGCCGCCCGCGCCTTCCGCGAGCACGGCGGCGACAAGTTTGCGCGTGGCATCGAGCTGATGATAACGCGGAAAGACGATGCCCGTGATCTTCTTCTTCTCGTCGCGGCTCGTGATCACATACCGGCCGATCAGCTCAAGCCAGCTTTCACGCGCCCAGACTTCTTCCCATAGGTAGCTTGTCGGGTGCCCGTTGGAGTTCGGCGGGTTGCCACTCGCACCGTGATCGCCGCGATTGAATGGCAGGAAGCGCGTGGCAGGCCCCCCCAGTTGCGTCGTCATGTGAACTTCGCGGTTGCTTACGGCGAAGTGGACGAGCGCACCGCTCGGCAAGCCGAGCAGCGGCTCGGCCCCTTGCCCCTTCGGCTTCGGGTGGCGGTCGAACCTGTACTGGTCGATGGCGTCTTCGACCCGCTGGGTAAAGTCCGTCTTCAGTTCGGCCGTGGCGACGGGGATGCCGTTCAGGAACAGCACGAGATCGATGCAGTTCTCGTTATGCTGCGAGTACTTGACCTGCCGCACGATGCGCAAGCGATTGGCTTGATACTTTTCGACGATGTCAGGGTTTGCGCCGAAAGCCGGCTTGAACTGTGCGAGCGCGAGCGGCTGTCGCAGACCGATCATCTCGACGCCGTGGCGAAGCACGTCGAGCGTGCCGCGCTCGTTCATCTGCTGGCGGATACGGTCGAGCAGCATGGCCTCGGTGGAAGCGCCGTGGTTCTTCGCGAGCGTGTCCCAAGCGTCCTTCTGGGTCGCCTGAAGCCAAGCAAGGAGATCGGCGGGGAAAAGAGCACGTAGACGGTCGTAGCTGGCCGCGTCGCCTGCCGTGTGAAGCCAGCCATTGGCGGCGAGGTATGCGCATACCTCGTCCTCGAAGCTGATCTCCTTGTGCAGGTTCATGCTCGCCTCGCTCTATCTCAACCCCGCCGGCAGCCGGTCGCGCCAACGCTCGCCTATCGCCAGCCTCGGCGCGGGCTTGTCTGGCTTCACCCCGTAGCCAATGCATCGCGCAATCAACGCGACGCATTGTTCGAAGCTGTCCACCTCCAACGGCAGTTCGAACTCGATCATTTTCACGTTGTGGGCCCCCGCGCACTACAGCCAAAATAAAAGATCGGACGCAGGTATCGATTTCGTACTT
>DAORMJ010000028.1:10117-22281 GCA_035440445.1 Xanthobacteraceae bacterium
GCCGCACTCAGCTCAATGTTGCCGAGGTCGAGGCGGTATCCCGGCTGCTGATCCGTGATCACGTTCCAATCCTCTTCGAAGCCCAGCAAGATCAACACTTCGCGCACCGGGGTCGGCATCACGCGGCCTCCACCTCGTTGCCGATAACTTCGCGCACGTCGATCTTGCCGGTAACGGCGGCGGCAATCAGCGCGGAGCGATGCTCCCTAAGCAACTGTGTAGCAGTTTGTGCCTCACTCTCTAGAGCGTCAAGCGCTGCAAGCTTGGCATCGAGAAAGGCTGCAATCTGATCTTGCTCTGCCCTTGGCGGACACGGGACTCGTACTCGCTTAAGATCGAAGATGTTGATCCCACGAACAGCTGCGCCCAATGATCTTTGCTCCAGCTGAACGAAGATCGGATCGGATTTCATCGCGTACAACAACCACCGAGAATTGATGCCGTCCCTTGGAGATACACGCGCCACGTCTTGAGTGATGTTCGCCTCTTTTAGTTCGCTCGGAACCAGCTCAGCATCGCCAATCGACCCTCTTATCGAATAAACTATGTCATTGGGATTCAATCTCGCCCTCTCATAGGCCTTCTCAATCTCAACGGTTGTTCGATTTAGCGACGCGAGACGGAGCCGATTTGGCTTTACGTCGCCCCCTTTCACAATGGGCACGCCTTCCTCCACGTTCGGCCCCGGCAAAACGATGCCGTACATGATTGAACGATCTGTTGGCGTTAGATGCATCAGCGGAGTGACAATCCAATGCGCAGGCACTTCGCCGAGCCACTCGACGCCGCTGTCTTTCAGCGGCGCGTTGGCGTCTAGACCTTTAGTGACGGCGTGCGAGATTACGGCCTGACGCTTCTCCTTCAGCAACTCGATCAAACGCTTCTGCCCGTCGATAAGGGTGTCGATTTTTGCCGTCTCGCGGTCGAGGAAGCGGACAATTTCGAGTTGCTCCGACATCGGTGGGATTGCCAAGGGCATTGCCCCGACGGACTCCCAGTCGGCTCGCGGCATCTTCGCGCCGAATGTTGAGCCATCCACTACCGAAATGAACTCTCCGGTAAGCATTTGATAGAGGGCGAAACGGTTCGCGAGCGATTGAGCCGGCCGCATGACGTGAAAGTCTCCAACCGCTTCCCCGTCGAATTCCGTGACGTACACCTTGGCGAGGTATGGTCGGAGCTTTCCGAAGAGAACATCACCTTCGCAGAACGAGACGCCCTCACCTTGAAACTCTGTTTCTGTTTCAAGGAACCGTCCCGTCCAACCCTCGATGTTTTCAAGCGCGACAGCTCTGGTCCTTTTTTCGGATTTGTCCGTGATCAAACGCACCTTGCGCTTCAGGCGGTCGACCTCCCAGTGAGCCGGCACTTGTCCGATCCAGCGCACGCCCGAATCTTTGTATCGCTGGTATCGACTCAGGCTCACGTCGACAGCTCCTCGATCATGACCTTGATCCGGTTCGTCACCTGTTTCAGCTCGGCGTCGATCTCTTCCAACGGACGCGGCGGCTCGAAGACATAGAAGTGCCGGTTGAAGGGTATCTCATAGCCGACCTTGGTCTTCTCGTGGTCGATCCAAGCGTCCGGCACGTGCGGCAGCACTTCGCGCTTGAAGTAGGCTTCCACATCTTCCGATAGCGGCACATTCTCGGTGTCGCGCAGCGCCGTATCCGGTTGGGGCTTGCCCTTCAGCTTGCCTTTCGCGCTCAACACCATCTCCCCCTTCTCGTCGCGCAAAGGGCGCTCGACCGTGATGGTGCGGTAGCCGAAGTCTTCGTTCCTGAAGATGCGCGAGATCGGCGCGAGCCTGACCTTGCCGCCTTCCGGCGCTTGGGGCGACGCGGCATTGCCGATGCGCACATGACGGCCGGTTTCCCGGCCTTCGGCGTCGAAGACGATGGCAAGCTGCGCCTCGACGAAACCGCCGAAGAGCTTCGTCACCTGATCGATGTGCTCCTCGCCCATCTCCCGGCGTTTGGAGCCAAGGCTCTTGCGCATCTTCTGCCAGAAGCTCGTGGCGTCGACCAACTGCACCTTGCCCTTCCGCTCAGGCAGCTTGTGGTTGGTGACGATCCAGACATAGGTCGCGATGCCGGTGTTGTAGAACATATCCGTCGGCAGGCCGACGATGGCTTCCAAGAGATCGTTTTCCAGTACGTAGCGCCTGATCTCGCTCTCGCCGCTGCCCGCGCCGCCGGCAAAGAGCGGCGAGCCGTTGAGGACGATTCCGAAGCGGCTGCCGCCATCCTTCGCAGGACGCATCTTGGAGAGCAAGTGCATTAGAAAGAGCAGCGAGCCGTCCGACACTCGGGGCAGGCCGGGACCGAAGCGGCCGTTGAAACCCTTATCGTCATGCTCCTTGCGAACTTCCTTCTCGACCTTCTTCCACTCTACGCCAAACGGAGGATTTGACAGCATGTAGTCGAACTTGGCCGCCGTATGTCCGTCTTCGGAGAGTGTGTTTCCAGCAACGATGTTGTCCGGGTTCTGCCCCTTGATGAGCATGTCGGCCTTGCAGATGGCGTAGGACTCGTCGTTGAGTTCCTGACCGAACATCGTCAGGCGGGCTTTGGGATTGAGCTGTGAAAGATACTCACCGGCTACGGACAACATCCCGCCCGTCCCCGCCGTCGGGTCGTAGATCGTCCGTACAACTCCCGGCTTCGACAGAGCTTCATGGTCCTCGGCGAAGAGCAGGTCGACCATCAAGCGGATCACTTCACGCGGGGTGAAGTGCTCACCGGCCGTCTCGTTCGACAGCTCCGCGAACTTTCGGATCAGCTCCTCGAAAGCGAATCCCATCTGGCTATTGTCGACGGCGTTCGGGTGCAGGTCGATGCGTGCAAACTTCTCCGTCACCTGATAGAGAAGACCGTTCCTATTCAGCCGATCGATTTGCGTGAAGAAATTGAAGCGCTCGAAGATGTCACGAACGGATGGCGAGAAGGCCTGAATGTAGTCGAACAGGTACTTACCGATGTTGTCTTGATCGCCGACAAGCTTGCGCAGGTCGAGCTTTGACGTGTTGTAGAAGCCGACCTTGGTCTTGCGCAGGAGGAAGGGCTCTGGATTGACCCGCTCCTTTTTCTTGGCCGCGTATTCCGTCAGCACCACGTCCTTGGTGGGCTGCAATACGCAATCCAATCGGCGCAGGACGGTAAAGGGGAGGATGACCCGGCCGTACTCGGACTGCTTGTAGTCTCCACGCAGGAGATCGGCGACGGACCAAATGAACGACGACAGTGCTGGGTGGTTCACTTCTAGACTTCCCCCGATTTGCCCAAGGGGAGTTTCGCCTACTCAGCCTGTGATTGCACCCCCAAGAGTCTGCTAAGGGGCCTCTTACAGGGCACCGTTAACGGCCTTGTCGTCGCACCGCCAGCTTGCGCGGGGTGGGCCGCGTGGCGGGCCTCACGTTCTTGGCGAGCGCGGCGACCGCAGGCACTGCCCGATCTGCGAGAAGCTCGACGGCTTTTTTAAGGTCCGCGCCTATGTGGCGGAGGACCTGCCCCCGGCTCGCCGGATAGACGTGCAACTCCGTGGCGCCGGCCACGGGCCGTGACCACTTCTTGTGTGTCCCCGATGCGAGGCGGTGGACGATCTTCGCGGCCTGCACCTGCTTAACTCCTCCTTGCTTTCCACCCGCGGGTCGTCGCGGGCGATCGCTTCGACCGCGAGCCACGCCGAAACCACGAGGCGAGGATCGACCTGACCCTTGCGTAGCCTCGCCCATGCTTTCTTTGCGCGCTCTTTCGGGGGCAACCCGCGAAGACCTTCGATCCGGGCGATGGCGTTCTTCAGCCAGCGATCATCTTCATGCGCCACGAGCCAATCGATAGCAGCGCGGCGGTACGGGTTGATGTCGGCGGCAGTGAAGCTTTTTCGGTACGGGCTCCCGTGGCGGGCAAGGCGATCGGCGTGCATACGGCAGAAGCGTGTATCGAGTCCCTCGCCCGTCGCCGCCCTCGCCGGCTTCCTACAGCCGATCACGCGGCAGTTCTTGAACATGGAGTTGGGTTCGATTGCCCGGCGCCGGACTTCCCGCTTGCGCCGCTGGCGGGCCTTCACGCTTCTCGCCATCTCTCTCTTTCCCTCTTACCTGGCATCTTAGAGGTCTCTCTGATGGTTAATGATGGGAGGTGGTGGTCATTGGCTTACCTTAAAAGGTCCCCTCACCTGCCCCTTCCTTCCACCTACAAGACCCGTAAGGGCTCACTCCTTCTCTTCGACGGGGATGTCCACCCCCGCAATTTCCTTCGCAGCCTTGGCCATGATGGCTTTTGCGATCTCCAACTTAGAGCGCTGAACAAGAAGACCGTCGTGCATACCAAGTGCGGGGATGCTCTTCGTCATCAATCTGTTCAGCGCGAGAAGCAGGACGCGGCTCTCGTCGAACATCAGACGATAGCCGAGCGCCTTGCCCCATGCTTCCTCCAGCGCAGGGTGGCACCGGAGAATCGCTTTGCGTGTCCGGCCGACGGTCCAACCAGCGGGAAGTCGCGCTTCAAAGGCGGGGTCGCGTGGCTCGCTATCACTGCCGACACCGACTCCCATCTCTTTCGGCCACGCGCTACGCCTCGCATGAGTGTCGAAGAGGAAGGTGTTCATCGCCATCTTGATACCGCTGCGATGGTTTTCCGCACCTGCAATGGCGTAGAGGTCGCCCTTCGGAGGCTCCATGCCGAGGCGACCGTAAGCCAGTCGCGTGAACATCGTACTGAAGTCGAGGTCCGCGACCGGCTCGCCGTTGATGCGGATGTTCTTTCGCCGCTCGGCGTTCAGCGACATCCAGAACCCACCGAAGAGCCGACCTCCCTGATCGAAGCGTTGATGTTGCTCCGATAGGATCACGAAATGTCGCCTTAAGGTTCTGTCGAATGGGTCCACACGAGGTTTGAGACCATCTTCGATGAAGGCAATATCAGCTGCCGCTAGGAAAGCGTTGAGATTGAGTAGCTCATCGCGGTAGAGGCGCGTCGCTCTCGTCTCCCTGTAGTCAATCCGCTCGCGCTCCGTGACGCGCTCTTCATTGGCGCCACTTGAACGCCGATTGCGCGTAAGGCTGATCACTTCCTCGCTTGCTGAGCGTCCAAAGTCGGCAAGCGATATTCCATGCTCACCGACTTTGCTCGCGAACCACTCCGAAGGCACAATGGAAGACACCTCGCCGCGCTGATCCGCTTGCTTCAAGGAGAGAACGTCTAGCGAGGCGAGTCGATGGATGAGCTTGCGAAAGGGTTTGCTTCCGAGCGCTGGGTTGTCATAGCGTGTCATGCCAGAGCGCTGACTGCCTAGTTTCACCGCGATGCGCCCTGTCTCTGAAGGCACGAGGATGGCATAGGCCATGTTCGACACTACCGCATCAACGCTTGCGTTGAAGTGCGCCGCGTCTTGAGCGCGTCGAGCGCGTTGACGCAGACCGCGATGCTTCTCATCCTGTTCAAGGAAGTGGACTGTGGTATCCACAAGTCGGCAGAGGGCGTCACCTTTTGCGACCAGCCATTGGTCAAACCATCGGTGGCGTTGGGGCTTGGCTTTCTTGACTTTGTGCGTTGGCATTTTCAGTTCGTTCGCGTGCAGCGTCAGTAGACCGTCCTAACCGAGCGAAGATCGCGCTCGCAAGAGCCGGGTAGATCGCGATGATCCAGAGCACATTGCCAGCTTGGACGAGCGCCAACTCAATATCTGTCAACGGCGCGTCTTGATATTGACCGAAGTGTTGCGACCGTAGCTGTTTGATCGCCTCCTCTGGGTCTGTCCAACTCCATAACCTCTCGGACCTGAGTAGCGCATTGAGTTTCGCTTCTGCTTTACGTGACGCCTTACGCACCCGAACCCGTGCATTCTCGATGGCTCGCTCTGCTTCCTTTCGATCCCTTCCAAGCGTCATAAGCGCCTCAATCAGACACAACTTGTCGTGCGGCTTCTTGCCTAGCGCGTCGCGCTCCTTTGCAAACTCTATGAGCTCTCTGATCCGATCGGTTTGATGCGGCATGTTTGCTGGCTGCCGGGATGGCGGCCTCACTGACTGACCGTCTTCTTCCATGTTGTTCCTTTTCGATTGATTGTATGCGGCCGCTTGTTGTGGGCGGTTCCGTCGCGCACGAAAGCGCGGTCGCATTGCACCTGCGCTGAAGCGCGGTGGATGTCGCTGCTCAGTTTTGAGGTTAGGCGAGCTGCTTGCGCTTACGTTTGCGAACGGGTTCTGAAGGTCAAGAAACTCGTGTTCAGTAAGTGCTATTTCAGAGGCGGTACTCGCCGCATTTCACGCACTCGTACATAACCGACGCTACCTTTCCATCGTCGATCCTGTGGGCTTCGCGGAACTCCTTGCCTCCGCACTTGTGGCAAGATGTCGAAAGCAAGTGGAGTGGCTTGAGCCCCTTAGGCTCTGGCTCGTCTCTCTCGTCAGGCACGGTTGTCTATCCTCACGCGTACAGGTTCCCATTGTAGATCGACCTCACTGCGGAGCGCGGTACTCGAATACAGAGCCAAACAAACACCGATGGCCCTCCAAGCGCCTGCTGATACGATCCGCGAATGTGGCCCCATCGCCTAAAGCGCATCATGTTTCTCCTCGGCAATGGATACCCCGTAGGCACCCCTTGCCCGGGAAAGAAACGCCTCTGGAGACTCCTAGGGAGCCCATCCAGTAGCCTTTGAGGACCTCCCGGTAGGGAGGACTCGGTACACCTTGGAACAGCCTCTATGGACTCCTCTGACGTCTCCGGCCCTCCGGAACGTCGGACCCGCTAGTCTCTCCAGAATGACTTGAAGCGGGTAGCGGAGAGCTCCGTGTAGCGGACGGTGTGCTGGATATTGACGTGTCCGAGGTAGGACTGAAGTGCTCGGGTATCATGGCCTCGGTTCGCCAGCGCATAACCACAAGCGTGCCGCAGCATGTGCGGATGAGCGCCAAAGCCGAGCTTCGCGGCTGACCCAGCCCGCTCCACCATCCTTGCGAAGCCAGCGGTTGTGAACGGAGCGCCGCGCTCTGAAGTGAACACGAAGGGAGACTTCGGCTCCTGCTCTCGTTGAAGACGCCGCAACGCTCTGAGCTCATCGCCTTGCACGGGGTGTGTGCTGGGCGTTCCGCGCTTTACCCGGCGCACGTGCAGGGTCGCCTTCGCGAAGTCCACCTGATCCCACCGAAGGTCTGTGAGCTCGGCGGCTCGAAGCCCGTGGCGGTACGCGAGCAAGATCATGGTGGCGTCGCGGTGGCCGTGACGGTTGCCCTTTGCGGTTTCGATCAGACGCTCGACCTCTGTCTCTGTGAGGTATTCGCGTGTGCGTAGTTCGCTGTTCGGACGACGCCTTGGCCTGACTGTTCGATTTTCAATGGCTGGAGCTACAAGTTTGAGGTGCGGCTTTGCCATGATTTACTGTCCTTTGCTTTGTTCAACTGTGTGAACAATGCTCCTACTTCTAACTGTTGAGAACCCACAGCGGGCACATCGCGCTGAGTCACATTGACTCACTCGGCTTCGGCCGACTCGTGCCTGAGCGGCGTCGGGTGGCACGGGGGAAGGTTCTAGACGCTAGCGCGTTGATATCCCTTCAAGACTTTGCGCCAACTATCCGCCTTGCGCCACAAGTCGCGCGGCGGTTGCCTTCTGGGATCAGCTACTGGTATCAAGTACACGGCAGGCTGTTTCCTAAAGGGCCGAAGAACCGGCATATTGTGAATGACGTGCAGTCTCCCCTAGGGAGCGCCAGTTTTCCCCAAATGCACCCCCACCCCATGTCCGGCAGCGATCCGCACGATGGCAGCGCCACCCGTCGCGATCTTCTGGAAGGCGCAAAACTCGCCATTCCCGTCGTCATTTCGGTAGCGCCCTTCGGCCTCCTGTTCGGGGCGCTCGCGGTCGGCAAGGGTCTCACGGTCTTCGAAACCGCGCTGATGAGCGCCGCGATCTATGGCGGCGCGAGCCAGATGGTCGGCATCGAACTCTTCGGCGACCGCATCGCGCCGTGGCTGATCGTGCTTTCCATCTTCGCGGTGAATTTCCGCCACCTGCTCTACTCGGCCGCAGTCGGCAAACACTTCGCACAATGGCCGCGCGCGCAGCAGGCGATCAGCTATTTCCTGCTCACCGACCCGACCTTTGCCGAAACCGAGCGCGCCGCCGAACGCGGCATGCGCACGAGCTTCGCCTGGTACATGGGCATGAGCGTTCCGCTCTACTTCACCTGGCTCGCAACCACCGTGCTCGGCGCGATGTTCGGCAGGCTCATCACCAATCCGCAGGCGTTCGGTTTCGATTTTCTGCTGCCGCTCTATTTCCTCGGGCTGTTGATGAGCTTTCGCAAACGCGCGTTATGGCTGCCGGTCGTGATCGCGAGCGCGCTTGCCTCGATCCTCGCCTACAAGTTCGTGGGCTCGCCGTGGCATGTATCGCTTGGCGCAATCGCAGGCGTCGCGCTTGCGGCGGTGATCGGCCCCACCGAACGCAATGGGGACGCCCGGCCATGACCCCGACGCTCTGGATCATTTTCGCCGGTGCCATCGCGACCTATTGCACCCGCGTCGGCGGCTACGCGCTGATCTCGCGCTTCGACCTGCATCCGCGCGCCGCAGCTGCGCTGAACGCGGTGCCGGCCGCGGTGCTGACGACGCTGGTCGCGCCTTCGTTTCTGAACGCTGGCTGGCCGGAAACCGCCGCATTGCTTACAAGCGCGATCGTCTCGCTCCGCGCGGGCATGTTGAGCACGTTCTTCGCGGGTGCCGCGGTGCTGCTCCTGCTTCGCAACTTCGCAGGCTAAGCCATGCAACCCACCCCATCGCGCTTCGCGGGTCTCGCTCTTCTTGCCATCACGGCAATCGGCTGGGGGCTCAACTGGCCTGCGATCAAATTCATCCTCGCCGATTGGCCGCCTTTATTCTCGCGCGGCGTCGCAGGTACGGCAGGTGCCGCGGTGCTGATTGCGATCGCGCTCTGGCGTGGTGAAAGCCTGCGCGTGCCGCGCAGTGCATTTTTGCCGCTCGCCGCCGCCGCATTCACGAATGTGTTCGCGTGGATGGGATTCACGACCATCGCAATGAAGTATCTGAGCGTCGCCGAATGCGCGCTACTGGTTTACACCATGCCGATATGGGTCACGGTCCTGAGTTGGCCCTTGCTCGGCATCCGCATGACAGGGCGCACGACCTTCGCGCTCTTGCTCGGCTGCGCGGGCATCCTGACGCTTTTCGGCGGCCGCCATATCGACTTCACGACGGCGAAGGTTGCGGGGATCGTGTTGTCACTTCTTGCCGCTTTCTTCTTCGCACTCGGCAGCATTCTCAATCGCCGCCCGCTTCCGCTGCAGCCTTATGCGCTCGTGGGATGGCAGGTCGGGCTTGCCTGCGTGCCGATGATCGTCATCGGCTTGCTGTTCGAGCATCCGGTCCTGCCCGCAATCACGCCCGCGGGCTGGAGTGCGCTCCTCTATATGGCGCTCATTCCGATGGCGCTTTGCTATGTGACATGGTTCGCAACATTGCGCCGGATGCCTGCGACCAATGCCGCAATCGGTACGCTGACCGTGCCCGTAATCGGCGCAGTCAGCGCCGCGCTGCTGCTCAACGAGCCTTTGGGCGTTCGGGAAATTTCTGCCGTTGTGCTGACGATCGCAGGCGTCTGGCTTGCATTATCGAAGCCCGACGAGAAATCTAAAGCGGGATGATTTTTCTTTGAATCGTCATCCCGCTGCAGCTTTTATTGGCGCATGATCTTATCCGAAAACCGCTTCGCACTTTTCGGGATCAAGCGCTAAAGCAGCGACGTGAATACCGCGCCGTAATGGGTGCCGGCACCTGCGACCACGAAGCCGTGCCAGATCGCGTTCTGATAGGGCAGCCGCTCCCACAGATGGAAGATCACGCCGACGGTGTAGAGCGCGCCGCCGACGCCGAGCAGCACGATTGCGGCAACACCCAGCGACGTCAGGATCGGCTCGAGCGCGATGATGCCGACCCAACCCAGCGCGATGTAAAGCCCGGTGGTGACGCCCACGAGCCGCTTCGGCCACAGGAGCTTGATCACGATGCCGATCACGGCCACGGTCCAGACCAGCACGACGAGCACCACGGCCCAGGGGCCCTCAAGCATCAGCGTCGTGAAGGCCGTGTAGGTGCCCGCGATCATCAGGAAGATGCCGGAATGATCGAGGCGCTGGAAATATTCGCGGTAGCGGCTCTTGCGCGCCATGTTGTAGAGCGCCGAGCACGAGAACATCAGCACCATGCCTGCGGCGTAGATGCTGACGGCGATGATCTCAACGTAGGTATGCTTCAGCGCCGCAATCGTGATGAGAACGGCCGCACCGGCCACGCCGAACACGACACCGATCCCGTGAATGACGCCATCGGCCACAAGCTCGCCGCGGCTGGGAATGCGAATTCCCAGTGCGGAGGCTGCGGCGGCGACGGTGTCGTTCATCAGAGGAGAATAGCCTCGCTATTCTGAAGATTTGTTGACCGCACTCAGGCCGTATAGCGGCGGCGCAACGCTTCATAGGCTGCAACCGCCATCGCTGTTTTCAGTGCGGTCGCGAGCCAGAACGGCGTCAGGCCGCTTGCAATCGCCGCGTTGAAGCCGATCAGGTGCGAGAGCCAAGCCACGCCGAGGCCGAGCATGATCGCGTGACCCGCGAGCATCCAGAGCGTGTTCGACATCACCGACTTCATCCAGCCCTTGTCGGAGGCGAAGCCGACGACGACCGCCGCGACGAGGAAGCCGAAGAGATAGCCGCCGGTCGGGCCGTACATGTACGCAAGGCCAATGCCGCGCTCAGGCGTTCCGGCGAAGACCGCGAAGTTCAGGCCGCCTTCGAAGAGATAGAGCGCAACCGCCGCCGCACCCGCGCGCGCGCCGAGCACCGCGCCGAGCATCAGGACGACGAAGGTCTGCATGGTCATCGGCACCGGCCAGAACGGAATCTGGATCTTGGCCGAGAGAATGAGCAGGAGATTTCCGATCAGGATGCCGGCAACGCGCTGCGCCGGCGAAAGATCGAACAAACCGCCTTTGATGACCGAGGCATTCGCGCTCATAGCTTTTCCTTTGGCTTTTTCCGTCGTTTTAAGGGCCGCTGTCGGAAGCCAACACCGGTTCGCAAAAACCGGCAATCGGCAATTCGACGCGGGATTCCTACAGATGTAAACGAGCCGCGACGTCCTCGGCAAGCGAGAGCGACGAGGTCAGGCCGGGCGACTCGATCCCGAAAAGATGGACCAGTGCCGGCAATCCGTGCTCGCCCGGCCCGTCGATGATGAAATCGGCGGCAGTCTGGCCCGGACCCGTCAGTTTCGGCCGAATTCCTGCATAATCGGGCACCAGCGCGCCGTCCGGCAGGCGCGGCCAATAGCGGCGAATACTTTCGTAGAAGGAACCGGCCCGCGCGGCATTGACCGTGTAGTCCTCCGCCTCCACCCACTCCACGTCCGGGCCGAAGCGCATACGTCCCGCGAGATCGAGCGTGACATGGGTGCCGAGACCGCCATCGGCGCGCGGCGCGGGATAGATCAGCTGCGAGAACACCGGCCGGCCCGCGTAGCTGAAGTAATTCCCGCGCGCGAGGTGCAGCGGCGGCACCCGTGCCTCAGGATAGCCTTCGGTATTGGCCGCAAGCGTTTGCGCGCCGAGTGCGGCAGCATTCACCACGGCATCGACTTCCAGTTCGCCGTCGCTGCTGCCGGAATGATGCACGATCCAGCCCGAGCGCCCACGCGCGATGCGGTCGATCTTCGTCTCGAACGCAATCACGCCGCCGGCGTCTTCAAGATCGCCCTGCAGCGCGATCATCAACTGATGCGCGTCGATGATCCCGGTCTCCGGCGAATGGAGTGCCGCCACGCAATGCAGCTCCGGCTCGCGCCTTCGCGCTTCCGCCGGATCGATCATGGTAAAATGCTCGACACCGTTTGCGATCCCCTGCTTCAGGACCGCTTCCATCTTCGCAATTTCGCTGTCCTCGGTCGCGACGATCAGCTTGCCGCATTTCTTATGCGGCACACCATGCGAGGCGCAGAATTCGTAAAGCATCCGCCTTCCGCGCGGACAGTGATACGCGCGGAGCGATCCGCCCGGATAATACATGCCGCCGTGGATCACTTCGCTGTTGCGCGAAGACACGCCGTTGCCGATGCCGCCGGTGCGTTCGGCCACGATGACCTCGTGACC
>DAORMJ010000028.1:22403-40336 GCA_035440445.1 Xanthobacteraceae bacterium
GCATCTCGATGGTCTCGCGGCCCTGCCAGCGATTGACGGAAAGCGTACCCGCGACATGCATCGTCTGTCCCCGGCTCCCCAGCAAGGCCTGCCCGAGCGGACGGTCGAGGCAGCGGAATGCGACCGCCGAAAGCATGGTGCCGTCATTCGCACGAAGCCGTACGCGCACATGGTTCTGCCCGACCCGGTCGGCAAAGGCGACGGTATGCGCGGGCAGCGCGAACACCGGCTCCGGATTGCCGGAGCCGAACGGACCCGCGCGCTCGATCATCGCGAAGAGTTCGCTATTCGCGCCGCGCGCGGTAATGGCCGCATCGATTTCAAGACAATCCTCGTGCCGCGCCTTTTCCACCACTTCGCGCAGCTTGTCTTCAAGATAGCCGCGCAGGTCGCCGAGCTTTTCGCGCGTGACAGTGAGGCCAGCGGCCATCGCGTGACCGCCGCCCTTGACGAGCAAACCTTCCTCGACAGCACCCCGCACCGCGCGGCCGAGATCGACGCCGGGAATGGAGCGGCCCGAACCCGTGCCCTGCTCGCCGAGCATGGCGATGGCAAAGGCAGGCCGCGAGAAGCGCTCCTTCAATCGCGCGGCGACGAGGCCGACCACGCCGGGATGCCAGCCCTCGCCGCTTGCGATCACGACCGCGCCCTGCTCGTCATGGCCGAGCGAGGCATAGGCTTCGGCTTCGGCCTGTTCGAGCGTGCGCTTTTCGACGTCCTGCCGCTCGACATTCAACTGGTTCAGCCGCTGCGCGATCGCATTGGCGTCGGCCGGATCGTTGGTCGTGAGGAGCTTCGTGCCAAGCGTGGCATCGCCGATACGGCCGCCCGCATTGATGCGGGGCCCGAGCAGAAAGCCGAGATGCCATGCCTCCGGCGGACCTTCGAGCTTTGCTGCATCCATCAGCGCGCGAAGCCCATGGTTCTCGCGGTTGCGGAGCGAGATCAGTCCCTTCGTTACGAAGGCGCGGTTCAATCCTTTGAGCGGCACCACATCGGCCACCGTGCCGAGCGCAACCAGATCAAGCAGTTGCAACAGGTCTGGCTCCAACCTCGTCCCGTTCCAGTGCCCGCGCCCGCGCAACTCGCGCACCAGCGCCACGCAGGTCATGAAGGTGAGCCCCGCGGCGCAAAGATGACCGAGCCCGGACAGATCGTCTTCCCGGTTCGGATTGACGATGGCCGCCGCGACGGGCAACTGCTCGCCGGCCTGATGATGATCGACCACGACCACATCGAGCCCGAGCTTGCTCGCCTCACCCAACGCGTCCGCGCTGGTCGTGCCGCAATCGAGCGTAATGAGAAGCCCCGCGCCTTTCGCCTCGATGTTGCGGATCGCTTCTACGTTCGGGCCATAGCCTTCGAACATGCGGTCAGGAATGTGGAAGAACGGGTCGGCGCCTGCCGCCCGCAGCACGCGCACCATCAGCGCGGTCGAGGTCGCGCCGTCCACGTCATAGTCGCCGATGATCGCAATGCTCTCCGAATGCTGGACGGCATCCGCGATGCGCGCGGCCGCGCGCTCCATGTCGGTCAGCACGTTCGGATCGGGCATCATTTTGCGAATGGTCGGATCGAGAAAATTCTCGACCTCTTCCAGCGCGACGTTCCTTCCCGCGAGGACGCGCGCGAGCAATTCCGGCAAGCCGTAGCGCTGGCCCATTGCGGAAGCCGTCTGCACGCCGCGCAGATCCAGCCGGTCGCGCCAGACGCGGCCGGAGGCGGATTTTTGCACGCCGAGAAATGCGCGAGATTCGGTCATGCTGTGCATTGTAATGGATATGTAGGAATACAACGCGCCAAATTCAGCGTCGTCCCCGCGAAAGCGGGGACCCATAACCCCTGCATTGCTTACTTACCGAGGCGGGTGGTTATGGGGATCAGAAAATCTTCCGATACTGAATAAACCCGGAGCGGTCGGCGATGTCGTCGTAAAGCTGGCGCGCGGTGGCGTTGCCTTCCTGCGTCAGCCAATGCACGCGGCTTGCGCCACGCTCTTTCGCCTTCGCGTAAACCGCCTCGATCAGCGCGCGGCCGAGGCCGAGCCCGCGCGTATCCTTCGCGACGAACAAGTCCTGCAGATAGCAGTAGTCGCCGGTGGTCCAGAACGAGCGGTGAAAGAGATACTGCACGATGCCCAAGAGCTTGCCGTCGACATAGGCCCCGAGCGCGAACATCGGCTCGGCGGCATCATGAATACGCCGCCACGTCTCGTCCATCGCATCGTCCATCTGTGACGACGCGTAGAACTCCAGATAGCCCCGCCAGAGCAGCTCCCATGCGGCGCGCTCGTCCGCACCGATCTCACGAATGAGAACGGCGGGCTTTTCCATCAGAGATGAAACTTCTCGAGCTGCCGGTGCTCGGCTTCGATCCAGCGCGTGGTGCCGGTTGCCGAACGCATGACGACGGTGTGCGTGAGAATGCGCTCGCCGCGGAACTCGACGCCGCGCAGCATTGAGCCCGTGGTGACGCCGGTTGCTGCGATCAGGCAGTCGCCGCGCACCATTTCGCTCATGTCGTACTTCTTGTTCGGATCGGTCACGCCCATCTTTGCCGCGCGTGCGCGCTGCTCGTCGTTCGCGAAGATGAGACGGCCCTGCATCTGGCCGCCGATGCAGCGCAGTGCCGCCGCAGCCAGCACACCTTCCGGCGCGCCACCGATGCCGAGATAGATGTCGATGCCGGTTTCGTCGGGATCGGTCGTGTGAATGACACCCGCGACGTCGCCGTCGGTGATGAGCGCGACGGACGCGCCGGTCGCGCGCGTCGCCTTGATCAGTTCGGCGTGGCGCGGACGATCCATGATCAGCGCGGTGATCTGGTTCGGCTTGACGCCCTTGGCTTTCGCCAGCGCGTTGATGTTGTCGGCGGGCGACGCATCGAGGTCGATGATGCCTTTCGGATAGCCCGGGCCCACCGCGATCTTGTCCATGTAAACGTCGGGCGCGTTGAGCAATGTGCCGCCTTCGGCCATGGCCATGACGGCGATCGAACCCGGCATGTTCTTGGCGCAGAGCGTGGTGCCTTCGAGCGGATCGACCGCAATATCAACCGCGGGACCTTTTTTGTTGCCGACTTCCTCGCCGATGAACAGCATCGGCGCTTCGTCGCGTTCGCCCTCGCCGATCCGGATCGTGCCGGTGATCGGCAGCTTGTTCAGTTCGCGCCGCATGGCATCGACCGCGGCCTGATCCGCCGCCTTCTCGTCGCCGCGTCCGCGCAGCCTTGCCGCGGAGACCGCCGCGCGCTCGGTAACGCGCGCGATTTCCATGGACAGAATACGTTCGATGAAAAGATCCGGCTGCACTTCCACGGCCGGGTTTGCCTGCTTCGCCATTGCCCCCTCAGTTCTTTTCGATGCGGATTACCTGCGGGTCCGCCGCAAGCACGCCGTCTTTCTTGATGGCCGCGAGCGCATTGCGCATCGCGTCTTCGTTGGTTGCGTAAGTAATGAGAACCACCGGCGCGGGTGCGTCGGAAGACTGCTTCTTGTCGCGGCGGCGCTGCAGGATCGATTCCAGCGAGATGCCCTGCTCCGCCATGCGGCCTGCGATGGTCGCAGCCGTGCCCGGCTTATCCACCGCGGCCAGACGAATGTAATAGCCGCCTTCATGCTCGAGCATCGGTGCGCGCACGGCTTTGGTAAGTTGCGCGGCGCCGCGGCCGAAAGGTGCGACACGCCGGCCGCTCGCAAGATCAACGATATCGGCAACCACTGCGGAAGCGGTCGCGGCACCACCGGCACCGGGGCCGACCAGCGTCAGATCGAGCGCGTCGGAATTGATCGCGACCGCGTTGGTCACGCCATCGATCTCCGCGATCACGGTGCCCTTCGGCACCATGGTCGGATGCACGCGCTGCTCGACTCCGGTTTCGGTTTTCACCGCAACACCAAGGAGCTTCACGCGATAGCCCAGTTCGTCCGCCGCTTCGAGATCGGCGAGCGTGATCGACTGAATGCCTTCGACATAGACCGCATCGGAATCCACTTCGGCACCGAAGGCGAGGCTCGCGAGGATCGCGATCTTGTGCGCGGTGTCGAAGCCGCCGATGTCGAAGGTCGGATCGGCTTCGGCGTAACCGAGCTTCTGCGCTTCCTTCAGGCAATCCTCGAAGGAGCGGCCCTCTTTCTGCATCGTCGTGAGGATGTAGTTGCAGGTGCCGTTGAGGATGCCATAGACGCGCGAGATTTCCGCGCCGCCGAGCCCCTCGCGCAGCGTCTTGATGACCGGAATGCCGCCGCCTACCGCCGCCTCGAAGTTGAAGGCGGCGTTGTGCTTTTCGGCAAGCTTAATCAGCGACGTGCCGTGCTTGGCGATCAGCGCCTTGTTCGCCGTGACCACCGGACGGCCGATGCCGAGCGCGGCCTCGACGGACGCTTTCGCCGGATCGCCCGAGCCGCCCATCAGTTCGACGAAGACGTCGATGCCGGAGTCTTTCGCCAAAGCAACCGGATCGGCCGCCTTGCGGATCGACGAAAGGTCGAGGCTCTGGTCGCGCGGCGGATCTTTCGAGGCGATGGCGACGAGATCGATCGGCCGGCCCGCACGCACGGCGAGCTTGTCGCGCGTGCGCAGAAGCATACCGGCGACCGCCGATCCGACCGTGCCGAGACCGGCAAGACCTACGCGTAGTGGTGCATTCATTTCAAACTTGCTCCACGCCTTAGCCGCGAGCCGATAGCGGCACGACGTTGTGCAGGATGGTGTCCGCGGAATCGAGGAATTTGCGGACGTTCCGCGCGGCCTGACGGATGCGCTGTTCGTTCTCGACGACGGCGAGACGCACGTAGTCGTCGCCGTGCTCGCCAAAGCCGATGCCCGGCGCAACCGCGACCGACGCCTTCTCGACGAGGAGTTCGGCGAATTTCACGCTGCCGAGCGGACGGAAGCGTTCCGGGATCGGTGCCCAGGCGAACATCGACGCGCGCGGAGACGGAATGTCCCAGCCCGCGCGCGCGAAGCTATCGACCATCGCGTCGCGGCGGACCTTGTAGGTCTGGCGCATCTCGTTGATGCAGTCCTCCGGCCCGTTCAGCGCCGCGGTCGCGGCCACCTGCACCGGCGTGAAGGCACCGTAGTCGAGATAGGATTTGACGCGGGTGAGTGCCGCGATCACGCGCTCGTTGCCGACCGCAAAGCCCATGCGCCAGCCGGCCATGGAGAACGTCTTCGACATCGAGGTGAACTCGACGGTGACGTCCATCGCGCCCGGCACCTGCAGCACCGACGGCGGCGGATTGTCGTCGAAATAGACTTCGGCATAAGCCAGATCGGACAGCACAAGAATCTCGTGCTTCTTCGCGAACGCCACGACGTCACGATAGAATTCGAGATCGGCGACCATGGCAGTCGGGTTCGACGGATAGGAGAGAACGACAGCGATCGGCTTCGGGATCGAATGCACCACCGCGCGCTCCAGCGCGTGGAAGAATTCCGGTCCGGGCTCGCTCGGGATCGAGCGGATCGAACCGCCCGCCATCAGGAAGCCGAAGGCATGGATCGGATAGCTCGGGTTCGGGACGAGCACGACATCGCCCGGTTCGGTGATCGCCTGCGCGACGTTGGCGAAGCCTTCCTTGGAGCCGAGCGTCGCCACGATCTGCGTGTCGGGATTGAGCTTCACGCCGAAGCGGCGCGCGTAATAGGCGGCCTGCGCCCTGCGCAGTCCGGGAATGCCCTTCGACGAGGAATAGCGGTCGGTCCGCGGCTTCCCGAGGGTTTCCTTCATTTTCTCGATGACGTGGGCGGGCGTTGGCAGGTCCGGGTTGCCCATGCCGAGGTCGATGATATCGGCGCCGGCGTTGCGGGCTGCGGCCTTCACCCGGTTGACGCTCTCGAAAACATACGGGGGCAAACGCTTGATGCGGTAAAAGTCGGACATGGGGCGACCTATGCAGGTTCTGTAGAAGCAGGTCCCTTTAGCGATTCATGCGGACCCGGATTCATGCGGCGCTCATAGCACCGAAACGGCGGAAAATGCACGGCTTTTACGCGCGCCGGGCAGCGCTAATTAGCTCGCTCGATCCGCTGTTTGACCTGCGCCTCGCGCTCTACCGAGAGCTTCTGAAGCTGGTTTTCGAGCTTGATGCGCTCGACGTCGTTCATCACCGGCCGTTCGTCGAGGCGGTCCTCGGGGGGCGCGATGGCCGGGAAGGTCTGGGGCACGTTTGCCGGGTCGGAAACCGGGTTCGACGCCGGAATCACGGGAATCGAGGGCATCCGCACGTCCGCGAAGGGAACCGGGACGTCACCGCTCGCGCAGCCGCCAACCACAAGCGCTCCGAAGAGTGCTGCGGCGCGGCATAATCTGCCGGCGGTCGATGGCAGTGAAACAATCCTCAACGATTGCCCCTTAATAACCCAAACGTCCTGATTTTGTAGCAGCGGCCTCTCTCGCTGCCTATTATGGCGGAAGCGGGGTCGGCCTCTCCGGCCAAGGCATAACGCCAAAACGAGTATGGGGAGTAAACGCACGATGGACGACAAGCCCAAACCCGGCGTCGAAGCGCCAAGGGCCGTCGATCCGGAGGCGTTCGCCCGAAACCTCGCCCGCCTCATGGAACAGGGCGGCAAGGCGCTCGCCGCCTACCTCAAGCCGCGCGAGACGCAGGACTTCGGCGACGCCAAGGCCGAAGAAATGGTCGACGTCTTCAAGACGCTGAACCAGGTCGCCGAATTCTGGCTCTCCGATCCGCAGCGCGCCGCCAACGCGCAGAACCAGTTGCTCATGGGCTACATGGAGCTCTGGGCCATGACCATGAAGCGCATGGCCGGCGAAAGCGTAGCGCCCGTGAAAGCCGCCGATTCCAGAGACCGGCGCTTCAACGACCCCGAGTGGAGCAACAACGTCTTCTTCGACGCCCTGAAGCAGGGCTATCTGCTGACCAGCGAATGGGCCGAGCGGATGGTCAAGGAAGCCGAAGGGCTCGACGACCACACCCGCCGCAAGGCCGAATTCTACGTGAAGCAGATCACGAACGCGGTCTCGCCTTCCAATTTCGTGCTGACCAATCCCGAACTCTTCCGCGAGACGCTGGGTTCGTCCGGTGAAAACCTCGTGCGCGGCATGCAGATGCTGGTCGAGGACATCGAAGCCGGCAAAGGCGACCTGCGCATCCGCCAGTCGGACTCTTCCATGTTCGAGGTCGGCCGCAATCTCGCGCTGACGCCCGGCAAGGTCGTGTTCGAGAACGACCTCATTCAGGTGCTGCAATACACACCCGCCACCGAAAACGTGCTCGCCGTTCCGCTCGTGATCGTGCCGCCGTGGATCAACAAGTTCTACGTGCTCGATCTCACGCCGGAAAAGTCGATGATCAAGTGGGCGGTCGAGCAAGGCATCACCGTCTTCGTGATTTCGTGGGTGAACCCCGACGCCGCGCTCGCGATGAAGACCTTCGAAGACTACATGAAGGACGGCGTGTTCGCAGCGCTCGACGTCGCGCAGAAAGTCACCGGCGAGAAACAGGCGCATATCTGCGGCTATTGCGTCGGCGGCACCATGACCGCGGTTTCGCTCGCCTATCTCGCGGCGACCAACCAGAACCGTATTGCGAGCGCGACCTTCCTCGCGACGCAGGTCGATTTCACGTACGCGGGCGACCTGAAGGTCTTCGTCGATGAAGAACAGTTGGAAGCGCTCGAGCGGCGCATGAAGCAGGTCGGCTTTCTCGACTCGACCAAGATGGCCATGGCCTTCAACATGCTGCGCTCGAACGATCTGGTCTGGCCCTACATCGTCAACAACTACATGCGCGGCAAGGCGCCCTTCCCGTTCGACCTGCTTTACTGGAATTCGGATTCGACGCGGCTGCCGGCCGCGAACCATTCCTTCTATCTGCGCAACTGCTATCTCGAAAACAAACTCTCCGCCGGCAAAATGGTGGTCGACAACGTGCGGCTCGACCTCGGCAAGGTGAAGGTGCCGGTTTACAATCTCGCCACGCGCGAGGATCACATCGCGCCACCGCAGTCGGTGTTCCTCGGCTCCAGCTTCTTCGGCGGGCCGGTGCGTTACGTGCTCGGCGGCTCGGGCCATATCGCGGGCGTCGTCAATCCGCCCGAGAAAAAGAAGTACAGCTACTGGACCGGCGGCCCCGCCGACGGCGAGTTCGAAAAATGGTTCGAACACGCGAGCGAACACAAAGGCTCGTGGTGGATCGACTGGCTTGCCTGGATCAAAGAAATCGACAACCGGCAAGTGCCCGCGCGCATTCCGGGCGAAGGTCCGCTTGCCGCGATCGAAGACGCGCCGGGAAGCTACGTGAAGATCAAGGCGTAAGCGCTCACAACGCCTTCGGCCCGTAACGCGTCAGCTGATCGTAAGTCTCGAAGCCAAGCCGCTGATAAACCGGCTCGCCGTACTTGCTTGCCTGCAAGGTCACGACTTTCGCGCCGCGCGCGAAAGCCATGTTCGTCGTGACCGTCGTCATCAGCGTGCCGAGACCCTGCCGCTCGACATCGGGACGCGAGCCGATCCGCGCCCTCGCCACTCATCAGCGCAAAGCCTGCCGCCACCGGCTCCTCGCCGCGATAGGCCACGGCGCCGAGAATGTTTTCGTGCAGCATCGCCTGGGACTTCGAGAACATCGCGCGCATGTGCCGCTCTGGCAGCACCACTGAATAAGCGGCGGCGCTCGCTTCGACGAAATCATGCACATGCTGCAAGGTCTTGATCGGCACGACGCGAACGCCTTCCGGCGCAGTCCGCTCGGGTAGCGGGCGCGTCACCGACATGCACGGCATGCCGAAGCGTTCCTCGTATTCGTTCGCGAGCAGATAGTCCTTCAGGTCGCCGTCCTGCTTCGCGATCACGGTGAAGGTAAACATGCGCTTCTTCGGCGCGAAGAATGCGCGCGCCGCCTCGTCCATGTCTTTGGGCTTCACGTCGAGGGTATTACGCGCGCCTGCATTCCAGTAGCTGCCGGGAAAGCTGGTCGCGCCTGCGACGAGGAAAATACCGTCCCGGTCGTAAACCTCGCAGGGATCCTGAAAGGTGGCGTGGACGCGGATGGATTCCAGATAGTTCTGATTGGAGAGCTGATCGACTTGATTCATCGGGGGGGAATAACGACTGCGCCTCTGCTTGCAAAAAAGATAGCGGCAATCGCGCAACGCGCCTAGCGCTCCGCACATGTTCGCGGCAGATTTCGCTCCCCGCAGCAGGAATGGCCGATGCGCAATTTCGTGAGACGTTTGTTCTGCCTGGCGGCAATCGTCGTGCTTTCCGCAACGGCGGAAGCGCAGACCCGCTTTGAAGTGCATCCGTTAGAGACGCGCAGTCCGACACTGCGCCATCTGCTGAACGGCCTGACCGACGCGCCGCCCGCGCAAATTGCCGGAGAGTTGCGCTTTCCGCTCTTCGGCGAGAAGCGCATGCCCGCCGTCGTGCTCGTTCACGGTTCTGGGGGCCTCGGCAGCAACGTGCGCGACTGGGCAGACCTTCTGAACAAGGAAGGCTATGCCGTCTTTCTGCTCGACAGTTTCAGCGGCCGCGGAATTGTCAGCACGGTGGAAGACCAGACCCAGCTTTCCGCGGCGGCCATGCTCTACGACGCCTGGCGCGCGCTCGAACTCTTGGCAAAGCATCCGCGCATCGATCCGGACCGGATCGCGATCATGGGGTTCTCGAAAGGCGGCTTCGCCGCGCTCTATTCCGCGCTGACGCGCTTTCAGAAAACCCACGGGCCCCAGAACCTCAAGTTCGCCGGTCATCTGGTGTTCTACGCCGCCTGCAATACCTCGTTCGTCGAAGACCTCCTCACCGACAAGACGCCGATCCGTTTCTTCCATGGCCTTGCCGACGACTACACGCTCGCGCAGCCTTGCCGGACCTATGCGGGCAAGCTGAAAGAGACCGGCAACGATGCGGTCTTCTTCGGCTATGCCGGCGCGCATCACGCCTTCGACGCTTCGGGAATTACGCGCCCGCTCAAACTTCGCAATGCCGTTACGTCACGCACGTGCCGCATCACGGAACGGCCGCGCGGTGCGCTTGTGAACGAAGCCACCGGAAAGACCCCTTCGCTGAGCGACGCCTGTATTGAACGGGGCGCGACCATCGCCCATAGTGCTGCCGCTCTCGCGGCGTCTCGAAAAGAAGCCGCCGCATTTCTCAAGACGCTATTCAAGAAACAATAACGGAGTTTCGCGAACATGTCCGCGAAGGAAACGCTCACCGTCGATCAGATCAAGGCGCGCATCGGCCAGAACATCGGCACTTCCAAATGGTTCGAGGTCGGCCAGAACCGCATCAACGAATTCGCGGATGCTACCGAAGATCATCAGTTCATTCACATCGACGAAGCACGCGCGAAAGCGGAAACGCCGTTCGGCGGCACGATTGCGCACGGCTTCCTGACACTCTCGCTGCTCGCGCCGATGGGATATGACGCGCTGCCGGCGATTGCGAACCGCGCCATGGGGATCAATTACGGTCTCGACAAAGTGCGCTTCCTCAACCCGGTGCGCGCGGGCTCGAAAGTGCGCGGGCACTACAAGCTGATGGATGTGACGCAACGCTCGGAAAAAGAACTCCTGTTCAAATACGAAGTGACCGTCGAGATCGAGGGACAACAGCGTCCGGCGCTCATCGCAGAGTCGCTCGGCATGGCCGTGCTGCAATGAACGACCCCTTGATGGACCTCATCGCGGGTTCGGGCGCGGCAAGCCCCGACCCGCTGCTTTCCATCAGGAACCGCGTCGAGCACAAATACGCGGACAACGAGGGCGTGAAGATCCATTACGCCGCGCTCGGGTCGGGACCGCTCGCCGTGATGATGCACGGCTTTCCCGATAACTGGCTAACCTGGCGTCACCAGATCGACGCGCTCTCCAAACAGTTTCGCGTCTGCGCGATCTCGATGCGCGGCTATGGCGAGAGCGACAAGCCCAAAGGCGTCGAGAACTATTCGATGCGCAAGCTCGTCTCCGATTGCGCCGCGGTGATCGCCGCCGAGGGCGCGGCGAAAGCCGTCATTATCGGCCACGACTGGGGCGGTGCCACCGCATGGAATGTCGGCATGCGCCGGCCCGACCTGACCGAGCGGCTGATCGTCCTGAACATGCCCCACCCCTGGACGCTCGCGAAGCTGCTCGCGGAAAACCCGGAGCAGCAGAAAAACTCGCAATACGCCCGGAACTTTCAGGACCCCGAATTCTACAAGCAGATCTCGCTCGACCGGCTCGGCGCATGGGTGAGCGATCCGGAAGCGCGCAAACTTCATCTGGAAGCCATGCAGCAGTCCGACCCGCAGGCGATGCTGCATTATTATCAGGCAAACTATCCGGCCCCGCCCTATGCGGCGCCCACAGCACCCCCGCCGCGCGTGAAGGCGCCGACGCTCCTGATCCACGGCATGGAAGACAAGGCGCTGCTTTCGGAGGGCCTGAACGGGGTCTGGAATTTCGTCGAACAGGATTTCACGCTCGCGACAATCCCCGGCGCGGGCCATTTCGTGCAGCAGGACGCGGCAGAGGCGGTCAGCCGCACCATGCTGGCTTGGCTAAATCGGTAAGCGTCAGGCGAATTAAGGCAGAACTTCTAGCCACCCGCTCTTGATCGGCGAGATAGAAAGTTATATTTATATATAACAAATGGAGGCGCGCATGCATATAACCAATCTTCGCAAGGTGGGCGGCTCGGTCATGCTTGCGGTACCGCCGGCCCTCCTCGATGTTCTTCACCTATCCGCTGGCGCCAAAGTCAGCCTCGCCGTCGATAACGGCCGACTGGTGGTCGAGCCGAACGCACGGCCGCGCTACTCGCTCGATGAGCTGTTGAGCCAATGTGATCCTTCTGCCGAATTACCAACGGAAGACCTAGTTTGGCTCGACGCAAAGCCGGTCGGCAGTGAATTGCTGTAATGGAACGTGGCGATATCTATCTCGTCTCGCTTGATCCGGCTTTGGGCCACGAACAGCAAGGAAAGCGCCCGGTACTCATCGTATCGCCAGGACCCTTCAATCGGCTGACGAAAGTGCCCGTGGTTTTGCCCGTCACCAGTGGCGGCAACTTTGCCCGCATAGCGGGCTTTACCGTTTCGCTCATGGGAGCGGGCACCCAGACCACGGGCGTGGTTCGCTGTGATCAGCCCCGCGCACTCGACATCGGCGCACGGCGCGGACGCAAGCTGGAAAGCGTGCCTGCCGCGATCATGGATGAAGTATTGGCGAAGCTCTCAACACTCGTCGAATAGTTGCCGTCAAAGTCGGCAGTTCGCGACCGGCGCGCGCCAGAGTTCGGGCGGCCGCGCAATCCTCCATCCTGACGCCGCCCTCGAAGCGCCCGCTCACACGTGATTGATCGAACGCCGCTTCTCAAGCGGCGGCGGGAGCCCTAGGATCGCTCGAACCAATAAACTTGCAGGGAATCGCCATGCGCCGGTTCGGGCTCGCAGCATTCTTGACCGCCTTCGCAGTATTCGCCTCCAGCGCCGCATGGGCGCAGACGCCGGACGACTGCTATCAGGCCGGCCTGAGAGACGACGACAACGAACTCATCCGCGTCTGCACCGCGGTGCTCGATAAAGGCGGCCTCGAAGGCAACACCCTCTCCACCACGCTTTCCAACCGGGGCCTCGGCTATCTGCGCAGCGGACAATATGACAAGGCGATCATCGACTTTTCCGAAGCGATCCTGATCAATCCGAAGAACCCCTTCGCCTTCGACAACCGGGGCGACGCCTGGCGCGAGAAGAAAAACTTCGACCGCGCGCTCGCCGACTACAACGAGGCGCTCGCGATCGAACCCACCTTCACGAGCGCGTTGCTCAATCGCGGCATTACCTACGAGCTCTCCGGAGACAAAGCGAAGGCGCGGGCCGACTACGAAACCGCGCTCAACCAGAAAGGCGACCGCGCCATCGACAAATGGGCGCGCGATCAGGCGAGAAATCGCCTCGACAAACTCGGGCGCTGACGCGCCGCAAGGACACACAGGAAAGCGACGATGAAGAAAACATCCGGCCTCGCACTTGCAATCCTGCTCTCGGCAGCGGCGCTTCCCGCCGCGGCGCAGACGCCCGACGATTGCTTTCAGGCAACGCTCAAGACCGACGATCAGGCGATCATCCGCGTCTGCACGCAGGCGCTGGATCGCGGCGGGCTCGACGTCCGCACGCGTTCGATCACACTCTCGAACCGGGGGCTCGGCTATCTGCGCAGCAAGGACTTCGACAAATCCATCATCGATTTCTCCGAAGCCCTGCTCATCGATCCGAAGAATGCATTCTCCTTCAACTTCCGTGGCGAAGCCTGGCGCGAGAAAGGCAACTTCGACCGCGCGCTCGCGGATTTCGAAGATGCTCTGGGCGTCGATCCGGACTTCACCGCGGCCTTCTACAATCGCGGCCTGACCTATGAGCGGCAGGGAAATCCGACCGGCGCGCGCGCGGAATATCAGAAGGCGATTGCGCTCAAAGGCGACCGCGCCATCGACAACTGGGCGCGCGACCGCGCCAGGGAGCGCCTCACCGCACTCGGCGACAACCCGCAGCAGAACCAGCAGCAAAATACGCAGCCGCGCAACGACGATCGCGGGCGTGATCGCGATCGCAACGACCGTAACGACCGCACGACGCAGCAGAACCAGCAGCAACAACAGCAGAACAACGATCCGGGCCGCGGCAACGAAGGCGGCTTCCAGCGCCGGCGGTAAAGCGGAGAAGCGCCTACACACGCTGCTCTTTGTCATTCCGGACGGCGCATTAGCGCCGATCCGTAATCCAGGGGCAGCTTGCACAGGCTTTGCCACACGGCTTCTGGATTCCGGGTTCGCGAACATCCAAGTCGGCTATGGCCGACTTGGACATTTAATATGCCCGTCTCGGATAAATCCGAGATGGGTGTTCGCGCCCCGGAATGACAGTTTCTAAAGCAGGAGCGACTACGGGAACAGCGCGATCTGATCGAGGCCGGTGGTTTCCGGCAGTCCGAGCAAGACGTTCATGTTCTGCACCGCCTGCCCCGACGCGCCCTTCACCAGATTGTCGAGCGTGGAAATCACGATCGCAGTGCCGGTGCGCCGGTCGGCAACGACGCCGATGAAAGTCATGTTCGAACCGCGCACATGGCGCGACTGCGGGACCATGCCGTAGTCGAGCACGCGCACGAAAGGCTGTCCGGAATAGAAGTCGGCAAGGATGCGCTGCAATTGCTCCGCCGTCGTCGAGCCCGACATCTTCACGTAATGCGTGGCGTAGATGCCGCGGTTCATCGGGATCAGATGCGCGGTGAAGCTCGGCATCACCGGCCGGCTCGCCGCGTCGGAGAATTCCTGATCGAGTTCGGCCATGTGCCGGTGCCCGCCGACGCCATAGGCATGCATGCCCTCGGAAACTTCCGAGAACAGCATCTCCTCCTTCGCGGAACGGCCCGCGCCGGTCATGCCGGACTTGGAGTCGATGATGATGACGTCGGTCTCGATCGCGCCGGCTTCGATCAGCGGCACGACCGCGAGGATCGAGGTCGAGGTGTAGCAGCCCGGATTGGCGACGAGCCGCGCGCCCTTGATCTGGTCGCGGTAAAGCTCAACGAGGCCATAAACCGCTTCCTTCTGCAGTTCGACCGCCTGATGCGCGTGGCCATACCACCGCTCATAGGCAATCGGATCGCGAATGCGGAAATCCGCCGAAAGATCGATCACCTTCAGCTTCGGCACTTTCTCGAGCAGGTCCTTGATGACCTTCTGCGTCGTGCCATGCGGCAGCGCGCAGAACACGAGATCGACCGTCGAGGGGTCGAGCTCTTCGATGGTGATGAGCTTGGGCAGTTCGATGCCGAAAAACTGCGGATAGACACTCGCCATGGTCTTGCCGGCCTTGCGGTCGGCGGTCAGCGCGACAATTTCCGCGTTCGGATGGCGCAACAGCAGGCGCACGAGTTCGGAGCCGGTATATCCCGACGCGCCGAGAATCGCGATCCGCGTTTTGGTTGCGCTCATTGGTCTGCTCCTGCTTGAAGGACGTGACGCTTACCCGAAATGGAGCGTCCGCGAAAGACTGCCCAAACGCCGGACAAGAAAACCGCCGGGAGGCTTATTTGGTTCCCCGCCGGCGCGCCACCAGCCCCACGAAATGCATGGCGATATGCGCCGCCGCAATCGCGGTGATGTCGGACTGATCATAGGGCGGCGACACTTCCATGACATCGAAGCCGACGAAATTCACCGGCGCAATGCCATGCAGGATCATCAGTGCCTCGCGGCTCGTGAGCCCGCCTGCGACCGGCGTGCCGGTGCCCGGCGCAAAGGCCGGATCGAGCGCGTCGATATCGAAGCTGAGATAGGCTTTGCGCTTCCCTACCCGTTTCAGAATCTTCTTCACGACACCGGCGACGCCAAGTGTCTCGACCGCATTGCCGTCGATGATCTCGATGCCATGGGTCGCGGGCGCGTGCGTGCGGATGCCGATTTGAATCGAATGCTTCACATCGATCAGCCCCTCAATCGCGGCGCGCGCGACGAAGGAGCCGTGATCGATGCGGCCCTCTTCGGGGTGCCAGGTGTCCTGATGCGCGTCGAACTGCACGAGCGCCAGCGGCCCGTGCTTCGCCACATGCGCCTTCAGGAGCGGAAACGTCACGAAATGATCGCCGCCAAGTGTGATGAGAGTCGCGCCGGTTTCGAGAATTTCCTTAGCCTGCCGTTCGATCTCCCCCGGCGTCTCGTCGTGCTTGCCATAGTCGAGCGCGCAGTCGCCGACGTCGACCGCTGTCATCTTCGCGAAGGGATCGAAACCCCAGGGATATTGCGGATCGCCTTCGAGGATCGCGGACGCCGCCCGGATCGCGCGCGGCCCGAAGCGCGTGCCCGGCCGGTTCGAGGTCGCGGCATCGAACGGCACACCCCAGATCGCGAGATCGGCGCCGCGCGCGTCTTTCGCGTAACGCCGCCGCATGAAGGAGAGCGCGCCGCCATAGGTCGGCTCGTTCACGCCGCCGCGGATATCGTCGCCCTTGAAGGCGTTATCGGCAGGACGCGGACGTCGCGGCGACGCGGATTTCTTCGATGTCATGGCGCTTTCGTTGATATGAGCCGTTGCAACGGCTAGTCTTATCGCAACAATGGCTCACACCCCAAACAAGGAAACGAACCCATGGCCGTAGACGGAAAGTGGAATATCTCGATCGACACGCCGATGGGCACCCAGCAGGCCGAACTCGAATTCAAGGCCGAAGGCGCGACGCTGACCGGCACGCAGGCCGCCAACGGCCAGTCGGGTCCGCTGCAGGACGGCACCGTCGATGGCAACACCGTTTCCTGGAAGGTCGATATCACCAACCCGATGCCGCTGACGCTCACTTTCACCGGCACGGTCGATGGCGACAAGATCAGCGGCGATGCCGACACCGGCACCTTCGGCAGCTTCCCGTTCAGCGGCAGCCGCGCGTAATCCCCTGACACAGCCTCTCGTCAAGCCTGCAGGCGCTTTCGAGCGCCTGCTCCGGCGCGTCCGCTATCGCGTGATGCGGGCGCTCGACCGCGACCGCTTCCCGGTCACGGCGCAAGGGCTCAATTTCGTCGTGGGTTACAAGGATCTGATCGACTACCACATCGCCCGCGACGGCTCGTGGGAGCCGGTGCAGCTCAACCGCTTCGGCGACGTCGCGGCGAAAGTGCCGTTCGACCTCTTTCTCGACATCGGCGCCAATGCCGGCTTTTACAGCGTCATCATCGCCGCGAATAAAGTAGCGCGTGAAGTCATCGCCTTCGAGCCCGACCCCGGCAACCACGCTCGCCTTACAGCAAATCTTGAAGCCAATAACCTTCAGGATGAAGTGCGTGCGATGAAGCTTGCCGTCGGCGACAAGGCGGATGAAGTAACGCTGACGGAGTCGAACGAATACAACCGCGGCGAATCCTACATCACCCAGCCCGACATGCCGGAAGGCGCGATCACGCATCGCGTGCGGCAGATCAAGTTCGACGACGAATATCAATTCAGCGGCAAGAACATCCTCGTGAAGATGGATATCGAGGGGTACGAGTTCAACGCGCTTGCCGGCATGGAGCGCACGCTGCGCGAGAACCATTGCTATCTGCAGGTCGAACTTTACTCGGACCGGATCGAGGAACTGAAAGCGCTGTTCGCGCGCTTCGGCTACCGCTTCCTCGGCACGTTCGAGATCGATCACTATTTCACGAACATTCCGGGGGTGGAGTAGCGTTCATCCTCATGCTGAGGAACGCGCATCTCGAACCATGAGGCCTCTTCCTGCTCTTTTCGTCATCGCCGGGCTTGTCCCGGCGATCCCGAGTCCAGAGGCACTGCGTCCCTAAGCGGGATGCGCGGGTGAACCCCGCGCATGACGAAGGAGTAGGACGTCTTTCCGAAATGATGAGGGAAACAGCAACAGCAGAATGCGGCGTCGTCCCCGCGAAAGCGGGGACCCATAACCATCAACCTCTCCCCTCATGGTGAGGAGCGATGCGCAGCATCGCGTCTCGAACCATGAGGCCTCATCCTTCGAGACGCGCTCCTTCGGAGCGCTCCTCAGGATGAGGAGCTTAAGCTAGTGGTAATGGGTCCCGGCTCGCCCGCGAATTCGCGCGGCTTTGCCGGGACGACACCCCCTAGTCCTCATGGTGAGGAGCGCTCATCTCGAAAGAAAACCGTCAGCTGTCACCCCACCCGGCTCGCTTCGCTCGCCACCCTCCCCGTCAAGGGGAGGGAAAAGAAGGAGCCGCGATCTCTCTTTTCGTCATCGCCGGGCTTGTCCCGGCGATCCCGATTCCAGAGGCAGTGCGTTCCTAAGCGGGATGCGCGGGTCAAGCCCGCGCATGACGAAGGAGAAGGACGTCTCTCTGAAATGATGAAGGAAACAGCAACAGCAGAATGCGGCGTCGTCCCCGCGAAGGCGGGGACCCATAACCGTCAACCTCTCCCCTCATGGTGAGGAGCGATGCGCAGCATCGCGTCTCGAACCATG
>DAORMJ010000029.1:0-9715 GCA_035440445.1 Xanthobacteraceae bacterium
CGCGGCAATCACGATGCGGCCATCGCCCGAGCCGAGATCGTAGTGAATGTCGTCCGGGCCCACCTTGGCGAGCTCGAGCATGCGCTTGACCACCTGATGGGGCGTCGGGACGTAAATCACGTCGAGGCCGGGGCGTTCGTCCTCCTGTGCCGCGAGCGGCAGCGGAGAACTTGCCGCGAAAGCCAGCACGGCTGCGGTCACGAAAAATCTGCGGGTCAGGGAAGGGATCATGGGCATTCTCGCCAACTAGATGGGTCGCTTCATGAACACGGCCCCTTGGCGTTCGCCAAGAGGCCGTGGGTTTTTACAGGATTGCCGTAACGGGGGCGATCAGGACTTCTTCGCCGTCCATTTGTCGGCGCCCGTGCCGGTGATCGTATTGTTGCCGAAGGTGCCTTCGAACTTCGTCGGCTTGCCGTCGACATCCACCGTGAACTCGATCTTGGTGCCGGTGATCTTGCCGCCCTTGATGTCCGCGCTCTTGCCGTTGACGTTGGCGGTGCCGGAGAGTTCGGTGAACTCGCTCTTGAGGTCGAGCGCGATCTTGCGCTCGCCCGAGGTGAGTTCCCACTTGCCGGTGACGTTGGCGGGCACGATGAAGAGATAGACCTGATAGCCGTTCACGCTCTCTTCGTGTTCGGCCTTCCACTCGCCCATGTTGAAGGCGTGCGTCACGATGCGGGTGCCGGGCTTCAGTTCCTTCAGGAGCTTCGGCCGCATGCGGATGTTGATGGAGGTCAGGAGATACATGGAAACCGTGCTCGCTTCGGAGAGATCGGTTTCGAAAATGTTCTGCTCGCGGAAGGTGACGTTGTCGCCGAGACCGGCCTTGGCCTTGTTCTCGTTGGCTTCCTTGATCCGCTGCGGATCGAGATCGATGCCGACGCCCTTCTTCGCCTTGAAGTCCTTGACCGCGGCGATCACGATGCGGCCATCGCCGGAGCCGAGATCGTAGTGAACGTCGTTGGGGCCGACCTTGGCGAGTTCAAGCATGCGCTTGACCACTTCGTGCGGGGTCGGAACGAAGTGGATGTCGAGTTTTGGCTGCGCGGAAACGGAAAGCGTGTAGAGCCCGGCTCCGAACAGGAGCGCAGTGGCGGCAGCGACTCCGGCAAAACCGCGAAAGCCTGACTTCTGAAACTGCATATGAATCCTCTACCTGTGTGGGTTTTCATGCCCTAGGGGGCGGACCTTCGCACGTCCGGCGGCTAAGGCAAGTCCTCCACCGTGCTTAGGCGAACGGCGCGGCAATTGCGCGGCCAAGGGCCGGGCAGACATGCGTTTTTGTCCCGCTTTTGGGGCAAATAATCGCGGTTTCAGCCTTCCCTTAGCGTCATCGGATTGCTACATACCCCTCGCCGGCGGGAACTCAGCCGGCATTTTTGCCTCTGGCGCGGGGTGGAGCAGCCCGGTAGCTCGTCAGGCTCATAACCTGAAGGTCGCAGGTTCAAATCCTGCCCCCGCAACCAAAGCAAAAGCCCGCCAGTCTGGCGGGTTTTTTGTTGCTTCGGGCAGCAAAGTTCCTGGCCTATTTCGTGTAACGGACTTCAAGATCGCGGCGGCGCACGATGTTCTTGTCGATGAGACAAAGCAGGCGCTCCTCGAAGGTGCCTACGCGCGCCCAGTTCGGCCCTTCGAAGGGGGCAACCGCCTGACATTCCTGATTGCGAAAGCGGACGAAGAGGATTTGCGCCTCTTCGAGGGATGATTTCCATCTGCCGCGCTGGGCGGCGGCGAGATCGCCGCGGCTGTCGATCAATTCGTAGATGCGCGAAACGAGCGCTTCGAGCTCGCGGTTGGAATCGAGCATCGCTTTTTCGAGACACAGATAATAAGGCCGGCCGCTCAAGGTTTTCGGATCGCAGATCTCGCGCGCGGGCCGGGCCGTTTGTGCGAATGCGCCTGCCGCACCGGCGATCAGCAGAAAAAGCGAAAGCCACGCCCGCATGGTAATGCTCAAGCCGCCTTGCGGCTTTCGAGGAATTCTTTCATGCGCCCGATTGCCTTGCGGATGTTTTCGGTCGAGTTCGCGTAAGAGAGCCGCACATAACCTTCGCCGAGAATGCCGAAGTCCGGGCCGCCGATGATCGCAACGCCCGCTTCCTCCAGCAGCGCCGAGGCGAGCTTCTTCGCTTTCCAGCCGGTGTTCTTGATGTTGGGAAACGCATAGAACGCGCCCTTGGGTGTCGCGCAGGAAACGCCGGGCAGCTTGTTCAATTCGTCCACCACGACTTTCCGGCGCTTGTCGAATTCGGCGACCATGTGATGCACGGCATCCTGCGGGCCGGTGAGGGCGGCGAGTGCTGCATATTGCGAGGGCGCATTCACGCAGGACCAGGCGTTCACCGAAAGCTTCCGGATGTTTTCGTAAAGCGGCTCCGGCCACACCGAATAGCCCATGCGCCAGCCGGTCATGGCGTAAGTCTTCGACCAGCCGTTGAGAAGAATCACGCGATCGCGGATCGACGGATAGCTGAGCAGGCAAACGTGCTTCTCGCCGTCATAGACCATCTGGTCGTAGATTTCGTCCGAGAGGATCGCGACGTTCGGATGCTTCTCCATTCCCGCAACGAATTTATCGATCTCTGATTTCGGCGTGACGCCGCCGGTGGGGTTGGCCGGCGAGTTGATGATGACGAGGCGCGTCTTCGGCGTGATCAGCGAGAGCGCTTCTTCCGCGGAAAAAGCGAAGCCGTTCTCTTCGCGGATCGGGATCGGAATCGGATTGGCGCCGGTGAATTCGATCATCGAGCGATAGATCGGAAAACCGGGGTCGGGATAAAGAATGTCAGCGCCCAGCTCGCCGAACATCAGGATCGCGGCGAACATGGTGATCTTGCCGCCCGGAACGACCGCGACGAGGCCGGGAGAAACGTCCACACCGAAGCGCTTGTGCAGATCGGCGGCGACCGCCTCGCGTAGCGGCGCAATGCCGGTCGCGGGCGTATAACCGTGCTGGCCGTCGCGCAGCGCCTTGATCGCTGCCTCGACGATATGGGGCGGGGTCGGGAAATCCGGCTGGCCGATGCCGAGGCTGACGATGTCGCGCCCTTCAGCCGCGAGGCCGGCGGCGCGGGCCAGCACGGCAAAGGCATTTTCTTCCCCGATGCGGCTAAAGCCCGCGATAGTCTGCAACATTGGCGCGTTTCCTGTTTTCTGCCCGGTAAATTGAGCCTATTTCTTCCATGTTTTCAAATGGCTACGGCGCGGCGGCACCAGCGGCCATTGCCGGAAGGCCCGCCGCCATGCGAAATTCCCCGCCATTATGGGCATATGGTTGGAACTGGCGGTCGTTGTGGGTCTCATTGTCCTCAACGGCCTTTTTGCTATGGCGGAGATGGCGATCGTTTCGTCCCGCCGGCTTCGCTTGCAGCAGATGGCCGAAGGCGGCAGCAAGGGCGCGGAACGTGCACTCGCACTCGCGGAGAATCCGAGCCGCTTTCTCTCCGGCGTGCAGGTCGGCATCACGCTGATCGGCATTCTTTCCGGCGCGTTCGGCGGTGCCACGCTGGGCGTGCGGTTCGGGGAATTCCTCACGGGCCTCGGGCTGTTCGGCCAATATGCCAACGAGATCGCCTTCGGCTCGGTGGTGGTGGCGATCACGTTCGTCTCGATCGTGCTCGGCGAACTCGTGCCAAAGCGGACGGCGCTCAGCAGCCCCGAAACCATCGCGTCGGTGCTGGCGCGGCCCCTCGAAATCATCGTGCTGGTCGCGCGGCCGATGGTTTGGCTTCTGGAAATGACGACCTCGGCGGTGCTCGCGCTCCTGCGCGTGAAGACCGACAAGCCAGAAGGCGTGACCGAAGAGGAAGTGAAGCTCGCAATTGCCGAGGGCACTGAATCCGGCGTGATCGACGAAGTCGAAGAAGAGATGATCCACGGCGTGCTGGAGCTTGCCGACCGTTCGGTCGAAGCAGTGCTGACGCCGCGCACGGAAGTTTACTGGATCGATCTCGATGACGAGCCCGCCAAGATCGCGCAGGAAATTGCCGATTGCCCTTATTCGCGCATCGTCGTGGCGCGGGGCGGCGATATCGGCCGTCCCATCGGCATCGTGCAGAAGAAGGACCTTCTGAACAATCTTCTTGCCGGCAAGCCGCTGGATATCGAACGCAACATGATCCAGCCGCTGTTCGTGCCGGAGACGCTGCCGGTGCTGCGGCTTCTGGAAATGTTCAGGACGGCGAACATCCATATCGCGCTCGTCGTCGACGAGTATGGCGACTTCACCGGCGTCGCGACGCTCCACGACGTGCTGGAAGGGATCGCCGGCGACATCGACCGCGAGCACGAAGGCGAGGCCAAGGAAATTATCAAGCGCTCCGACGGCTCCTGGCTCGTGGATGGCCGCGCATCGATCGAAAACCTGCGCGAAGAACTCGGGATCGAGGAAACTTCCGACGAATATCATACCGCCGCCGGGCTGGCGCTTGAGAAGCTGGCGCGCATACCGGTCGAGGGCGATCATTTCGTGGTTGGCGACTGGCGTGTCGAAGTGATCGACATGGACAGCAAGCGTATCGACAAACTGCTTTTCATTCCGCTGGAGCCCGCAAAAGCAGCCGAATAAAAAACGAAAAAATAAGCGAGGAAACGATGACGACAAACGGAGCGAAGCCTGCCCGCCGCCTGCGCTCGCAAGCCTGGTTCGACGATCCGACCAATCCCGACGTTACCTCCGGCTATCTGGAGCGCTATCTGAATTTCGGCTTCACGCGCGAAGAGTTGCAGTCCGGCAAGCCAATCATCGGCATTGCGCAGACGGGCTCCGATCTCTCGCCCTGCAACCGGCATCACCTGGAGCTTGCGCATCGCGTGCGCGAAGGCATCCGCTCGGCGGGCGGCATCTGTTTCGAGTTTCCGGTGCATCCGATTCAGGAAACGGGAAAGCGCCCGACCGCAGCCCTCGACCGCAATCTCGCTTATCTTGGGCTCGTGGAGGTGCTTTACGGTTATCCGCTTGACGGCGTCGTGCTGACCACCGGCTGCGACAAGACCACGCCCGCCTGCATCATGGCGGCGGCGACGGTGAACATTCCTGCGATCGTGCTTTCCGGCGGGCCTATGCTGAACGGCTGGTACAAAGGCGAGCGCACCGGCTCCGGCACGATCAAGTGGAAGGCGCGCGAACTCTACGCGACCAAAGAGATCGACTACGAAGGCTATATGGAGCTCGTGGCTTCGTCGGCGCCGTCTCCCGGACATTGCAACACCATGGGCACGGCTTCGACCATGAACGGCCTCGCCGAAGCGCTCGGCATGTCGCTGCCCGGTTGTGCCGCGATTCCCGCGCCTTACCGCGAGCGCGGGCAGATCGCCTACGAGACCGGCAAGCGGATCGTCGAGATGGTCGAAGAGAATCTGCGGCCTTCGGACATTCTTACGCGCCAGGCGTTCGAGAACGCTATCGTCGTCAACTCCGCGATCGGCGGTTCGACCAATGCGCCGGTGCATCTGAACGCCATCGCCCGGCATATTGGCGTCTCGCTCGATGTCGATGACTGGCAGGAATACGGACACAAGATTCCGCTGCTCGTGAACATGATGCCGGCCGGTGAATATCTCGGCGAGGAGTTTCACCGCGCCGGCGGCATTCCTGCCGTCGTCCATGAACTGATGAAGAAGAACAAGATTCACGAAGGAGCGCTCACGGTGAACGGCAAGCCGATCGGCGACAATTGCCGCAACCGCGAGGTGATGGATCGCAACGTAATCTGGTCCTATGACAAGCCGATGCGCGCGGACGCGGGCTTCATCGTGATGAAGGGCAATCTCTTCGACAGCGCAATCATGAAGACCTCCGTGATCTCCAAGGAATTCCGCGAGCGCTATCTTTCGAATCCGGCAGATCCCGACGCGTTCGAGGGACGCGCGATCGTGTTCGACGGGCCGGAAGATTATCACGCGCGCATCGATGATCCCTCGCTTGCGATCGACGAGAACTGCATGCTGTTCATGCGGGGTGCCGGGCCGATCGGTTATCCGGGTGCGGCGGAAGTGGTGAACATGACCGCGCCTGCGGCACTCCTCAATCGCGGGGTGAAATCGCTGCCCTGCATCGGTGACGGCCGCCAGTCCGGCACTTCCGGCTCGCCTTCGATCCTGAACGCCTCGCCGGAAGCGGCGGCAGGTGGCGGGCTTGCGATCCTGCAGACCGGCGATCCTGTGCGCATCGATCTCAGGAAAGGTGAAGCCAATATTCTGGTCGGCGAGCCGGAACTCTCCGTGCGGCGCGCAAAACTGAAAGCCGAGGGCGGCTACAAATTTCCGCCGAGCCAGACGCCGTGGCAGGAAATCCAACGCCAGATGGTGGATCAGCTTTCCGAAGGCATGGTGCTGAAGCCCGCGATCAAGTTTCAGAACGTCGCGGAGACCTTCGGCATTCCTAGGGAAAATCATTGATGCCGACGGTGGCGGAGAAGCGCCGCGCTTTTCGCGCGCTGCACGCGCGCGGTTGCTTCGTCATGCCCAATCCGTGGGATGTCGCGAGTGCGCGCTGGTTGCAGGGGATGGGCTTCAAGGCGCTTGCTTCCACCAGCGCAGGCTTCGCCTGGTCGCGGTGCCTGCCGGACAATGCGGTGACGCGCGAGATGGCGCTCGATCATCTGCGTGAACTTGTCGCCAATACCGACGTGCCGATCAACGCCGACTTTGAGGGCGGCTTCGCGCATGAGCCGGCAGGCGTTGCGGAGAGTGTTGCGCTTGCCTGCGATACAGGAGTCGCGGGTCTTTCGATCGAAGACTCCAAACGCGATAAGGACAATCCGGTCTATTCGCTCGAAGAAGGTGCGGCGCGCATTGCGGCTGCGCGTGCCGCGATCGACAAGAAAGGCGGCGATGTCTTGCTGGTCGGGCGCGCGGAGAATTTTTTCGTCGGCCGCTCCGATCTGGAAGACACGATTGAGCGGCTCAAGGCTTATTCGGCCGCGGGGGCGGATTGCCTCTATGCGCCGGGTATCAACAAGCCGGAGCAGATCAAGGCGGTGGTGCAGGCGGTCGCGCCGAAGCCGGTCAATTTGCTCATCGGAACGCCGATGGGGCTGACGGTGAAGGATGTCGAAGCGCTCGGCGTGCGGCGTATCAGCATCGGCGGGTCACTCGCGCGCGCAGCCTGGGGTGGCTTTATTCGCGCGGCAAAGATGATCGCCGACGAAGGGCGTTTCGATGCTTTTTCCGAGGCCGCGCCGGGGATCGAGATCAACAAGTTCTTTTACAAAGACGACAAGACGCGGAGCGGCGCGTGACGCAGCCTGTAGGCAAGCCGGTGGATGCAACGCCTGCCTTGCGACCCAACGCGCCGTTGCTGCGCGGGCGCTTTGGTGTCGTCGAGAAGTTCGATGCAGCGCGACATTCCGCATCGCTCTGGGATGCAGTCGAGGGCGACGACGAACTCTGGACCTATATGTGGTACGGGCCTTTCGCCGGGCGCGAGGATTTTTCGGCTTTCGCAGAGGTGCTTGCGACGCGCGAAGATCCGTTTGCCTACGCGATCATCGATGGCTCCAGCAATGTGCTCGGGGTCGCGACGCTGATGGAAATCCGGCCAGCTACCCGGGTGATCGAAGTCGGTGGAATTTTTTACGCCAAAGCGCTGCGGCACACGCCGCTTGCGACCGAGGCGCAGTATCTCTTGATGCGTTACGCCTTCGACGAATTGCGCTATCGCCGCTATGAGTGGAAATGCGACAGCCTCAACGCGGCCTCGCGCCGCGCGGCGGAGCGTTTTGGCTTCACGTTTGAAGGCGTGTTCCGCCAGCACATGATCGTCAAGGGCCGCAATCGCGACACTGCATGGTTTTCCATCACGGACGCGGAATGGCCGCGCGTGAAAGAAGCGTTCGAGCGCTGGCTCTCGCCCGCGAATTTCGATGCGCAGGGCCGGCAGAAGCAGAAGCTCGAAGCCTTGCGGGTGTAGTCGCCGCTAGTTTCGTCCAACGACCGGCGAAGTTCGCACGTCGCCATTCTGCGAAACGGTATGGATGGCGCTGAAAAGGTTGATCGTCGGGTCGCAATGCGTGACGCTCATCAGAATCCGCTCGCCAAGGCGAGGCGCGCGGTTGGTTTCGGGCAACGAGATGATGCCGTGCTCGTCGCCGGCAAACGAGAAACCTGCGCCCTCCGGCGCACCGATGATCACATGCGGGGCGGGACCATTCACGGCGAGCGACTTCGTGCCGGCGTCGATCGTCAGTTGTCCGGGCCGGTTGGCGGACGTCACCGTCGTCAACATGTAGAGCGAACATTCGAAGGGGAGGACGTCGCCGCCGCGGCTTCGGATCCGCGCGTAGTCCGCATCCATGAAGACATAGGAGCCGGCCTGAATCTCCGTGAAGGGCTCATGGGCGAGGTCGATTGCATGCGTACCAGTGCCGCCGCCGCTGACGATTTTCGTTTCCATGCCTGCTTCTCGTAGTCCCGCAAGGTGTTCGCCGATCAGTACGGAAACTTTTTCCGACTCGCGCGAACGCTCCTCGAAATCGGGGATGTGTTGGACATGACCCGCATAGCCCTGCACGCCGCAGAAGCTGAGCCGCTTGTCTGCGCTCGCCTGCCGCGCAATCGCAATCGTGTCCCGGACCTCGCAGACGCCGGTTCGCCGCTGGCCGACATCGATATCGACAAGGATGCCGATTGCGCTCATCTCCGCAGGAAGCCTCGCGGCGAGCAGCGCAATCTGGTCCGGATGATCGACGGCGATCAGGAGCGGCGTCTTTTTCGCGACGGCAATCAGGGAGCCGATCTTTGCCATGTCCTGCACAGGCGCGGTGAGCAGCAGGCCTTCGATGCCGCCTTCCGCCATGGCCTGTAGTTCGGAGACTGTCGCACAACAGATGCCGATCGCGCCCGCCGCGATCTGCTTTTGTGCGATCATGACAGACTTGTGCGTCTTGGCATGGGGACGCAGCGAACGGCCTGCGCGCTGCGCGAAACCCGCCATGCGCGCGATGTTGCGATCGAGCGCCGCCTCGTCGATCACCAGCGCCGGCGTCGGAATATCCCGCGTGGCGCGGAACAGGCGCTCAGCCTCCGGATTGTCTGTTGCCGATGTCATGCGAGCGATTTGCCTTGTGCGATGCCTCGTGCAGGATAGCCCGTTCACGCAAGGCAGCGAAATCTTATGAGCAGCGATCTCCACGTTCTTGTCACGGGTGCTGCCGGCATGATCGGCCAAAAGCTGCTTGCGCGGCTCATGCGCGAGCCGCGGCTTGGCGGCGAGCCGATCGCACGCATGACGCTCGTCGATGTTGCGGCTCCTGCCGCGCCGAAGGGCGCGCCCTTCAAAGTCCAGACGCGGGCCGGCGATCTCTCGCTGCCCGGCGAGGCGTCGGCCGCGGTCGCCGACAGCCCGCACTATGTTTTTCATCTGGCGGGCGTGGTATCCGGCGAAGCCGAGACCGATTTCGACAAAGGCTATCGCGTGAACATCGACGGCACGCGTTTTCTCTTCGAGGCAATTCGTCAGCGCGGGCACAAGCCGCGCGTGGTCTTCACGAGTTCGGCTGCGGTCTATGGCGGGCCCTTCGATGGCCCTGTGACGGATGACTTTCATCTGACGCCGCACAGCTCCTACGGTGTCGCAAAGGCGATCGGCGAGCAGCTGCTCGCGGACTATTCGCGCCGCGGCTTCTTCAATGGCGTCGGCATTCGCCTGCCGGCCATTACTGTGCGGCCGGGCAAGCCGAACAAGGCGGCATCGGGATTTTTCTCCAGCATT
>DAORMJ010000029.1:9725-38966 GCA_035440445.1 Xanthobacteraceae bacterium
CGGGGAGCCGCTGGCGGGCGAAATCGCAATGCTCCCGGTCGCGGAGGATACGCTGCATTCGCACGCAAGCCCCCGCGCGGCGGTGGGTTATCTCCTGCATGCGGCGACGCTCGATGCCGCGAAACTCGAAGGCCGTCTGAACTTGATGATGCCGGCGGTGGCCTGCACCATTGCCGAGCAGATCGAGGCGCTGCGCAAGGTGGGTGGAGATGCGGCCGTCGCACGGATCCAGCGGATCCGCGACATGCTGGTCGAGCGGATCGTCGCGAGCTGGCCGCATGTCTTCGAGGCGAAGCGTGCGCTTTCGCTTGGCTTCGTGCCCGACAGGGATTTCGACGAGATCGTCGCGATCCATATCGAAGAAGACTTGGGTGGTAAAGCTCGGGAGTGAGCGCGGGGCAGCGCTCACGAAATTGAGGGTTGACCGCCGGGAAGCGCTGGCCGACTAAAGCTAGGCTCTAATTCCTTGCACTTGCTGCTTTCTTGCCTACATTTGGATCCCGGAACTCTCATGACCTACGTCGACGCCGCCAGCGCACCGCTCCGGAAAACCGGTCAGATCCGCCTGCATAGTGCGGCGGATTTCGAAGGCATGCGCCGCGCCGGGCGTCTGGTGGCCGAAGCGCTCGATATGCTGGTCGAGCATGTGCAACCTGGTGTTGCGACCGACCGGCTGGACCAACTCGTCTTCGAATTTGCCGGCGATCACGGCGCGTTACCCGCGACCATGATGTATCGCGGCTATCGCAAGGCCACCTGCATCTCGATCAATCACGTGGTCTGCCACGGCATTCCCAACGACAAGCCGCTGCGCGAGGGCGACATCGTCAATATCGACGTCACCGTGATCCTCGACGGATGGCATGGCGATTCCAGCCGCATGTATTTGGTTGGCGAGGTCCCGCGCCGCGCCGAGCGGCTGGTGGAAGTCACCTACGAGGCCATGATGAAGGGCATCTCGGTGATCCGCCCCGGCGCCACCACCGGCGACATCGGTGCCGCGATTCAGGCGGTGGTCGAGCCGAACCATATGAGCGTGGTGCGCGACTTCTGCGGCCACGGCCTCGGACGTCTCTTCCACGACGAGCCGAACATCGTGCACGTTGGGGTGGCGGGCGAGGGCGTGGTGCTGCGGCCCGGCATGTTCTTCACGGTCGAGCCAATGATCAATCTCGGCCGGCCGCATGTGAAAGTTCTTTCGGACGGATGGACCGCGGTGACGCGCGATCGCTCGCTCTCGGCGCAGTTCGAGCACGCGGTCGGCGTCACGGAAACCGGTGTTGAAATCTTTACGCTCTCGCCGAAAGGCTTCCACAAGCCACCGTATAGCCAGGCGTAGTTTCGGATGGCGAAGGCGCGCGGTTCCGGATTTAAGGAGGCGCCGCATTATCACGGGCATCGTGAGCGCCTGCGCTCGCGTTTCCGCGAATCGGGCCCGGCGGCACTTGCCGATTACGAGCTTCTCGAACTTGTCTTGTTCCGCGCTGTCCCGCAGCGCGACGTAAAGCCTCTCGCCAAGGAACTGATCGAGCAGTTCGGTTCTTTTGCCGAAGTCATTTCCGCGCCTTCCGCGCGCCTGAAAGAAATCGAGGGCGTTGGCGACGCCATCATCACCGAGTTCAAGGTGGTAGAAGCCGCAGCGCAGCATCTCGCCAAAGGCAAGATCAAGAGCAAGAAGGTGCTAGCCTCCTGGTCGGCCGTGATCGAGTATTGCCGGACTTCCATGGCCTTCGCGGACAAGGAGCAGTTCCGCATTCTGTTTCTCGACAAGAGAAACCAGCTGATTGCCGATGAAGTGCAGCAAAAGGGAACGGTCGATCATACACCGGTCTATCCGCGCGAAGTCGTGAAGCGCGCACTTGAACTGTCGGCGACGGCGATCGTGCTCGTTCACAATCATCCTTCCGGCGATCCGACGCCGTCGCGCGCCGATATCCAGATGACGAAGACGATCATCGATGTCGCGCGGCCGCTCGGCATCGAGGTGCATGACCACATCATCGTGGGCAAGGATGGCCACGCAAGCCTGAAAGGCCTGCGGCTGATTTCCTGAATATTGCGCGGCACAAGGCGGCTTCGCGCGGAGCCGGTTCTATGGCTCGCGTATCGCCCGGATGCGTCCACCCACCGCGCATGGAACTTCTGCCCTTCCGCGTCGTTCTAGCGTTGAAGGCCGTGAGTCCGGCGCCGCGCATTGCGCATTTTGCCGGTCGGGGAAGGGTATGCCTGAGAACGCGCTCGACCAGCCGATGGGGAAAGCAAAACCCCAATTGCCATCCGAGCAGGGCGATATTCTCGTGATCGCCGCATGGCTGGTGGTGGCGTCGATTACGGTGGCGACACTCTATCTCGGCAAGAGCGTCATCATTCCGCTCGTCACGGCATTTCTAATCAGCTTTGCCCTGAACCCTCTCGTGACATGGCTGTCGCGGCGCGGACTGCCGCGCGTCGTTTCCGTGATCATGGTGATGCTGGTTCTGGGAACGGCCGTTTCCGGACTTGGCTTGCTGGTTGCCTCGCAGGTCCGCTCGCTCAGCGCAGAGCTTCCGAACTATCAATCGACGATCCGGAAGAAAATTCACGATGTGGCGGAAAGCATCCGTCAGCCGGGCCTTTTCGATGGCGTTTTGCGAACCGTGGATACGGTTCAGGAAGAGGTGAAAGCGAACACCGCGGCTAGCAACGAGCCGACCATGCAACGTGTCAGCGTGGTGCCCCCGGCGAGGTCGCCATTCGCAACGGCGCTGGAATGGATTTTGTCGGCGCTGGAGCCACTGGCGACAATCGGCATCGTGCTGATCTTCGTGTTTCTCGCGCTGCTGGACAGGGGCGACCTTCGCGACAGGCTGATCCGTCTGCTCGGCGGTAATCTCCACAAATCCACAGACGCGATGGAGGAAGCGGGCCGGCGCATCTCCAGATATCTGTTGATGCAGCTTGCGGTGAACATTTCTTACGGCGTGCCGATGGCCGCCGGCCTGTGGGCGATTGGCGTACCGGGTTGGCTGCTCTGGGGTACGCTGGCCGCGTTTTTGCGGTTCATTCCCTATCTCGGCCCGTTGATCTCCGCGATCTTTCCGATCGCGCTGGCGTTTGCGGTGGGTTCGGGCTGGGAGATGGTTGCCTGGACCGTTGCGCTGATTGTCTTCCTCGAACTGGTCAGCAACAACGTCGTCGAGCCGCTGCTGTACGGGACGAGTACCGGATTGTCCGCGATGTCGCTGATTGCGTCCGCGACGTTCTGGACCGCGTTGTGGGGGCCGGTCGGGCTCATTCTTTCGACGCCGCTTACCGTTTGCCTATTGGTGATCGGGCGCAGCAACCCACAGCTACGCTTCTTCGACACACTACTCGGCTCAACGCCCGTCCTGGATATACCGACAAGAATTTACCAGCGCCTGCTGGCGGACGATCCGAACGAGGCGATCGAGATCGTGGAGGAAGCGATCAAAGACGACGCCGTCGTCGATTTCTACAGCGATCACGGTATCGAGGTGCTTCGAAAGGTGCATGAAGATTACCATACCGCGGCGAGGCCCGAGCATCGCCTGCGTGTCGCAAACGGCATGGACGTGCTGCTTGATGACTTGCGGGAAGCGTATCCAGGACAGGTCGCTCCGGGGGAGAAGCCCCGGGTGGCCTGTATCGGTGGGCGTTGGGAAATAGACAGCGTGGCGTGCGAGATGCTGGTCCATTCCTTATCGATCGAAGGGATACCGGCAATCTTGCGGCGGGAGGGCGTTGCCACTGCCCGCTATGTTGCCGATCTCGACATCTCGGACGTCGACATCATCTGCATCAGCTATTTCAGCGACGACCCGGCGTCTTCGATCAAGTCGCTCTGCAAGCGGCTGCGCAACCGCTGGCCCGGCAAACGTATCGTGCTTGCGCTTTGGAGCGCGCCGGAAGCGTTGCTCGAGGCCGAAGCGGCGAAGGCGCTGGGCGCGGACGAGGTCTTTACCACGGTGCGGGAAGGCGTATTGCGCATCCATCGCATGATCTCGCCGGAAAAAGCGTTGGAACGGCAGGTCGCCGACGCACCCGAGAACGACGACGCGCGTGTGAAGGCGCTGCAAGCGACAAATGTGCTCGACGGCCACGCGCGTGAAGATCTCGATGCGCTTGCGAAACGCGCTGCCGACGTTTTCGACATCAAGTTCGCAGTCATCTCGGCCATCGATGCCGACGACGAGTACATCATCGGCCAAAGCGTCGATCTTCCGGGAACACGGACGAAATCCGGCACCGACATGATCACGATGCCCCGCGACGAGGCGATCTGCGATCATGTGGTAGCAGCGGGCGAAACGCTCGTCGTCAACGACACCCAACGCGATCCGCGCTTCATCGATCATCCCGCCATCCGTCTTTGGGATACGAATTTCTATGCGGGCGCGCCGCTCAAGACCGCCGACGGGATGGTTCTCGGCGCGCTATGCCTTCTCGATACCGAGCCTCATAAACTTTCCGAGGACGAACTTTCGCTGCTGGAATCGATGGCGGCAGATGTTGTCTCCGTCATCGCCGGCGCCGAAACGCCCGATCAGGCTGCCACCCCGAAAGAGGATGAGCGCTCCGCAACGGTCGCGCAGAAGGTGCCAAAATAGTCTTCGGGATTTCCCGGCTCAGCGCATCATCAACAACGGCCGCGGCCGCGGCTGAAACTGGTCCGGCAACCGGGACCAGATCCCTTCCTCGTTGCGTCCGAGCCGGATCAGGCTTCCGCCTTTGGAGAACAACAGGATGTCGCCGCTGGAAAGTTGCCAGCTCACCGGTGCGAAAGCGGTAATTGCGCTGTCGCATCCCGGCATGATGCGAAGCGCAAAGCGGCCGTCGCCCATCGCCTCGTTCGTGAGCGTGATGGTGCAGATCGTGGGGCCGCCGGGCCGCGCAAGCGACCAGTTGCCGAGGAGATCGGTGGGCTGTGTTTCCGGCGTGTCGGCGATGCGCAGATTGGTCAGGAAATAGACGCCGTCGTTCTCGCGAATGGCCTCATAAACGCCGCCGACGCCCTCCGAGAATTCGGTGATGGCGACGCCCTTGGCATCGACGAAGTTGATGCCGCCGGCAGGCGCGGGCTGCCATGCGACGACATCCGTGAGATGCGCAAACGCCGCGCGGCAGGCCGGGCGGTCAAAGGTCAGCGCAAAGCCGGGCGCAGCCACCCGCGCCTCTAGCGCGATCGGGCACTTGCGTTCGCCGAGCGCGTCCGTGAGCTGGTAGTTCGAGGCCAGTGCGCGTGCCGACGCGTTCTCCTGCGCTCCCGCGCCGTTCGGCCAGACGAGCAGCGAGAGAGCGGCAAGCGCGATACACGCAAGGCGGATCATTTTTTCGGCGGCCACGGGGTCTCCGGAACCGGCGTCAGCGGCGGCTTGCCGGCGGCCCAGGCCACCAGATTGTCCACCACGAGTTGGCCCATCTGGTTACGGCAATGCACGGAGGCGGAGCCGACATGCGGCAAGAGCACGACGTGCTCCATGTCGATTAGCGCTTGCGGCACTTTCGGCTCGTCCTCGAATACATCGAGACCGGCGGAGAGAATGGTTTTGTTCTGCAGCGCCTCGATCAGGGCCTGCTCGTCGATCACGGAGCCGCGCGCGACATTGATGACGATGCCGTTCGGGCCCAGCGCTTCCAGCACTTCCCTGTTCACCATGTGCCGGGTCGCGGCACCTCCGGGCGTAATCACGATCAGCACGTCGGCGTCGTGCGCCATCGCTTTCAGATCGGGATAGTGCTTGTAGGGGACGCCTTCCGCCTTGTTGCGTGAATGATAGACGATCGGCGTGTTGAAGGCTTCGAGCCGTTTTGCAATCGCCTTGCCGATGCGGCCCATGCCGACCACGCCGACGGTGCGATCCTGCAGCGTTACCGTGAGCGGAAACGGACGCTCCAGCCATTTGCCGACGCGCACATAACGGTCTGCCTGCGGTAACTGGCGAACGGTCGCAAGCAGGAGCCCAAGCGCGGTATCGGCGACTTCCTCGTTCAACACGTCCGGCGTGTTGGTGACGGTGATCCCGTGTTCGCCGGCCCATTTTGCATCCACGGCATCATAGCCGACGCCGAAAGAGCCGACGATTTTCAGCGCGGGCAGCTTCTGCATCAGCGCGGCATCGACCCTCAGTCCGGGAGTGGCGCCGAGCGCCTGCACCCTGGGGCCGAATTCGGCCAGCAGTTCTTCCTTGTCGGCTGCCTTGTAAAGCCGCTCTACGGTAAAATGCCGGTCGAGCTGCTCCTCGATCATCGGCATCATGGGGCTGGTGATCAACAATTCGCGCTTGGTCATCCTGGCGTCTTTTCCGTTTTTGCGTTTTTTCCGTTCGTTTCGTCTTGTGTCTGGCGTAGCCGCCGCCCCAAGAAAACCTTAAAGCATGCAGAAACGCTCAAGCATCGCATTCCGGGGGACAGCATGGCATCCAGTCGGAGCAATACTATCAACCTTGCTGCCGTGCAGTCGATCCGAAAAGCGGTGCTGCTTGCTTTCGCTGTTGCCGGTATCGGGTTCGTCATGGTGGGCGATACCAGCTGGCCTAGCGGCACTTTCGTGCACGAGGGGATCGAATTTTTCGGATTGGTGCTGATCGTGTTCTGCATCTGCGGGCGGATGGTTTGCACGCTCTACATCGGCGGCCGCAAGATCGATCATCTGGTGACCGAGGGGCCTTATTCCATTGTTCGCAATCCGCTCTACACCTTTTCGATCATCGGCGCGGTCGGCGCCGGCGCGCAGCTTGGCAGTTTCGTCCTCGCCCTTGCGACCGGGCTCGTCGCCTATGTCGTGTTTCTGCTGGTCGTCCTGAAGGAGGAGCAGGTTCTTTCCGCGAATTTCGGAAAAACCTACGAGGACTATCTCGCACGGGTTCCGCGCTTCGTTCCCAACTTTTCGCTCTGGAAGGATTCTGAGAAGGTGGAGGCGAACCCGCGGCTCGTGCGGACGACCGCGCTCGATGCGAGCATTTTTCTGCTTTCGATCCCGCTCGCGGAAGGCTTCGAGTATCTGCACAATGCGGGGGTCCTGCCGACGCTGATCTCGCTGCCGTAACGACGCTACTTGTCGATGTTGGCTTCCAGCGAGGCCTCAGCCTTCATCTTGCGTTCGCGATAGAGCAAATAGAGGCCGGACGCGATCACGATCAGCACGCCGGCGATCGTCCACTTCGTCGGCAGATGGCCGAAGACGGTAAAGCTCGTGAGCGAAACCCATACGATCTGAAAATAGATGAAGGGCGCGAGCACGCCTGCCGGCGCATAGCGGTGCGCGATGATCAGGAAGGTATGCCCGATGAGGCCGAAAAAGCCGACCAGAACCATCGCGGAGATCACGAGCGGCTCGGTCGGCGTCTGCCAGACCCATGGCAGCGGGATCGAGGCGACCAGCACGCCGACCAGCGCTGAATAAGTGATCGTCGTCTGCGTCGTATCGTAGGGCGCGAGCGCACGGGTCGAGATGTTGTAGAGCGCGTAACAGCAGGCACCCGCCAGCGACAGAAACGCGGTCGGATGCAGTGCGCCCGTACCCGGACGAATGACGACCATCGCGCCTGCGAAACCGATCAGGATCGCGGTCCAGCGCCGCCAGCCGATCCACTCCCCAAGAATTGGTCCCGCGAACAGCGCGATGAAGAACGGCGTGGTGAACATGATCGCGGTGGTTTCATCGAGCTGCAGATAATTCAGCGCGATAAAATTGATCGCGGTGGAAAGAAACAGGAGCGCGGAACGGCCGAGCTGAAGCCAGGGACGCTGGGTCGTGAAAAGCCCTTTCACAGTCCATGGGTTCACGAAAATGAAGCCGATCAGAAAGTGGCTCGCATAACGTGCCCATACGATCTGCAGGGTCGGCAAATGCCCCGTCAGCCACTTCGCTGTGGTGTCGAGTAGCGCAAAACAGAACAGCGCGGCGCAGATCAGCGCGATGCCGACGATACGCGCGCGCGCATCGCTCGGCGCCGGGAGTTCGCGCAGCGGGTGCGGCTTGGACGGCATGAAGACGGGATCCCTGAATGTTCCTGCAATCTAGACGAGTGCCGGGGTGCCCGCGAGCCCTTGCGATGCATGGCTCGCGCCAATGCCGCGATAGAAATGCAGCCGCTATTACGCGCCGGAGAGTTCGCTGGCGTGCCAACGCCGCAAAGCCATGCGTTGCAGGGCCGAGAACAGGCCGAAGATCGCGACCCCCGCCATCGCAATCAGAACGAGGGCTGCATACATGCGGGGGATATTCACGCGGTGCCCTGCCTCGATAATGCGCCATGCGAGGCCGGAGCCAGCGCCAGCGCTGCCGGCTGCGATTTCGCCGACGACCGCGCCGACCAGTGCGAGGCCGCCCCCGATCCGCAGCCCGCCAAGAAAATACGGCAGCGCGGTGGGAAGGCGCAGATAGAGCAGCGTCTTCAGCCAGTTTGCGTCGTAAAGCGCGAACAGATCGCGCAACTGACGGTCCGCGGAGGCAAGCCCGAGCGCGGTGTTCGACAATATCGGGAAGAACGCGACCAGCGCCGCGCAAGCCAGCACCGCGCTCTGCGGTTCCATATAGACAAGAAGAAGGGGCGCGATCGCGATGATCGGGGTCACCTGCAGCACGACGGCCAGCGGAAACAGTGCCCGCTCCATGAGGCGCGATGATGCGAACAGGATTGCCAGCGCCAGCGCCGCGGTGGTTGCGATTAGAAGCGAGAGGAAGGTGATCCGGAGGGTCACGAGAAGGGAGCCGAACAGAAGCGGTGCATCGGCAATCATCGTCTTCAGGATCAGCGACGGTGCAGGCAACAGCACGGGTGCGATTCCGAGGCCGCGCACCGCAGCTTCCCATCCGAGCAGCAGGAGGAGAATCGTGAAGAGCGGAACAAGCACGCTGCTTCGTTTCATTGCGCCCGCTCCAGCGCTTCGGAAAGTACACGCGCGCGTGCGGCAAACGTTGCCGATGTCCGGAAATGCGGGTCGCTCCGGTCGGCTGCGGAAAGCGTGATTTCTTCCGTGATGCGCCCCGGGCGCGGCGAGAGGATCAGGGTCCGGCTCGAGAGATAGGCGGCTTCATAAACGGAATGCGTGACGAAGACGATTGTGCAATTCGCCTGCTGCCAGAGCGCGAGCAACTCGTCGTTGAGCTTGAAGCGCGAAATTTCGTCGAGTGCCGCGAAGGGCTCGTCCATCAGAAGCAGTGCCGGCTTCACGACGAGCGCGCGGGCGAGGGCGGCGCGCATCTTCATGCCGCCGGACAGTTCGTGCGGAAGCGCGTGCGCGAATGGCGTCAGTCCTACCTGTGCCAGCACGGCTTGCGTCCGCGCATCGGCTTCTTGCTTTCCCACATCGAGGAGCCGGAGCGGCAGACGAATGTTTGCCGCCACATCTGCCCAGGGCATCAGCGCGGCCTCCTGGAACACGAAGCCGGTTTCGCGCGGGTGGCGGCCAGCGCTCCAGCGGATGTCGCCGCGATCGGGTGCAATCAATCCCGCGATGATGCGAAGGAGCGAGGTCTTTCCGCAGCCCGACGCTCCCAAAAGCGAGAGAAACTCGCCTGGCCTGATCGAGAATCCGATCTCATCAAGTGCCTGAACGCCATTCTCAAAAGTTTTGGAAATACCGCTCAGTTGCGCGAGCACGGCGCCATCGGCATTTGCAGCGATTGGCGAGGCGTTCGTCATTTGGCGCGGTAAAGATCGAGGCCGTGTTTGCGGTTCACGAAGGTGGTGTCGAAACTTTTCTTCCAGTTCACGCCGGGCTGCACGACGCCTGCCTTCACCATCTTGTCGAAGAAGCGCTTGATCTTTTCTTCCTGCATCGCGCCGATGCCGAAAATCAGCGCGTCGCCGGTATCGACGATCCCGTATTCCTTCATCTTCGCGGTCGAGAAGGCGATCAAGGCGTCGGTCATTTCCGGATTGTGTTTCTTGATCAGGTCGTTCGCCGCTTTGCTGTCGCCATAAAGATAATTATACCAGCCGATGATCGATGCCTCGATGAAGCGGGCAACGAGGTCGGGCTTTTCGCGCAGCAAGGCGACCCGGGTCTCCAGGGTCGTCGCATAGCCGTCGAAGCCATGGTCGGCGAGCAGAAAAATCTTCGGCCTGAACTTTCCAGCCTGCTCGATCACGAACGGTTCCGATGTCACGTAGCCCTGCAACGCGGATTTTGGATTGGCGAGAAACGGCTGCGGATTGAACGTGTAAGGCCGCGCCTGTTCGTCGCGAAAGCCATGCTCGGACTTCAGCCAGCGAAACGACGTCACCATCGCGTCCGCGCCGAGTAGCAGGGTGATGTTCTTGTTTCGAAGATCTTCGAAGGTTTCGATGCCGGCGTTCGGGTGCGCCATGATCGCGATCGGATCGCGCTGCATGATTGCCGCTACGACGATGGTCGGTACGTTTTGCTCGACCGCGGCGAAAGCCTGCAGAAAGTTCGCGGAGATGTAGAAGTCGAGCTTTCCCGCCGAAAGCAGAATGCGGTTGTTGATCTGCGGCCCGCCGGGGACGATTTCAACGTCCAGCCCGTATTTCGCGTAAGTGCCGTCGGCAAGCGCCTGATAGAAGCCGCCGTGTTCGGCTTCCGCGACCCAGTTCGTGCCGAAGCGCACTTTGTCCGCCGCGGCGCTGGGTGCAGCGAGCGTTGCAAAACTGAGCAGGCAGGACAGCAGGCGTTTCAGCATGGTTCGCAATCTATCGGCTTGTGACGCAGAAGGGCAGTCGCATAGGGGATCGTAACCCGAATGCCAACGCCGGAATCTAGGCAACGCTTGCGCCTTGGCCGAGCGCTAGAATAGGTTGCCCCCTTCTGGCGCGGAATTGAGCATGAAACCGAAGCGGCATTGGCAAAACATGACCTGGCAGGATTTCCAGAACGGGAATCCTGAGGAATGGATCGCGGTCGTGCCGGTTGCCGCCATCGAGCAGCATGGGCCGCATCTGCCGCTCTCCGTGGATACGACGATCGCGGAGGGCTATCTGGCGCGGGTGCACAGGCTCCTGCCGGACAGCATCCCGGCAGTGTTTCTTCCGGTGCAGCAGATCGGCAAGTCCGACGAGCATCAGGACTTTCCGGGCACGCTGACGTTTTCCTGGGAGACGTTGATGCGCGCATGGATCGAGCTCGGCGAAAGCGTCTATCGCGCCGGCGTGCGGAAAATTCTGTTCATCAATTCGCACGGCGGCAATTCGTCGATGCTCAATATCGTGATCGGGGAGCTGCGGGAAAAATTAGGCATGCTGGCGGTCACGAGCGGCTGGCACCGCTTCGGCTATCCGGCTGGTCTGTTCGGCGAGGCCGAACGAATTCACGGAATTCATGGCGGCGAGATCGAGACCTCGCTGATGCTTGCTTTTGCGCCGGAGAGTGTGCGGATGGACAAGCTCGACGATTTCGTTCCGGTCACGGTCTTGATGGAAAAAGAGTTCAAGTATCTGCGTTCGGTGACGCCTGCGGGCTTCGGCTGGATGACGCAGGATCTTCAGGAAACCGGCGCGCTCGGTAACGCCAAAGCCGCGACGAAAGAAAAGGGTGAAGCCGCGGCCGATCATGGCGCGCGCGCTTTCATCGCGCTTCTCGAAGATATCCAGCGCTTCGACCTGAAGCGGTTGAAGAAGGGTCCGCGCGGCTAGCTCGCTTCGCGCGTTGCGGGCGATCTTATTCGCAGAGCGAAAGCGTCACGGGGTCCGCGGTGGCGGGCAGATAGTCGCCCATCGGCTTGCAGGTGCCGGCAATGCAGATGTTCCAGTCCGCGGTAGCGCCGGAGCGGCGGAGCACCACTTGTTTCATGGGCACCCAATGCGGACGATAGCTGTAAACGCCGTTTTTCAGCTTTGCGCCGGGCGGCGGCTCCATGCCGGCACCCGATCCTTTCACGCGCGATTCGACGATGGCGATGCCGGCCGGATGTGCGCGCCAGTCTTCTTCCCATTTCACCTTCTCGACTGAATGGGTCCAGGAAAGCGTCACGGCGGCAGCGAGTTTTACGACCACGCCGCCGCCGGCAAGACAGATCAGGCTCATGCGGTTTTCGGTTTGGCTCTTCCGCGCCATTCTCCGCTGCGCCACGCCAGATAGTAGTGACTGCCGATGAAGAGTGCCGCAGCGGCGAAGCCGATGTAGTCGCTCCACCAGGTCGGAACGACGAGGAAGACCGCCGCGCCAAGACAGTAGAGCCGTGCTGGTAGCGAAACCGGCCGCGCGAGGTAGCCGAAGCAGGCGACACCCCAGAGAGAAACTGCGAGCAACGCCTTGAAGCAGACATAGACCACGTGCGCCCAATAAGCATTGCCTTCGAGGCCTGCCATGGGCTGCAGCATCAGTACGGGATCATAAACCGACATATAGGGCACGATGAAGCCCGGCATCGCGATCATGACCGCCTTGATGGAAATCGCAAAGCCGCTGACGCGCGCCATGGGTGCTGCCGCGAAAGCCGCGAGCGCCACCGGTGGCGTCAGGTCCGCCATGATGCCGAAATAGAAGACGAACATGTGCGAGACAATGAGCGGCACGTCGAGCTTCAGAAGGATCGGTGCCGCGAGCGACGAAGTGATGATGTAGTTCGGAATGGTCGGAATGCCCATGCCGAGGATCAGGCTGAAGATCATGGTCAGCACGAGCGCGAGGAAGAGGCTGTCCCGGCCGATCGAGATCATCCATGTGCCGACGATGGTGCCGAGACCGGTAAGGGTCATGGTGCCGATCACGATGCCGACCACGGCGCAGGCGAGTCCTACGGAAATTGCCTGGCGCGCGCCATCCGCCAACGCGTCACGGCATATAATCAAAGTTTCCCGGCCTTTCTGGTTCACCGCGCTCGTGATCACGAGGATCGCGAGCAGCACCAGCATGAAGACCACGCTCATGCACAGTGCCGCGGCGGCGAGCAAGCCGAGCGCGATCCAGAAGATGATGCGGATCGCGGTCACGCGAAACTGGTCTGCCATCGACGTGCCGAGGATCAGGAGCGCGGTAAGCGCCAGGCCGACGGCGCCCGCGAACAACGGCGTGTATCCTGCGAACAGGAGATAGACGAGAACGACAAGCGGCAGGATGAGGAACCAGTTGTTCCTGACTTCCTCCCATGCGTTCGGTAGTTGATCGCGCGGCAGGCCATGCAATCCCTGACGGCCGGCCTGCAGATGTACCGACCAGAAGCAGGCAATGAAATAGAGCGATGCCGGGATGATCGCCGCCATGACGATGTCCACATAGGGCCGGTCGATGGTTTCGGCCATGATGAAGGCGACCGCGCCCATGACCGGCGGCATGATCTGACCGCCCATGGAGGAGGTTGCCTCAACGCCGCCGGCGAAGGGCGAGGTGAAGCCGTTTCGCTTCATCAGCGGAATCGTGAACTGGCCAGAGGCGACGACATTCGCAATACCGGAGCCGGACACGGTACCCATCAAAGCGGAAGAGGCGACGCAAACCTTGCCGGGTCCGCCTTGCGATCCGCCGAACACGGCCATGGAAAATTCATTGAAGAAGCGGATCACGCCTGCACGCTCCATGAAGGAGCCGAACAGGATGAAGAGGAAGATATAGGTCGCGGAAACCAGCGTCGGCACGCCGTAAATTCCTTCGGTCCCGAACGCCATGTGCTCGATGATCTGGTCGAAGGAATAGCCGCGATGGTTGAGCGGTGAGGGCAGATACTGGCCGAACATCGTATAGGCGAGTGCCGTGCCGCAAACGATGGCGATCGCCGAGCCCATCACGCGCTGTACGAGAATGAAGAGCACCGCGATCGAGATGGTGCCGACGGCGAGATCGATTTCGGTCAGAAAGCCGGAGCGGTCGATCAGCGGGAGATAGAACAGCCACTGATAGAATCCCGCGAGAAAGCCAAGGACGCCGATCGTCCATGCGACTGCCTTGCCGATCGGATTTGCGGTCGAATTGGCCAGCATCGCGCCGCCGAGCAGCGTGAGGAAAGCGACGTGCATGGCGCGCACGACCTGGCTTGGCACGCCGCCCGCGAATTCGGCGACGAGCTCAATCGCGCCGAACACGGCGAGGAAGCCGATGAGATGGGCGAAGCGGAACTGCTTCTTCAGCGCGAGGTACGCGAGATAGCCTAGCCACACGAGCAGGCTTGCGCGGATCAGGAGCAAAAGGTCCAGCTTCGGCAGGCTTGCGAAGAACGGCTTGTCGAGGGGCACGCCAAACGAGGTGATGATCTGAAAGATCGAGAACGCGATCGCGAGATAGAAGATGATGGTTCCGGTTCTGCCTTCGCCCCATTCGAGGCTCAGGTGTCCGGAGACGTCATCGACGAGCGGACCAGCGCTTTCCTTCGGCAGGTCGGAAACCCGGATGGTTTCATCCTGTTGCATCTTTGGAGTCGATCCCTGCTTGTTGTCCGACATTGGCGCGTCCCCCAACGCAACTGAATTGTTTTCGAAAAATTTATTTCAGTAAGCAGAAAAGCAAAACGGCCCGCGTTCGTCACGCGGGCCGTCCGGAAGCGGGAAATTAGCCGCCTACGCCTTTTTCCTTGAAGTACTTCGCAGCACCCGGATGCAGCGGAACCGGCGAATTCTTGCCCGCTGTCTCGAGCTTGATTGCCCGTGCCGCCGCGTGGGCCGCAATCAAGTCCGGGATGTTGTCGAAGATCGCCTTGGTCATGTTGTAAACCGCGTCCTCCGAAAGGTCGGAGCGCGTGACCAGATAATTCTGGACGAGTGCGGCGCTCACATTCGCGGTTTGGCCCTGATAGGTGTTCGCCGGGATCACGCCGGCCTGGAACGGAGGTCCTGCCTTCTGCACGACGTCTGCCGGGATTTCGACGACGACGATCTCGACGGAGTTCGCGAGATCCTTGATTGAGGCGACGCCGAGGCCTGCCGACTGCAGGGTCGCGTCGAGCTGGCGGTTCTTGATCAACTCGACCGATTCCGCGAAGGGCAGATACTCAACCTTGCCGAGGTTCTCGTATTTGATGCCTGCAGCGGCGAGGATCGCGCGTGCATTCAGCTCGGTGCCCGACTTCGGCGCGCCGACCGAGAGCCGCTTGCCCTTGAGGTCCGCGAGCGTCTTGATGCCGGATTCCTTCGAGGCGACGATCTGGATGTAGTTCGGATAGATCGCGCCGACGACGCGCAGCTTGTTGAGCTTGCCGCGGAAGCCTGCGTCTGCGTCGCCCGCCCAGCCTTGCGCCAGCGAGTCACCGAGCGTGAAGGCGATTTCGCCCTTGCCGGCCTGCAGGAGATTCAGGTTCTCGACCGAGGCCTTGGTGGCCTGCACCGAAGGACGCGAGTCCTTGATCTTGTCGGAGAGAATTTTCGAGATGGCGACACCGAGCGGATAATAAACGCCCGCCGTACCACCGGTGAGTACGTTGATGAAATTCTGCGCCTGCGCCGCGACGGGCGCCATCGCGAAAGCCGCCGAAAGGGCGACGACGCGGGCAAGATTGCGTCCCAAGTTCATTCCCATATCTCCCAAAGTTTTATTGTATCCCAACCGCTTGTGAGCCGGAGGGTTGGATTTTCATTAGCGGGTACGGCCCCGAATTGCGAGCGTAAATCCCCGGCACGGCGGGAACCCGCGAAAAAGCCGCCCACCCAAAGGCGCGTTTGCTGCCGCCGTCCGCCTTCGATATACTATATCAAATGCATGGATCTCACGATCACCACCACACCCATGCTCGCACGGCACCGGCCGGGGCGGGCGTTTCGCTGTTGCGGCTCTCCGCTGCGGCCCGGATGAGCATCGCGGCCGCGCTGTCGCTGTTCATCTGGTTGATCGTCTTTGCCGTGCTGCGCTGAGGGGAGCGAAATTCAGTGGCTGCCGCGCTTGGGTTCAAAAATTTAACGCTGGGATACGACCGCCATCCCGCAGTGCATCATCTGAGCGGGGAGATCGCGGAGGGTACGCTGCTCGCCGTGGTCGGGCCCAACGGGGCCGGAAAGTCCACGCTTCTGAAAGGGATCGTCGGCGTCGTGCATCCGCTCGGCGGCCAGATTGCGCGCCATGGCATCGGGCCGAAAGACATCGCTTATCTTCCGCAGATCGCGGAGATCGACCGCAGCTTTCCCATTTCGGTGTTCGATCTTGTTGCCATGGGGCTCTGGAAACGCGCGGGCTTGCTCGGTGGCATCGGCAAGGCCGATCGCCAGAACATCATGACGGCGATCGATGGCGTCGGGCTGCGCGGGTTCGAGCATCGCGCCATCGGCACGCTCTCGGGCGGACAGATGCAGCGCGCGCTGTTCGCGCGGCTCTTGTTGCAGGATGCGCGCGTGATCCTGCTCGACGAGCCTTTTGCTTCGCTCGATTCAAAGACGGTCGCCGATCTTCTTGAGCTCGTGCACCGCTGGCACGGTGAAAAGCGCACGGTGGTCGCGGTGCTGCACGACTTCGATATGGTCCGGCAGCATTTCCCCGACGCGCTGCTGCTTGCGCGCGAGCCGGTGGCATGGGGCCGGACCGTTGAAGCCCTTTCGCCCGAAAATCTGCTGAAGGCTCGCCGGATGAGCGAGGCTTTCGACGAGCAGGCGGGCGTCTGCGAGGATGCGGCGTAAGCGATCTGCCATGTACGAATTTTTTATCGCGCCTTTTGCCGAATTCGACTTCATGCGCCGCGCGCTCGCGGGCGTCATCATTCTTTCTTTGAGTGCCGCGCCCATCGGCATCTTCCTGATGCTGCGCCGCATGTCGCTTGCGGGCGACGTCATGGCGCATGCAATCCTGCCGGGTGCCGCACTCGGCTTTCTGGTGGCGGGGCTCGATCTGTTCGCGATGACTGTCGGTGGGATTGCAGCCGGGATCGCGGTTGCGGTTGCCGCGGGTCTCGTCGCGCGCTTCACGGAACTGAAAGAAGATGCGGCTCTCGCCGCTTTCTATCTTGTGTCGCTTGCCCTCGGTGTCACGCTGATCTCCTTGAAAGGCTCGAATGTCGATCTGTTCCGCGTGCTGTTCGGCTCGGTGCTGGCGCTCGACAATCCTACGCTGCTGGTCATCGCGTCGTTCACGACCTTCAGTCTGTTTGCGCTGGCGCTGATCTGGCGGCCGCTTGTGCTCGAATGTGTCGATCCGGGTTTCCTCCGCTCCGTGAGCGGTTCGGGAACGATGGTGCATCTTCTGTTTCTGGCACTTGTCGTGCTCAATCTCGTCGCGGCATTTCACGCGCTCGGAACCCTTCTTGCCGTTGGCATGATGATGCTTCCCGCCGCGGCCGCGCGCTTCTGGACGCAGGACGTGACGCGCATGGCTGCCATCTCGGTGCTGATTGGCGTCCTCTCCGGCATCGCGGGACTGCTGGTGTCGTTTCACGCCAATTTGCCGACCGGTCCTGCGGTTATTCTCGCGGCTGGCGGCGTTTATGCGGTATCGGTGCTGCTCGGGCCCGTCGGCGGCTTGCGCAAGCGCTTCTCGCCGGGCCGCCATCTCGAGGCTTGAGCCTCTTCACCCCCGCGCCTATATCCCGGCCTCAACCTTGCGAGACGCGCCTTCATGTCCGACAAAATCCCCGTCACGGTGCTGACCGGCTATCTCGGTGCCGGCAAAACCACACTTCTCAACCGCATTTTGTCCGAACCGCACGGCAAGAAATACGCCGTGATCGTCAACGAGTTCGGCGAGATCGGCATCGATAACGATCTCATCGTGGGCGCCGACGAAGAAGTCTTCGAGATGAACAACGGTTGCGTGTGCTGCACGGTGCGCGGCGATCTGATCCGCATCATCGACGGTCTTCTGAAGCGCAAAGGCAAGTTCGACGGCATTCTGGTCGAGACGACCGGTCTTGCCGATCCTGCGCCGGTCGCGCAGACGTTCTTCGTCGATGAAACCGTAAGCGGAAAGACCGCACTCGATGCCGTGGTGACGGTGGTCGATGCGAAGTTCGTCAAGGATCGGTTGAAGGATGCGCCGGAAGCGAAAAGCCAGATCGCTTTCGCCGACGTGCTCGTGCTCAACAAGACCGATCTGGTGACGCCCGACGAACTGAAAGAAGTCGAGCTGCGCATCCGCGCGATCAATCCGTTTGCGAAAATCCACCGGACCGCGCGTGGCGCGATCGCGCTCGACGCCGTGCTCTCGCAGGGCGCGTTCGATCTCGAGCGTATCCTCGCGATCGAGCCGCATTTTCTGGAAGGCGCGCACCATCATCACGACGACGAGGTGCAGTCGTTCTCGTTCTCGACCGACAAACCGCTCGATCCGAAGACCTTTTTTGCCTGGATCGACAACGTCAGCCAGATCCAGGGGCCGAACATCCTGCGCGCCAAGGGTATCCTGTCGTTCAAGGATGACGACGAGCGCTATGTCATGCAGGGCGTCCACATGATGTTCGAGGGCGATCACCAGCGCGCATGGCGAGCCGACGAAAAGCGGGAAAGCCGCATGGTGTTCATCGGCCGCGATCTGAACCAGAAGGCGCTGAAAGAGGGCTTCGAGGCCTGCGTCGCGCAATAATTTGCGCGGGCGGCTCCGGCACGGGTATAAAGCGGCATGATCAAGCGTATTACGACGCTCGCGCTCCTCGGCTTCCTCGGGATTTCAGTTTCCGGCTGCGACAAGTGCGGCGACTGGCTGAAGCCCAAGGGCCCATTTGGACTGGCTGTCTGCAAGACCGATAGCGCGCGATAAGCTCACTTCCATGACCGACAATGAAGTTCGCTCTGTCGCTGAACTGGTGACGCCCTGCGAAGTGGGTGCTCATGTGGTTGCCGGTGGTTTTCTCGGGGATGAGGCAGCCTTTGCCACCGGCGAGGGCGAGGTGGTTTTTCTAAACGGCAAAAAGGCTGCGCCGCATCCGAATGCTTCGATCCTCGAAGCGGTTTTCGATGGCGAACGGGTCGTCACTGCGGGTGACGACGGGCGCGTGGTTGCGACCGGCGCGAACGGGAAAAGCGAAACGCTCGCCGAAGTGAAGAACAAGTGGATCGACCACGTTGCGCTGGGGCCGGATGGCGCGCTCGCCTGGTCCGCGGGCAAGACGGCGTTTGTGAAAACCAAAAAGGGCGAGCGATCTTTCGAAGCGCCAAGCACCGTCGGAGGGCTCGCGTTCGCCCCGAAAGGGTTTCGCCTCGCGGTCGCGCATTACAACGGCGTTTCCCTCTGGTTTCCGAATTCGGATGCGAAGCCGGAGTTTCTGGAATGGAAGGGCTCGCATCTTTGCCTGCGCTGGTCGCCGGACGGAAAATTTCTGGTCACGACCATGCAGGAGAACGCGCTGCACGGCTGGCGCATCGCCGATAACAAGCACATGCGCATGTCGGGCTATCCGTCGCGCATTCGTTCCTTCAATTTCAGCCATGACGGCAAGTGGCTTGCGACTTCCGGTGCCGAGGCCGTCGTGATGTGGCCGTTCCAGTCCAAGGACGGTCCGATGGGAAAAGAGCCCGGCATGCTCGCCAATGCGCGGGAAGGATCGCGCGTTTCCTGTGTCGCGACGCATCCGAGCCGCGACGCGCTCGCGGTCGGCTTCAGCGACGGCATGGTGATGATGGTCCGCACGGGGGATGGCGCGGAAATTCTCGTACGCGGCCCCGAAGGCGGCGAGGTGACGGCGCTTGCCTGGCATGCCGGCGGGATGTCGCTCGCTTATGGCACCGACGAAGGCAAGGCGGGCGTTCTCAATCTTTAAGAAAAACGCCCCCGCTTTTGACGGGGGCGTTTTCGATTAGCGCACCAGAATGTTCCTGAACTGCCAGGGATCGGACGTGTCGAGATCTTCCGGGAACAGTCCGCCCCGATTATCGAGCGGCGTCCAGTCGGTATAGGTGCCGACCACCGGGCCGAGGTACGGCGACTGCACTTCAAGGCAGCGCTTGAAGTCCACCTGGTCGGCTTCGACGACGCCGGCATCCGGGTTCTCGATCGCCCAGACCATGCCGGCGAGGATTGCCGACGTCACCTGCAGGCCGGTTGCGTTCTGGTAGGGTGCGATCTCGCGGGTTTCCTCGATCGAAAGCTGCGAGCCATACCAGTAGGCGTTGTTCTTGTGGCCATAGAGCAGCACGCCGAGCTCGTCGATGCCGTCCACGATCTCGTTCTCTTCCAGAATATGCCACTTCGGCTGCGTGTTGCCGCCGTTGCCGAACATCTCGTGGAGCGACAGCACGGCGTCGTTCGAGGGATGATAGGCATAGTGACAGGTCGGCCGGAACGTGACGTTGCCGCCTTCGCGTAACGTGAAATAGTCCGCGATCGAGATCGCCTCGTTATGGGTGACGAGGAAGCCGTATTGTGGTCCCGGCGTCGGGCACCAGCTGCGCACGCGCGTATTTGCGCCGGGCTGCATCAGATAGACGCCGGCGCCGCAGCCCTTCTTGTGATGACGGAGCGTTTCCGGCTCCCATTTTTCGTGGGTACCCCAGCCGAGCTCGGCCGGCTGCAAGCCTTCGGACACAAAGCCGTCCACCGACCAGGTGTTCACGAAGACGTTGAGAGGCTTCGGCACCGAAGAGCGCTGCGTGTCGCGTTCGGCGATGTGGATTCCCTTCACGCCGGTATCGCGCATCAGCCGTGCCCAGCCTTCGCGGTCTTTCGGGATGTCGTTGCCAAGGCCGAGGTCGGCGGCGACGTTCAGGAGCGCCTGCTTCACGAACCAGGACACCATGCCGGGATTGGCGCCGCAGCAGTTCACGGCCGTGACGCCCGGCCCAAGCTTGCGTTGCGCATTGAGAATGACCTCGCGCAGCGCGTAGTTGGTGCGGTTTTCGGTCGGCATCTTTTCGTCGAAGTAGAAGCCCTTCCATGGCTCCGCGACAGTATCGACGTAGAAGGCATCGAGCTCGCGGCAGAGTTCGATGATCGCAAGCGAGGAGACGTCCACCGAGACGTTGACGCAGAAGCCGCGGCCCTTGTCGGACTGCAGGAGCGGAGTGAGAATTTCGCGGTAGTTGTCCGGCTTCAATGCAGCCTGCACGAAGCGGATGCCGCGTTCGTCAAGCAAATGGCGGTTGGCGTCCGAAGGATCGATCACCACGAGTTTCGATTTGTCGAACTCGAAATGACGCTCCAGCAACGGCAGCATACCTCGGCCAATCGAGCCGAATCCGATCATCACGACGGGACCGTCGATCCGGTGATAAACCGGCCACTTGCTCATTCACACCTCCATAAAGTTGGTTCGTACACTCTGTTTAACGGCTTGATCCGGAACTGACGAATCGCGGGCGGTACCTAGGTCCGACGCGGTCCACAGCCCGTTTTCTTGTTGCCAGGCCCTCGTCAGAAAAGGGAAAGCCATGCGCAATGTAGTTCGGGGCCCGCTTGCGCGAGCCCCGAGGGTCTTTTTAGCGGTTTCGGCGAAGATCAGATGACGTAGGACTTCAGCGGCTCAAAGCCGTTGAAGGCAACCGACGAATACGTCGTGGTGTAGGCACCACACGCCTCGATCAGCACCTTGTCACCGATCTCGAGCGAGACCGGCAGCAGGTACGGCGTCTTCTCGTAGAGCACGTCCGCCGAGTCGCAGGTCGGGCCGGCGATGACGCAGGGCGCCATGGTGTCGTCGTCCTTCTCCGTACGGATCGGGTAGCGGATCGCCTCTTCCATCGTCTCGGCGAGACCGCCGAACTTGCCGATGTCGAGATAGACCCAGCGCTGGTTGTCGGTCGCCGACTTCTTCGAAATCAGCACGACTTCAGCTTCGATCATGCCGGCAGCACCGACCATGCCGCGGCCCGGCTCGATGATGGTTTCCGGGATGCGGTTGCCGAAATGCTTGCGCAGCGCGCGGAAGATCGCCTGGCCGTATTCCTGCACCTTCGGTACGTCGCGCAGGTACTGCGCCGGGAAGCCGCCGCCGAGGTTGACCATCGACAGGTTGATGCCGCGCTCCGCCATCTCGCGGAAGATCGCGCCCGAGGTCTTCAGTGCACGGTCCCACGCTTTGACGTTGTTCTGCTGCGAGCCGACATGGAAGGAGATGCCGTGCGCAACGAGGCCAAGCTTATGGGCGTGCTCGAGCACCTGCGGCGCCATCTCGGGCGCGCAGCCGAATTTACGCGACAGCGGCCATTCGGCGCCGGAGCCGTCGCAAAGGATGCGGCAGAATACCTTCGAGCCCGGCGCAACACGCGCGATCTTCTCGACTTCGGCTTCGCAATCGACCGCGAAGAGGCGCACGCCGAGCGCGTAGGCCGCGGCGATGTCCTTTTCCTTCTTGATCGTGTTGCCGAAGGAGATGCGATCCGGCGTGCCGCCAGCGCGCATGACGAGGTCGATTTCGCCCATCGATGCGGTGTCGAAGCACGAGCCCATGTCGTTCAGGAGCCTCAGGATCTCGGGTGCCGGGTTTGCCTTCACCGCGTAGAAGACGCGGGTGTCCGGCAACGCCTTGGCAAAAGCATTGTAGTTCGAGCGCACGACGTCGAGATCGACGACGAGACGGGGTCCGTCCTCGCGGTGGCGTCGGAGAAACTGGCGGATGCGGTCGGTCATTTCGGTGTCCCCTTCCAAGAAGACAGTCGTTGAACAACTGGACAGCGTGCTTCCCGCAGCGGCTCGCACGAGATGTGCGACTACGCTACGAGCGGCTGCTGTCCGCTCGAACCCCGGCCGAAGCCGGTCTTAAGCGCCATTGATTGGAAGGGATGAACCCGTCCGCACGTCCGGCAAGGAGGTAGTGCCTCTTCAGTTTCGTGCGGCCACCTTCGGGGCGCCGCGCTGGACTAAAAAAGCCCTTACGTCGTTGCTTTAAGTCGCGTCCCTCGCGGAGAGCGGGGTTCGCCGGTTCCCTCCGGCTACTGGTTTGCCCGACGTCTTTCCGGCCTCTTGTCCGGGATCTCCGTCAACCAGCACACGACCACAGGCACGTGCGAAATTGGGCAAGTCGGCAAATAGGAGAAACGGCCCTGCGATGCAAGGGTGAATCTTCGCTCGCGCTCAGATTTTTCGCGCGTAGAGCCGCGCGAAGTGCCGTTTGTAAATTTGCGTTAAGAGTTCGCGCGCGTGAGACGCTATCCGCGCTCGACGATCGGCTCGATCTTCGCCGCGTTCTTCACGAACGACCAGGTGAAGATGCCAGCGGCAAGCGCGAAAGCGCCCATCAGAATCGCTTCGAAAACCTTGCCGAGCCCGAAGAGTGCTGCGAGCGCCCAGCCGGTCGCGATGCCGATGCCGATCACTTCGACGCCGATAAGAATTGCCGCGCTCACGATGGTCACGAAGTTCGCCCAGTTGATGCGGGAGCGCTTCTGCACGGCGTCGGTCATCGGCTTCGTCCTCGAAATGTGTCGCGCGGGTGGCGAGAGGTGGCGATATTTCGCCAACCTCTTAAGATGGCCGGCAATCTGGCGGCAAAGAGTGGCTGAATCAAGCGCTGCGATGCCGCTCCCGCCTCGAAGTTCTCCGGAGAAATAATGAGCGAATATCGTGCTGAAGGCCGTTACGGCGTCGTCGCCGCCCCGCACAGGCTTGCCGCGGAGGCGGGAAGGGACATCCTCGCCGAGGGCGGAAACGCGATCGAGGCGGCTGTCGCGGCCGCTGCCGCAATCGTTTCGGCCTATCCCCACATGAACCACATCGGTGGCGACGGCTTCTGGCTGATCCGCGAGCCGTCCGGCCGCGTGCGCTATATCGAAGCCTGCGGTTTTGCCGGTGCGCTTGCGACCATCGATCGCTACCGCTCCGCCGGATACGACGCGGTGCCAGAGCGTGGGCCGCTCGCGGCCTGCACCGTGCCTGGCGCGATCGGCGGCTGGATGCTCGCGCTCGAAGCCGCAAAAACTGCCGGTGGAAAAGTTCCGGTGAGCCGTCTTCTTGAGGCTGCAATCAAGATTGCGCGCGAAGGTTTTCCGGTGTCTTCCTCGGTGGTCTGGGAGCGTCTGCGGAATGGCACGCTCCCGATCGATGCGCCGGGTTTTGCGCAGACCTTTCTCCCCGGCGGCAAGGCGCAGCCGCGAGGTGCCCGCCTGAACGCCGGAAAGTTACCGGATACTTTCGAGCAGCTCGGCCGCTCGGGGCTCGACGATTTTTATCGTGGCGATGTCGGCCGCGAGATCGCCGCCGATCTTGAAGCAATCGGCAGCCCGGTGACGCGGGCTGACCTCGAGAAATACCGCGCGACACTGCGCGAGCCGCTCTCGCTTCGCGTGCGCGATGCGACCGTTTACGGCTGTCAGCCGCCCACACCCGGGCTCGTGACGCTGATGATCCTCGGCATCTACGAGCGGCTCGGCGCGCCGGGCGGCGAAGGCTTCGACTATGTCCACGCGCTGGTCGAGGCGTCGAAGCGGGCTTTTCTCGCGCGCGACAAGGTGCTGACCGACTTCGATCACCTGACCCAGAAGCCCGCCGACTTCCTGACGAACGAGGCGCTGGAACGCGAAGCGGCGGCTGTCCGGAAGGATCGCGCGGCACCCTGGCCGCGTCCTGCGGGAGCCGGCGACACGATCTGGTTAGGTGCCGCCGACATGAAAGGTTACGTCGTCTCCTATATCCAGTCGATCTACTGGGAGTTCGGTTCCGGCTGCGTGCTGCCGAAGACCGGCGTCCTGATGCAGAACCGCGGCGCGAGCTTCTCGCTCGATCCGAAGGCGGCCAATCCGCTCACGCCGGGCCGCAAGCCCATTCACACGCTGACGCCGATGTTCGCCGCCTTCGACGATGGCCGGCAGCTAGGCTTCGGCACCATGGGCGGCGAGGGACAGCCGCAGACCAATGCTGCGATCTTCGCGCGCTACGCCTTCCATGGTGTGCCGCTCGCGGACGCGATCGACCGGCCGCGCTGGATTCTCGGCAAGACCTGGGGCTCGAAGATCACAAACCTGCGTCTTGAGTCGCGCTTTGCGCCCGAAGTCGCCGAACGGCTGGAAAAAGCCGGACACGATCTGGAGGTGCTGCCCGAGGCCTATACCGAGATCATGGGCCATGCGGGTGCCGTGCTGTTCGACGGCAGAAAGGTAGAGGGGGCTCATGACCCGCGTTCGGATGGCGGCGCCGCGGCAGTTTAGCGCTAACCATTCACGCGATTGTTGCTTGGCCTGTTGCCCTGTCCCGCTAGGTTAGGAATAAGGCGTCTCAAGACTGGAACTCGCAAGGCTGGGGTCATGCGCGGCACTGTTGGAGCACTCACACTTGTTTTGGCGCTGGGCGTCGCCGGCTTTGCCGAGGCGCGCGAACAGAGAGTTTCTCTGAAGCAGCAGCCCGCCGCGCAGCAGAGCTGGCCGCAGGAAGCGGAACTGAAGGGCGACTATCCGCGCGGCGCCATCGTCATCAATGTTGCCGAGCGGCGGCTTTATTACGCGCTCGGTGACGGCAAGGCGCTGATGTATCGCGTGGCCGTCGGCAAGCAGGGCTTCGGCTGGTCCGGGCAGAGCTGGGTTTCGGCCATGACCAAGAACCCGCCCTGGTATCCGACCGCGCGCATGCGTGCAGAAGGCGCGCCGCGTTACGTCGCGCCGGGGCCGAACAACCCGCTCGGCGTGCGGGCGCTTTATCTCGGCTGGTCGGAATACCGCATTCACGGCACCAATGCGCCGCACACGGTAGGTTCGGCATCTTCCAGCGGATGTTTCCGCATGCTCAACGCGGATGTCAGCGATCTTTACGAGCGCGTTGCGATCGGGGCGCCGGTTTACGTCATTCAGTAGGTCTCGCTGTAGGGTGGAGGGGCGTTTCGCCCCCTTTTCGCCGGACTTCGCGGGCTTGGTCCTTTCGCGCTAGAATGAGGGCCGCATGGTTCTGAAAGCTGCATTGCGTTTGTTCACCGCCGCCGCGATTTTCGCAGGTGGATGCGGTGTCGCGCTTTCGCACCCGCATGTCATCGTCGTGGGAAAAAGCGAACTCGTTTTCGGCAAGGATGGTGCGGTCACGGCGATCCGTCATGCATGGACTTTCGACGAGTTGTTCTCCGAGTACGCGACGCAAGGGCTCGACAAGAACAAAGACGGCGTGCTCTCGCGTGACGAGCTTTCCGAGCTTGCCAAGGTCAATGTCGAATCGCTCAAAGAGTTCGAGTATTTCACGACCGGCAAAAGCGGTCCGGGGAAACTCGAATTCGCCGAGCCGACCGACTATTACCTGGAACACAACGACAAGCTCCTTACGCTGCATTTCACGCTGCCGGTGAAGGCAGGATCGCAGAAAAGCGGTCTGTCACTCGACGTGTTCGATCCGACTTATTTCGTCGCCTTCAATCTCGCAGAGGACAACCCGGTCAAGCTTATCGATGCGCCCGCCAACTGCTCGTTCGAGGTGAAGCGGCCGAAGCAGGACGCGACCCAGACGCCGACTGAATCGTTCTTCAACTCGCTCACGGCAGCGAGCGAATATGGTTCGCAGTTTGCGAACCGTGTCACCGTGACGTGCAAGTAATCGCCTTGCGGAAGAATTTCTTTTCATTCCGGACGATGGCGGCGCTGCTGGTCGCGGCGGCCGCGGTCGCGCTGCTGGTCGATCCGGCGCTCGCGCAGAACCCGTTCGGGCAACGCACGCCGCCGCCTTCCGGGTTCATGGGGTGGATTCTCGCGCAGCAGTCGGCGTTCTACCAGCAGATGGCGGGCGCGATAAAAGCCGCGAAAGCCGACGGCTCCGCGCTCTGGACGCTGGTTTCGATCTCGTTCCTGTATGGCGTCTTTCACGCCGCCGGACCCGGGCATGGCAAGGCGGTGATCTCCTCCTATCTGATCGCGGATAACGCGACCTGGAAGCGCGGTGCGCTGCTCGCCATCATCTCGGCGCTGGTGCAGGCGCTGGTCGCGATCGCCGTCGTCGGCATTGCGGCCGTCTTGCTCGGCGCGACCGCGCGCACCATGAGCAATGCGGTGCGCTGGATCGAGATCTCGGCCTATAGCCTGATCATCCTCTTCGGGCTTTATCTTCTATGGAAGAAAGGCCGCTCGTTCTTCGCCGCCTGGCGCGGCAAGAAGCCAGCGCACGATCACCACAGCCACCATCATCACGATCATGAACATACGCACGAGCATGGCCACGAGCATGACCACAATCATGGACATGCCCATCATCATGGTGCGCATGATCACGTGCATGACGAACATTGCGGTCATTCGCATGGGCCGGAGCCGGCAGAGCTGAAAGGCAATGACTGGTTCAAGCGCGGCATGGTTGCGGCCGTGACCGCAGGCATGCGCCCATGTTCGGGAGCGATCCTGGTGCTCGTGTTTGCGCTGGCGCAGGGAATTTTCCTTTCCGGCGTTGCCGCAACCTTCGCGATGTCCGCGGGCGTCGCGATAACGGTCACGGCGATCGCCGTGCTTGCGGTGTTCGGCAAATCGCTCGCCGTCCGGCTTTCGGGGGCGATGGGCGGCCGGGGTGATCTCGCCTTGCGCGCTATCGAGGTGATGGGCGCGTTATTCGTGATCGCTTTCGGCGTGCTGCTCCTGAGCGGATATCTCGCTTCCGAACGGCTGATGCCGGTCTGATTTCCCTTCGTCTTCTGTATAGTGAGCGAAACAACGGCGCCGCTCGGCCGTAAATTCCGCTTTGGAGGAACGATGACCACGTCAACGCTGGCTGCGGATATTTTCAACCTCAAGGGCCGGGTCGCGCTGATCACCGGCGCATCGAGCGGGCTCGGCGCGCGTTTCGCGGAAGTCGCCGCTGCCAATGGCGCGAGCGTCATGCTGACGGCGCGGCGCGAGGATCGCCTGCAGGAAATTGCTGCGCGCATCGAGAAAGCAGGCGGCAAGGCGGGTTATGCCGCTTGCGACGTAACCGACAATGCCAGCGTCGCGAAAGCGTTCGACGCGGCGGAGAAGAAATTCGGCACGGTCGATCTGTTCGTCGCTAATGCGGGCATGGCACGCCTCGCCAAAGTGGTCGAAATGCCGGAGAGCGAGTATCGCGCGCTGATGGCGCTCGACATGGACGCCGTGTTCTTCAATTCGAGAGAGGCGGCGAAGCGCATGATTACCGCGAACAAGCCGGGCTCGATCATCACGACGGCGTCGATTGCGGCCTTCATCGTCGAGCGCAATATCGTCGCCTACAACATGGCGAAGGCGGCGGTGGTGCAGTTCACCAAAGGTTTCGCGCTTGAAGTCGCGCGGAAGAATATCCGCGTGAACGCAATCGCGCCGGGTTATGTCGTCACCGACATCAACCGCGACTTCCTGCTCTCGCCGAAAGGGCAGGCGGCGAAGGAGAAGCTGCCGCTCGGCCGCTATGGAGAGGTGGACGACCTTGATGGGGCCTTCCTGTTTCTGGCTTCCGAGGCTTCCCGCTGGATGACGGGCTCTACCATCGTCGTGGATGGCGGGCATATCCTGACTGCAGGCGGGTAGCGGCGCTTATTTTTGCGTTGCGCCAAATTGCGGCCCGCGCATGCAACCGGAAATTTCGTTGCAAGCCCTGCATGGATAACGAAATTGCAGGGTTTCTTGCACTGTGCGAGCTTTGGACTACTTAAAAAGTAGGGTGTCCCACCCGAATCAGCCCCGATGCACCGCCGGGGAGGCGGTTCCTGCCGATGGCGAAGAACCAGAACGTCTCGCTCGACGACAAATACGACCTTTCCAAATCGCTGGTTTTCCTTTCCGGCACGCAAGCCATCGTGCGGCTCACGCTCATGCAGAAGGAGCGTGACCGGCAGGCGAGCCTGAATACGGCGGGTTACGTCACCGGTTATCGCGGCTCGCCGCTGGGAGGCCTCGACCAGCAGTTTCTACGTGCGCGCCGCGTTCTCGAAAAATCCGATGTGAAGTTCCAGGCCGGCCTCAACGAAGATCTCGCGGCTACCGCGCTCTGGGGCGCCCAACAGGCGGAGCTTACCGGCGAAGGCAAGTTCGATGGCGTCTTCGGTATCTGGTACGGCAAAGGGCCGGGCGTCGACCGCACGGGCGACGCTTTCCGTCACGCGAACTTCGCAGGCACCTCGAAACATGGCGGCGTGCTTGCGCTGATGGGCGACGACCACACCTGCGAATCATCCACCACCGCGCACCAGTCCGAATTCCACTTCGTGGACGTGATGATCCCGATCCTGAACCCGGCCGGCGTGCAGGAACTGATCGATTACGGGCTGCATGGATTTGCGATGTCGCGCTTCTGCGGCACCTGGGTCGGCATCAAATGCGTGAAGGAAACGATCGAATCGACGGCCGTGGTCGATGTTTCGCCCGAGCGCGTAAAGACGAAGATTCCCGATTTCACCATGCCGCCGGATGGGTTGAACATCCGCCGTCTCGACGGTGCGCTCGCGCAGGAAGCGCGGCTCTTCGAATTCAAGCGCGACGCCATGCTCGCCTATATCCGCGCGAACGGCATCAACAGGATCGTCATGTCCGGCGGTCCGAATGCGAAGATCGGCATCATCACCACGGGCAAGAGCTATCTCGATGTCCGCCAGGCCTT
>DAORMJ010000030.1:0-21974 GCA_035440445.1 Xanthobacteraceae bacterium
GAACCTGTCGCCGGCCGACATCGACTACATCAACGCGCATGGCACCTCGACCATGGCCGACGGCATCGAGCTGGGCGCGGTCGAGCGCCTGCTGGGCGCAACCGGTGAGCAGCGCGACCCGCGAGGCGGAGCAGATCGGCGCCGCCGCGTAGCCGCGGGTGAACCGCATGCCCTCGCGCGCAAGCCGGTCGATGTTCGGCGTTGCGAGCTTCGGGTGACCTGCGCAGGACAGATAATCCCAGCGCAACTGGTCGCACATGATGAAAAGGATATTCCGGGCTACGGACGACATGCCGCTTCAATACACGAAGCGCTCAGCCTTTGTCATCGAACGGCGTGATCCGCCGCTGCATTACGCGCAGCGGAACGGCGAAAGATTCAGTTCGACAACGCCGCCTTTACGAGACCGCTCGCCTTGCCGAAATCCATCTGCCCCGCGTACTTGCCGCGAAGCGCGCCGATCACCTTGCCCATGTCCTTGACGGAAGCGGCACCCGTTTCGGTGATCGCGGCCTTGATCGCGGCTTCGACTTCCGCGTCCGACATCTGCTTGGGCAGGAAGCCCTCGATCACCTTGATCTCGGCAAGCTCGGTGGCCGCGAGTTCCCCCCGGCCGCCCTTTTCGTAGAGCACGGCCGATTCCTGCCGCTGCTTGATCAGCTTCTGGAGGAGGGAAAGCACGGCGGCATCGTCGAGCGGCTCCTTGCCGCCGCCGCGAGCCTCGATATCGGCGTTTTTGATCGCCGCATTGACCAGCCGGAGCGTGGATAACTTCAGCTTCTCGCCGGATTTCATGGCGTCTTTCAGGGCGTTATTGATCTGATCGCGCAGCATGGGGGCTCCGGCAAGATTTCACTTTATATATCGGGGACTCGCCGCTATTTAGGCCGCTTATGAACCCGAAACAAGCGACAAACGGCTGGGCCGAAGACAAGCCCACGGCCCTCCTCGTGCTGGCTGACGGCACCATTCTCGAAGGTCACGGCTTGGGCGCGACCGGCTCCCAGGTCGGCGAGGTCTGCTTCAACACCGCGATGACCGGCTATCAGGAAATCCTGACCGACCCGTCCTATGCCGGGCAGATCATCACCTTCACCTTCCCCCATATCGGCAATGTCGGCGTCAACGACGAAGACATCGAGACCGTGAACATGGCAGCGGTGCTCGGCGCGCGCGGAGCGGTGCTGCAGGCCGACATCACCGATCCCTCGAATTATCGCGCGAGCCGCCATCTCGACGCCTGGCTCAAAGCCCGCGGCATTGTCGGCATCGCCGGCATCGATACGCGCGCGCTGACCGCGTTCATCCGCGACAAGGGCATGCCGAACGGCGTGATCGCGCACGCCGAAGACGGCAAGTTCGATATTGAGGCGCTAAAGAAAGAAGCGCGCGAATGGCCCGGCCTCGACGGCATGGACCTCGTGCCGAGCGTCACCACCGCGCAGCGCTATTCCTGGGACGAAACGCCGTGGGAATGGGGCAAAGGCTATGGCCGCGAGGAAAACCCCGAATTCAACGTCGTCTGCATCGACTACGGCATCAAGCGCAACATCCTGCGTTTGCTCGCCGCTAACAAATGCAAGGTGACGGTCGTTCCCGCGACCACTTCCGCCGAAGACATTCTTTCGATGAAGCCCGATGGCGTGTTTCTCTCGAACGGCCCCGGCGACCCGGCGGAGACCGGCAAATATGCGGTGCCGGTGATTCAGAAAATCATCGACAGCAATACGCCGACCTTCGGCATTTGCCTGGGCCACCAGATGCTCGGCCTCGCGGTCGGCGCGAAGACGCGCAAGATGCATCAGGGCCATCACGGCGCGAACCATCCGGTGAAGGACCTGACCACCGGCAAGGTCGAAATCACCTCGATGAACCATGGCTTTGCGGTCGACCGCGAATCCCTGCCCGCCGACGCCGAGGAAACGCATGTTTCGCTGTTCGACGGCTCGAACGCGGGCATCGCGCTCAAAAGCAAGCCGGCCTTCTCGGTGCAGTATCACCCGGAAGCCTCTCCCGGCCCGCGCGACTCCCGCTATCTCTTCGAGCGCTTCGCTGAACTGATGAAGAAGAACAAGCGCGCGTAATGTTTTGTCCCGTCCGGCCGTCCGTGACCGGACGGACGGATCGCGATAGGCTCCTTTTCAGTGCAGGCTGAACAGGACGAAGATCGTGCAAATCGACTGGATCAATTTCACGCCGTGGTGGTCGCTCGCAGGCGGCGCGCTGATCGGGCTTGCCGCTGCGCTTCTCATCAACCTCAATGGGCGCGTGATGGGTGCGAGCAGCATCCTTGGTGGACTGTTCGGCGCGCGCAGCGGGGCGACCTGGCGTCTCAGCTTTCTCGCGGGATTGATCGCACCCGCGCTCTTCGTCAACGCGACCGGCGGCGTAAAACCCCACTTTCTCGCGGGCACCGCGACGCTGATCGTGGCGGGGCTGCTGGTCGGGTTCGGTACGCGGCTCGGCTCGGGTTGCACCAGTGGACACGGCGTCTGCGGCATCGCGCGGCTCTCGCCGCGCTCGATGGCGGCAACGGTCGTGTTCATGTTGGCAGGCTTTGCGACGGTCTATGCCGTGCGTCACGTTCTGGCAGCAGGCGCGTCATGAAGCACCTCACCGCCTTCGCGATCGGCCTTCTCTTCGGGATTGGCCTTCTCAGCTCCGGCATGAACCTGCCCGGCAAGGTGCTCGGATTCCTCGATCTGTTGGGACGCTGGGATCCCTCGTTGCTATTCGTGATGGGCGGCGCGATCCCGGTTGCGGCAATCGGTTTCGCGCTCGCGCGCAAGCGGACGAAAAGTCTCTTAGGCGAGCCGCTTTCGCGGCCCGATCGCACCGAAATCGATGTGCGGCTCCTCGGTGGCGCGTTGATCTTCGGCATCGGCTGGGGGCTGGCCGGCGTCTGCCCGGGCCCTGCGATCATCAACCTTGGCTTCTTCACCGGACCCGCAATCGTCTTCTTCGCAGCAATGATTGCGGGAATGATCGCTTTCGAATTCCTCAATCGCCTTCGTAACGCGCCCTAACAGAACCACGGGATTTCGGACGCAGCGTGTCCGGCGACACCTGACTGGAGTCAGGCATGAAAAAAAAATACTCAGTAATTCTCCCAAAGCCCCGGCGTGGCGAGCTCCAGCAGGTTTCCGTCCGGATCGCGGAAGTAGATGCTTTCGCCGCCCTTCGGCCACTTCACACGGCCTTCGATCGTGACGCCATGCTCGTCGAGCAGTTCTTCCCAATCGGCAAGTTCGTCGGAAGCAATCGCGAAAGCCATGTGGATCGCACCCAAGCCGTCATGCGCCGGGATGTTGCCGATCTTCATTTCCGTGTTCTGGTTGGAAGCCCCGCGCTTGAACAGCAGGAAGACCGAGCGCCCGACCTTATAGGCGCGCATGCGCTCGTCCTTGAACATGACGTCGAGCAGGAGCGTGCCTTCATAAAATTCCCGCGCGCGCTCCAGATCGTCCACATAGACCGCGGTTTCAATGATACCTTCGAGGGCCGGCATCAGATGCGGTCCTGCAGTCCCTTGACGCCGGATTTCTCGGCGCAGTGGTCACAGCAATAGAACTTTCCGTCTGCTTCGAGACCGTGGCCGATGATGCGGCAACTGCAATGCGAACAGGTCGGCGCCAGCGCCTGGATCGCGCATTCGAAGCTGTCGAAAGTAAATGTCTTGCCGGAATGAACGATCTCGAAGGACTTGTCGTAGTCGTTTCCGCAGGTGTGACAGGTGGCCATTGCGTGCTCCTTCCTCTGCAGGAGCAACGCGGCCTCAATCTCCCGGTTCCCGGCAATCTATCTTGGCGTCGGGAACCGTGACGATCTTCTGGGTCTGCCAGTCGAACATCCAGGCGCCCTTGATGGCGCTGGGCGTGCCGTCGCCATCCGGCTTGAACTGCGCATAGGCAAAAACATATTGGCCCGCGGGCGCTTCGGTGCCGGGTTTCAGGTAGCAACCGACGGTATAGAGATCGAGGCCCTTGGGCTTCGGCGCGCGCACGACCTGCACGATCTCGAACACGGTGGAATCGGTATTCGTCTTCGCGCCGGTATCGCGCATCAGCAGGATGACATAGTTCTTCTTGTAGCTGCCGTAGTCGATGGCAAACGTGGTCTGGTCGCCTTTCTCGTTGAACAGAAGCGCGCCCTGCTCGCTTTTGTAGGCGGGAACATCTACATCGCGCTTGCCGAGGAGTTCGTTTTCAAACGCCTGCGCCGGAATAGCGGAAACCAGAACAGCAACGGCAAAGACCGGAAGCCGCATCGGGCCATCCCTTCGTGAATCAGGGACGGCATGCTATCCGGTCACCCTCGCCGCCGCCAATTGGTAGTCACCGCATGCGCGACTGGGTTTCGTACTGGGATTCCGATCATCCGATTTATGTGAATGCGCGTCATTTCGACGTGCATTACGCCAACATCGCCGACGACATCATTCGTCTGCTGCCCGGAAAAGAGGCGCGCGTGATGGACTATGGCTGCGGCGAGGCGCTGCATGCCGACAAGATCGCGTCCCGCTGTTCGACGCTCTATCTCTGCGAAGCGGCACCGACCGTTCGCTCTCATTTGCAGGAGCGTTTCGGCAAGGTCGCGAACATCGCCGTCACCTCACCGGAAGAAGTGGCCGCCATGGAGCCGGAAAGCCTCGACCTGATCGTGGCGAACTCGCTCCTGCAATATCTGAAGCGCGGCGAATTGATCGAGCTCCTGAAAGTGTGGCGGCGGCTGCTCGCGCCGGGCGGCGCGCTCGTCATCGCCGACGTTATCGGACCGAAGCAAAGCGCAATCGCGGATGCGCTGTCGCTGCTGGATTTCGCGCGCAGGAACGGCTTTCTCACCGCGGCCTTCATCGGTCTCGTGAAAACCACGCTCTCGGATTATCGCAAGCTCCGCGCGGAGCTCGGGCTCACGACCTATGACGAGTCTGAAATGTTGAAGTTGCTTTCCGACGCGGGCTTCGACGCCGCACGCCTGCGCCCGAACCTCGGACACAATCAGGGCCGCATGGCATTTCGCACGCAGAAGAAAGCGGCGATAGCGAGCTAAAAATTCACGAAAGTCGTCCTCGCGAAAGCGGGGCCCCATAACCACGACTGGAGATTATTTTCACCAGCGTTTGATATCGACAGAAAGACCGGGAGTATGGATCCCCGCTTGCGCGGGGATGACAAGATTTTTTAGCGCCAATCTCACCACCCGCTGCCGCCGCCTCCACCACCGCCACCGCCGGAAAAGCCGCCGCCACCGAAGCTGCTGCTGGAATCGCTCGAGCTCGATGAACCGCTGTAGCTCGAGCTTGTGCCGGGTGACGTGGAAGATGACGCGACCACCGTCGTCAGGCTCGACGAGACCGCATTCGTGACATTGCCGAGGTCCTGCGTGAAGTCGCGATCTCCGGAATACCAGTTTGAGAAAACAGCCGACGAGGCCGCCGCAGCGGCGGGCGCAAGCGCGGCGGCAGCAAGTACGTTTCTGAACTTCGCGGCCCAAGAGTTCTCGACGTCGAGCGCGATCGCGTAAGGCAGCATGCGTTCGAACAGTTCGGGCGTCTTCTGCGGCGGGTTCAGCGCTTCAAGCCGCGTGCCTTCGTCGGCCGTGCTCAGATACTCGCGAAAGCCCTCGATATGATCGAGCGCCTTGCGGCCTTCCCTGGTCGGCGTCTGCATCCATTCAAGATAAAACGCGCACAGCATGGCGGAAGCGAATGCGCATAGCGTCGGGACCAGTTCCCAATATCCGATGACGCTGACCGCGACAAACCACAGCGCCAGCGCCGCGGGGATGACGCCGAAGATCACGCCGACGCCGATCAGAAGAGCTTTGTTCTCCCTTGAAGTGAAGCCGTTGTTCAGTGCGAAGGACGCGAGAAACAAAGGCAGGGTCGTAAGCACGGTCGCGACAAAGACCTCGGTTGCATAGCGGCCGGGAAATTGGAGCACGATGCCCGCCAGGCAAAACACGACGGCGATGAAGGTGAACAACAGCCCAAGCCACCACTTGCCGTAATTGTCGCGGTAATAGCCATCATAGCTTCGCTGGAGTTTCTCCTTCAGCGCCGTATTCGCGCCGCCAACACGCACATGGTTCTCCCTCGTCAGCTGGATCGACCGGTGCTTTTCCTTCGGAAAGAAATGCCGCTTGATCGTTTCCTCTTCGTCTTTCAGCGGCTTGCCGCCGTCGCGGCGCTCGAGCGTGGTCAGGATGCCCTCTTCCTTGATCGTCAAATGCCCTTTCACCGCGAGTTCGACGATTGCCGCCGTGAAGGTCTTGTTGTCGTAGTTGCTATGGCGATCGACATAGCGCATCGCGGCAGCCGACATGCCGGAAGGCGGAGCGAACACCGGAATGATCGTGCCCTTCGCCGGATCGCGCCCGTAGCGCAGCCACTGGTACAGGAAGTAGCAAAATACCAGTGCGAAACCGATCGCCGAGAGCGAAATCGCGATGTTATCGAAGAACAGATAGACGGCACTGAGATAACGCCCCGGCGGCGAAACCAGTCCTTTCTGCCATGCGACCGAGACGGTCAGGCCATTGCGCGGCAGCAATGTTCTCGTCGTGCGAAACACGATGACGTTGGCGTTCTCGCCGACGATCCGCGCGTCCGTGCCCTTCTCGCCCTGCGCGCCGGTATAAAAGGCGCGCGCCTGGATTTGCGCGCCCTCGGGCAGACGGATCGTCGCGACCGCATTTTCGATGGCGAAGGTCCAGCCATTGCCGGTGACGTTCCAGTAAAGTTCGTCGAAATCCGGAAAGAAGCCGATCTGCCGCGTGGTCCGGTATTTGATCGTGTAGGTATGTAATCCCCGCGGCAATAACACCGCGCCACTGCCGATGCGTATTCGCTTACCGTTGTCGAGATACTCAACCGAATAAGGTTCGCTCTGCCCGTTGCGCTCGACCGAAAGCACGTCGAAGCCGACAACGACACGCCGCCCACCCGGAAGCACATAGTTTGTCGGAAAGTCGCGCAGAATTCCGCGCCTGATTTCCAGCCGCTCTGCCTGCACGGTGATGCTCTCGGCAACGAGCAGATCCCCGTTCGGCTGCACCTCGACGTCGCTTGTAAAATTCCGAATGACTTCCGCGCTCTGCGCGGCATTCGCAAATGCCGCCCACAAGAACAGAGCAAGCAGAACGCGCCGGATCATCGCGTCAAAACGGGTGCCGCTGCGCCTACCAGCCGCCGCCGCCACCGCCACCACCACCACCGCCGGAAGAACCACTCCCCGAAGAGCCGCTGCTGGAGCCCGGCGCGGTGGAAGCCGACGAGATTGCCGACGAGACCGCGCTGCCGAGATGATTGGAGAAGCCCGCCGGATCGCGGCTCCAGTCGCGCTGGCCGTGATACCAGGCGTAGCCCGCGGCACCCGCTGCGGCAGCCGCCGCAAGCACGCCCGCAAACTTCTTGCCCCACTCGTTCTCGACATCGAGCGCGATCGCATAGGGGAGAAACTTCTCGAACAGTTCGGGCGTCTTCTTCGGCGGATGCAGCGCGTTGAGGCGATCTTCTTCAGCAACGCCAAGATATTCGCGAAAGCCCGCGATCTGGTCGCGGATGCGCTGCCCTTCGCGGCTCGGCGCTTTCAGCAAGCGGAAGCCGGCAAAAGCGAGCGACCCAAGCAGCGCCGCAGCGAGTGCCGGGATCATCAGGTTCAGGTTCACGCCGACATTGACGTAGATCAGCCCGAAAGCAGCAGCGATGCCGATGATCCACATGAGCGCACCGCCGATCAGCGCGAAATTCGGCCTCCGATGAGAATCTGCGCCGGCGATAAAAAACGCAGCGCCTATCCCGCACACGATGGAGGCAATCAGAACCGCGAACATTCCTGCTGCCGCTTCGCTGCTGTTCTTGGTGCTGGTGATCGCGTAGATGCAAACGCCGATGGCGATCATCGTGAGGAAGAAACCGAGGAACGACCATCCGAAGTTGTTGTTGAACAACTTCCCCGCATAAAGCCCATGCAGCTTGGTTTCGAGTGCTGTCTTCGCACCGCCGATGACGGAATGATTTTCCTGTTTGAGATCGACGGCATGGCTTTTCGCAAACAGATTCCGGCGCATCTCGTCTTCGGGCTCTGAAAGAGGAAGTTTTCCTTCCTTCAATGTCACGCGCGAGGTGGACGAGCTTTCCGACAGCGTAAGATGTCCCTTCACGCCGAGATTGACGATCGCTGCCGTGAATGCGCGATTGTCGAAACTGAGCTTGTCGAGATAGCGCACTTCGGAGGGCGACATGTCATTCGGCGGAGAAAACAGCGGAATGATCGTACCTGCAGCGGGATCCCGCCCGACCCGCGACCAGGTCGAGAGATAGAACAGACCGAGGCCGGCAATCGCAATCAGCGAAGCCAGGATCGGCAGGTTATCCCGCAGGAAGTAGATCGCTTTCTGCGCGCCGCTTGGTGGAGCGACGATGCCTTTCTGCCAAGCAACCGCAACGGTCAAACCTTCATAGGGAGCCAGCCGCCGCGTGGTACGCCAGACGATGCGATTGGCGCTCTGCTCCACAACGCGCGCATCTTTTCCCGTGGCCCCTTGCGGCCCGGTGTAGAGCGCGTTCTGCCCGATCTGCGCGCCTTGCGGCAGCGTGATCCGTGCTTCCGCAGTATCGATCGCGAAATTCCAGCCATTGCCGGTCGCGTTCCAGTAAAGCTCATCGAAGGTGTCGAAGAAGCCGACCTGCCGCGTCGTGCGATAGCGGATCGCATAGACGTGCTGGCCGCGTGAAATGGTGACGTCGGCCCGGCCGATGCGCGTGCGCACGCCGTTTGAAACGCTTTCCGTGGTGTAGTTTTCCGGCTGCCCGTTGCGCGTCACCGAAATCACGTCGAAGCCGACGATGACGTTGGTGCCATCCGAGCGGCGGCGGTAGCTGGTCGGGAAATCGCGGAAGATGCCGCGGCGGAACTGGTTGCCCTCGGCCTGGATAGTGATGGTTTCGGTAACGTCGAGGTCGCCGTTCTGCAGCACCTGCACGTCGCTGATGAAGCTGACGATGCGCTCCTGCGCGAAAGCCGAGACCTGTGCTGCGAGAAAAACGAAGGCTGCGAGCAATAGGCGGCGCATGTTCAGGCTCCTCGCTGGAACGAGATGTTCGGGTTCGCGGCCTGCGAACGATCGTCGAGTTCGAAGAACGGCTGCTCGGAGAAACCGAACGGCTTCGCGATCAGAAGCTCCGGAAAGGACTGGATCGAGATGTTCAGGTTGCGCACGGCACCATTGTAGTAGCGCCGGGCAAATTGCAGTTGCTCCTCGATCTCGGCCAGTTGCTCCTGCAATTTGAGAAAATTCTCGTTGGCCTTGAGTTGCGGATAGGCTTCCGCGACCGCGATCAGCCGCCCGACCGCCGAGCCGAGCTGCTGGGTCGCCTGCGCATTCTGCGCCACATTGCCCTGCGCCTGCGCATCCAGGCTCATAGCGCGTTTCGCGGTGACCTCTTCGAGCAGCGAGCGCTCGTGAGTCGCATAGCCCTTCACCGTCTCGACCAGCGCCGGCACCAGGTCGGTGCGGCGCTTCAATTGCACGTCGATGCCGCTCCAGGCCTCGCGCACCACGTTGCGCTGGCGCACGAGCCGGTTGAAAACGACGATGATGTAGATGAGCAGCACGGCGATGATGCCGTAAGCGATCCAGTCCCAGCGCATTTCGGGATTCCCCTCGGAAATTGGGCACAGTGTGTCGCAGGGCGCATAGGCCCTCAATGGCCGGCAGCGATTTTCGCAGTAAAAACACCGTGTTTTCGGGTTCCGGGCCGCGCGAGGCTCCGCCACGCAAAGCAGCCTGTGGGTGGCGTTCTTTAGGCTTCCCTTGACCCTCGAATCTGGTCTAAGACCGCGCCAGCCGCGGGCCTGCTTTCGAACCCCGAGCTTCCGCGAGGATGGAAAGGACGCGCGACCGCGCGGCCTTTTTTTGTGCCCTTATTCTGTTTGCGCAGACCCGGGAAGTATTCGAGAGCTCATGCCGAAACGCACCGACATAAAGTCCATCCTGATCGTCGGCGCCGGTCCTATCGTGATCGGCCAGGCCTGCGAGTTCGACTATTCCGGCACGCAGGCGTGCAAGGCCCTGAAAGAAGAGGGCTACCGGATCATTCTGGTGAACTCCAATCCGGCGACCATCATGACGGACCCGGAGCTCGCCGACGCCACCTATATCGAGCCGATCACCCCCGAGATCGTGGCGAAGATCATCGAGAAAGAACGCCCCGACGCGCTCCTGCCGACCATGGGCGGCCAGACCGCGCTCAACACGGCACTTTCGCTGCGCAAGATGGGCGTACTCGAGAAATATAACGTTGAGATGATCGGCGCGACCGCCGACGCCATCGACAAGGCCGAAGACCGAGAGCGCTTCCGCGAGGCCATGACCAAGATCGGCCTCTCCACCCCGCGCTCGCACCAGATCAAGACGCTGGGTCAGGCGCTCGATGCCCTGAAAGACATCGGCCTGCCCGCGATCATCCGCCCCTCTTTCACCATGGGCGGCACCGGCGGCGGCATTGCCTATAACAAGGAAGAGTTCATCGACATCGTCGAGCGCGGCATCGACGCCTCTCCGACCAGCGAAGTGCTGATCGAGGAGTCGGTGCTCGGCTGGAAAGAATACGAGATGGAGGTTGTCCGCGACAAAAAGGACAACTGCATCATCATCTGCTCGATCGAGAACCTCGATCCGATGGGTGTGCACACCGGCGACAGTATCACCGTCGCTCCCGCGCTGACGCTCACGGATAAAGAATACCAGATCATGCGTGACGCTTCGCTCGCGGTACTGCGAGAGATCGGCGTCGAAACCGGCGGCTCGAACGTCCAGTTCGCAGTGAACCCCGAAGACGGCCGTCTGATTGTTATCGAAATGAATCCGCGCGTGTCGCGCTCCTCCGCGCTCGCCTCTAAGGCCACCGGCTTCCCGATTGCGAAGGTCGCGGCCAAACTCGCGGTCGGCTACACGCTCGACGAAATCGCGAACGACATCACCGGCGGCGCGACGCCTGCTTCCTTCGAGCCGACCATCGACTATGTGGTCACGAAAATCCCGCGCTTCGCCTTCGAGAAATTCCCGTCGAGCGATCCGAACTTCAACGTGCTGACGACCTCGATGAAGTCGGTAGGCGAAGCCATGGCGATCGGCCGCACTTTCCGCGAAAGTTTGCAGAAAGCGTTGCGCTCGCTCGAAACCGGTCTGTCGGGTCTCGACGAGATCGAGATCGAAGGCCTCGGTCAGGGCGACGACAAGAACGCGATCCGCGCGGCCCTCGGCCGCCCGACACCGGATCGTTTGTTGAAAGTCGTGCAGGCCATGCGTCTCGGCATGACCAACGAGGAAATTTTCAACGCCTGCAAAATCGATCCTTGGTTCCTCGAACAGTTCCGCGCGATCGTCGACACGGAGGCGGAGATCAAGGAGAAAGGCCTGCCGGCAACCGCAGGCCCGCTGCGGAAGCTGAAAGCACAGGGCTTCTCCGACGCGCGGCTCGCGAAGCTTACGGGCATGAGCGAAGCGGACGTTTCAAAGAAGCGCCGCGCGCTCGGCGTGCGGCCGGTTTACAAGCGCATCGACACCTGCGCGGCCGAGTTCGCCTCTCCCACTGCCTATATGTATTCGACCTACGAGATGCCTTTTGCGGGCGCACTCGCCGACGAATCCAAGGTCTCGGACAAGAAGAAGGTCGCGATTCTCGGCGGCGGTCCGAACCGCATCGGCCAGGGCATCGAGTTCGACTATTGCTGCTGTCACGCAGCGTTTGCCCTGCGCGACGCCGGCTTTGAAACCATCATGATCAACTGCAATCCGGAAACGGTGTCGACCGACTACGACACCTCGGATCGCCTCTATTTCGAGCCGCTTACGGCTGAGGATGTCATTGAGATCCTCGACCGCGAACGCACGAAGGGCGAGTTGCATGGCGCGATCGTGCAGTTCGGCGGTCAGACGCCGTTGAAGCTCGCGGACGATCTGGAAAAGGCGAACGTCAAGATCCTCGGCACCTCACCCGACGCGATCGATCTCGCCGAAGACCGCGACCGCTTCAAGAAACTGCTGGAAGAACTGAACCTGTTGCAGCCGGAAAACGGCATTGCAAAATCGACCGCGGAAGCGCGCAAGATTGTCGAGCGCATCGGCTTCCCGGTCGTGATCCGCCCGTCTTACGTGCTCGGCGGCCGCGCCATGGAGATCGTTCACGACGCGACGCAGTTAGAGCGCTACATGAAGGAAGCGGTCGTCGTTTCCGGAAAAAGCCCGGTTCTGATCGACCGCTACCTGTCGGACGCGATCGAGGTCGATGTCGATGCGCTTTCAGACGGCGAAAGCGTTTTCGTCGCCGGCATCATGGAGCACATCGAGGAAGCCGGCATTCACTCAGGCGACAGCGCCTGTTCGCTGCCCACCCATTCGCTCGACGAAAAAACCGTCAAGCAGCTTGAGGACGAAACCCGTGCGCTCGCGCTGGCACTCAAGGTCGGCGGGCTGATGAACGTGCAATACGCCATCAAGGACGGGAAAATTTACGTTCTGGAAGTGAACCCGCGCGCATCGCGCACAGTTCCTTTCGTCGCGAAAACCATCGGCATTCCGGTCGCGAAGATCGCCTCGCTGGTCATGGCCGGCGTGCAGAAGGTCGAGGGCGTAAAGGCGCCGAAGATCGATCACATCGCGGTCAAGGAAGCGGTCTTCCCGTTCGCTCGCTTCCCGGGCGTCGATACCGTGCTCGGGCCGGAAATGCGCTCGACCGGCGAGGTCATGGGCCTCGACAAGGATTACGCGGTCGCCTTCGCCAAGAGCCAGCTCGGCAGCGGCACGATTTTGCCCAAGACCGGCACGGTTTTCGTTTCGGTGAAGGACGCGGATAAACCCCGCATTCTGCCCTGGCTGAAAATGCTCTCCGGCCTTGGCTTCAAGCTGATCGCGACGTCCGGCACGCTGCGCTATCTCAAGGAACAGGGCCTGCCGGCCGAGAAAATCAACAAGGTGCTGGAAGGCCGTCCGCATATCGTGGACGCCATTACCAACGGCGAAGTGCAACTGGTTTTCAACACCACGGAAGGCGCGCAGGCGCTTGCCGACAGCCGCTCGCTGCGCCGCGCCGCCCTCTTGCATAAAGTGCCTTATTACACCACGCTATCCGGAGCCGTAGCTGCTGCGCAGGGGATCAAGGCCTATCTGGCCGGTGATCTGGAGGTCCGTGCGCTGCAACACTACTTCGCAAAGGCCGGATAGTCCTCTGGCAGAGGAACGGCAGGTTTTGTTCAAGGTTCGCTCGATCGCGGGCAGCCGGTAGGTCCGGCGCGCGAGAGGCGAACCTTAGTGCTTCGGCCGCGTTACGGCCGGTTGGAATTGGAGATAATGATGATGGATAAGATCCCTATGACGGCGGCAGGCTATGCAGCGCTCGAAGCCGAGCTGCGCCAGCGCCAATCGGAGGATCGTCCGCGTATCATTCAGCAGATTTCCGAGGCGCGTAGCCATGGCGACCTTTCCGAAAATGCCGAATATCATGCCGCCAAAGAGCAGCAGTCGCTGAACGAAGGCCGTATTGCCGAACTCGAAGACAAGATTTCCCGCGCGGAAGTCATCGACGTTTCCAAGCTTTCCGGCGAAACCATCACCTTCGGCGCGACCGTCACGCTGGTCGATGAGGACACCGACGAGGAACGCAAGTTCCAGATCGTCGGCGAAACTGAGGCCGATGCAAAGCACGGCAAGATTTCGATCACGTCCCCGATCGGCCGCGCGCTGATCGGGAAGAAAAAAGGTGCCTCGGTCGAAGTCATGACACCGAAGGGTGCCAAGGGCTACGAAGTCCTGAAGGTCGACTGGATCTGACCGGCCAACCTCTGGCGCACATCGAATGAACAGGAAGGAAGCCTCCCATGCGGAAGCAATTCGCGATTCTTTTTTGTGCGGCCTTTCTCGCGCTTGGCGCGCTGGCCAATACCGCGCTCGCGCGCGACGGTGTCTATCGCACGGTTGTGGTGGACACCTCGCGGCTTGCCATGAAGGGCCAGACGCATCTCGCGGCTTCCCTGAAGCCGATGTTGGCGGGAGAACTCTCGAAAGCGTTCGGCCCCCGTCTCGGCAATAGCGGCGGACGTCTCGTCGTTCGTGTCACCCGGATCAAGCTCGGCGCCTATGGCGGTGAAAGCGTCACCGATGGCTGGATCGAAGACAGCATCGAGGGCGTGATCGTCGTGCCGGGCCATGGCCAAATTCCGATCCGCGTCGTGCTGCCACCGGATACTGCCGGAGCCTGGTATGCCCCGAACCTGGACGAACGCCGCGTCTATCGCCTGATTGAAGCCTTCGCGCAGTGGACCGCGCGCAAGGTCTAAGAGGCGCGCCGCTGCGCGTTGCTTCCGCCGCGCTGCTTTTCCTGCTCGCGTTCGCGCTGACCGCAGAGGCGTCTGCGCAGCGCGTTGCCGTGGAGATAACCCCTTCGGCGATGCGCAGCGAGCCGCGGCTTGCTGCTGCACTCCGAACAGCGCTGCCGCAGGAAATCCGGAAAAGGATCTCGGGAAAGCAAATCCGGTCGCTTCGCGTCAGGATCACCGACGCCAAGATCATGCGCGAGCCCGGCTTTGGCATCGTCGAGCGCGCGGATTACCTCGAAGGCTTTGTGCTGTTGCCCGGACGGGAGCCGCAACGCATACGCCTTACGCTTCCCTTCGACCGCTCGCTGTTTTCCTTCACGCCGCAAGGCGAAGCCCTGCGCGTACAGAACCTGATCGAAGTGTTTGCGCAGTGGGTCGCAAAATATAGCTAGCGGCTACGCTTTCTTCTCCAGCGGCACGTTCGGCGCATCCTTGGAACGGCCGAGGGTGAGCGAAGTCTTCACGTTGCGCACATTCGGCGCCGCCGTCAGTTCGGAGACGAACGCCTGGAAAGTTTCGAGATCCGGCGCGACGCATTTCATGATGAAATCGAACTCGCCGGAAAGCATGTGGCACTCCCGCACCAGCGGCCAGTTCTTCACGCGCTCGTTGAACGCATTGAGGTCGCTTTCAGCCTGGCTTGCCAGATGCACCATTGCAAAGACCGTGACCGGATAGCCCAGCGCTTTCTCGTCGAGCAGGGCACGATACCCGCGGATAAAGCCCGCCTCCTCCAGCGCCCGGACCCTGCGCAGACAGGGCGGCGCGGAAATTCCGACACGGCGTGAAAGCTCTACGTTGGTGATGCGGCCCTCCTCCTGCAGGATTTGGAGGATGTGCCAGTCGATTTTATCCAGGTTGCCAAGCAACGCGATCTCCGCAATTTTCTTTCGTGAGCACCGTAGTGCATGAAATCGCTTCGCGAAACAATATTGCGTGAGCATACGGTTGAAAAATAGGCATAGCGCTTGCGGGCGTACCGGGCAGTACCTTAGATATATGCGTGCAGCGCATGGCTCGGGGGACACCTGGCCGGGAGCGCGAGAACGCCCGCAGCGGGAATTTTGCCAGGAAATTTGCCAGGAAATTTGCCATGTCCGCCACACACGCGAAGGTCGTCATCATCGGGTCCGGCCCGGCCGGTTACACCGCCGCCATCTATGCGGCGCGCGCCATGCTGGAACCGGTACTGATCGAAGGCATTCAGCCGGGCGGCCAGCTGACCATCACCACCGATGTCGAAAACTATCCCGGCTTCGCCGACGTCATTCAGGGTCCCTGGTTGATGGAGCAGATGAAGGCGCAGGCGGCGCATGTCGGCACCAAACTCGTCGCAGACCACGTCAAGGAAATCGACACCACGCAGCGGCCGTTCCGAATCACGCTGGAATCGGGCGGCGTTTATGTTGCGGACACCATCATCCTAGCGACCGGCGCGCAGGCGAAATGGCTCGACCTGCCGTCCGAGCAGCAATACCGCGGCGCCGGCGTTTCCGCCTGCGCGACCTGCGATGGCTTTTTCTACCGCAACAAGGATGTCGTGGTGGTCGGCGGCGGCAACACGGCGGTCGAGGAAGCGCTCTTTCTCACGAACTTCGCGTCCAAGGTGACCCTCGTCCATCGCCGCGATTCGCTGCGCGCCGAACGCATCCTGCAGGATCGCCTGTTCAAGCACCCCAAGGTCGAACTCGTCTGGGACAATGCGATCGAGGAAATCGTGGGCGCGGGCACGCCCGCGAAAGTGACCGGCGTGAAGCTGAAAAACGTCCGCTCGGGCGCCATCGCGGAACGCGCGACCGACGGCGTGTTCATCGCGATCGGCCACAAGCCTTCGACCGAACTGGTCGAAGGCAAAATCAAGATGAAGCCGAACGGCTACGTCTGGACCGCACCGGATTCGACCGCGACGTCGGTCCCCGGCCTCTTTGCCGCCGGTGACGTGACCGACGACGTCTTCCGGCAGGCGGTGACGGCCGCCGGCATGGGTTGCATGGCGGCCCTTGAAGCAGAGCGTTTTCTGGCAGCGGAGGGCGCGGATCGCGCGGCCGCGGAATGAGCAGCAACGGAATGGATTGGGACAAGCTGAAGGTATTCCACGTCGCCGCGGAAGCGGGCTCCTTCACCCATGCCGGTGAAGCGCTCGGCCTTTCGCAATCGGCCGTGAGCCGCCAGGTATCCGCACTCGAGCAGGAGCTGAAAGCGCCGCTCTTTCATCGTCACGCACGCGGACTGATTCTCACCGAACAGGGCGAGATGCTGTTTCGCACCGCGCACGACGTGTTCATGAAACTCGAGGCGGTGCGCACCAAGCTCACCGACAACCGCGAGAAGCCGAATGGCGAGATGAAGGTGACGACGACGGTCGGCCTCGGCTCCTATTGGCTTACTGCGCGCATCGATGAGTTTCTCGAACTTTATCCCGACATTCGCATCCATTTGCAGCTGACCGACGAAGAACTCGATCTCGGCATGCGTGAAGCCGACGTCGCGATCCGCCTGCGCCAGCCGGTGCAGCCGGACCTGATCCAGCGCAAACTCTTCACGGTGCACTTCCACGCCTATGCATCCACGGATTACCTCGCGAAAAAGGGACACCCGCGTTCGCCGGAAGAACTCGACGGCCACCGGCTCCTGATGCTCGGCGGCAGCGTGCCGGGCTATTTCTCCAATCTGAACTGGCTCGCAGAGATCGGCCGCGCCAATGGCGCGCCGCGCACGCCGTCGATGACCGTGAACAACGTCGTCGGCCTGAAGGTCGCGGTGGAGAACGGAGTCGGCATCGCGACGCTCCCCGACTACCTCGTCGAAGGCAATGCCAATCTGGTACGGCTGTTCAGCGAAAACGATCCGCCGGTGCTCGATGCCTATTTCGTGTACCCGGAAGAGCTACGTTCCGTCGCACGCATCCAGGTGTTCCGTGATTTCCTGCTTGCGAACGCACAACGCTGGAAATTCTAGGGCTTAGGAACCTGCCTGCGGCAGACGCATGGGGGGTATGTAGCTACCCCGATTGCTGCGCTTACCGTTCGGTACAAATATGCATCCGTTGCCTGTAGCTGTTGCGCGCTTCCTTCCCCCTTCCCTGCGCGCGCGACGGCAAACTTCTCCCTCTGGCAGGCGCCGCCGCGCAAGCGGTGTGACTAACAAGCCGGGCTCGCAAGAGCCCGGCTTTTATTTTTCCTGAAACTATTCTTCACTGCGCGCTCAACTTCCCAAAGGGGGCGGGAAATGAGGCTGGTGTTGATGGCGATCGGCGCGATCGCCTTGCTTGTCGGCGTGTTCTTTTTGCTGATTTCGGGAGCACTTCTGGTCTCCTCCAGAATTGTGCCGGATACCCTGGCGGCCGTCGCCGGTGGCGGCATCGGGCTTTCGGTCGGCTTCTCCGCAATCCTGACCGCGATCTTCTTCTTTTCCTTTGCCTCGGTGCTCGGCTTTCTGCAGCGCATCGCGAAAGCAAGCGAGACGGTCGAGCGCATCACCAAGGCTGGCAGCCAGCATCCGAAGCGCCGCGCCACCTATGAAGGCGTGAATTACTGGGTGTACGAGGACGACCGCGTCGTCGCCGAGATGAACGGCGGCCACCAGCAGTTCAACAACGAGCGCGAATTGCTCACACTTCTGCGCGGCCAGCGGCAGGAAGCCACGCGCACAGCAAGACCGCGGCCCGAAGATGCCCGGGCCGCAAGGCCGAGAGCGGAAGATCCGCGCGCAGCAGCGGCTAGGCCCAGAGCCGCTCGGACTTGAGGTCCTTGTAGAGCCCCGCCACGTAGTCGCCGTAGCCGTTGAAAATCACCGTGCTGCGGCGCTCGCCGGTGCCGATATCGCGCTCGCTCGCCTGGCTCCAGCGCGGGTGGGAGAATTCCGGATTCACGTTGGCCCAGAATCCGTATTCCTGCCGCTGCAACTGCTCCCAGTAACCAACCGGGCGTTCGTTGGTGAAGCTCACCCGCACGATCGACTTGATTGCCTTGAAGCCGTACTTCCACGGCATCATCAACCGGATCGGTGCGCCGAACTGTTTGTAGCCCGGCCTGCCGTAAACGCCCGTGACCATGAACGCGAGTTCGTGGTTCGCTTCCGCGATGGTGCAGCCTTCGACATAGGGCCAATTGCCGTCGGAGAGGAACCCGGGGCGCTGCTCCGGCGCCATCTTCGGATTATTAAACGTCTCCATGCGGATATATTTCGCGCCGGAGAGCGGCTTTGCGAATTTCACGAGTTCGGCCATCGGAAAGCCGGTCCAGGGAATGACAGCCGACCAGGCCTCCACGCAACGCAGCCGATAGGTCCGCTCCTGCAACGACGGCGCGACGGCTTTCATCAGCGTATCGAAATCGACGGTCTGTTCCTTCTCGACCATGCCGTCGAACTTGATTTGCCACGGGCGCAGTTGAAGCTGCTGCGCGGACTTCGCGATATATTTGCTGGTGCCGTATTCGTAGAAGTTGTTGTAGTTCGCAGCGACCTTCTCTTCGGTCAGCTTGCCGTCGAACTTGTACTTGTCGTTGCGCTTGGCGGGATAGAGCGAGACGGTCGGATCTGGAACATCGGCAGCACTTTGTGCGTGGGCGAGTTCCGGGAAGAAGGAAGCGGCGGCAAGCGACGCGCCCGCGCCGAGAAGCTTGCGGCGGCTGAAATAGACGCTCTCGGGGGTTGCCTGCTGTTCAGGAAGGTCCCAGCCGCGTTTGCGCTTGATCAACATGATGGTCGGTCTCCTCGTCGCGATAACCCCGCACGAGATAGACCGTTGCCACGCAAAAAAGGCAATTCACGGTAGCGTGTGCGGCCCGAATGAGGTCGGGCCGCAAGATTGTTTTGCGTAAAGCGCGCGCTACTTTTCGTGGGAGGCTACGATCGCCTGCCCCATGCGCACGAAGTTGCAACACGGGCTGTCGGTGCCGATGCTCTGCGAGCAGACCCGCGCGCCTTCGAGCAGCAGGAACAGTTCGTCCGCAAGCATTTCCGGCTGCTTCAGGCCGGCATCAGCGCAGAGCTTCGCAAGCCGGTCGCGCTGGGCGCGTTTGTGTTCCTCGATGACGCGGCGGGCCGGATGGTCCTTCTCGGCCAGTTCAACGGCGGCATTTGCAAGCGCGCACCCGCGCCCTTGCGGATCGTTGGCGTCGCGCCCTGCCGCTTCGAGCCAGGCTTCCAGCTGCTTGCGGTAGAGGCCGGGAAATTCGCGCTCGATCTCCGACCAGAAGACCTGCGATTTTCCCGAAAGGCGGCGCAAATACTCGGCCACCAGCGAATCCTTCGATTCGAAGTGACGGTAGAGCGTCATCTTGTTGGTGCCTGCCGCCTCGGCGATCGCGTCCACGCCGACAGCGCGGATGCCCTGCCGGTAGAACAGGTCGGAGGCCGCAGCCAGAATCCGTTCCCGCGGCGGTGGCGGCGGGACGGGGGTGAGATCGGCTTGCGCCGGTTGGGGCGAAAAACGTGGTGTCATGCCTCTTGACTCAGGTGTTACCGGTCAGTACCTATATGTTACCGATCGGTACCAAATCAAGCTCCTCTTGATACCGACCCACGAATACACGGAGAGCCCAATGAGTCGATGCCTGGAAGCTTTTAACGCATTTAGTCTGGCTGCCCGCAATAGCGACCTCAGCATGGCTGAGGCGATGAATGATCCGCTGCTCCGGACCGTTATGGAAGCCGACGGCGTCGATCCCGAAGCCCTTGAAACCGAGTTCCTCCAGATCGCGCAGAGCCGCGCGGAGGCGCTGGAGGGCTGAATCACTCCTACCGCGGCCTTTCCTCCCCCAAGCCGCGGAGAAAGCCGGACGGCTGAAACGTGCCCCCGCGAGGCCGTCCGGCACTTCTCTTTTCCGAAAGGACCCCGATCATGAATTTCCATCATGTCAAAGCCAACACGCTTTTCGCGCCCTATGAATTGAGCGAGATCAAACTGCAGAACCGTATTGTCATGTCGCCGATGACCCGCTCCCGCGCGGTCGGAGGCCGGGTGCCGAACCCGCTTGCCGCCGACTACTACGCGCAGCGCGCAAGCGCGGGCCTCATCATCACCGAGGCGACGCAAGTGAGCCCGCAAGGCGTCGGCTATGTCCGGACCCCCGGCATTCACTCCAAGGAACAGGTCGAAGGCTGGAAAAAGATCACCAGCGCCGTGCACAAGGCCGGCGGCAAAATCTTTCTGCAGCTCTGGCATGTCGGCCGCATTTCGCACGCCGATTTTCATGACGGGAAGCCGCCGGTAGCTCCTTCCGCGATTGCCGCCGAAGGCAAGACCTGGACCGAGCAAGGCCAGAAGGACTATTCGACGCCGCGCGCGCTGGAAGCGTCCGAACTTCCGGGCATCGTCGAAGATTTCCGCCGCGCCGCGCAGAACACAAAAGATGCCGGCTTCGACGGCGTCGAAATCCACGGCGCGAACGGTTACCTGCTCGATCAGTTTACGCGCGATGGCAGCAACAAACGCACGGACAACTATGGCGGCTCGCTCGAGAACCGTCTGCGCTTCCCGCTGGAAGTCGTCGATGCCGTGGTGAGCGTCTGGGGTGCCGATCGCGTTGGCTATCGCCTCTCGCCCTATTTCACCGGGCATTCCATGTCCGATTCCAATCCGGTCGCGACCTTCTCGCAGCTCGTGGACGAACTGAACCAGCGCAAGCTCGGCTACATCCATGTCGTCGACTCCGCCAACGCCTCCGAACGCATCACGCCGCTTCTGCGCGAATTGTTCAGCGGCACCTACATCGTCGCGGAAGGGTTCGATCGCGAAAGCGGCACGGATGCGCTGACGCGCGGCGAAGCCGACCTCATCGCCTACGGCAAGCCTTTCATCTCGAACCCGGATCTTCCAGCGCGCTACAAGAACGGCAAGCCGCTTGCGGAATGGGATGCCTCGACCTTCTACGCAACCGGCCCCAAGGGCGACGCTGGCGGCTATACGGATTATCCGGCGGCGAAGTGACAACGCTTGCAAAAACAACGGCCGGGAAGTTTCCCGGCCGTTCTTCTTTCAGCTATTCCGCCGCGCGTCGCGACGAAACGATCTGATCCGCCTGCTTGCCGGTCAGTTCCGCGAGATGATCGAAGCGCGACGACATCCCGCCGACACCGGCCGTCGCCGAGCGCACTTCGACAATCAGATCGCCGATCGCGGATTCCGGCAGCGTGCCGCGCACGACATCCCAGCCATCCCAGCCTTCCCGCGCCTCGAAGCCGAGGATCTGCCCGCGGCGCTGCGCGAGGATCGCATTGATCTTCGCCGTCGCGTCGTTCGGACAACTGATCTCGACTTCGAAGATTGGCTCGAGCAGCACTGGCTGGCATTGCGGCAGCGCCTCGCTCATCGCAAGACGCCCCGCGAGTTGAAACGCCATGTCGGACGAATCGACCGAATGATAGGAGCCGTCGGTCAGCGTCACCGCGACATCCACCACGGGAAAGCCGAGCGGCCCGCATTTGAGATAGCTGCGCACACCCTCTTCCACCGATGGCACGTATTGTTGCGGCACCACGCCGCCTTTGATCGTGTCGCCGAAGGAGAAGCCGCCGCCGCGCGGCAGCGGCTTGATGTCGAGCACGACATCGCCGAACTGCCCGTGCCCGCCGGATTGTTTCTTGTGGCGG
>DAORMJ010000030.1:21986-35538 GCA_035440445.1 Xanthobacteraceae bacterium
GCGTTGCGTCGCGGGTTTGCGGATCGTCTCGCGATAGCCGACCCGCGGCGGATGCGTCAGCACCTTGATGCCGAAACGCTCCCGCAGCCGCTCGACCGCGACCCGAAGATGCATCTCACCTTGCCCCCACAGCACGATCTCACCAAGATCGGCGTTATGAACAATGCTGAGCGAAGGATCTTCATCGGCGAGTTTCGATAACGCGAGCCCGAGTTTGACGTCGTCTTTGCGCTCAGAAGCGGAAATCGCGAGCGACAGCACCGGCGGATACGGCGTCACCGATCCGAGCGACGCCGCGAGCTTTCCGGTCGTAATCGTTTGCCCGGTCGCAACCGGGTCGAGCTTGCCGAAGCCTGCAAGATCGCCCGCCTTTGCGGGACCGCGTTTCTCGATGGCGTTGCCTTTGATCGCGAATACGCCGGACACGCGCGCCGTTGCGCCGGCGGACGAGAGCACCGTGGCACCCTCCCCGATTTCGCCCGCGAGCACGCGCGCGATCGAGAGCTTTCCGCCATGAGAGGTGTGCAGGGTCTTGATGACATCGGCCACGCCATCGCCGTTTGCGCGGAGCTTCAGTCGTGCGGCCGTCGCATCCACGCCCGGCGCCTCGTGACGTAGCGCCTTCAGAAGCCGCAACACGCCGTTCTGGCGGGTGGCCGACCCCATCATCACCGGACAGATCGCACCCTCGCGCAGTTCTTTCGACAGATCGTCGAACACGCGGTCGCGCGGCGGCTGAATGTCTTCGAGCAGCTGCTCCATCAGTTCGTCGTCGTGATCGGCGAGCTTTTCCAGCATCGTGAAGCGCGCGTCTTTCTCGCGGGTTTCGTTCTCGCCTTCGAGATCGACGATCTCACTTGCGGCATGCTCGCGATAGACGAAGGCCCGCTCCAGCGCGAGATCGACGAAGCCCGCCACGATGCCGTCTTTCCAGATCGGAATCTGGCGCAACACCAAAGGCACGCGCGATGAAGGCTGCAACAGCGCAAGTGTTTCGCGCAAACGCCGCTCGGCCTTGTCGATCTTGTTGATGAAGAGAAGGCGCGGAATGCCCTGCGCCTCCAGTTCGCGTAGCACAAGTTGCAGCTGCGGAATCTTCTTCGGGTCCGCCTCGCACACCACGACCGCCGCATCCACCGCCGGAATGGCGGCGCGCATGTCCTGCGCGAACTCCACCGAGCCGGGACAATCGATGAAGTGATAGGTCTCGCCAAGAAATTCCGTCGAAGCGATGTTGAGTTCGACGCTCATCTTGTGCGCGCGCGACTCCGCGCCGGCATCGCCGACCGAAGAGCCTGCATCCACGCTGCCCGCCCGCGCAATCGCGCCCGTGCGCGCGAGGATCGCCTCGAGCAGCGTGGTCTTTCCGGATTGAAACGGACCCACGAGCGCAATGGCGCGCGGTCCTTTGGATCTTATGTCCTGATTGTTTCCTGCCCCGGCAACGCCGTTGCGTTCGGAGCCTTTTTTGTCAGCCATCGACACCTCCCTGACCCGGTGATGTCGAGCGCCGCTCGCCCGGCTTGACCGGGTAACCGGCCGAGAGAGGGCGGCCGGGTGAATATGGTTTCAGTGAAACGCTACAAGCGCAAGCAAATAAAAAATTGCAATGCAGCATGAAGCGCACGTGATAATCTTGTGCTGCGAGCGGGCAATTTCAAATGACAAAGATGTCCATGCGTTTACGGCTGGCCGTTACAATATACGCCGCGGCGGCAGTCGCCGCCTTTGCACAAACCGCCTCGCCCAATTCTCCGATCCCCGAATATCCCCGCGCAGAAAAGTTCGACGCCGGACGCGATCCGCTGTCCGCGAAGCAAAGCGCGTCGATGATCGCAATTGCCGGAGGCACCTACACCATCGGCTCGCCGGACAATCATCCGTTGACGAACCGCGCCGCGCTACCGGTGCATCAGGTCGCGATTGCAGGTTTCAAAATCGATCGCACCGAGGTCACAAACGCACAGTTCGCGGAGTTTCTGAACGCGCTTCCCATAAAGCCGCGCGGAAACGCGCTCGGCGGCGCAGTCGCTCCCGAAAATATACCGCAGGCAGGCCACCGATTGTTTCTTGAATTCTCGAGCAATCGCCTTACACGATGATCGATCTCGACGACTCCGAAGCCCGCATCGGTGTCCGCGATGGCCGCTTCGCCGCAAACCCCGGCTTCGAAGATCATCCCGTAACTGAAACCACTTGGGCCGGAGCACTCGCCTATTGCCAGTGGCGAGGCGCGCGTCTGCCTAGCGAGGTGGAGTGGGAGGCTGCTGCGCGCGGTTTCAAAGGCCGGCTGTTTCCGTGGGGGGATGCGATGCCGACAGCGGAACTGGCAGTGATCGGAATGGCAAGCGGCATCACCGTGCCGGTTGGCAGCCGTCCGAAAGGCGCTACCCCCGAAGGGTTGCTCGATATGGCAGGCAGTATGCTGGAATGGACCAGCTCATTGGATCGCCCTTACCCGTATCAGGCGGGCGACGGGCGCGAGGATCTGTCGATGCCCGGCGAGCGCATCGTCCGCGGCGGCAACTACATTTTCGATGATGCGCCGGACAAGCTCGTCGCCTGGAATCGAACCGTCGCATGGCGCAATCCCGCGACCGGCCATCGGCAAATCGGGTTTCGTTGCGCCTCGAACTGAAACTGCACCCGCCAAACAAAACGCGGCCCGGAAGTCAATCCGGACCGCGCTGTTGAAGAAAATTCTTCGTGTGGCTTACTGCAGGTGCAGCTGACCAACGCCGAGCGAAAGGCCGACGCCGACATTGCCTTCGCCGGAGAGCGGCTGCAGCGCGACGGTGTTGTGCGAACCGCCAACCAGGATGTTGCCGCCAATGCCGAGGCCGAGCGTGATGTTGCCCGAAGCACCGGTGTAGGTGCCGCGGAGGTCACCCGGGAACAGGCGGCGGTTATGCGCGTGCACGGCCCAGATCAGACGGCCGCCAGCGGAAAGGTTGAGGTCGAGACCGATACGGCCGATGTCCGCGCGATAGCGATGCGCGCGACGGCTGTTCACCGGATAGAACACGCAGCCTGCCGTACGGATCGAACCGACAACGAAGCTGACGTTCGGCGCGATCTTGCACTCCAGCGTGCCGACGCGCTCGTAGTGGCCACGGCGCGGCTGCGCATCCGCGGGGGTGGCGGCAAACGTGAAGATTGCGGCCAGCCCGGCCGCAAGCGCGAGTAGACGACGATTCATAGAAAACGCTCCCTTTTGAATGAGCCCCGTAACAACCGGGCTCGATCAGCTCTGCATAGCAATGCCGATGCATTTAACACTGATGGGGAGCAAAAGTTCCAATTTCGCGGCGGAATTTTGGCGGATGCACACTGCGGCCGCACGTCCCTGTGCATGCGTTGCAGCAAAAGCACAAAAAAAATCTCCCGCGGGATAACCCGCGGGAGATGCAAAATTCGAAGCTGCTGCGAGGCTACTTCAGATTGCCGCAGAAGCGCTGGATGCGGCGCCCCGCGTCTTCCAGTTCTTTCTCGGAAGTCGCATAGGAAATACGGAATGCAGGCGAAGAACCGAATGCCGCGCCATGCACGACCGCGACACCTTCCGCCGCGAGCAGTTCTTTCGCGAAATCCTCGTCGTTCTCGATCTTCTTCCCCGACGGCGCGGTCTTGCCAAGCGTGCCTGCGCAGGACGGATAGACGTAGAATGCACCTTCCGGCGTCGGGCACTTGATGCCGCTCGCCTGGTTCAACATCGACACGATGAGATCGCGGCGGCTCTTGAACGAGACATTGTGTTTTTCGATGAAGTCCTGCGGACCGTCGAGTGCCGCCACCGCCGCCCACTGCGAAATCGCGGACGGGTTCGTGGTGGACTGCGACTGCAGCGTGCCCATCGCCTTGATGAGTTGCTCGGGGCCTGCCGCGTAGCCGATGCGCCAGCCGGTCATGCAATAGGCTTTCGAAACGCCGTTCATGGTCAACGTGCGCTCGTAGAGCGAAGGCTCTACCTGCGCGGGCGTCGCGAACTGGAAGCCGTCATAGACCAGCTTCTCGTACATATCGTCGGTCAGCACCCACACATGCGGATGCTTCTTCAACACGTCCGTGACCTTCTTTAGTTCGTCATGCGAATAGGCCGCGCCGGACGGGTTCGACGGCGAGTTGAAAATGAACCACTTGGTTTTCGGCGTGATCAGGCGTTCGAGATCTTCCGCCTGCACCTTGAAGCCGTGCTCGGCCTTGGTCGCGAGCGGCACCGGCGTGCCGCCGCAGAAAGCGACGATATCGGGATAGCTCACCCAATAAGGCGCGGGAATGATGACCTCGTCACCGGGATTGATGGTCGCCACCAGCGCGTTGAACAGCACCTGCTTGCCGCCGGTGCCGACCGACACCTGGCTCGGCTTGTACTTGAGGCCGTTGTCGCGTTCGAACTTGCGGCAGATCGCAGCCTTCAGTTCGGGAATGCCGTCGACCGCCGTGTATTTCGTCTCGCCGCGCTGGATCGCAGCAATCGCCGCGTCCTTGATGTGCTGCGGGGTATCGAAATCCGGCTCGCCCGCGGAGAGCGCGATCACGTCTTTTCCGGCCGCTTTCATCTCGCGAGCGACGTTGGAAATTCCGATCGTGGGCGACGGCTTGATGCGCGAGAGCGCATCCGAAATGAAGGCCATTTTGATGCTCCGGAGGACAGCGGCTCGAGGCGTCCAGATTGGCAGTGTCAGACGGGTCGGACAGCTAAAGCCAGCCACTCGCTTGGGCAAGCGAAATCCCGGCTCATGCGCTCCAGCAGTGCATTAACCGGGCGGCAATAGGTCGCTGTTAAGTCTTTGGCAAAGCATAAGAATGCGCAACAGGTCACAAGATACATGCGAGCGTCGGACCCGGCTGCCGTAGCAAGCCTCGATCGTCTGGTCTGGATGTCGATCTCCCTTGTCGGCATCGTCGTGCTGGCGGCACCGTTCTTCAGCAGCTTCAAAATCGACTGGTCCACGTTCCGCTGGCCGGCTTTGGCCGGGTTCGCGATTGCGGCGGGTATCTGGTTTTACCAGCGGCGGAGAGAAGACCCGAAGATAGCTTCTGCCCTTACCGGCACCGGGCAAATCCTCGCCTTTGCAGCGGTTGCCGCCCCGCTTTCCTATTTGGCGGCAAGCAGCAATTTGCCGCTCATGGATTCCCTGTTCGATGCCTGCGACCGCGCGATGGGGTTCGACTGGCGAGGCCTGCTCGGATGGATGAATGCCCATCCGTCGGTATATTGGTTTTTCAAACTTTCCTATGCGAGCTTTACGATCCAGGCGACGACAACTGTCCTCGCGTTGGCTTTCACCGCGAACCATCTCCAGATCCGGAGATTCATCCTCGCCTTCATCCTGACGACGATTATCACCATTGCGGTTTCGGCGCTCATGCCGGCGCAAGGCACGTGGGGTCACTACGGCCTGACGCTGGCCGACCATTCTGCGATCATGCCCGTTACCCGCGATCTGCACCTGCAAATCTTCAATGGACTGCGCGATGGCAGTTTCCGAACGCTGACGGCTACGGGTTCGGAAGGCATCATCACTTTCCCGAGCCTTCACGCGGCAATCGGGGTTATCTTCATTCTCGCTTTATGGCCGGTCGCGATCCTGCGTTGGATCAGCCTCGCCGTAAACCTGTTGATGATTGCCGCCACTCCGATCGATGGCAGTCACTACTTCATCGATGTGATTGCAGGCACAATCAACGCGCTTATCGTCTGGGCAGCGATCACTGCATTCATCCAGCACACTGCCGAACGCAGCGAAACGCCGCAGGTCGCGCGCATCATCGCGGGCGAGTAGCGCTAAAGAAAATTGAGGCCGGAAATATAAGCCGCGCAGTGCTCACGCATCGCCGCGCACGGCTCGGCCGGATAACGGAGCGAGCCACGCTTCCATCGCGCTGAAGGTAGCATTCGCGCCGACGACGACCTCATCCTGCACATTCTGCTCTGCCTGATCGAATAGCGAGCCGAGCAAGGTGCCGAAGGCGCGCCACTCCTGCGCGGCCTGCTTTCCATATCCGGAGTAAAACGATAGCGCGCCGGCGACCGTGGCGCCGAAGTGACGATGCAAATGCTTGCGGATAATCTGACCGCCGAGCGTCGCACCTTCGACGACATACAACGCGCCCATTTTGCGTTCGAAAGAGCCCAACGGAAGAATCACAACGTCCGAGGCAAGATCGCTTGTGTCGCCTATCGCACGTATGTCGGCATCGAGAAGCGACGATTTACGCCGCTGCGCAAGTTTTTCTGCAACACCCGCAGGAAGTTCGCTGAAGATTTCTCGCTCGAGCGGAAAATAAAATTCCCTCAGCCGCCTTAGCAGGGTACCGTAGTCTTCAAGTAAAAAGCCTTCAGAGAAGATCGCGCGCATTGCCGGCGATCGCTCGATGGAAGCATGAGCGCCGGAAGTCTCCAGTCGAAGCTTTGCCATAATTGAGTGCCCATCTGTCTCCAGGGAGGGTTCGGCACCTGAGCCGGTAGCAATACCAGGCACTGAGAAGGTCATTTGTCCGAACCTACAGATTTCAGCACTGATTACGCCCAATCTATCGTGAGATTGCAGGCCGAAGGCAAATCCTTCGACCGCGACATCTGCGAGCGCGAACCCATTCGCACGCCGGGCGCGATCCAGCCGCACGGTGCACTGATCGGTCTCGACGGGGCAAGCGATAGCATCGTACTCGCGAGCCAGAACATCGCCGCGTTTCTTGGCGCGGATGTGGCGGACGTGATCGGTAAAAGGGCGCGGGACTTTCTCCCAGGCGCGCTTCTCGACGCAATCGAAGCGGAACGCAACGAAGGGCGGCTGTCGTCCATCAATCCCGCCTGCTTTGCCCGGCATCTGCCGCTTCAGCTCTTAAGCGCCTGCTGGGTGCATCACCGCGGCGGCATCACCTATATCGAGCTCGAGAATGTCGGCGGATTTCCCGAAGGCGACACCGGCTATGATCGCGCTGCCGAGCGCGCGCTATCTGCGATCCGCGATGCGAACAGCATCGAAGCGCTCGATTCCATCGCGCTGAAAGCCGTTCGCGAAATTGGCGGTTACGAGCGCACGCTGATCTATCGCTTCGACGAAGACTGGAACGGTGTGACGACGGCCGAAGACATGTTGCCGGGTTCGTATCAGCCGTTTCTGGGCCTGCGCTTTCCTGCCTCCGATATTCCGGCACAGGCACGCGATCTCTATGCGGACAATCTGCTGCGCTTCATGGCCGACCGCGACGCGAAGCCCGCGCGGATTGACGCCGGCGGCCCGGAAATCAGGCCCGACCTTTCCGGCGCGCGGCTGCGCGCGCAATCGCCGGTTCACCTCGAATACCAGCGCAACATCAACGTGAACGGGGCCATGTCGGCCTCGATCATGAAACACGGCAAGCTGTGGGGGCTTCTGGTCGGTCACCACCGGCAGCCGAATTTCATCGCACCCGCGGCGGCCGCGAATATCGCAAATATCGTGCAGAGCTATTCGATGCGCCTGCACGATCTCGAAGACCGCAATTTGCGCAGCCACCGCGCCGAGCAGCAGCGAATCTATTCCGCGCTACTCGAACAAATGGCCGTGCGCGACGATTTCGTGGATGCGCTTTCGGCAGGCCCGGTTGGACTGCCTGCGCTTCTGCAAGCAAGCGGTGCCGCGATCGTCCGCAACGGCAAAATCTACAAGACCGGAGAAACGCCTCCCGACGAAGTCATTCTCGCGATCCTGAAACTTCCGAATGTTGCCGATACGGAAGACGTGATTTCCACTGCCTACTCGGCCGAGTGGGACCCGGCCCTTGCCGCGCATTACAAAATTGCGAGCGGGATCCTGATCGTTCCGCTCAACGACGAGTTGCGCACCTACATCCTCTGGTTCCGCCCCGGCATTTCCGAGACCGTGAACTGGGCCGGAAACCCTGAAAAGGCGATGGACGAAAACGGCATGCGCGCGCTTCCCCGCCGGTCGTTCGAACGCTGGACCGAACAACGCTTCGGAAATTCCGAACCCTTTACGCTTGCCGATATCGAAACCGCGACGTCGCTCGGCTTCGCCATCGGCGAAGTGATTCTTCGCCACGGCCGCAAGATCAAGGCGCTCAGCCAGCGCCTCTTCAATGCCGAACGCACCACGGCAGCGCAGGACGTGACCGAGATCGCACTGCGCACCGCGCTACAGGAAAAGGAAGCTGAAATTCAGCAGAAGAATTTTCTGCTGCGCGAAGTCGATCATCGCGTGCGAAACTCGCTCGCGCTGATCTCCAGCATGCTGCAATTGCAGGGCCGCTCCACGACCGATCCCTTTGTCCGCCAGCAGTTCAGTGAAGCAAGCCGCCGCGTCATCACGGTGGGGCACGTGCATCAGCGGCTCTATCAGACCGGAGAGCTGCGCGCGCTCGACTTCGGCGACTATCTGCGCGCTTTGACCGCGGACCTTTCCGACAGCGCCGGCCCCGACACCAACAAGCGCCTCGTCCTTGAAACGACCCGCGCGACGCTGAACGCCGATACCGTGATTCCGCTTGGCCTCATCGTCAACGAACTCGTCACCAATGCCTTCAAGCACGGCGAACGAAAAGGCGGGCTGCTGACGGTAAACGTGTCCTTCGCGCAAGACAGCAACGGCATGCGCCTGACCGTACAGGATGACGGCCCAGGACTGCCGGACGGCTTCGATCCCACTAAGAACACCGGCCTCGGCATGCGGCTCGTCAACGGCCTCATTCTTCAGCTGAGCGGCAAGCTCGAATTCGAATCGCACGGCAACGGCACGCGCTTCACCATTGTCGTGCCGAAGAAAAGAGATAACGCCGCAGTGCTGCCGGAATAAAAGCCGACACGACCCCTTCACGCCGATTTGCTATGCTCGCCGCCTGGAGATGGTTTGGTGGCGGAGGTCCGGCATGCTCACGCTCTATTCGATGCAATCGTCCGGCAACAGCTACAAGGTGCGCATGCTGCTTGCGCGCATGGCTACGCCTTATCACTTGATCGAAATCGACCGCTTCAAAGGCGAAAACCGCACGCCGGAATATCTTGCGATCAATCCGGATGGACGCCTGCCCGCGCTGCAGCTCGAAGACGGCCGCATCCTCACCGAGTCGAATGCAATTCTGGTCTATCTCGCGCAGGGGACGCCCTGGCTGCCCGAAGACCCCTTCGACTATGCCGAAACGCTGCGCTGGATGTTTTTCGAGCAGCACAGCCATGAACCGGCGATCGCGGAGGCACGCTTCTGGCTGCATTTCGTGCGGGGCGGCCGCGAACTGCGCAAACACGAGATCGACCAATGGATGGAGCGCGGCTATGCCGCACTATCGCTGATGAACCAGCACCTTTCCACGCATGATTTTTTTGTGGGCAATCGGGAAACCGTTGCCGATCTCGCGCTCTATGCGCACACCCATGTCGCGCAGGAAGGCGAGTTCGATCTCGGCGCATTTCCCGCGATTCAGCACTGGCTTGGAAGAATATCCTCGCAGGCCGCCCATATTTCGCTCGATGCAGCGCCTTCCAGTGTCACTTTCGGGATTTCGCCGCGCAGCGCCCCGCCCGCGTGATTTAACGTTTTGTTACCCGAACCCCTAAAATCTTAACGGACTTGCTTTCCCTCGGCTGACTTTGCCATGATTTCGCCGCGGCAGGACCCCAGGTGAATAACAATCCTGTCGTGGGCAGGCCGGACTCGGCATTTATGTTGCATCCGGTTAGGAATCCGGCCGGTTCTTGCGGTCCGGGATGCCAGCGGTGAATGAGTGAGATGACCGATAGAATGATGAACGATCAGGACCAGACCGGAGTGGCCGCCGCGAACCGCAGGCGCACATTCGGCACGGCGCTTGCCGAGCTCGGCCTGACGGTCGCGCTGATCGTTTCCACGGTTCTGGTCCTCGCCGTGGCCGGCATGTCCGGCGCGATGGCCTCGACCCGCAACGATCTCATCATGATGGAAGAATCGGCCTCGGGCACGCTTACCACCACCGCAATTGTCGTTGTGATCGCCCTGGTCATGGGCGTACTCACCATCCTCGCGCTGCGCGATGTCGCACCGGCCAAGCGCAGCAATCGCCGCCCGACCCTGCGGCGCTAGAACTTTCGAACCAACTTCGCATTGGCACGTTGCGGGATAGCACCTAGGCTTCCCGCATGAAAAAAATCGCCGCTTCTCTTCTCGCTTTCGTCATCGCGACGCCGCACGCGCAGGCGCAGAACGATCCAGCTCCCGTCAAAACCGAAAAGGCCGACATCCGCGTCGAGACGATCGCGACCGGGCTGCAAAATCCCTGGGGACTGGCATTTCTTCCCGATGGACGCGCGCTCGTCACCGAGCGGCCCGGGCGGCTGCGGCTGATCGGCAAGGACAACAAGCTATCCGATCCGATTGCCGGCGTGCCCGAAGTGGCCGCAGTCGGCCAAGGCGGATTGCTCGATGTCGCGCTCTCGCCGGATTTCGCCAAGGACAATCTGATCTTCCTGAGCTTTGCTGAACCGCGCGGCGCCGCGGGTTCGAGCACTTCGGTTGCGCGCGGCAAACTGGTCGAGAAGGACGGCAAGTTCGCACTCGAAGACGTGCGCGTCATTTTCCGCCAAGAGCCTGCGCGTCCCGGCGGATTTCATTTCGGCTCACGGCTCGTGTTCGCGCGCGATGGCAACCTCTTCATCACGACCGGAGAGCGCAACCTCAAAACGCCTTCGCAGGATCTTTCCAACCACATCGGCAAGATCCTTCGCGTGACGCCGGAGGGAAAAGTCCCGGCCGACAATCCTTTCGTGAAAGACAAGAACGCACGTCCCGAAATCTGGTCCTACGGGCATCGTAATGTGCAGGGCGCGGCACTCCATCCGCAGACCGGCAAGCTATGGCTCACCGAACATGGCCCCCGCGGCGGTGACGAGATCAACATTCCGGAAGCCGGCAAGAATTACGGCTGGCCGGTGATCGGCTATGGCGTGGACTACTCCGGCGCGAAGCTCCACGAGAGCACGCACAAGGAGGGGATGGAGCAGCCGGCGCATCAATGGACGCCTTCGATCGGGCCGTCCGGCGCGATGTTCTACACCGGCGATCTCTTTCCCGGCTGGAAAGGCAATCTCTTCACCGGGTCGCTCGTGTTTACTTCGCTCTATCGCATCGAGCTCGACGGCGAAAAATTCGTGCGCGAAGAAAAGATGCTCGAGAAAAACGGCGACCGCATCCGCGACGTGCGCCAGGCGCCCGACGGCTCGATCTGGCTGATCACCGACGCGCGCAATGGAAAAGTGCTGCGACTGACACCGGCAAAATAGCGCCGCCGCTCACCATTTCTGGAAGATGAAATAGGCGCCGCCCGCGATGAGCGCGAAGCCGACGAGATGATTCCAGGAAAGCTTCTCGCCGAGATAGAGCACCGAAAACCCGGCGAATACGAGAAGCGTGATCACCTCCTGCATGGTTTTCAGTTCCGCCGCCGAATAAACCTGATGGCCGATCCGGTTCGCAGGCACGGCAAAGCAGTATTCGATAAAGGCGATGCCCCAGCTCGCGACGATCGCGATGATCAAAGGCGAGGTCTTGTATTTGAGGTGCCCGTACCAGGCGAAGGTCATGAAGATATTGGAGATGAACAAAAGGATGATGGGCGAGATCACGGGGGAAAGGAGCATGGGATCACCTGAAACGGCAAAGCGGCGGGGTCGCGCGGACAGCGCGGCGAAGCTAGACTGAACGCGATTCCTGCTGCAATGGATCCCTGTCCTATTCGGAGCCTGCCATGCGTCTGACCGCACCGACGACCATCATGTTCGTTCTTTCCGTGATCCTCGCGGTGCTGGCTCTGGTGAGCCTGATCTTCCCGATCCCGTTCGTGGGCCTGCACCGCTTCGCTTTCATGACCGCCGCCTGGGCCGTCCTGATGGTCGGGATCATGCTGCGCGGGGTGTAGCGTCACCTTCGTTACAGTTTTAGCGAAGCTGGGAAGAAGCGCTTAGGAATTTTCAGCGCCTGCAATTAAGCAAAAATTGCATCGCATCGTCTAAGGTCGCGCTCGTCTCTTGGCGCGGCGAACGGCGATGAACTTCGATCTGAACAGTGCTTGGGCCGGATTGTTCTTTCCGCGATGGCTCCGCGTGATCCTCGTCGCGCTCGTAGTCGGGTTTACGGGTGCGGTTTCTCTTGAGGTCTTTGCGCATTTTTCAGGACAGCACCGCCAGCCGCAGGCTCATCGCACCGAACTCTTCGCCACGATCGCGTCCCCGCAACGGGTCGGACGCATGGAAGAAGCGCCCGCGTATCTCACATGCGCGAATACGATCGAATATTATCGCCGCCGCAAAACCACTGCCGAACTCGATCCGCGCCTGATCCGAAACATCATTCGCCGCCGCTCCAACTCGGTGAACCACGCGGCGACTGTCGGCCCATTCCTGATCTGCGTGCTCGAGCATAACCCGCTGAACGTGTGCGACAGGGACAATCGCGCGCTCGCCATCGAAGGTGTGAACCGCTATCTGCAGGCGACCGACGCGATCCGGACGCACGCCGAGTCTCGTCCCGACTGGACAATTCCGGTGAAGACCGGCGAGGTGCTGCGTCAGCGCGAACGCATCCTGACCATGATCAAGGAACATGCGCGCGACGGGCGGCTGCAACGCCGCGACTTCGGTCTGAACCAGCACACTGAAATCGCCCATATCTTCGAGACGACGCAGAAGTCCGGCGATCGTTGTATGAAACGCTAGTTCACGGAGTAGTGGAGGAACCACGCTGCAAATTTTAGGCATTTCCTCCACGAAAAGAAGACCAATCCGCTTAGACGTTCCTTAAAGCCGCGCCCGTAGAATCCGGCTCATACTGAGTGGGATTCATAATGCTGATTTTTCGAAGCACAATTATCCTTGCCGCAGGAATATTGCTCACAGCCTGCTCCGACTCCGGACGCATCGGCGAATGGCGGAAAGCCGAAATCCGAGAAGCCTGTTTTGGTGAAACGTCGCGCACACACAGAAGTTGGGCGCGACTTCCGGAAAACAGGATTGGCCTGCTGACGGCACAGCGCGGAGAAATGATGGCTACCGCACTGAACTGCTACATCGTGCTGAACAAGCAGGCAGTGTGCGAGAAGCACAACCGCGCTTATATCGTCGATTACGTCACGCGGTATTTCTCCTTCAAGCGCGGCACCTACAATACCGCGGAAGAATATGGCGAGCGCGAACGCAAAGTAGTCGATCAGTTCTGGCGCAATAACGGCGATGACCGCATCGTCTATGCACTCGCCGACCACATCGAGAATGGCCGCCTGAATTCGGGAGACTTCGGCTGGTTTGCGCCCGACGAACTGAAGCAGATTCTGGCTCAATTCAAAGGCGTACACGACAAATGCGCGACCGAAGTCGCGTGGCAGGCGCCAACGCCAAAAAACCATATCCCCACGTTCGATCAGTCCACCAAAGGCGTGAGGCGCTGACCGATGGACTATCTCGACGAAAACAGGAGACAATTGCAGGCGCAGAAAGAAAGCGCTTCGCTGCGCTCGCTCGGTTTCCCGGCAGTATTGCTGGGAGCGGTAATCGTCGGCTTTCTCGGCGCGCAGATGCTGCTGG
>DAORMJ010000031.1:0-4163 GCA_035440445.1 Xanthobacteraceae bacterium
ACGGCGCAGATCGCGGTGATGGGCGCCAAGGGCGCGGTCGAGATCATCTTCCGCGCGGACAAGGACCCGGCGGTGATCGCCGAGCGCACCAAGGAATACGAGCAGCGCTTTCTGTCACCCTTCGTCGCGGCCGAGCGCGGCTATGTGGACGAGGTGATTGAGCCGCACGAAACGCGCCGCCGCATCTCGCGCGCACTCGCGATGCTCCGCACCAAGCAGGTCGAGCAGCCGCGCAAGAAGCACGACAATTTGCCGGTGTGATGATGGACCTTGTCGTTGCTTTCGGATCGGCAAGTTTGGGACTTGTCGTTGGTCTGTTTGCGGGCTGGTTCGCGAATGAAGAACAGCCGTTTACCGCAAATAATTTAGCATCCGCAGTAGCCGTCATCACTAGCGCTGGCGTTATTGGGCTGTTCGCCTACCTGTCAAAAGGTTCGGTCCTACGTGAAATTTGGCTTTATCCCGTAGGCCTATTAGTCGGCGTTCTCATCGCGCCACCGTTAGACGTAATGTACACTAGAATGTACGAGAATGAGAAGAAACGGAACACGCAAGCCGCGAAAGGTTCAGGTAAGCCGCTAGAATAGAAACGAAAATGTTCTCATCTAAGACTTGGAGATCGCTAGACACTCAGCCCTCGTCGAAGGAACTTGTCAAAATCTGAATACTCTATCTGGTTCTTATAGCTGCCCTTGAGAACTGCCTGCCATTTTCTTCGAATTTTTGTTCTGTCAACGAACGCTGCATGCCGATACTTATTGCCTTTCGACTTACGAAGACGGGCAACTTGACTGAACAAGGCGCGAAGGTGGAAGTCAGTGTCAATCAGTGAACTTCCAACAACTACAATTGCCTCGGCTTCGCATAGAGCTTTGAAGGCCTGAGTCCACAGACTTTGCCAATGTTCGTGTTCAAAAAGCTTTCCGTAAATTGGAGGAGCGATCTGGCGAATGTGGCCTGATAGTTCATTGTAGCGTGGTGGCGTAACTTTCGTCGGCTTGCTTGTGAAAACCTTTTTGAGGTTGTTAGTGTTTCCTCGAACAAACCAATTCATCGATCCATGAAGCTTCAAGAGTTTAACGTTGAGGGGTGGGGTTCCATTTTTATTTTTCTGGTTCCAAGTGACTTTGCGATTGGTGTTACCTTTTATTCCGTACCCCTTTTTGGGGTCCCATCCTCTTCTAAAGAGCGCAGAGTCAACCATTGTATCGTAGTTCAACGTGATGATCGTATCGTCGTCCGTTAGGATGGACGCTAACCGGTCATATCCGGTTTGCTTACCGTCTTCCTCGTCAACTAGCGTGAGGATGGGAAAAAAGAGTCGAAGGAAGTCTGATATTTCTTTTCTAACGCCGGCTTTGGGCTTGGCGCCGCTACCTCGAGCGTATATTTCCGGAAAATCTTTGGCGACATACAAAAGGCTAAAGGCCTCTTCCATTGTCGGCATCTTCTTAAGAGGAAGGTCACGTTGGAATACCCGCTTGATGCGTGTCAGCCTCTTCTGACTTTGCGATTTGGCGCCTTCCGCCTGCGCGTACTTTTGGGCTACTTGAAAGAAATCGCCATTTAGAGGAGGCTTTATAAGTTTGCGCTTGTAAACAATGTGGTCTACCGCCCCCCGAGATGCCCCGGCTCCAAGAAAGAATACCGTTTTTACTGAGTGCTCGGAAATAAGCATTCTTATATTTACCTTGATCGCTTGTTGCGGTGACGATGCAGGGCAACATCTACATAGCTGTCGCTGACCCCCAACATTGACGTGACTTCGGGTTTGCTGAAGCCCGCACGTAGCAGCGTGATTGCTTGATCTTGTTGGTCAGGAATGTCGCGTATGAATTGAAGGCCCTGAATGCGAGCCATCTTTTCTTCAGCGAAATTGAAGTGGCAACAGCGCTATCTGCGCTTTGCCGTCTTCTTCTTTTTCTTTTTGCCACGAGTAACTCCGCTGGACTTGGCGCGACGTTTTAGCTCGGCAACCGACGCTGCTGTACTTCCAGCTACCTCGGCGGCTTGCGCCCGTGAAAGACCCAAGCTTTCTAAGAATTGAACTTTTTCGAGAACCGTCTTTTTTTGCACACCTTGAGCATGCATGCACATGAAGCAAAGCGCTTTAGCAATAACAGGAAGCCATACCGTTTCGGCTGATGTGTCCGCCATTTTCGTCCCCCTAGAATAAGGTTATCGTACATCTTCTATTTTTATTGAAAAGGTTCCTTTGCGTCGCGTTGCTGCAACGCATTATGATCTCTCATCCATGCGTCCTCTAATACCGTCTCGCTAAGCTTCTACGAAGCGCGTGACGGGCTTCGTGAACCTGTGACTCGTCAACCCCGGTCACAACGAACTTTACTACTCATGGTGAGGAGCATCGCGAAGCGATGCGTCTCGAACCATGTGGCCGCATCCTCATCCTTCGAGACGCGCCTTTCGGCGCTCCTCAGGATGAGGTCAATGCCGTGGACGCGAGAACACTTGCGTCCATGCACCCGTGCTAACAAAAAGCCCGCCGTTGCCGGCGGGCTTCTTCTGTTTGCGCGAATAGGGCAATCCCTACTGATCCAGCGCGAATGGCATGAATGCCATGCGCGCAAGCGCGCGGACAGTAGCTTGACTTAGCAAGGGCGGCAGAAACCGCGGCGGGTGCGATAACGGCCCCAGCCACAGCCGTCGCGCGGTGCGTTGCGATAACAGCGGACCTGCTCGGTCTGCGAGGTCACTTCGGGCGCGGAGCCTTTCATGAACGCAGCGGCATTGGCCTGCCAGGCGGTGGCGCCGCCAACCAGAAACGCAGCAGCGAAGACGGAAGATACGATGAGGTTGCGCATAGGCTTGTTCCTCCACAATGGGATTGGTCGTCTCGGGGATTGTTCGTCTCGATAGGCCGGGACGCTTATCGGTCTGTCGCAACGGCTAGGCGGCCGATTGGTTCCGGTACAAGCAAGCTGCGCCTTTCATTCTGAACTGCTTGTGAATTTGCTTGCATGATTTCATTCACGCACGCGCCGCACATGCGGCGAAAATGAACTGCCGTTCATCGCGGGCGTCAAAAGCAGGCGCGTAAAAAATCTGTAACCGGAAGTGATGACGCGCGTGCCGGTCAGCGCTTGCGCTGTGTTTCGCGCTCGCGTTCGATGAACCAGCGGTTCAGCGCGTTGCGCGTATCGGCCTGTTCGCATTCGCCGGCGAGCTCCTTGCGCGACGGGCCGTTATAGACCGCGTTCACATAGTCCAGCGTATTGGCGACGATGATCTCCGCTTTCTGCTTCGGCAGGACGAATTTCAGCGCGTCTTTCTGCGCGGGGTTTTCCTCGACCTCGACATCGGTGCGCACGGGCTTGCCGTTGCCGCGCGTGAAGGTCGCGTGTTCCGCCCATTGCGTATGGCGGATCTCGTCGATGCGAAACTCTACATAGACCTTGCCGTCGACATAAAACCGGCAGCCGTAATTGGCGGTGACATTCGCTTGCGCCGTGCTCGCGATGAGCGTGAAGGCGAAAACGCAGGCTGATCCCATGCTCCGAAGGGTCATCTCTTCTCCATCTGATTTGATGGGCAATTCTAGATTCGTGAGCGGGCAGGGCAAGTTTTTCTTCGCCGCAGCGCGAAAATCCGGCGGGCCACATGCAGACGTGACTTGCGCAGGCATCATCGCGTAGAAAGAAGGGGGAACTTTGGGGCCATCGGCGATGCAGGAAAGCAGATCATCCGAAGAACGGGCAGGCGGGTTCGAATCGCGGGCGCGCGGTTTCATCAATCACGCCGGGAACATTCTGGTCGAAGGCTTTCATCTCCTCGGCCTGTTCGCCATCGGCGCATCGACCGTGTGGGCGTCGATCGCGACCTTCCTCAGCATGGTGGCAAAAGGCCATGCCTCGATCGACGATCTGCTGCTCCTGTTCATCTATCTCGAGATCGGGGCCATGGTCGGCATCTACTTCAAGACCAACCGCATGCCGGTGCGCTTCCTGATCTATGTCGGCATCACCGCGGTGACGCGCCACGTCGTGGTTGCGACCACGCATAAAGCGCCGGAGATGGAAATTCTGCTGACGGCAGCGGCCATTCTGGTGCTTGCGCTTGCGGTGGTGGCGCTGCGCTTCGGCTCTTATTATCTGCCATCGGCGTCGAGCGGGAAGCCTTACTTCCACTCCGACATCGGCGGG
>DAORMJ010000031.1:4183-31490 GCA_035440445.1 Xanthobacteraceae bacterium
GCATCACGCGGGCCCCGCTTTGAAAAAGGGATGCCGGGTTAGGCTGGCAAGCCGGAGTTTATCGAGATGACTGTCATTTTCGCCTTTCTGCATCACCTCCTGTTCGTGGCGCTTTTTGTTGCGCTGTCCGTCGAGATGGTTCTTCTGCGCCAGACGCTGACGCTGGAAAATGCGCGGAGGCTTTTGACGGTGGATGCGCTCTATGGTGCGTTCGCCGGGGGATTGCTCATCGTCGGGCTGGTGCGCGTTTTCTTTCTGGAGAAGGGCGCGGCCTATTATTGGTCGAGCCATGCCTTTCTCACGAAGTTCGGGCTCTTCGTCATCGTGGGACTGCTCTCGATCGTGCCTACGGTCGAGTTTCTCAAGTGGCGCAAAATCTTGCGCGCAGGCCACGTTCCGCAGGTCGATCCGGCGCGGATCAAGAAGCTGCGCAGCATCCTGCACTGGGAACTCGTCGGCCTCGGGCTGATTTTGTTCTTCGCGGCCTGGATGGCGAAAGGGCGTTTCTACTAGCGCGCCGCATTGCGAACATTTCGCTCTCGACAAGCCCGATTGCCGGCGTGCTAGCATCCGGCGACGGATGCTCGTGCAACGCTTTCAAGGGGGCGACCCATGACGGATACCACGGCCGCTGTTTTCAAGGACGAGCCGAAACTTCATCGCTCCATCGGCCCGACGCAGCTTGCGCTTTACGGCCTTGGTTCGATGCTCGGCGCCGGCATTTACGGTCTGATCGGGCAGGCGGCGGGGATCGCGGGTAACGCGGTCTGGCTTGCCTTCATCGCGTCGCTCGTCGTGGCTTTGCTGACCGCGCTTTCCTATGCGTCGATCATCTCACGCTATCCGCGCGCGGCGGGAGCTGCCTATGTTACGCAGCGCGCATATCGCGTTCCGTTGCTGAGCTTTGTCGTCGGCATCACCGTGATCTGTTCGGGACTTACGTCGGTCGCGACACAGTCCCGCGTGCTCGCAGCCAATATCGCGCAGTTGTTCGGCTGGCAGACAATCCCTGTGGAGCTTATCGCAGTTGGGTTCCTGCTGTTGATGGCCGGCATCGCATTCCGTGGCATTCGCGAGTCGATGTGGGTGAACGTGCTGTGCACGATCATCGAGGCGGCCGGCCTCCTGATCGTGATTGCGGTCGGGATCAATTATTGGGGCAGCGTGAACCTGCTCGAGGTGCCGACGGGGCTCGGATCGGATGCTTTCTTCCTGATCATCCTGAACGGCGCGGTACTGACGTTCTTCGCCTTCCTTGGTTTCGAGGACACGATCAACGTCGCGGAGGAATGCCGCGATCCGGAAACGACGATGCCGATCGGCCTCATCGCCGCGATGGTGATGGCGGCAATCCTCTATATTGCCGTGGCGATTACGGCGGTGTCGGTCGTGCCCTATGCCGAGCTTGCGAAAGCGCCGAGCCCGCTAACCGCGGTCGTCGGCAAAGCAGCGCCCGCTTTTCCGGCGGTCGTCTTCACGTTCATCACGATATTCGCCGTCGCGAATACCGCACTCGTGAACTACGTGACGGCCTCCCGGCTGGTTTACGGCATGTCACGGCAGGGGCTGTTGCCGAGCTTTCTCGGGCGCGTTCATAAAAGCACCAAGACGCCGCATCTCGCGATCCTGCTTTTGTTCGCAATTCTGGTGCCGCTCGCGCTCTACGGCACGATCGGCAATCTCGCAGCGGCGACCGTTCTTCTGCTGCTGACGGTTTTCTGCATCGTCAACGGTGCATTGGTCGTGCTGCAGCGGAAGAAGGGCGAGCCGCACGGAAAATTCGAGGTCCCGGCCTTTGTTCCTGCGCTCGGCGCGGTGGTTTGCCTGTTGCTCATTGGTGTCCGCGTCACAACCGGCGATATCTGGGCGCCAATTCTTGCCGGCATGCTGCTCGCCTGTACGCTCGGGCTTTACCTCGTCATGCGGCCGATACCATTTGACGACGAATGACAAATGGTGGGTTCGGGTCATGGGTGCCGCGAGGTGGATACGCTTCGCGGTGCTCATGTGTTTTGCCGGGCTGTTTCTCTGGCTTTTCTACGCACGCTATATGAAGCGCGGGTTGATGCTGGGAGGCGATCTTCTTAGCGCGGGCGCCCTCTGGATCGTGTTGGCGCTCCTGTTCGGTTTTCTCGCCTTTGCCACGCTGAAGCGGAGTTGAGTCAGAGGAAGAGCATCAGCGCGAACCAGCACAGGATCGCGGGACGAGCGAAGGTCGCGAGCGCAGACTGTTCTCGGGCCGCTGCGCGCCAAGTAGAAACAACCAGGAACGCATTCAGCGGCGTCAGTGCGAAGTGCAACGCGAGCCCGAGCCAGTCGGGCGCGCGGTTCATGAAGGCGATCAATGCGCCGCCGCTAAAAAGAAGATTGAGAAGCGTGCCCCAAGCGACAGCATATTCCCAAAAGATCGTGGGGAGGGGCGCCTCGCCACGCCATAAAGCGGAAATGCTACGGGTTATCATTGCGGAAGTGGGATAGGGCCCATGTCCTTCGGCACCGCATAGCCCTTGATGACGGCGGGACGCGCGGCGATCTCGAGGTACCAACGCTTCACATTGGGATAGTCGTCGAGGTTGATGCGCTGCCATTCGTAGCGCGAGATCCACGGCCAGATGGAGATGTCGGCGATGGAGTAGTCGCCGGCGACGAAGGTATTGCCTTCCAGCCGGGTATTCAGGACTTTATAGAGGCGCTTGGCTTCGGTCAGGTAGCGCTCCTCCGCATAGGGCGCTTTGCCGGCATTGAACTGCAGGAAGTGATGCGCCTGGCCGAGCATCGGACCTGCGCCGCCCATCTGCCACATCAGCCATTCGATGACGCGATAGCGCGAAGCGGTGTCCTTCGGCATCAGCTTGCCGGTCTTTTCGGCGAGGTACATCAGGATCGCGCCGGACTCGAACAGGGAGTAATTGCTGTCGCGGTCGACGATCGCGGGAATGCGGTTGTTTGGCGAAATTTTCAGGAAGTCGGGAGCGAATTGCTCGTCCTTGCCGATGTTGATCGGATGCACTGAATAGGGAAGGCCCATTTCTTCGAGGGCGATGGAAACCTTGCGTCCGTTCGGCGTCGTCCAGGTGTAGAGATCGATCATTCCGGCTCCTTCATATTTCGCGCAAATCAGCGGCGGCCGCGCGTACGTCATCCTATCGTGTGACGGACGGCTTATACAGGCTTAAGTTGTTGCGCTGGAGAGCGGGAAAGCGCGCCGGATCGCGTCAACCGTTCTTCTGCTCGTAGTCGAGGATGCGCCGCTTCAGGGACGCCACTTCACGCTCGAGCTTTTCGATCCGCTCGGCAAGGCTTTGTTCGGCGGCCGGCTCGTGCGGCTCGGAATGGCTGACCGGTTTGTCGAAGCGCACGCCGACTTCGATGCCGTGATTCCAGATGGTTTCAACGCGAAGGGTCTGGTCGCGGTTCGGAATGTTGAGTTCGAATGCGTGGGGCAGGCCGACGGGATCGGTAAAACTAAGCCGGGCGCCTTCTTCCGTCAGTTCGCGGATGATGCAGTCGGCGCTTTGGCGCCGATTGTTATAGAACACGCGGCCCTGAAGGAACGTGCGGTTCCTGGGTTTCAGGCGGCGATCATCCATGGCGGGGCTCGTCGATCTGGCTTAGCTGCGGGGATGTTGCGCCGCCCGGGTTAACGGCTTCCTAAGTCCGTTGATCTTCCGCGGGGGCGCTGGCAAAAGGGCGCGCGCCCCGCAAGTAAATGTTCATGTCCAGCAAACTTTCCCGCTCGTCCGAAGCAATCGTCAAGGCCGCGCCGTTTCTGTTCGTGCTGTTCTGGAGCACGGGTTTCATCGGCAATAAATTCGCGCTGCCGCACATCGAGCCGATTACCTTCGTTTCGGTACGCCTTTTCTTCGCGACCCTCGCGATTACGCTGCTTGCGCTGGTGCTCCGCGCGCCGTTGCCCAGAGGAAAGGCCATCGGGCACAGCATCGTCAGCGGCGTTCTCGTGCATGGCATGTACCTGACCGGGGTCGCTGTCGCGATGTGGGAGGGCATGCCGGCCGGCATTGCGGCGCTCGTCGTCGGGCTTCAGCCGGTGCTGACTTCCACACTTGCCAATCGCTTTCTCGGAGAGCGGGTCTCCGCGCTGCAATGGGGCGGGCTCGTGCTCGGGCTGATCGGCTTGTGGCTGGTGGTGCAAGGCAAGGTCACCGGAAACACCACGCTCTGGGGCTGGAGCGCGATTGTCGGTTCGCTCCTCGGCATCACGGTCGGGACGCTCTATCAGAAGCGTTTCGGCGGCGGGGTCGATTTCCTTTCGTCGATGCCGATCCAGTACGCCTCGGCCTGCGTTTTTGCCTCGACCGGCGCTTTTGCGCTGGAGACGAGGGTGGTGAACTGGGCAGGAGAACTGATCTTTGCCATCGCCTGGCTCGTGATCGTTCTGTCTGGCGCCGCGATCGTGCTGCTTTACATCATGATCCGGCGCTCGGCCGCGACGCGGGTGGCATCGCTCTTCTATCTCACGCCAGCCGTCACCGCCGTGATGTCATGGCTGCTTTTCAACGAGCGGCTGGGACTCGCAGCGATTGCAGGGATGGCGCTTTGCGCGGCCGGCGTGCTGCTCGTGAACTGGAAAACGTCCGCTCGCGCCGATTGAACGGTGGCACAGAGCAACGTCGTCAACACGACTTGTTAACCAATAGACCTTATTCGCTTACCGCAAGTTGAAGGCGGTATTCCAGTGCAGTTTTCCGACAGGCTCCGGTGGTTCGACGTAATCCTTGTCGGCGCTGCTTCGGCCTTCAGTGTTGTCGCTCTGGCGGCGATGGTTCTCTCCCCAAAAAACGATAGTGAAGGCGTTGCGGTGGTGTTCGCGCCGTGGACCAACGCGTCCGAAGCGCTTGTCCGCGCGGTGGAGCCCGGCGGCAGGTTCGTCCGCTTCGGTGCATTCGACTTCATTGCGGTAGTGGAGCCTGCGAGGGCGGATTACCAGGCGCGCGTCCGCTCCGCTGGTGCGTGGCTGATCGCTGATCCCGCCGCACTTGCGGCATGCCTAAAGCCTTTTTCGGTGAAGAAGAGCTGATCCAGCAAATGAATAATCTCAAGTCCTTCAAAATCAATGTTTGCATCGCATTGCTTTTTGTAGCGTGGCTTCATGTGCCGGCACTGGCGATTACCGGTTATCTCGTGCGGCACGACGTAACCGTGCCTCTAATCCTTGCCGTCACATTTGCAGCTTTGCCGACTGCACTCTTTGCGCTGCGGCGCCCCATTCTGGCGACTTCACTGGCGATTGCCGTCGCGTTCGTGCTGCATGCATCGCTGTTCGTGTACCTTCTCACCGGCAATCCGTGGCAGGTGGAGGCGCATTTCTATTATTTTGCGTTGCTTGCCATGCTTTCCGGCCTTTGCGACTGGCGTATCATCCTGACCGCAGCAACCCTGATCGCCGTGCAGCATCTTGGGCTGAACTATATTCTGCCAAGCGCACTTTATCCGGGGGGCAGTGATCTTCTGCGCGTGATCTTTCATGCGGCGATCGTCGTTATCGAATCTGCGATGCTGATCGGCATTGCGATCATGCTGGACCGGGCATTCACGGCTGCGCATGAAGCGACGCTTGAGGCGAGCCGTTCGGCGTCGGAATTGCGCGATATCGCAGCGGGCCGCGAGAAAGATCTCGTGCTGACGGAGCGTCATAACGAGGAACTGCAGCAGCTGGTTTCGAGCTTCGAGCAGGAAATTGCGGGCTCGATCGGCGCGCTGCATCAAGCCGCCGAAGCGCTCGAAGGCAGCGCGCGGGGTTTGGGCGTCACCGCGGAAAGCGCGAGTTCGCAGTCGATGAAGGTCGCAGCGATCACCGAAGAAACCTCGATTCAGGTGCGAACCGTGGCGCATGCCGGTGAATCGCTGGCGCATACGATTGCCGAAGTGGGCAACAGCGTCTCCGAATCCTCTCGTCTTGCGAACGAGGCGGTCAGCCACGCTATCTCGACGACCCGCGCTATCGATGAAATGGCGCAGGTCGCCGCCGAAATCGGCAATGTCACGAGCCTGATCTCGGCGATTGCAGCGCAGACCAATCTGCTCGCGCTCAATGCAACGATCGAGGCGGCGCGGGCAGGAGATGCCGGTCGCGGCTTTGCGGTCGTTGCGCAAGAAGTGAAGGCGCTCGCCGCGCAAACCGCGCAGGCAACGCAGGACATTGCCACGCGTATCGATGCGATGCAGCAGGCCACCAGCAAGTCCGTGTCGGCAATCGAGCAGATTTCGTCCGTCATTACCGAACTCGACCGGTTCTCTGCACGTATTGCGGATTCGGTCGAGGAGCAGGTCGCCTCGGCGCGCGAAATCGCCGGAAATGTTTCGGCGGTCGCCGAAGGTGTAGGCGAGGTTGCGGCGTCGCTCGGGAAGATCGAGGCGGTCGCGGAACGCGCCAACCTCGCGGCAGCCGATCTCAATGTGTCGGCGGCATCCGTTACGGGGCAAACATCGCATATCCGCGAGCGTATGCGGAGCTTCGCCGCGCAGGTCGAGAAAATCCGCGCCTGAAGCGCGTCAGGACGACTGCGGTTTCTCTGCCGGTGCGATGACCAACTGCGATTGGGTGACGAGGGCCGCGAGCTTCCCGTCCTCGCGGAAGATTTTCGTCTGCCACACCATCAGCGTCTTGCCGCGGTGAACCGGCGTGCATTCGGCACGCGCGGTTTCACCCACGGGGATCGCCGACAGAAAGTTGGTTTTGCTTTCGGTCGTCAGCGTCCGGTAGCCCTTCGGCAGATTGGCGGTGGTGCCGACGCCGCCGAGCGTGTCGGCAAGCGTCATGATTGCGCCGCCATGCAGGAAGCCGCCGCGGTTCGATAGTTCTTCGCGCGCCAACAGCTTCGCTTCGACGAGTTCCGGCGAGTACTTCGTGATTTCGATGCCGATATACGTCGCGAAATGCTTCTCGTTGTGTTTGAAAGTCTGTTCCAAGACGCCTCCCGCCTAAAACACGACGACGCCACGGATCGACTTGCCCTGATGCATCAGGTCGAAACCCTTGTTGATGTCTTCGAGCGGCATGGTGTGCGTGATCATCGGGTCGATCTGGATCTTTCCGTCCATGTACCAGTCGACGATCTTCGGCACGTCGGTGCGGCCCCTTGCGCCACCGAAGGCGGTGCCTTTCCAGACGCGGCCGGTGACAAGCTGGAACGGGCGCGTGGAAATTTCGGCTCCTGCCGCGGCAACGCCGATGACGATGCTTTCGCCCCAGCCGCGGTGGCAGGCTTCGAGCGCCTGACGCATGACGTTCACGTTGCCGGTGCAGTCGAAGGTGTAATCCGCGCCGCCGATCTGGTCGGCCGGCGTCTTGGTCATGTTGACGAGGTGAGGTACGAGATCCTTGCCGGCTTCGGCAGCATTGACGAAATGCGTCATGCCGAATTTCTCGCCCCAGGCCTTGCGCTCGGGGTTGAGATCGACGCCGATGATCATGTCCGCTCCGGCGAGCCGAAGTCCCTGCACGACGTTGAGGCCGATACCGCCGAGGCCGAACACGATGGCTTTCGCGCCGGGGGTCACCTTCGCGGTATTGAGAACGGCGCCAACGCCCGTCGTCACCCCGCAGCCGATGTAGCAGACCTTGTCGAAGGGCGCGTCCTCGCGGATTTTCGCGACCGCGATTTCGGGGAGTACCGTGTAGTTCGCGAAGGTCGAAGTGCCCATGTAGTGGAACAGCTTCTTGCCGCCGATCGAGAAGCGGGAAGTGCCGTCCGGCATCAGGCCCTGGCCCTGGGTCGCGCGGATTGAAGTGCAGAGATTGGTCTTGCGCGAAAGGCAGGACGGGCACTGGCGGCATTCGGGCGTGTAGAGCGGAATGACGTGGTCGCCCTTTCTGACGCTGGTGACGCCGGGACCGACATCGACCACGACGCCGGCACCTTCATGCCCGAGAATGGCGGGGAAAATTCCCTCCGGATCCGCGCCGGAGAGGGTGAACTCGTCGGTATGGCAAATGCCGGTCGCCTTGATCTCGACCAGAACCTCACCGACTTTCGGCCCCTCCAGTTGAACCGTCGTGACCTCGAGCGGTTTTCCCTTTTCGACGGCGACAGCGGCACGAACGTCCATTCTCATTCCTCCGGATACTTTGCTGAATCAATTGTAGCGGTTCATGGCAGCGATGCAAAAGCCGAGGGAGGAATTACGCCAGCGTGATTTGTACGCAGAACCGGGAGTGATAGAATCGCCGCTCTTCTTGGAACAGTTCGATGACAGTCACACGCGGATTTACTGGCAAACCCCGTGAGCGGGCGGAGGCGGACCGGCTGCCGCCGGGGCAGGCACTCACGTCCGATTTTCCGGTGCTGTCCGCTGGTCCGACGCCGCAGGTGAAGCGCGAGAATTGGGCGTTCACCCTCAAGCATGGGCCGCAGGTGATTGCGCGCTGGACCTGGCCGGAGTTCAACCAGCTTCCGCAATCGAAACTCAAGCGCGACATTCACTGCGTCACGACCTGGTCGAAGTTCGACACCCAGTGGCAGGGGGTGATGATCGACGATATTCTCGCGGCAGCGGGGATCGACGAGGCCACCGCGTTCACGCTCGCTCATGGCTATGACGACTATTCGACGAACATTCCCACTGCGGACCTGACCGGTGGGAAGGGGATGATCGCAACACACTACGATGGCAAGCCGCTGACGCCCGACCACGGCGGTCCTGCGCGTCTGCTCGTGCCGCATCTTTATTTCTGGAAGTCCGCGAAGTGGATTCACACGTTGCAGTTCACCGACCGCGATACGGCCGGGTTCTGGGAGGAGCGCGGCTATCATATGTACGGCGACCCGTGGCGGGAGCAGCGCTATTCCGGTGACTGAAGCGATCAAGCCGCCTGTTCCGCCCGCGGTGCGCTGGCAAAAAGTCACGATCAGCAGAATCGAAAAGCAGACGCCGACGGCGACCAGTTTTTTCTTCAGGCCGTCGGTCCCGTTTTCCTTTCGGGCCGGTCAGCATGTCGAAATCCGGCTGACTGCGCCGAGCGGCTATCGCGCGCAGCGGCCGTATTCGATCGCATCCGCGCCGGAAGATCGCGACAACATCGAGCTTGCGATCGAGAAACTTGCGACCGGCGAAGTGTCGCCGTTCTTTCACGAAGTGGCGCAGGTCGGCGACGAGATCGAAATGCGCGGACCCATCGGCGGTCACTTCGTCTGGGAGGCCGTGGATGGCGGTCCGGTGCTGCTTGCGGGCGCAGGCTCCGGTGTCGCTCCGCTGATGTCGATGATCCGTCATCACACGCGGCAAGGTTCTCGCGAGCCGATGCTGCTCCTCCTGTCCGCGCGCTCCTGGCAGGACGTAATCTTCCGCGATGAATTGCTTGCGCTCGATCGGGAAGAGGGTGCTTTCAAGCTCGTGCTGACGCTTACGCGAGAACCTGCCCGCCGTCCCGGAGACTATGCGCGCCGGATCGATGCGCCGATGCTCGGCGAAGTATTGCAACAAATACCCTCGCCACTTCGTCGCGCGTATATCTGCGGATCAAATCCGTTCGTGAGTGCCGCGAGTGAAGCGATGATTGCGGCCGGCGTTGAGACGGAGCTGATCCGCACGGAGCGCTACGGGCAGTAGCGCTGTTCTTCCTGTCTCGTGTTCCGGCAGATCGATAAAATTTTAGCAAAACGGTTCTGCGCGCATTCACTACGGCAGGCTGTACACCCACCGTTGTTGTTCCGGATTAATCCTTTCCGCGCTGTTCTCGAACCCTTCCTTAAGCGCGCTTGGCTAGCGTCCGCTTCAAGAAAAAGAAAAAGCGGGATGCGGCAGGCGAACCGACGGCTCTTTCCGGAACGGAAGGACTGGCCGTCCATTTGCAGCATTCCGGAGAACATGCAGGAAGCTGTCCTTGGTTGATACACATTTCGATTTGGCGCGAGCGGAAACCGGCTTCAATGCCGCGGCAGCCTCGCGCGCAAATGAATATGTCAGTCTTACTGCGGTTCCGGTCCGGGAATGGTCGGCGCTTCATGCGCGCGCCATCGAGCCCAATGCGTTTTATTCCCCCGAGTGGGCGCTTGCCGTCACCCGTCACGTTCCCGGCGACGAAGACATTCATGCCCTCCTTGCGTGGGATAGTCCGGCGAAGAAACGGTTGATCGGCTTTTTGCCAGTCACGTCCACCTGGCGCGCGCTGAAGCTGCCGCTGCCGGCGCTCGTCACCTGGCACGGCTATGTGCCGCTCGCGACGCCGCTGCTCGATAAGGATCATGCGGTGGAAGCGGCGGCGGGGCTCCTTGCGGCAGCGAAAGCCGCGGGTGCACACGCGCTCATCCTCTCGGCACTTCCGAATGATGGGCCAGCAGCGGCTGCGATACGCACCGCGCTTGCCCGCGAACATCGCGCGCCGCGCGTGTTGCACGGGGAATCGCGTGCGCTGCTCGACGCCACTGCGGACGCGGATAGTCTGCTGCAGGAAGCACTCGGTTCAAAGAAGCTCAAGGAGTTGCGCCGGCAGCGCAATCGTCTCGCAGATGACGGCGAGGTGCGCTTTTCCGTTTCCGTTTCGCCGCAGCAGACCGAAGCCGCGCTCGAACAATTTCTCAAGCTGGAAGCCGCGGGCTGGAAGGGCAAGCGCGGAACCGCGCTCGGCTCGCAGGACGGGCTCACGCGTTTCGTCAAAGAAGCCGTGCGGAAGCTCGCGCCACAAGGCCGGGTCGAAGTCGCGACGCTGACGCGGGGTGCCGATGTAATCGCTACCGGACTGATCGTGCGCCACGCAGAGCGCGCCTATTTCTTCAAGATCGCGCATGACGAAAAGCTCTCGAAGTGTTCGCCGGGCGTGCAGCTTACGCTCGACGTTACGCGCTACCTTTGCGCGGACGAAGCCGTTCGCTCGGTCGATTCAACCGCGACCGCCGATCATCCGATGATCGACCATATCTGGAAGGGCAGGCTCGATATTGCCGAGACGCTTGTTCCCCTGCGTGCCGGATATTCCGCGCCGCTGTTCGCTTCCCTGATTTCCGCGCGGCGCACCTTGCGCGAAGGCGCGCGCCGGATCGTAAATCGCTATCGCGCCTTCAAGGAGAAGTCGTCATGAGCCTCGTCCAGCCAACTGATCCGAAAGCCTTCGAACAGTTTCCCGAGCTGCCGTTTCGCATCAAGCATGAACTCGTCGGCAATCCGCTGCTGACGCTGCCCGAGATCGTGAAGCTCGTTCGCGAATTGCCGCGCGACCAGATCGAATATTCTTCCGGCAAAGCCGAGATCGGTCAGGATCCGAAGAAGGTGCAGGCGGTCGATCTCTCACCGGAAGACGTCGTCAAGAGCATCGAAACGGCGGGCGCATGGATGGTGCTGAAGCGGGTCGATGCGCATCCGGCTTATCGCAACATTCTGGAGCAGGCGCTGTTGTCGGTCGCCAAGGCGCGCGGTCATGCCTCGCTCGACGAAGCGGGCTTCGAGGACATTCAGGGCTTCCTGTTCGTGTCGTCGCCGAATTCCACGACCCCGTTTCACACCGATGCCGAAGACAACTTCTTCGTGCAGATTCATGGCGAGAAGTTCTTCAGCGTTTATGACAATCGCGACCATTCGATCGCGAGCGTCGAAGAACTGGAATCCTCGGCGACCAAGCACCGCAATATCAAGTACGATCCGAAGTTCGACGCGAAAGGCGTGCAACACCAGTTGTTCCCCGGTGACGGCGTGTTCGTGCCCTATCAGTGGCCGCATTGGGTGCGGACTGCCGACAGCCACTCGATTTCGCTGGCCATCACCTGGAAGACCAAGGCCGTGCGCCGGCGCAACGATCTTTACGTCTTCAATTCGTTCCTGCGCGGCATGGGCTTGCCGCAGGCGGCACCGGACGCGCATCCCGCGCTCGATGCCCTGAAGCTCGCGATGATGCGCACGGTGCAGGCGACCGTGTCGCCGCTGCGCAAGAGCGAAGGCATGCGCCGCATGCTGCGCCGTCTCGTGCTCGGCAAGAACGCGAACTACTATTACAACGACAACAAGGCGCAGAAGGATAAAGAAGCAGCGTAATCCTTCCTAGGGATCGCTGATACGAGAGAGGGCGCGGCAGAAGCCGCGCCCTTTTTTGTTTTGCTCGCAAATAATCGTCATTCCCGCGAAAGCGGGAATCCATAGCCACCGGCATATAAGAGTCGAGAGGCGGGTGGTTATGGGTCCCCGCCTGCGCGGGGACGACAGCTTTCGTTTTCCCACAGAAAGAAAAGGAGCGCTGCTCTCGATCGCGCTTCTTGTTCGTTACTTCGGCTGGGGCACGATGCGAATATAGGGCTTCGGCGATTTCCAGCCCTGCGGATACGTCTTCTTCGCATCCTCGTCGGTGACCGAGCCTGCGATGATGACGTCGTCGCCATCCTTCCAGTCCACCGGTGTTGCAACCTTGTGCTTCGCGGTGAGTTGGAGCGAGTCCAGTACACGCAGCACTTCATCGAAATTGCGGCCGGTTGTCATCGGATAGGCGATCATCAGCTTGATCTGCTTGTCCGGGCCGACGATGTAAACATTGCGCACGGTCTGGTTGGTCGCGGCAGTACGGCCCTCCGACGTGTTGCCCGCGTCGCCCGGCAACATGCCCCAGGCTTTCGAGATCGAAAGATCGGTGTCGCCGATCATCGGAAAGTTCGGCTTGGCACCTTGTGTCTCTTCAATGTCCTTGGCCCAGTCGGCGTGCCGGTCGACCGGATCGACCGAAAGGCCGATGATCTTGGTGTTGCGTTTGTCAAATTCGGGCTTGAGCTTCGCCATGCGGCCGAGCTCGGTCGTGCAGACCGGGGTGAAGTCCTTCGGATGCGAGAACAGGACCGCCCAGCTATCGCCGACCCAGTCGTGGAACCTGATTTTGCCTTCGGTGGTCTGCGCCTCGAAGTCCGGCGCTTTGTCGCCAATGGTAACGGCCATGGCTTTCTCCTTGTGATGCTGTCCTAAATCCAGCCTTCGAGGCGTTAAAGCGACCGCGCGGGAAGGGTTCCGGTGATATAGGGCGATATACAGTCATTTGCTAGATATAATGCTATTAAACAAAATCAATGTGTGTTTATTCCCTCTGCGCCATACGCGCGAAGCGGCCCGGCGGCTCGCCCACAAATCTGCTGAACGCGGTGCTGAAAGTGCTGGCGGAGCGATAGCCGGCGCGTTCGGCAATTTCGGCCAGCGGGATTTTGTTTTCGCGGAGGAGGTCTTTGGCCAACGCCATGCGCCATCCCAGCAGATACTCCATCGGCGGCAAACCTACCTGGCGCAGGAAGCGGTCGAAGAAACCGGAACGGGAGAGGCCAGCCTTCTTCGCAAGCTCTTCGACGCTCCATGGATGCGCGGGATCGCGGTGCATTTCGCGGATCGCTTCGGCGAGACGTGCATCGCCAAGGCCGCGTAACAGTCCCGGTGGTGCAGCGAGGTTTTGCGACGAACGCAGGGATTCGATCAGCAGGACCTCGACCAGACGTGCAAGCATCAACTCTCGTCCCGGCAGTTGCGTGTTGGCTTCGTCGGCGACGAGACGCACCAGCAGCGAAAGCCGCTTCGCCTCGCGGATATGGATTTGCCCCGGAAGCAAAGTGAGGAGCAGGGCGGCGTCGGGGGAAGCGAACTCGAAATATCCCCCAAGCAGCCGCGTATCCGGCGAGCCATCCTGCGTGCCATGGCGAATTTCGCCGCGCACATGCATCGCCTCGTGAGGATCGATGTTTACGATGCGGCCGGGTTTTGGGCTCGACATGGTGAAGCCCGGCGTGCGCGGTAACAGCACGAAGTCTCCCGCTTCCAGCGCTATCGGCTCTTCGCCAGTCACCGCAATCCTGCAAGTGCCTTCGATGACCGAGCAGAACCCAGGGTGTCCGAAATCGCCGTAGCGCACGGCCCATGACCCTGCGCCACTGATGCCTTTTGTGAAAACGGCGCGCGGACGCAGCAGCGCGATGACTTCCGAGAGCGGGTCGACCATATCTGGACTATCTCGAACGAATTATGGATTTATCATCGTAGATAGTCCGATCTGCGGCCGGTATCAACGGGCAACTCAAACCTGGAGATTTGCTCATGAAAACCGTCCTCATCACTGGCTGCTCGTCTGGATACGGTCTTGAAACTGCCCGCCATTTTCACGCGCAGGGTTGGAACGTGATCGCCACCATGCGTTCCCCGAAGAATGGCGTGCTGCCGCTGTCGGAGCGCCTGCGCTTGCTGCCGCTCGACATCACGAAGGGGGAGAGCATTGCTGCGCTCATCGACGCGAGCGGGCCAATTGATGCGCTGGTCAACAATGCCGGCATCGGACTTGTCGGCGCGCTCGAAGCAACGCCGATGGAGAAGACGCGCGAGATATTCGAAACCAATACGCTCGGGACGATCGCGATGACGAAGGCCGTGATCCCGCAGATGCGGGCGCGCAGAAGCGGCGTGATCGTCAATGTGACGTCGAGCGTGACGCTCGCGCCGATGCCGCTCGCCTCGGTCTATACCGGCAGCAAGGCGGCGATCGAAGGCTTCACCGGCTCGCTCGCGCTGGAATTGCAGGCGTTCAACGTGCGGGTAAAACTCGTCGAACCCGGTTACGCCCCGACGACGCGCTTCAGCCAGAACACGAGCATCCGTCTCGAGGATGTAATTCCGCCGGCCTATAAGCCCTTTGCGGATCCAATCCTCGCGGCTTTCGCCAAACCCTCGATGGTCACGAAAGAGCGGGATGTCGCCGAAGCGGTCTTTCGGGCCGCGACAGACACGACAGGACAACTGCACTTTCCCGCGGGGGCCGATGCCGTTGCGTTTGCGAAGATGAAGAACGCGGCTTGAGCATCCGGAAGCTACTCCGGCGCCGCGAACTGACGTGCGGCGCCGAGTTCCACCGGTAGCAGGGTGGTTGCGTCCGGTGCGCAACCCACTAGAACAGTGAGGATGCTGACAAGAGAGAAGCGCCGTTTCCCGCGCGCACGAAAGCCGAAATGCTGAAAGACCATCTACCCGTTGCGAGCTGGATTGCTCCGATTATCGGCTGGCTGCTGCTCGCTGCCTCCCTTGTGATCGTGCATCCGCTATTTCTGATCTTGCTCGCCGTAGCACTGGTCGGCTCCGTGCTTGCGGCCGTGCATCACGCCGAGGTGGTCGCGCACCGGGTCGGGGAGCCGTTCGGCACGCTCGTGCTTGCGCTTGCCGTAACGGTCATCGAAGCCTCGCTCATCGTGTCGCTGATGATCGCGGCGGGCGATCAGGCTGCCACGCTTGCGCGCGATACCATCTTTGCGGCCATCATGATCATTCTGAACGGAATGGTAGGCCTCGTATTGCTCATGGGCAGTTCGCGTCACGGAGAGCAGACCTTCGGGCACTATGGCGTCAACGCCGCGCTTGCGGCCCTCGCCACGATGGCCGTGCTTACGCTGATCCTGCCAAACGCAACGACGAGCGCTGCGGGACAGTCTTATTCCGCGAGCCAGCTCATTCTGATCGCGATCACGCTGCTCGTGCTTTATGGCGGCTTCGTTCTGGTACAGACAGTCCGGCACCGCGACTATTTCCTGCCGGAGGGGGAAGCGGCGGGCGACGATGACGCGCACGCCGAGCCGCCGACCAACACGACCGCGATGATCAGCGGGCTATTGCTGCTCGTCTGTCTTGGCGCGGTCGTGCTGCTGGCAAAAGCACTTTCTCCCGTCATCGAAGTCACCGTCGATGCGGCAGGCGCGCCGAAGGCGGTCGTCGGCATCATCATCGCGGCAATCGTGTTGCTGCCCGAAAGTCTCGCCGCGTTGAAAGCCGCGAGGCTGAATCGTCTGCAGACGAGCATGAATTTGGCGCTTGGTTCGGCGCTCGCCACGATCGGGCTGACGATCCCGGTGGTTGTGATGGTCGCGCTGGGGAGCGGCATGACCATCGCGCTCGGGCTCGACAACAAAGGCATGGTGTTGCTGGCGCTTACCTTGCTCGTGGCAACGCTTTCGCTCGGAACGGGTCGCACGACCGTTTTGCAGGGCGTGGTGCATCTCGTGATCTTCGCGGTGTATCTGTTCACGACGATCGTGCCTTGATGCACGGTGGCGAAGATCGAGATGCTTCGTTCGTAGCCTATTGAAGTGAATCGCAGGTCATGCCGCCGGTCAGTTCGTCGGTCTTGTCGAATGCTTTGGCGCACTGTTCGAACGGCGAAGCAGTCCCTGCGGTTGCAGAGCAGAACGCAGCCGTCGCGCTGTTGCGCTTATCCGCCACGCACCAGTAGTTGACGTTCTTGCCCGTAAAAGGCTCGCAGGTTTTGTAGCAGGTCTGCACGCTGGCGAGACAGGCGGCCTGTTCCTTGTTGCGGATTTGCGCGCAAGGCGAAAGGCTGCTTCGGAGGCAGTTGAATTTTTCAGCGGCCGGGGCGGCATCGGATTTTTGGCGGGCCGCTTTCGTGCAGCTATCGGCAGCGGCATAGGCCGCTTCGACGCAAGTTCTGCCTTTGACTTCGCACTGCGCCTTGAAACATTCGACTCCCGAAGCGGCGTGCGAAACGCTGGCCGGCAAGGCAGCCAGAAGCAGAAGAACCAATGACATCCGGCGCATGAAGGAAACCCTCCGCAAGAGACGGGCAGCAAGTGCGCGAAGAGGGAAGGCTAGGCCATTTAATACCGAAAAACCAATCCATCCGGTTTCAGGTGGGAGCACCCTCGATCAACTTGGTAAGGAGCTTACGCAATTGCTCGGCCTCCTGTGCCGTCAATGGCTTTTCCAGCGCCTCGGACGTCTTCGTCAGCCGTTTGCGCAACTGGTTGAGCAATGCGGTGCCGGGTTTTGACAAGCGGTAGGTGATGGAGCGGGAGTCTTCCGCGTCGCGCTCGGTCAAAACCATTTCCTGCTCGAGTAGCGGCTTGAGCGCGGTGGTAGCGACCGAGGCGGCGGTTGCGACCGCCGCGGCCATATCGCGGTGGTTCACGCCCGGATTGCTGCCGATGGTGCTCAGCAGCGCATATTGAATCGGCGAGATGTCCGTGCCCGCAAATGCATCGGCAAAACACTTCTGCGCCACCAGATGGCTTTTGCGCAGCAGGTGGCCTGTTACGCCGTTCAGTTCCGAGCGCAGCGGATCAGCTCCAGACTTTTCTCGCCGTTTCGAGCAGCGCTTCCATCTTACGCCACTGCTGGTCTTCGGTTAAGTCGTTTCCGCTGATCCCGGAGGCGAAGCCGCATTGCGGGCTGATCGCCAGTTGATCGATGTCGATGAAGCGCGCGGCGTCTTCGATGCGCCTGGTCAGCATGTCGACGCTTTCGACTTCGCCGGTCTTGGTGGTGACAAGTCCCAGCACGACGGTCGGTCCTTTCGGCACGAAGCGAAGCGGCTCGAAACCGCCCGAACGCTCGGTGTCGTATTCCAGGAGCAGGCGGTCGAATTTCAGCGAGGAGAAGAGTTCTTCGGCAATACCGTCGTAAGCGCCCTCGCGGTGCCACATGCTGGCGCGGTTGCCGCGGCAGATGTGCATGCCGAACACTGACTTGCCCTGATGCGCTTCGATCACGCCATTCGAGGCCGCGATCGCGCGGTGGAGATTGGCCAACGGGTCTTCGCCGCGGCTTTTCATACGCTCCAGCGTCGCGCGATCGACGTAGCCGGTGTAGCTCGGCTCATCGAGTTGAACATAGGGGCATCCGGCATCGACCAGCCCCTTCACCATTTCGCTCTGGATGCGGACGACATCGGCAAGGAAATCGTCGGCGCTTGCGTAGTGCGGGGCAGAGGCCGCGAGGTCGCACATCTGCGAAACGCGGTCCGGACCCATGATCATCGCCTTTGCCGGTGCTTTCGCAACGGAAGCGAGATACTCGTATTCCTCCAGAGGAAAGTTGCTCGTCAGGCGCAGCTTCGCGGTGGCAGGGGTCTTGAAGACCTCGACCGCATCGGCGCCAAGCTGGTTGCCGTGTTCGTGTTCGTAACGCAGCGATGGGTTTGCAAGAAAACCCTTCCAGGAAAACGTATCGAGATCCCAGCCTTCGACCTTGGCAAAGCTCATCTGCCAGTTGAGGCGTTCGTATTCGCCATCCGAGACGATGGGAAAGCCGATCTTCTCCTGCTTCGCGACGACGTCGCGGATGCCTTTCTTGATCGCGGCATCGAGTTCTTCGCGGGAAACGCGGCCGTTTCCGAAGGCGAGAAAGGTTTCGATCAGCGATTGCGGACGCAGAAGACTTCCGACCTGATCGACCCGCATGCCCAGAATTTCGTCGCGCTTGCTCATCGTTTCCCCGCTTCGTGTCATATCGTTTATCAGATAAACGATCATGGACGAGACGGGTTGTCAATCGGACCGCTACTCGTGACGGCGGAAAACGCCGCCTGCGGCGGGGCCGGGGCGGCGTACCGAAAGTGCAGTACGACTTATTCCAGCGGCGGCAAGGCCTGCTCGATCGCGGCGCGGTTCTGCTCGTGCCAGGGCGGAAGCTTCAATGCGGTGCCGAGCGACTCTTTCGGTTCGTCAAAGCTGAAGCCGGGCTTGTCGGTCGCAATCTCGAACAGAATGCCGCCGGGCTCGCGGAAGTAGATCGAGTGGAAATACATGCGGTCGATCTGCTCGGTAGTATTGAGCCCGAGCGTCTGCCGGATGCGATTGGCGAGCTCGAGTTCCTCCGCGTCGTCTTTCGCGCGAAAGGCGACGTGATGCAGCGTGCCGGCGCCTTGCTGTCCGCGCGGCTGATCCTTGTCGATCACGATGTCGATATGCGCGCCGATGTCGGCATCGCCGAGGAAGCGCTGACGCTCGCCATCATTGCCACCATCGGCATAACCGAAGCCGGTGGTAAGCACCTCGGCCGTACGCGCGCCGCCGCGAGGACGCAGCGTGATCCCCGAGAAGCCGCGCACCGCATGTTCGAGCGGGACGAGGCCATCGGCCCATGCCGGTGCTGCCGCAGCCGTTTCCGTTTCCACGATCTCGATTTTCATGCCTTCGCCGTCTTCGAGTGAAAGCAGTGTATCGCCAAAGCGTTCGCTTTCGCGCGCGGTGATGCCCTCGGCTTCAAGACGCTTTTTCCAGAAGGCGAGCGATCCTTTCGGCACTGCGTATCCCACCTCGACCGCTTCGCCCATGCCTTGCCGTCCGCGTGGCATGTTCTGCCAAAGGAAGAAGGTGAGCGCAGAGCCGGGCGCGCCGGTATCGTTGCCGTAATAGAGGTGCCAGGCGCTGGGATCGTCAAAGTTGACCGTGCGCTTCACAAAGCGGAGCCCGAGCGTCTTCGTATAGAAGCTGAAATTCTTCTTTGCGTCGCCGGTGATCCCGGTGATGTGGTGCAGTCCGGCGCTTCTGGCCATCTCGCCATCTCCTCGCTCAACCCTTGTTCGCACGGATATGGGAGGAATGCTGCCCCGCAAAAGCGATGCAATGTCCGATTGCGAATTTGCACTTTTTATGCGGGCGAACCGGTTTTCGTTAAGCGGTTGGAAACCATAAAAGCCCAGACTTTGCCCCGTAGTCGGTAGCGTTCGGGGTAGTGATGCGTGAGTATCGGCAGGGCGCGACGCGGATCGCGGCGTCGGATGTAGTTTCCTTGCTCCGCGAGGTATATCGCGATGGCGTCCATCGCCGCGAAGATGCGGAAGCGCTGATCGCCTTCGATCGCGACTTTTCAGACCCGACCGCTGAATGGTGCGCTTTCGCGGCTCACGCGATTGCGGACCACGTTTTATACCGGGCTGCTCCCGCCGGAATCCTGGATGAAGCAAAAGCTGCCTGGCTGATGCAGGTGCTTGCGCCATCGGGTTGCTGCGGGATGACCCGAAGCGGGACCGAGGCGCTGCGTTTGATCGCGGGACAGACCGGGGCCATGCCGGCTTCGTTTGCAGCATTCGCAATCCGGGCGCTCTGGATGCCCGCAGCCGCTTCGCATGCGCAGTTTGCGGTCGCGCTCGCCGCCCGCGATGTTACGTTGCTCAACAGGATCCTCAAAAGCGCGGCAGGCAGGGCCGATGCGCCGGTCTCGCTGGTTGAGGCGGAGGCACTGTTCGATCTGCACGACGCGGTTGCCGCGAAGAAGAGCCACGCGAGCTTCGATGCGCTTTTCTTCCGTGCGATCACGAACCACGTGCTTGGCGAATGCGGGCGGGAAAAGCAGCCTCGCTCGAAAGCGCTTGCCCGCGATCCGCGGCGAGATGCGGGCCACGGTATTAGTACCGAAGCGCGTGCCTGGCTTTATACCCGGATCATGCGCGATGGCCGGCCGACCGCTGCAGAGCGCCTCTTGCTGACTCTTGCCGAGCAAGCACGCTCGCTCCATGTGGGATTCGAGCGCCGCGCAGCCTGAAGGCTCAAAAATCATTCGCTTGTGTTTAAACGGCGGGGAACCGCAGCGATTATACGTGGTTAAGTCCACTGGGCTGCGCGATCGAGAGCATAGTTGGATTTCGATTTTTTTCAGGAGTTGGATCTCGTTCGGCGGCTCGCGGTTGCGACGCTGGTCGGGCTGCTCGTCGGCATCGAGCGGGGCTGGCGCGAGCGCGATTCCGAAGGCGGCATGCGGACCGCGGGAATCCGCACTTTCACGTTGATCGGAATTCTGGGTGGCGTGATCGGCATGATCGCGCGCTCGCTGAAAGAACCGACCGGCGCGGGCATTCTGCTCGCGTCCTCGTTCCTCATTCTTTCTGCTGCCTTCGCTGCATTCCGCATGCGCGAGAACGACGAATCCAAGAACTTCGGCTTCACGACCGTTGCCGCCGCCATGGTGACGTTTGCGCTCGGTGTTTATGCCGTGCTCGGCGACCAGAACATCGCCGCTGCTGCCGGTGTCGCGGTCATGGTCATCCTTGCCATCCGAGAGCAGTTGCACGGTCTCCTGTCGCGCATCACGTGGAATGAGCTTCGCGCGGCGATCATTCTGCTTGCGATGACGTTTCTGGCGCTGCCGTTCATTCCCGACCGCAGCTTCGGACCCTTCGGCGGGGTCAATCCGCGGCAAGTCTGGCTGCTTGCAGTCGTGCTCGCTGCCGTGTCGTTCCTCGGCTACGTCGCCGTGAAGATGTTCGGCTCCAAACGCGGCATGCTGCTTTCGGCGGCGATCGGCGGGCTTGTGTCCTCGACTTCCGTTACGGTCGATGCCGCGCGTCATGCGCAAAGCAATAAAAGCGGCTGCAATCTGCTGGGGGCAGGAGTGGCGCTCGCAACCGCGTCCTCGCTCGCGCGCATGCTCGGCGTGATCGCCGTGTTGAACTTTGCCGTGGCGAAACTTGCGGCCGTGCCGCTGGTTGTCGCCGTGCTTTCCGCGCTTGCGATTGCGGCACTGATGATCCGTGGAAACGGGAAGAAATCGAAGCCCGTGGAAATCAGTATCAAGAACCCGTTTTCGTTGCAGGCGACGCTTTTGCTTGCCGCATTTCTGGGCGCGGCGATTTTCCTGACCGAAGCCCTGTCGGTTTGGCTCGGCAATGCCGGCGCGCTCGCGGCCGCCTTCATTGGCGGTGCAGTCAGCGTCGATCCCGCGACTTTCTCGATGGCCGAGCTCGGCCGGGATCGCATTTCGCCCATGACCGCCGCTGCCGGGCTGTGGCTCGCAGCCTTGTCGAATACGTTGTTGAAGTTCGGGCTCGCCTGGAGCGTCGGTCCCCGCGAATTCCGCTGGCCCCTGATTTTTAGCCTGCTTGCGCCCATCGCCGCCGGCGCGGCCGCGGCCACCGCGATGATCGTTTTTAGCGATGGATTGGGGGCAGCGAGTCCGCCCGCCAATTGACAAAGGATATATTGCGCCGCAAATCAGCAGGTATCGCGTCAATACGGGCCGGGTATGTTCAAGAAAATATTGATCGCCAACCGCGGCGAGATTGCCTGCCGGGTCATCAAGACCGCCAAGCGTATGGGCATCGCCACTGTCGCTGTCTATTCCGTTGCCGACAAGGACGCGCTGCACGTCGAGATGGCTGACGAGGCGGTTTACATCGGCCCGCCGCCGGCCGCGCAATCCTATCTTGTGATCGAAAAGATCATCGACGCCTGCAAAGAGACCGGCGCGGAAGCGGTGCATCCCGGTTATGGCTTTCTCTCAGAACGCGCGGCTTTCGCCGAAGCGCTGAAGAAAGCCAACATCACCTTCATCGGGCCGAACGTGCGCGCCATCGAGGCAATGGGAGACAAGATCGAGTCTAAAAAGGCGGCTGCGGCAGCCAAGGTTTCGACCGTCCCCGGCTTCCTCGGCGTGATCGAGGATGCCAAACACGCCACCAAGATCGCCGACGAGATCGGCTATCCGGTGATGATCAAGGCATCCGCCGGTGGCGGCGGCAAGGGCATGCGCATCGCCAATTCGAAGGATGAAGTGGCGGAGGGGTTCGAGCGCGCGAAGTCGGAAGCGAAGTCTTCCTTCGGCGACGACCGCGTCTTCATCGAAAAGTTCATCGTCAATCCGCGCCATATCGAAATTCAGGTGCTTGGCGACAAGCACGGCAACGTCATTTATCTCGGCGAGCGCGAATGCTCGATCCAGCGCCGCAACCAAAAGGTCGTCGAGGAAGCGCCGTCGCCGCTCCTGGACGAAGCGACCCGCAAGAAGATGGGCGAGCAGGCGGTGGCTCTGGCAAAAGCCGTCGATTACGACACTGCAGGCACCGTCGAGTTCGTGGCGGGGCAGGACCGCTCGTTCTACTTCCTCGAAATGAATACGCGGCTGCAGGTCGAGCATCCGGTGACCGAGATGATCACCGGCATCGATCTGGTGCGCGAGCAATTGCTGATCGCCTCCGGCCACAAGCTGTCGATCAAGCAGAGCGACGTGAAGCTCAATGGCTGGGCGGTGGAAAGCCGCATCTATGCCGAAGACCCGTATCGCGGCTTCCTGCCGTCGATCGGCCGCCTCACGCGCTACCGGCCGCCTTCGGAAGGCAAGCTCGGCGACGCTACCGTGCGCAACGACACCGGCGTCTATGAAGGCGGCGAGATTTCGCTGTTCTACGATCCGATGATCGCGAAACTTGTCACGCATGCGCCGACGCGCATCGCCGCGATCGACGCGCAGGCCGAAGCGCTCGACCAGTTCGTGGTCGACGGCGTTGGCCACAACATTCCGTTCCTTGCCGCGCTGATGCAGCACGAGCGTTGGCGTTCCGGCGCGCTTTCCACCGGGTTCATTGCCGAAGAATATCCGGATGGCTTCAAAGGGGTTGCGCCGGTCGGCGATGTTGCGACCGTGATCGCTTCGGTCGCGTCGGCGATCGATCTCGTGCTCGGCGAGCGCAAGCGGCGCATCTCCGGCCAGATGATGGGCCGCATCGTGCAGCGCGACCGCCGCCGCGCGGTATGGCTCAACGCCGCCGAATATCCCTTAGAGGTTTTCCGCGCCGATGACGGCGTGCAGGTCAACTTCCTCGCCGAAGAAGAGACGACGCATTCGGTCAAGCTGCAATCGGACTGGAAGCCGGGCATGGCGGTCTGGAACGGTACGGTGAACGGCGAGCCGGTCGCGGTGCAGGTGCGCAGCGCGCCGAACGGTTTCAGGCTCGCTTTCCGTGGCGCGCAGGTGACGGCCTATGTCTATACGGCTGCCGAAGCGGCGGCCGCGAAGCTGATGCCGGTGAAGCAGAGCGGCGATAGCGGCAAGGTGGTGAAGTGCCCGATGCCCGGCCTCGTCGTGTCCATTGCCGTGAAAGAAGGGCAGGAAGTGCAGGCGGGCGACCAGCTGGCCATCGTCGAGGCGATGAAGATGGAAAACGTCATCCGCGCGGAGCGCGATGCGACCGTGAAGTCCGTCGCGGTGAAAGCCGGCGACAGTCTGGCCGTGGATGCCGTGATCCTCGAATTCGCGTGATGCGATGAATGTGCTCGATCTTCTCTTTTCTCCGAAAGGGACGATCAAACCGCAGCCTTTCGCGCTTGTCGTGGCCGGCATCTATGTTCTGAACATTCTCGCAGGCTCGATCCTCGACGGCCAGTTCGTGATGCGTACGGGTTTGTTGCCCTATGTGCTGCTGCAGATCATGCTTGGCTGGATCTGGTTCGTCGCGCACAAGAAGCGTCTCGCGGATGCGGGCAGGGGCTATGCCGTTGCGGCTTCGCTTGCGTTTCTATTTATCGCGGGCGTCGTGATTTTCGCGGCCTTGACTGCGGCGTCCGCGCCCGCAGTGCTCGATAAAGTAGATCCCGCTGAACCGAGGGTTTCGCTGTTCGCCGCGATCTTTGCGATCGGCTTCATCTATACGATCCTGACCGGCGACATATTTCTGATCTCGCTCTTCTTCTTCCTGCTGTTTGGCCTGCCGCTGCTATTTACGCTGACCGTCGTCATCTACTCGATCGTGACCGGCGCGCGCGCGAGCCTGACGACGGCGGCGCCACCGTTGCCGCCGTTGCCTCCGGCAATGCCGGTGCCGGAGCCCGCGACACCGCTGCCCGGTATCGAGAAACCCCGGTCGCCGTTCTCGTGAGTGCGCGCCTCTACTTCGCCTATGGCTCGAACATGGACCGCGCGCACATGGCGCGGCTTTGTCCGCAGGCGGAGCCTTACGGCGTCGCGTCGCTGCGCAGCTATAAATACGTCATGGCCGCTTCCGGCTATGCAACGGTGATCCCATGGCCGGGTTCTTTCGTGCACGGCGTGCTGTGGAAGGTCGGTCCGAAAGAAATTGCTGCGCTGGACCGCTACGAGGATATTGCGGGCGGGCTCTATCGGTCCGCGCAATTGCCGGTGAAATACAACGAGCGTCTTTTGCGCGCGCTTGTCTATCTCGCGAGTGGCGACAAGGCGGGTGCGGTGCCGGCGGGTTATGTTGAGAAGATTGTCGCAGCGGCGAAGGAATGGAACCTTCCACCGGACTATGTGGATTATCTTGCGAAGCAGGGAGCCGCGACAGTGAGGCGAGCAAGATGAGGAAACTCGTGCATCTTCTGATCAATGGAAACGTGCAGGGCGTCGGCTATCGCGCCTTCGTCGCGTCGCAAGCGGAAGCGCTTGAACTCGAAGGTTGGGTACGAAACCGGCAAGATGGTTCGGTCGAAGCCGTGCTCGGCGGCGACGCGGAGGACATTGAGGAGATGATCGATAGCTGCCGAAAAGGCCCCGCGGCGTGTTCGGTCAGCGATATCGTGCAGAGCGATACCAACGAGGACATGCTGGCGCTGCGAGGCGATGGCAGGAAGTTCTCGCTCCTTCCAACACTGTAGCTGGAACCGCTCGGGCTCTGCGGCGTTTCAACGGCTATGGATGATCCGAAGAAAAAGCCCGCCGATCCGTCCGGCGAGGTTACGCCCCAGCGCAAATCCAACGATTCCGGCGGCAGGAAAACCGAAGCCGAGCACTTGATCCATCGCGAAACCGAAAGCGACGCAAGGATCGGAGAGCGGCGTCCAGAATCCGAAGCACGGGAAACGTCCGACGGATCGCTGCGCAAGGACGGCGAGAGCAGTTACCGCAATACGGATGAAGTGTAGTCACTTTGCCGTCCCCGCGAACCGCTTGGCGGGGATGACTAGGTTATGAAAACTTCCGCGAACTTCGCGCGGATTACATCGTCCACTGCTGACATGCTCGCTGCAACACCGAGGTCCGCAAGCGAAGTGACGCCGTAGCGCGCTTCGGAAATTCCGCACGGTGTGATGGCCGAGAAATGCGAGAGCTCCGGCGAGACGTTGAGGCTGACGCCGTGAAAGGTGATGCCCTTGCGCACGCGAATGCCGAGAGCGGCGATCTTGTCTTCGAAACCTTCGCCTTTGTCCGGACGATCGACCCATACGCCGATCCGGCCGTCGCGGCGTCCCGCCACGACGCCGAAGGCGGAGAGGGTCAGGATCAGCCATTCTTCCAACCCGTGAACGAATTTGCGGACATCGCCGCCGCGCGCTTTCAGGTCGAGCATGACGTAGCCGACTCGCTGTCCCGGCCCGTGATAGGTATAGCGCCCGCCGCGCCCGGTCCTGAACACCGGGAAGCGCTCCGGCGCGACCAGCTCGCCTTCGCCCGCGCTCGTCCCCGCCGTGATCAACGGCGGGTGTTCGAGGAGCCAGATCATTTCCCGTTCGCGGCCGGTGGCGATCGCTTCGACGCGTGCCTCCATCTGCGAAAGTGCATCTTCATAGGCTACGGGAGACGCCGAAATCCTCCATTCGGGCGCGTCCGTCGCAACATGGCGGGGCAGAACATTCACGAGGCGGGTATCCGGAAGCGGAGCGGCGGGTCCGATTCCAACAGGAGCATGCCGCCTTCGAGCCGCCAGCGCAGTTCACGCTGCGAATCGATCTGCTTCACAAAGCGGTCTTCGCTGGCCTGGCCGTCTCCGCAGTGCATCCGGGTGGAGATGGCCGCGCCAGTAATCCGAAGAATGTTGCCATCGAGCACGGCTGGAGCGCTGATTTGATTGCAGCAGACCCGCAGGCTGAGGCGGCGGTCTTCCGCGGAATAGTTGATCGTGGGCGGCCGGTTGCAGCCGGGAAGAGGGCCTTCGGCTGATTCCAGCGTGCGGTTGGCGGGGAAAGACCCGTTTGCCAGGGCGCTGCCACCCCCGATTCCGGCGAGGCAGAGCAATAAGACCATCCGGCAGCCAGTTCTGTTTACCATTCGCTAACCATAGATGTGCTGATTTTACAGGGGTTTCGAAGCGGGGAGCGGTGTTTTGGCCAAGATCGACGACGTCCAGTGCGATATATCGGTAATGCTGGGCGAAACTGCGGTTCCCATCCACCAGCTCCTGCGTATGGGCCGTGGCGCGATCATCGAGCTTTCGGCCACCGAAAACGACGAAGTCACGATTCTCGCCAATAATCTCCCGGTCGCCAAGGGTACGGTGCTGGTCGAGGGCAGCGCGATCGCGGTCTCTGTTACACGCCTTTTGCCGCGGCCTGCGACCCTTCGTTAAATCATCGAACGGGCTTGAGGGCGGGGAGCCGATTTGTTAAGCCCTCGCGGCTTGGTTCGCTTAGCGGTCGTGGCGGAATTGGTAGACGCACTACCTTGAGGTGGTAGCGGGTAACACCGTGAAGGTTCGAGTCCTTTCGACCGCACCAAGTCTTCGAACGATCAGACGGCCCGCTTTTGCGCAGCAATCGCGCAAAAGCGGGCCGTTTGCGTTCGCGCGAGGTTCTACTAAAACCGGACGGAATTCACTTCCCGCGTAAGAAGGAGAACCAGTCAGATGCCCGTGGCCGACAGCCCCGGCGGCATTCGCGACGCCGATCTCCTTTTGCCGCTCCGAAACGAAGAAGGCGAAATAACCTCCGAATTCCTGGAGGCGATTTCCCGCGCGGTCTTGTCGGCCGACGTGCCGCAGGTGCGCGCACTCGCCGGCGATCTGCATGAAGCCGATCTCGGTGACCTGATCGAGGCGCTGCCTGCCGACGAGCGGCCGCGGCTGGTCGAACTGCTCGGCAGCGACTTCGACTTCGTTGCGCTGACGGAAGTCGATGAC
>DAORMJ010000031.1:31515-35295 GCA_035440445.1 Xanthobacteraceae bacterium
TCCGAACGAGATCGTCGCCGAAGGCGTGCGCGACCTGGATTCGGACGACGCCGTCCGCATTCTCGAAGACCTTCCGGAAGAAGATAAAGCCGAGATCCTCGAGCAGATTCCGGAAGAGGAGCGGGCCGAACTCGCGCGCGGCCTCGAATATCCGGACGAGTCCGCGGGCCGGCGCATGCAGTCGGATTTCGTCGCCGTGCCGCCGGACTGGACGGTGGGACAGACGATTGATCACGCGCGCGAAGACGCCGACCTGCCGGACGACTTCTACGCCATCTTTGTCGTCGATGAGGAGAAGCGCTTCGTCGGCGCGGTGCCGCTCGACAAGCTGCTGCGCTCGCAGCGGCCGGTGAAGATTTCCGACATCATGGTGGACGACTGGCAGGTGGTGCAGGCGACCGCCGACCAGGAAGAGGCGGCGCGCGTTTTCGAGCGCTACAATCTTGTCTCCGCGCCGGTGGTGGACGACGACGGCAAGCTCGTCGGCGTGCTGATGTTCGACGACGTGGTCGACGTCATCGAGGAAGAAGCGGCCGAAGACATCAAGGCACTCGGCGGCGTCAACCGTGATGAAGAAATTTCCGACTCGGTCTTCTATGCGGCGCGTTCGCGCTTGCCATGGCTGCTCCTCAATCTCGTCATGGCGTTCTCTTCAGCCGCGATCATCGGATTTTTCTCCGGCTCGATCTCGCAGATGGTGGCGCTCGCCGTGCTGATGCCGATCGTGGCTTCGCTCGGCGGCAACGCCGCCACGCAGGCGATGACCGTGACCGTGCGCGCGATCGCGACGCGCGAACTGACCGACCGCAATGCCTCGCGCATCACCTATCGCGAACTGGGCGTGGGCTTTCTCAACGGTATTGCCATCGCAGTCCTGCTCGGGGCAGTCGCAGGTTTCTGGTTCGCCAACCTGCATCTGGGCATCGTGATTGCCGCGGCACTGATCCTCAGCATGTGCGGGGCAGGGCTTGCGGGCATGCTGATCCCGTTTGCGCTGCAGCGCGCGGGCTATGACCCCGCGGTTGCCTCCGCGGTTTTCGTGACGACCGCAACGGATGTGCTGAGTTTTTTCTCGTTTCTCGGCTTTGCAACCTGGTGGTTCAAGCTCGGTTAAGTTCCATTTTACTGCGGCTTAACCAGGAAGTTCGTTTTGCAGTCAGTGCTGACCATACATTAAGTAGCGTGGCGTAGCGTTCTCCCCAAAAGAGTACTGAGAGTAATGGGGAAGCTTCTCGACAAACGCTGGATCGGCGACCAGCTCATCGCCGTTGTAGGAATGCTGGTGGCTGCGGCCATGGCGGCACTCCTCGGCGTCGTCGTGCTTGTCGCGGGCCGTGTCGACGAAAATGCGAGCACGCGCGAGCGCGAACTGGTTCACGCGGCGGTGCTTGCGCTCAAGGCTAAAACCAAAAGCGATCTTGCCGGCTTCGCGACCCCGGATTTTGGATTCGAACTCCCTTCGGCAGAGCGGGCGCGGTGGTTCTATCGTCACTATGGTTCACGGCTCTATCAGGCCGGCCGCTATAACGAGTCTTACATCCTCAATTCCGGTAACCAGCCGATCTATTCGGCGGTCAATGGAATGCTGGCGAAAGGCAAGTCGGTTCAGGATATTGATCCGAAGCTCCTGTCGCTTGCGAAGGAAGTCCAGGCCAACTTCCAGCATGCCAGCGTAATCACGAAGCTCTTGTCGGCGGATGCCGGAGAAAACGTGCCGCCGCCGACTTCGGTCTTTCGCTCGAAGTTCGTGCGCATACACGGCCGCGCCGCACTGATCGCCGCGAACGTATCGGCCCCGATCTTTGCGCGGAGCAGCGAGCGCGTCGATGCGCCACCGGTGTTCGCCATTGTCAGCTATTTCGATCGCTTCACGGTGCGGGAACTGGAAACGGAAGTCTCCGTTAGCGGCCTGCGCTTTTCGGACAGCCTCGAACACCCCGGTTCACAGACCGGAATCTCGGTCGCGATGGACGATGGCGGCGCGCCGTTGCATGTATTCTGGCAGGCAAGCCGGCCCGGGACCGCTATTCTCGAACGGATCGCGCCGGCGCTTGGCGTCATCACGCTCTTGTTCGGATTTGTCACGCTGATCGTGCTCAGGACGATGCGGGCTTCCACGCAGGAGCTTGCGATCAGCGAGCGCCGCGCCGTCGAAATGGCCTATCGCGATCCATTGACGGGTCTTGCGAACCGTCTGCGGCTCGTCGAAACGCTGAAGAAGCAAATTCCGGGGCTCGCACCGGGGCAGAAGCTTGCGCTGTTCTTCCTCGACCTCGACGGCTTCAAGGACATCAACGATACACTGGGTCATCCGGTGGGCGACGAATTGCTCGCCATGGTAGGAGAGCGGCTGGAAGGAATTCTCGGCTCGAAGGGCATGACCGTGCGCTTCGGCGGCGACGAGTTCGCAATCCTCGCGCCGATTTCGCGGACCGAAGAGATCGCGCGCATTGCGGAGCGCATTATCGAAACCGTGCGGCAGCCGGTGAATGCCGGCGAGCACGTGTTGCACGTCGGCGTCTCGCTCGGTGTTTCGCTTGCGCCTGAACATGGCGTAGAGCCCGAGGAATTGTTGCGGCGCGCCGATATCGCGCTCTATAAGGCCAAAGCCGAAGGGCGCGGCAGTCACCGCATCTTCGATCCAGCCGACGAAACCGTGTTGCAGAACCGCCGCGCGATCGAGCGCGATATCGAGCGGGCGATGTGGCACGACGAATTTTTCACGCTCTACCAGCCGTTGTTCTCCGCGGACGGCGAGCGGCTGGAAAGTGTCGAAACGCTGGTGCGCTGGCAGCATCCGCAGCGCGGGCTGGTGCCGCCATCGGATTTCATTCACGTCGCGGAAAAATCCGGTTTGATCGTGAAACTCGACGAATGGGTGCTGCGCAAGGCCTGCGAGCATGGACTGAAGTGGCCGGAAATTTCGGTCGCTGTGAACATGTCGCCATCGAACTTCCGGCATTCCAATCTTGCGGAGCGCGTGAAGCGCGTGGTCGAGGAAACCGGGTTCGATCCGCGCCGGTTAGAGATCGAAATCACCGAGGGCATGCTGCTCAACGCCAACGAGGACGTGCTGTTCGACCTGCAGGAGCTGCGCGAATTCGGCATCCGCTTTGCCATCGACGATTTCGGTACCGGCTATTCCTCGCTCGGCTATCTCGGCAGTTTCCCGGTCGACAAGATCAAGATCGATCAGAGCTTCGTGCAGAACCTCGGGGTTCGTGAAGACGCGGCGGCCATCGTTGAATGCGTGGCGCGGCTCGGTCGCGCGCTCGGTCTCGTGGTGACGGCAGAGGGCGTGGAAACCGCGGCACAGCATCGATTCGTTCGTGCGGCGGGTTGCCAGCAGATCCAGGGCTATTACTTCGCAAAGCCGCTGCGACCAGCGGAAATCGAGAAGCTCGTCGAGAAGCAGCGGTCCATGCCGGAGCGTCAGCGCGCGTAACGCGCGGGGCCTATTCCACGATCAACGCCGACGCGGCCGCGCGCAGCGATGCGTCGCGGCGGCCTGCGATCAGGCTCTGTCCGAACACGAAGGCGTAGAACAGAAACGCCTTGGCCTCGCTCTCCTTGCTGCCGAGCTTCGCAAAGAGGGCGGCGACGCGCGCCAGCCGCTCGCCGTCCACCATCGCAACCGCATCCGCGGCCCGGCTGTCGGCGCGGGCGAGGCCGCGGATCGCTAGCTCGATGGCAAGGCCCTGCGCGTGGGGTCCGCGCGCATAGAGATCGATCAGCCGGTACAGCAGGGCGCGCGGGTCATGGTCTTCGGTGGTTTCGTGG
>DAORMJ010000032.1:0-35180 GCA_035440445.1 Xanthobacteraceae bacterium
TTGGTGGCGCGAATGGCCCAAGGGCCAAGCGCGCGAACAGAAACGGGTGGTGCAAATTGCGCAGACCTCGGCTCAAACGAGCGCGAGAACGCCTTCTCTTGCGCGAATGCGTAAACGCCAAGCGCGATGTTGTTTGAACGGCCGATCATGTGTTTCGGCGTCGTCCTCGCGAAGGCGGGGACCCATAACCACGAGTGGAAGTTAATTTTCGCTCTCGTCAGGGGAAAGTGTAGATGCCGGGAGTATGGATCCCCGCTTTCGCGGGGATGAAGAGAACGGGAAATGAGGGCGTTGTTCTACGGCGCGATCGTGACGCCGCCATCGACCACGATCACCTCGCCGGTGATGTAGCTCGCAGCGGGCGACGCGAGAAACGCCGCAACCCCGCCGATCTCGTGCGGCTCGCCGATCCGCCGCAACGGCGTCTTGGTTTCGCGGTCCTTGCGAAGCTCTTCGTTCTCCCACAGCGCCTTGGCGAAATCGGTTTTGATCAGCCCCGGCGCGATGCAGTTCACGCGGATGTTCTTGTGCCCCCACTCCTGCGCATAGTTGCGCGCGAGCGCGAAGTCCGCAGCTTTGGAAATACCGTAGGTTCCGATCATCGGGGACGCGCGCAAGCCTCCGATCGAGGAGACGATCACGATCGAACCGCCGCCCTGTTTCGCCATTCCGGGAATGACGAGATTGCAGAGCCACACATTGCTCTTCACGTTTGAACCCATGATCTTGTCGAATGCGTCGTCGGAAATTTCACTCATCGGCCCGAACGCCGGGTTCACCGCCGCATTGCAGACGAGAATATCGATGCGGCCATAAGTATCGAGCGTGCCCTTCACCAGCGCCTCGACTTCGTTCTTGCGCGAAATGTTGCAGGGGATTACTGCGGCCTCGCCTCCCTCGCCGCGAATGGCTTTCGCCACCTCCTCGCAGGCATCCGCCTTGCGGCTCGAGACCACGACCTTCGCACCAAGCCCGGCCATGGTCTCCGCAATCGAGCGGCCGATGCCGCGGCTCGAGCCCGTGATCAGCGCAACTTTCCCGGCAATGTCGAAGGGCGATTTCATTCTGGCGTTCTCCCGTTTGACCAAATTCAACGCGTTCTGCGGCGCTTGTCCACTTCCAGCAATCATGCGCAGAGAGAAGGTTGCTGGCTTGGTGCGCGGCCGGTAGGTTATGCGCATTCGATCAGATGACCTTGGGGAGGGTTGGCTTGGGTATTGGGGGAAAGGCTTTCGCCATAGCGGCGCTGGTTTCAGGTCTCGCGCTGGGAGCGCCTTCGCCTGCGGCAGCGGCCGAGATCAACGGGGCGAGCTTGAGCCTCGCCTGGGCGCTGCCCTTCGCCGGCATTCTGTTGTCGATCGCGCTGTTTCCGCTCCTCGCCCCGCATTTCTGGGAGCATCATTTCGGAAAGATTTCAGCGCTCTGGGCGGCGCTTGTGCTGATACCGCTCGCGCTCGTTTATGGGCCGACGCCCGCGATCCATGCGCTCTCGCACACGGCGTTTCTCGAATACATTCCCTTCATTCTCTTGCTGCTCGCGCTGTTCACCGTCGCAGGCGGGATCGTGGTTTCCGGAAACCTGCATGGCTCGCCGCTGACAAACACGACGCTGCTCGCGATCGGCACCGTGCTCGCCAGCATCATCGGCACCACCGGCGCTTCGATGGTGCTGATCCGTCCGATGATGCGCGCGAACGACGACCGCAAGCACAACGTGCATGTCTTCGTCTTCTTCATTTTCCTCGTCTCGAACATCGGCGGTTCGCTCACCCCGCTTGGCGATCCGCCGCTGTTCCTCGGCTTTCTGCGCGGCGTCGATTTCTTCTGGACCACGACGCATCTGTTGCCCGAGACGGCATTCTGCGCGGTCGTCTTGCTCGCCGCTTTTTTCGTGCTCGATACGATCATTTACCGGCGCGAGGGGCACCTCAGGAAGGACCCGACTCCGGACCGCGCCATCGCGCTCAAAGGCGGGATCAACTTCGTGCTGATCTTCGTCATCATCGGCGCGATCCTTCTGAGTGCGCGGCTGAAACTCGGAACCTTCACACTCTTCGGCACGGAAATCGCGATCCAGAATCTCCTGCGTGACGCCACCATGATCGTGGTCACGATCGTCTCGCTCTGGCTCACGCCGAAGGCGAACCACGTTGCCAACGGCTTCTCCTGGGGACCGATCCAGGAGGTTGCCAAGCTTTTCGCAGGCATCTTCATCACGATCATTCCGGTGCTTGCCATGCTGCAGGCCGGCAAAAACGGCGCTTTCGCGCCGCTGGTCGCGCTCGTCACCAATCCGGATGGCAGCCCGAACAACGCCGCCTATTTCTGGCTCGCCGGGGGGCTCTCGTCGTTCCTCGACAATGCGCCGACCTATCTCGTGTTCTTCGAGCTCGCGGGCGGCGATCCCAAGCAGTTGATGACGTCGGGAGCGCTGACCCTCACAGCGATCTCGGCCGGCGCGGTCTTCATGGGTGCGAATACTTATATCGGCAACGCGCCCAACTTCATGGTCTATGCGATTGCGCGAAACGGCGGCGTGAAGATGCCGAGCTTCTTCGGCTACATGCTGTGGTCGGGACTGATCCTGGTTCCGCTCTTCATCGTCGTGACGTTCCTGTTCTTCCGCTGAAGATCAGGAGCTAATCTCCGCACGGCTAATGCGCGATGCCGAGATAGGCCTGCCGGACACCGTCGTCGTGCAGAAGTTTTTCGCCTGTCCCGGAAAGCACGATGCGGCCGTTCTCGATCACATAGCCGCGGTCGGCGAGTTTGAGCGACATGGCAACGTTTTGCTCGACCAGCAAAACCGTTAAGCCGCTCTCACGAAGTTTACGGATCGTCTGAAAGAGTTCCTGCACCAGTGCGGGCGCGAGACCCAGCGAAGGCTCGTCGAACATGATCAGTTCAGGCTGCCCCATGAGGCAACGTCCGATCGCGAGCATCTGCTGTTCGCCGCCCGACATGGTGCCGGCAAACTGCTCCTTGCGTTCGCTCAGACGAGGAAACAGCGAATAAACCCGCTCGATTTCGGTGATCATCTTGGCGCGCGCACGCGGGAGCAGCGCACCCATCTCCAGATTTTCCTGCACCGTCATGGAAGGGAAAATCTGCCGGCCTTCCGCAACCTGGCCGATACCAAGATTGCAAACGTAGTAACTGGGACGGCCGGTGATGTCCGCGCCCTTGAAACGGATCAAGCCGCCCCGCGGCCGCTCGATCCCGGCAATCGTGCGGATGAGGCTGGATTTTCCGGCACCATTGGCGCCGACGATGGCTACAAGCTCGCCCTGCCCTACTTCCAGCGACACGCGGTCGAGCGCCTGGGCGTCACCATAATAGAGGTCGAGGTCCTTGATCTCGAGGATCATAGCGCTTCCTCCCCGAGATAGCATTCGAGCACTTTCGGATCCTTCGCGATTTCGTCGGGCGTGCCGCGGGAAATCAGTTCGCCATGGTGAAGCACGATGACATTGTTTGAAAGCGCCATGACCGCGCGCATGACGTGTTCGATAAGGAGAATCGTCAGCCCGCACTTGTTAAGATCGAGCAGCACGCGGACGATCTGGTCAACTTCCGTGGGACGAAGGCCAGCCATCACTTCGTCGAGCAGCAGAAGCTTCGGCTGGGTCGCCAGTGCGCGCGCGACTTCGAGCCGCTTGCGGTCCGGCAAGGTCAGCGTGGACGCCGCCTGCATACGCTTCGGCGCGAGGCCGAGAATTTCGAGCACCTCGTCGGCCTTTTCGCGAGCCTCTCTGACGGTGGCGTTGAGTGCGCCGACCACGACATTGTCGAGTACACTCAGGCCTGCGAACGGTTTCACGATCTGAAACGTGCGGCCGATACCGGCGCGGCATACTTCGTCCGGCCGCTTGCCGTCGATGCGGTTGCCGTTGAGCGCGATCGAGCCGCTATCGGTGTTATAGACGCCCGCGATGAGATTGAAACAGGTCGTCTTGCCTGCGCCGTTCGGACCAATGAGCGCGACGATCTTCCCTTCAGGCACCTCGAAGGAAACATTCTGCACGGCCTTGAGGCCGCTGAAACTTTTTGAGATGCCTTCAACTTCAAGGAGCGCCACGATCAGCCCTCCTTCCCATCGGCTTCACGATCGAGGCCAAGCTTTTTCTTCAGCGGCGGCCAGACCCCTTCCGGCAGGAACATGACAACGGCGAGAAGACAGATTCCATAGAAGACCTGCTTCACGCCCGGAAGATCAACGCCAAGCCGCAGCATGATCTCACGCAGGCTTTCGGCGAGACCAGTCAAAAGAAATGCACCAACGATCGGGCCGAACAGCGTACCGACCCCGCCGATGATGGGACCCAGAATGATCTCGATCGAGCGCGAGATATGAAAGACCTGCTCCGGAAAGAGATTGTTGTAAAAGAAGGCGAAGAAGACGCCGCCGAGCGACGTCAATGCCGCGGATAACACAACCGCATACATCTTGTAGCGGAAGATATTGATGCCGAGGGCCTCGGCCGCCTCCGGGCTCTCCCGGATCGCGAGCCAGTAATAACCCGCGCGGCTGCGGAGCAGGAGATGGCAGAGAATGAAGGCCAGCACCGTCATGGCAAGCAGGATGTAGTAGAACATGCGCTGGCTGCCGCGGAGATTGAAGAAATCGTTCTGCGTATAGTTCGCAACCGGCAGGAAGAAGCCGCCGGAACCGCCGACCCATCCGAAATGGTCGAAGCCAATGCGGGCGAACTCCGCAAACGCGATCGTCAGGATTGCGAAATAGACACCCGATACGCCGAAGCGGAACGCCAGAAAGCCGATGACCGCACCGACCGCGCCCGCGATCGCAAGTGCCGGAAAGAGACCGATCCAGGGGCTGATGCCGAATTTCACATAGAGCGCAGCCGTTACATAGGCGCCGAGACCGATATAGAGCGCGTGGCCAAGCGAGAGCTGGCCCGCGAAGCCCATCATGATGTTCCAGCACTGGCCGGCATAAGCGAAATAGAGAATCGTGACGAGCACAACGAGCACGTAGTCGTTCACCACCATCGGCGCGAAGAAGAGCGCTGCGAAGAACAGCGCAAGCAGCCCGAGCGCGTAGCGCGAAACGCCTTCCAGAATATTGCTCATGCGGTTTTACGTCCCATGATGCCCTGTGGGCGGAAGAGCAGCACCAGCACGAGGATACCGAACGAAAACATCGTCTTGGCGGACGGCGTAAAGAAGAAGCCGCCAAGCGCTTCGGTTAGACCGATCAGAACGCCACCGACGATCGCGCCCGTCATCGAGCCGAGCCCGCCGGTGATGACGATGACGAAGGCGAGCAAGGTGTAGGCCGGGCCGATCGCGGGGGTCACGTCCGTCACGATCATCAGCATGGTGCCGGCGGCACCCACGCACGCAGCACCAATGCCGAAGGTGAGCGCGTAAAGCTGCTTCACGTTCAGCCCGACGACGAGCGCGCCGTTATAGTTGTCGGCACAGGCGCGGATCGCCTTACCCGTCAGCGTGAGGCGGAAGAAAGCGAACAGGGCCGCGGCAACCACGATCGCGGCAAGTGCTGCATAGACCTTGCCGGCGTCGATGATGATGCCGCCAACGTCAAAGCTGTCGAATGAATAAGAGGTCGTAATGCCCTGCGAGTCGGGTCCGAAAATCAAAAGCAGCGCATTCACGAAGATCAGCGCCACTGCGACGAGCAGCATGAACTGGCTGTGCTCGGGGCGGTTGATGAACGGATTGATGATCGCGCGCTGCATGAGATAGCCGAGCGCAAACAGCACGGCCGATATCGGCACCAGCATGACCAGCGGATCAAGTCCGAACGCAGTGAAGCATACGATCACGAGATACATTGCGATCGTCATCATCTCGCCATGGGCGAAGTTGACGACGCGCACCACGCCAAAGATCACCGACAGGCCAAGCGCCATCAGGCCATAGACCAGGCCGGTCAATACGCCGCTGATTGCGATCTTGAGAATGACTTCAGCGCTCACGAGCTTCCCCTAGCAGCCACGCTCCGGCCGCTTGCGCGGCCGGAGCAATTTTCAACACGAACCGCTGTTTTAGCGATTGTTGTACGGCTTCATCGGGTGTTCGGGCTTGGCGTTCGACGCTTCCTTCGGCGCGATCGTGACGAGCTTGCCGCCGCGATTCTGGATCGCCGAATTCTTGAGCGCCGAGTTCTGGCCTTTCGCGTCGAACTTGATGCCGGGTCCGGGAGAGACGTTGTCCGTGATGTTGGTGGCACGGATCGCGTCCGCCAGCGCCTTCGGGTCGGCGGAGCCGGCGCGCTTGTAGGCGTCGGCCGCAACCAGCAGCGCTTCGAAGGAGTAAACGTGATTGGTATTCAGGTTTACGCCCGGATGCGCCTTGGCGAGGGCCGATTCCAGCGTCTTCGACAGCTTCTTGTTCGGATCGTACCAAGGCACGAAGCTCATCGGACCGTCGCCGAATTTGCCGAGGGTCTTCAGATACTGGTCTTCATACCAGCCCGGGCCCATCGACAGGATCGCCTTCGGCGACCAGCGCTGCTTGATGAGCTCGCGCGTAAGCAGGATCGCGTCGTTCAGGCGGCTGACCATGATCAGCGCTTCGGCGTTGGCGGCCTTCGCTTTTGCGACTTCGACCGAAAGATCGCGTGCGGTCAGGTCGTAAGCGATCGTCTCGACGATCTTGTAGGGCGTATCCGGGAACTTCGAGAGCGTGCCGGTGATGCCCTTCTGCATCGCGGTGCCGAAGGTGTCGTTCACGTGCATGAACACGGCCGTCTTCGGTGCGTTGCCGGTGGCCTTGAAGATTTCGATCTGGTTCTCGAAGGCGTCCGAAAGAATGCGGCCCGCGGTCGGGAAGTTGCGGAACACGAACTTGTAGCCCTGCTCCGTGATCGGAGGCGCGGCTGCGATGTTGATGACGAAAGGAATGCCGCGCTGTTCGGCGACCTGCGCGATCGCGGTCGACTGACCGGAGTCGAAAGCGCCCATCAGAAGCTGCGCACCTTCGTTGATCAGGCGTTCCGCGCGGGCGCGGGCGACTTCAACGTTGGTTTCGGTATCCGCGCTCATGATCTGCAGCGCGGGCAGCTTCAGATCCTTGAGCAGGCCAGCGGTGATATCGACGCCGCGCTGGCAGTCCTGACCGATGCCAGCCTGCGCGCCGGAGCGCGGCAACAGGACACCGACCTTGAGCGGCGCACCCTGCGCCGAAATGATGTTGAACGGCGCGGTGCCCGCGACGATACCGGCGGCACCCATGCCCGCGGTAAAGGTACGGCGCGAAATGCGCGTTTTTGAAGCCATCGTAACTCCTCCCCTGAACTTCATTGTTCTTGTTGTCAGTGTGCCCCGTTCACGAGGCGATTGTCGATCATTATAGCATATTACAATCAGCCGTTGCGCTGATTTTGGGCGCCCAATCTCGTTATGAATTATAATACATTGCGCTGTATCGACTGCAATCTTGCAGTGCACACCGCCACGCGGCGATCCGATGCAAATTCGTCGAGGCCGCTTTTTTTGAAGCGCTCCAGAAACATGCTTGCCGCCATCGGCATGGGCCTCCATACTCGGCGCGAGCTGGGATCGAAGAAGCGAGACGTGGTTCGGCGAGCCGGAAGGGACGCCGCAACATCAAACTCGCAGCGATCGCCAGAGAGGGAGGAGATACATGCACAATAAGTCACGAATTTCGCGCCGCGATGCCCTGAAGATGGCCGGCGCAGGGGCAGCCGTTGCTGCTTTCCCGTTCGCACGGCCGGCAATCGCGCAGGCCGCGCCGCTCCGCGTCGGTTTGCTGCTGCCCTATAGCGGCACCTTTGCAGCGCTCGGCGTCGCCATCACCAACGCGATGGATCTTTATGTAAAGCAGCAGGGCGGCAAGCTCGCGGGCCGGACCATCGAGTGGGTGAAGGTCGACGACGAATCCGCGCCGCCGAAAGCGACCGAGCTCACTTCCAAGCTTGTGCAGGGCGAGAAGGTCGATGTTCTGATCGGCACCGTGCATTCCGGCGTCGCAATGGCGATGGCGAAGATCGCACGCGAAGCGGGCCTGCCGACGCTGATCCCGAATGCCGGCGCAAACATTCTCACGCGCCAGCAATGCGCGAAGAACATTTTCCGCACCTCCTTCGGCAACAGCCAGCCGGGCGTGGCCGCGGGCGAAGCCATGATCAAGGCCGGTATCAAGACCGCCGTGACCTACACCTGGGGCTATGCGGCGGGCGAAGAGTCGGTCGATGGCTTCAAGCAGAGCTTCCTCAAGGGCGGAGGCAAGATCATCAAGGAATTGCGCCTGCCCTTCCCCAACGTCGAATTCCAGGCCGGTCTTGCCGAGATCGCGTCGCTCAAGCCGCAGGCCGTTTACTCCTTCTATGCAGGCGGCGGCGCGCTGAAGTTCATGCAGGATTTCGCTGCGGCCGGCCTGAAGAACTCGATCCAGCTCTGGGGTCCGGGATTCCTCACCGATGGCGTGGAAAGCAAAGTCGGCGAAGCCGGCAACGGCGTGAAGACTGCCGCGCACTACGTCGAATCGCTCGACAACGCCGAGAACAAGAAATTCCGCGCGGACTACAACGCGGCGTTCAAGATGTTCCCGGACGTTTATGCCGTGCAGGGCTGGGACACGACGCATCTGCTCGACATCGGCCTGAAGGCCGCGGGCGGCGACGTGAAGAAGCAGGACGTGCTGTTCAAGGCGATGCGCGAAGCGAAGTTCAATTCGCCGCGCGGACCCTTCCGCCTCTCGGCCTCGCAAAACCCGATTCACAACTTCTATCTGCGCGAATTGCAGAACGGCGAGAACAAGTTTCTCGGAATCGCCGCGACGGACGTGTCCGATCCGACCACGGGCTGCAGCCTCGCATAGGTTTCTGCCGAAAGAATTTGCAAACGGGGGTTTGTCGCCCCCGTTTGCCGCTTCTAGAAGAGTGTGATCGTGGACGGATTCGATAGCCGTCCGCTTTCGCGCTTCTGATGGCGCCGGGGGACGCCGCGAATGGATCTCGCTCTCATTCAATTGCTGAACGGCGTGCAATACGGGCTGCTGATTTTTCTTGCGGCGTCCGGCCTCACGCTCGTCTTCGGCATCATGGGCGTGATCAATCTCTCGCACGGCTCTTTCTATATGCTGGGCGCTTACGGTGCGCTGACGCTGACCCAGTTCACCGGAGATATTTTTCTTTCGCTGCTGCTCGGTGTGCCGCTGGCTTTCCTGTTCGGCGTCATCATCGAGTGGCTTTTCATCCGCCACCTTTATGATCGCGATCACCTACAGCAGGTGCTCCTGACCTTCGCGCTGATCCTGATCTTCAACGAAGCGCAGAAGCTCCTGTGGGGCAGCTACCCGCACAGCGTTCCGGTGCCCGGTTATCTGCAGGGCGGGTTCAAGATCTCCGAAGTCCTCACGTACCCTTATTATCGCGTGGCAGTTGCCGCGTTCTGCGTCGCGCTTGCGCTCGGCATGATGTTCGTCATCCAGAAGACCCGTATCGGCCGCGTGATCCGCGCGGGCGAATCCAATCGAGAGATGGTCGAAGCGCTCGGCATCGATTCGCGGCTTTTGTTCCGCTTCGTTTTCGCGGCTGGCGTCGCGCTCGCGGCGACCGCGGGCATCGTCGCGGCCCCCCTCGAAAGCGTCTATCCCGGCATTGGCGAGCCGATCCTCATCATCTCCTTCGTCGTGGTCGTCATCGGCGGCATCGGCTCGATCAAGGGCGCTTTCGTCGGCGCGATCCTGATCGGCGTCGCGGATGCACTCGGCAAAGTCTATTTCCCGGCGTTCTCTTCCAGCGTCGTCTATGCGCTGATGGCAGCCGTGCTGATCGCGCGGCCCGGCGGCCTCTTCGGACGGGCGGCCTAAGATATGCTCGCGCTTCCACGCCCGCTGGTTCTCGTCGTCCTCGCCGCGCTCCTGGCCTATGCGATCGCGCTGCCGTTTTTCGGCGGGCCCTTCGCACTGAAACTTGCGACCCGCATCACGATCGCGGGCATCTTCGTCATCAGCCTCGATCTTCTGATCGGCGTCACCGGCATGGTGAGTTTCGGGCACGCGCTTTATTTCGGGCTCGGGGCCTATTCGCTCTATTTTATTTCCCCCGACAGCGCGGCGGCGAACGCCTTCATCGCACTGCCGTTCGGGATATTGCTGGCGGCGGTGGTCGCGCTTGCGGTCGGTTCGGTCGCGGTACTGACCAACGGCTTCTACTTCATCATGGTCACGCTCGCTTTCGGCCAGATGGGTTTCTCGCTTTTCTTCGACACCAAGATCGCGGGCGGCACCGACGGCGCCTATATCAATGTGCGCCCGATTTTTTCGATCGGCTCGCTTGAGCTTCTGAACTTCTCGAACCGCACCGCCTTCTTCTATTTCTGTCTTGCGGCGCTGGTACTGTCCTACGTCTTTCTCCTTTGGCTCGTGCGTACGCCCTTCGGGCGCGTGCTGCAGGGCATCCATCACAACGAAGCGCGCATGAGCGCGCTCGGCTTCAACACCTATGCCTATAAAATTTCGATCTATGTGATCGCGGCGGCGATGGCAGGCTTTGCCGGCGTGCTGTTCGCCGCGATCGATGGCTATGTCGCGCCCGAACTGCTCGGCTGGCGCGAGTCGGGGCTTGCGATCATGATGGTCGTGCTGGGCGGCGCCGGTACGCTTTATGGTCCGGTGCTCGGCGCCATTCTCTATTCGATGGTCGAGGAAACCCTGAAGAGCGCAAGCGAGCTTTCGGCATTCTTCTCGCTGTTCATGAATGCCGCCACCGCCAAATGGCTCGGCGGAATCGTTGCGAACAGTTGGTCGATGGCGCTCGGCTTTTTCCTGATCGCCGCGGTTCTCGCCGCACCAAAGGGTGTCGCGGGCTTTATCGAGAAATTCGCCGGCGCGGCAAAGCGCGCAAGACCGGCCGCGGCCGAGCCGCTCTCCGAGCAGCGCGAACGCGCGAGCGCGATGCGGCTCGAGGTCGAGAATTTGAAACGCGCTTTCGGCGGACTGGTCGCAGTCAACGGCGTTTCGGTGCAATTTCCGCCGAACAAGGTGCATGGCATCATCGGCCCGAATGGTGCCGGCAAAACGACCTTCATTAACTTGCTGTCCGGCGCGCTGAAGCCGACGGCAGGAAACGTGCGCCTCGAGAACGAAGAGATCGGCGGCCAGCGGCCGCACAACATCGCGCGCAAGGGTCTCGGCCGTTCCTATCAGCGCACGAATGTCATTCTTCCATTCACGGCGCGAGAGAACTGCGCGCTCGCGGCACAGGCTCAATTCCCGAGCCCGTTTCGGTTCAGCAAGCAGTGGCGCCGCAAGGAAGAAGATCAGGCGATCGAGAATGCGCTGCACGCTGCGGGAATTTCGCCCGACCGCGCCGACATCAAAGCCTCGAACCTGAGTCACGGCGAACAACGCCAGCTCGAAATCGCCATGCTGATCGCCTCGGGCGCGAAGTTGCTGCTCCTCGACGAGCCGCTCGCGGGCATGGGACCGGAAGAAACCGGCCGCGTCACGGCACTCCTGCGCGAACTTTCCGCGGATCACACCATCGTCCTGATCGAGCACGATATGGATGCGATCTTTGCCGCTGCCGATACGCTCACGGTGCTGGTCGAAGGCAAGCTCCTTGCGCATGGCACGCCGGAAGAAATCCGCTCGAACGCCGCGGTGCGCGAAGCCTATCTCGGCGAATGGGGTCAGGAAGCGAAGCCATGACGACGCCTGCGATCCTGGCCGAAAACATCAACACCCATTACGGCCGCAGCCACATCCTGCGCGGCGTTTCGTTCCGCGTGGCGCCCGGCGAAACGGTGAGCCTGCTCGGCCGCAATGGCATGGGCAAGACCACGCTTCTGCGCACGCTTGCGGGATTGGTGCATCCGTCTTCAGGAAGCGTGCAGCTCAATGGCGACGACGTCACCAGCAAACGCGCTTCGGTGCGCTCGCGCGCGGGGCTTGCCATCGTGCCGGAAGGCCGTGGCATCTTTCCGAACCTGACGGTCGCCGAGAACCTTACCTTTGCTTCGCGCGCCAACCGCAAGGGTGAGCGGCCCTGGCCGCTTGAGCGGGTCTATGCGTTGTTTCCGCGCCTTGCGGAGCGGCGGCATCACTGGGGCAACGAACTTTCGGGCGGCGAGCAGCAGATGCTTTCGATCGGCCGCGCGCTGATGACGAGCCCTTCGATTATCCTGCTCGACGAGGCTACCGAGGGGCTCGCGCCGAAGCTCCGCGATGAAATCTGGACGACGGTGAAGCAAATCACGCAATCCGGGATTGCCGCGATCATCGTCGACAAGAACCTGAACGATCTTCTCGCGCTTGCCGACCGCAACACGATCATGGCCAAGGGCGAGATCGTGTTCGATGGTCCGTCCGCCGCGTTACGCGCGGACGAAGCGCTGATCCATCGGCATCTCGGCGTTTAGCTACGCGATCCGCCGTTCGGTCGCAGGCTTCGGATAGTCGATCATGGTGACGAGCTCGCGCAGGCTCTGCTCGGGCTTTTTGCCTTCGGTATCGATGACGCGATCGGCCTTGGCGTAGAGCGGTTCGCGGCTTTTCAGGATCGACATGAGATCGTCCATGGCCTTGGCATTTTCCGCCATGGGCCGAAGATCACCCTGCTCGATCACGCGGTTCATGTGCTGATCGGGCCCGGTGCGCACCCAGACCGTCATGCAGGACGTCAGCAGCAACTCGTAGGTCGCCGGCTCCGTTACAAGGCTGCCGCCGGTCGCGAGCACGAAGCGCGGATGCTCCGCGAGCGCCTTTTCGAGCGCTTCGCGCTCGAGGCGGCGGAAGGTGGGCTGCCCGAACATTTCGAAAATCTCGGAGAGCGCCATGCCGCTAATTTTCTCGATCTCGCGATCGAGCTCGATGAACGGTGCCTCGAGTTTGTCCGCAAGCAATTTCCCGAGCGTCGATTTTCCGCCGCCGCGCAAGCCGATCAGCGCGATGCGGCCGCGCCGGTCTTCGTTGGTCGGCCCGCCGAAATGCGACAGCAACACGTCGCGCGCTTCCATGCGCTCCGCCGGCGACAGGCGATCCAGAAACTGTTCGAGCAACAGATGCTCCAGGTCGCGTTCAGGACGGTCATCGACAAGCTCCGACACCGGAACGCTCATCGCCTTCGCGATCCGCCGCAACAGCACGATCGAGCAGTTGCCCTTGCCGAGTTCCAATTGTGCAAGATAACGCTCGGAAACCTTCGATTGCCGGGCGAGCACCTTGCGCGACATGCCGCGCCGGGCACGCAGCACCCTCACCCGATCGCCGAGTTGCGCCAGAAAGGCGTCCCCTTCGGCTTCTTTCTTCGCGCTGTCGTTGCGGTGCTTGGCCATGATCCCGAATTCCCGGATTGCAGTATAATTCATGCTGCCCTAGCATTGGAATAGCGGGAGCGGCCGGAAACGCTGCTTTTGCGCATCTTGGAATTATTATTCATCGAAGGATGGCCGCCGAAAAGAGCTGCCCCCGATGGAGCCACCGCACACGCGGTGGAGCAGGAGGGAGCGACTAGGATGGAGCATCTCGCGGCCATCACCGAGCGGCGTCCGTATAATGCCGCCAGTGATTTCGTCGATGCGAATGTTGAGGCCGGCCGGGGTGGCAAGACCGCCTTCAAGGAAGGTGGCCGTTCGCTCACCTACCGCGAGCTGCAGCAACAGAGCTGCCGTTTCGCTAGCGGGCTTGCGGCGCTGGGCTTCGGGCACGAAAGCCGCATGGCAATGCTCGCCCTCGACACGATCGAGTTTCCGGTCGCGTTCTGGGGCGCGATCCGCGGTGGGGTAAATCCGATCCCGCTGAATACCCTGCTCACGACCGAGCAATATCACTACATGCTCGAGGATAGCCGCGCGGCGTTGCTCTTCGTGTCGGAAGCACTGGCGAAAGTCATCGAGCCCGCGCTTCCGCGCCTTGCATCGTTGAAAGCAGTCATTATTGCCGGAAACAAAGAAGCGATTTCTACCGGCAACATCCCGCTCTATTCGTTCGACGAAGTGATCGCGAAAGGAACGGCTGACCTCTTCACCGCGCCGACGCTATCGGACGAAGTTGCGTTCTGGCTTTACTCTTCCGGATCAACCGGCGTGCCCAAAGGCACCAAGCACGTTCATTCTTCACTGATCTACACGGCTAAGACCTATGCCGCGCAGGTGCTCGGCATACGCGAAGACGACGTGGTCTATTCTGCGGCCAAGCTGTTTTTTGCCTATGGCCTCGGCAATGCCATGACCTTTCCGATGTCGGTGGGCGCCAGCACCGTGCTGCTGTCCGGCCGGCCAACGCCGGACTCGGTCTTCGAGATCATCGAGAAGGAGCAGCCCTCTATTTTCTTCGGGGTGCCGACGCTTTATGCGGCGCTGCTCGCAGACAAGCGGGCCGTGAAAGGCGCCGGATCGAAACGGCTGCGGCTCTGCGCATCCGCAGGCGAAGCCTTGCCCGCACATGTCGGAGAGAACTGGAAGCACCAGGTCGGCCTCGACATTCTCGATGGCATCGGTTCAACCGAAATGCTGCATATTTTTCTCAGCAACAGGCCCGGGGAAATTCGCTACGGCACTTCCGGCAAGCCGGTGCCCGGTTATGACGCGAAGATCGTCGGCGACGACGGCAAAGAATGCGGAACCGACGAGATCGGCGAACTGATCATCCGCGGCGCTTCCGCGGCGGAAGGCTACTGGAATCAGCGCGAGAAAAGCCGGCGCACCTTCGCCGGGGAATGGACCTATACGGGCGACAAATATCTGCGCGATGCGGACGGCTTCATGCGCTGCTGCGGCCGCACCGACGACATGTTCAAGGTCAGCGGAATCTGGGTTTCGCCGTTCGAGGTCGAATCCGCGCTGGTTTCGCACGAGGCCGTGCTTGAGGCTGCCGTGATCGGCCACGAAGATTCCGACGGTCTTCTGAAGCCGAAGGCCTACATCGTGCTGAAACAGGGCTTTTCGTCGAGCGATGCGTTGTTCGAGAGCCTGAAGACGCACGTAAAGGACCGGGCGGGCGCCTGGAAATATCCCCGCTGGATCGACGTGCGTTCGGATCTGCCGAAAACGGCGACCGGCAAGATCCAGCGCTTCAAACTGCGCGAGGAAGACACCGGCGCGGAGCGCTAACGGCCTTGAGATTCAAGGGCAATCGGCCGTCTGAATTTTAATTCATAGTTCGCTTGCCAGCCCGATAATAGCTGGCTAGAACCATGCATAATAATGCATATACGCGATTAGAGATGGAAACGCCGCTATGAATCCGATCGATTGCCAGACCGAGCCCTCCCGCTACCGGCACTGGAAACTGGAGTTCGACGGCGAGATCGCGAGCCTCGTGATGGACGTCGATCCGGCCGGCGGGCTTTCGACGGAATACGAACTCAAGCTCAACTCCTACGACCTCTCGGTCGATATCGAATTGAACGACGCGATCCAGCGGCTGCGCTTCGAACATCCGGAAGTGCGCGTGGTTGTCATCAAATCCGGCAAGGAGAACGTGTTCTGCTCGGGCGCAAACATTCGCATGCTCGGCAAGGCGACCCACGGCCACAAGGTCAACTTCTGCAAGTTCACCAACGAAACGCGGCTCTCCATTGAAGACGCGAGCGAGAACTCGAAGCAGCTTTATCTCTGCGCAGTCAGCGGCACCGCAGCCGGCGGCGGCTATGAGCTTGCGCTGACCGCCGACCACATCATGCTGATTGATGATCGCCGCTCGGCGGTTTCGCTGCCCGAGACGCCGCTCCTCGCCGTGCTTCCCGGAACCGGCGGCATCACGCGCGTCACCGACAAGCGCAAGGTGCGGCGCGACTACGCGGACTTCTTCTGCTCCACCGAAGAAGGCATTCGCGGCCAGAAGGCCGTGCAGTGGCGCCTCGTGGACGAAACCGTGCCGAAGTCGAAGTGGAACGACGCGGTTGCAGCGCGCGCGAAAGAACTCGCGGCGAAATCCGACCGCCCGAAGGACGCCAAGGGCGTGGCGCTGACGCCGCTCGATCGCAGGATCGCTGGCGACACCATCGCCTATCCGCATGTCTCGGTAGAAATCGAGCGCAGCCGCAAGCTGGCGACGATCATCATTCGCGCTCCTAAAGAGAAGGTCTCTGCTTCCGCCGCCGACGCGCTTGCGCAGGGCGATCGCTTCTGGCCGCTCGCGGTCACGCGTGAACTGGAAGACGCGATCCTGCATCTGCGCTTCAACGAGCCGGCAATCGGCGTACTGATCTTCAAGACCGAGGGCGACGCGCAGAATGTACTCGACTTCGACAAATTCATCGCGGCAAACCAGAGCGACTGGTTCCTCCGCGAAGTACGCCATTACATCAAGCGCACGCTGAAGCGCGTGGATTACACCTCACGCAGCTTCATCTCGCTGATCGAGCCCGGCACCTGTTTCGCCGGCATGCTGGCCGAACTCGTATTCGCCTCCGACCGCTCGCTGATGCTGATCGGCCAGCGCGACGGCGATAACAAGCCGCCTGCAGCCTTGATGCTCTCGGAGGCCAACTTCGGCCTCTATCCGATGGGCAATGGGCTTACCCGTCTCGAAACCCGCTTCCTCGGCGAGCCTGCGAGCGTCGAGCGCGCGAAGGCAAAGCAAGGCGAGAAGATCGAAGGCGACGAAGCGGTCGAACTCGGTCTCGTCACTTTCGCCTATGAGAATTTCGACTGGGACGATGAAATCCGCGTCATGCTCGAAGAGCGCGCGAGCTACTCGCCCGACGCGCTGACCGGCATGGAAGCGAACATCCGCTTCGGCGGGCCGGAGACGATGGAAACGAAAATCTTCGGCCGCCTCACCGCCTGGCAAAACTGGATCTTCCAGCGGCCCAACTCCGTCGGAGAGCAGGGCGCGCTCAAACTTTACGGTACCGGCATTCAGCCAACCTACGATCGCGAAAGGGTGTGAAACAATGAACATCATGAACGTCGATTACGACGGCCTCATCCCGAACAACGTGAACCTCAACGGCGACCCGCGCGTGAAGGCGGCACTCGAGAAGTGGCATCCCGGCTATCTCGACTGGTGGAACGACATGGGCCCGGACGGCTTTCAGGAATCGCTGGTCTATCTGCGCACCGCCGTCAGCGTCGATCCGAAGGGATGGGCGAAGTTCGATTACGTGAAGATGCCGGACTACAAGTGGGGCATCCTGCTCGCGCCGCAGGCCGAAGAACGCAAGATTCCGTTCGGCGCGCATGCAGGCGAGAAGGCATGGCAGGAAGTGCCGGGCGAATATCGCGCGATGCTGCGCCGGCTCATCGTCATTCAGGGCGACACCGAACCGGCATCGGTCGAGCAGCAGCGTTTCCTGGGCAAGACCGCACCCTCGCTCTATGACATGCGCAACCTCTTCCAGGTGAACGTGGAAGAAGGCCGCCATCTCTGGGCCATGGTCTATCTGTTGCAGAAATATTTCGGGGCGGACGGCCGCGAGGAAGCCGAAGCGCTGTTGCAGCGCCGCTCCGGCGACGAAGATACGCCGCGCATGCTGGGCGCCTTCAACGAAGAAACACCGGACTGGCTCTCCTTCTTCATGTTCACCTTCTTCACCGACCGCGACGGCAAGATGCAGCTCGAGGCGCTTGCGCAATCGGGCTTCGATCCGCTTTCGCGCACGACGCGCTTCATGCTGACCGAAGAAGCGCATCACATGTTTGTCGGCGAGACCGGGGTGGGGCGCACCATCGAGCGCACCTGTCAGGAAATGCAGAAGGCGGGCATCGAAGACCCGTTCGACGTCAATGCGGTCCGAAAGCTCGGCGTGATCGACCTGCCAACGCTGCAGAAGAAGGCGAACCTCCACTTCTCACTGACGCTCGACCTCTTCGGCAACGAAATCTCGACCAACGCCGCCAATGCTTTCCACGCCGGGATCAAGGGCCGCTATCGCGAGGACAAGCTCGACGACGACCACAAGCTGGAATCCTCGACCTATCCGGTCACGCGCTTCAAGGACGGAAAAATCGTCAATGAAGAAGTGCCGGCCCTTTCCGCGCTCAACATGCGGCTTCGCGACGACTATGTCGCCGACTGCCAGGGCGGCGTTTCGCGCTGGAACAAGGTGATCGAGAAGTACAACATTCCCTTCAAGCTCAAGCTGCCGCACGTCGCGTTCCACCGCCACATCGGCGAGTTCTCTTCGATCAAATCCGATGTCGATGGCAACGTGATCGACGAGACCAAGTGGGAGAAGACGAAGGACGAGGTGCTGCCTTCCTCGAGCGATAAGGATTACATCGAAAGCCTGATGAACCCACAATTCGAGCCGGGCCAGTTCGCAAGCTGGATCGTGCCGCCGAAAGTCGGCATCGACAACAAGCCCGGCGATTTCGAATATGTGAAGATCGCGTAAGTTCCCTGTCATGGCCGGGCACTGCCCGGCCACGACAATCAAAGCGCCTAGCCAAGAGCCATGTCCGCGCCCATCAAACAGCATCTGATCGATCCTGCCGTTTGCATTCGCTGCAACACCTGCGAAGCGACGTGCCCGGTCGGCGCGGTCACGCATGACGCGAACAACTACGTGGTCGACATCACGAAGTGCAATTTCTGCATGGATTGCGTGGCGCCCTGCCCGACCGGATCGATCAACCACTTCGTGAAGGTGAAGGAGCCGTTCTCGCTCGACGATCAGTTCTCATGGAGCGACCTGCCGGAGATCGAAGAAATTCCGGATGCGGAAGGCCCTGCCATTTCGGTCGCTGAAGCGATTGACGACGAGGCGGCGGCACTCCTCGACGATGCGCATAAAGGTGCCGGCGGCCAGATGAAGGCGCCGCCTTCGGCGAGCAAGCCGCGCATCAATCTCTTCGGACGCCGCGCGCCGGCAGAGGCGAAAGTCACGGGCAATCTCAAGCTCACCGGCGCGGGCGCTTCCGCCGAGATTCATCACGTCATTCTCGACTTCGGCACGACGTCGTTTCCGGTGCTGGAAGGCCAGAGCATCGGCATCGTGCTGCCGGGCAACGACGAGAACGGACGTCCGCACAAGATGCGGCTTTACTCGATCGCGAGCCCGCGCGACGGCGAACGGCCAAATACCAACAACCTGTCGCTGACCGTGAAGCGCGTGGTCGAAGACCGTAAGGACGGCAGCAGCTATCAAGGGGTTGCGTCGAACTATATCTGCGACCTGAAGCCCGGCGACAAAGTGCAGGTCGCGGGTCCCTTCGGCTCAACGTTTCTGATGCCCGACGATTCCGAAGCCGATGTCGTGATGATCTGCACCGGCACGGGTTCGGCGCCGTTTCGCGGTTTCACCGAGCGGCGGCGGCGTTCGATGCCGAATGCGAGAGGCAAACTCTATCTGTTCTTCGGCGCGCGCACGCCGGAAGAACTGCCCTATTTCGGTCCGCTCCAGAAGGTCCCGAAAACGCTGCTCGATCAGGAACTCGTGTTCTCGCGTCTTGCCGATATGCCGAAGGAATATGTGCAAGACCGCATGAAAAAGCGTTCAGCCGATCTTGCCGCACTTTTGCAGAGGCGGGCAACGCACATCTATCTCTGCGGTCTCAAGGGCATGGAGAACGGCGTCGAGGAGGCGTTCGCTTCGATCTGCCGCGAACACAAACTCGACTGGGCGTCGATCCGCGCCACGATGCGCGACGAAGGCCGCTTTCACGTCGAGACCTATTAAGTCACGCCAGCAGATCCGCCACCGCCAGCGCGATGATCTTGGTCGCGGCTTTCAGATCGTTTAGGCGCAGATTTTCGTCAGCGTTGTGTGCGTTGGCTTCGAGAATCGAGCGCGGACCTGCACCGTACAAAACGGCCGGAATGCCCTGCGACGAATAATGCCGCGCGTCGGTGTAAAGCGGCACGCCGTTCGACGGCACGTCTACTTTGAGTTCTTCCTTCGCGTGCTTCTCTATCGCGGCGACGATCTTTTCGAAGCCTTTCTGCTCCGTCAGCGGCAGCGCGAGCAGAATGCGGCGAACCTCCGTGCGGATGCCGGGGAATTTCCGCGCGGCATTCTCGATCAGCACGCGCAGGTCGCTTTCCACCTGCGCCGGGTTCTCTTCCGGGATCATGCGGCGATCGAGACGAAAGGTGACATGATCGGGCACGACATTGGTATTGATGCCGCCCGCGATCAGCCCGACATTGAGCGTCGGCGAGGTAATGCCTTTCACACCGGACGTCTGGCGCGTGAGCGCTTCGCGGCTGGCATAGAGCGCGGAAAGAATTCCGTTCGCGGCTTCGAGCGCGTCGTGGCCGGTCGATGGCATTGCGGCATGAGCCTGCTTGCCAACGACCGTGACTTCCAGATGCAGGCAGCCGTTATGCGCGGTGACGACTGCATAGCCGAAGCCCGCGGCGATCGCATAATCGGGCTTTGACAGCTTCTGCTCCAAGAGCCAATGCGGACCGATGTCGCCTCCGGATTCCTCGTCGAAGGTAAAGTGCAGTTCGACGGTGCCCTTGAACGCGGCACCGTTTTTCGCCGCGTCGATCAGCGCCAGCAGCGCGAAGGCATAAGTCGCGAAATCGGATTTCGAGACGGCAACACCGCGGCCGAACATGACGGGACCATGTTCCGTCTCGACGATGTTCGCGCCATACGGATCCTGCGACCAGCCTGCACCCGGCGGCACCACATCGCCATGCGCGTTCAGCGCGACCACCGGGCCTTCGCCGAACTTCTTCCGCACGATGAGATTGGTGACGCTCTTCATGCCGGCGGCAGCGACGACCGCCTCCGGCACGACGTGCGCTTCCACCGTAAGCCCAAGTTCTTCGAGCAGCGTCTTCGCGCGGGCTGCGATCGGCGCGCAATCTCCCGGCGGGTTGTCGCTCGGCACTTTCACGAGTTCGGCTAGGAACGCGGTTTCGCGCGCGAAGTTCGCCTCGATGAAGGCGCCGGTCTTTTCCTTAAGAGACATATTCATCCGCCAAAGAAACGAGAAAATCGAATAGCACGCGGGCCGCGAAGTCGGCATCGTCTTCGGTGATGATCTCCCGCGGCGAATGACTGACGCCGCCATTGCCGCAGCGGACGAACATCATCGCGCTTTCGCAAAGCGAAGCCATCATGGCCGCGTCATGCCCGGCCCCGCTCGGCAGCAACAAGGGCTCGACGCCAAGGCGCTTCGCGGAAGCCGCAAGGCGTTCCTGCAGAAACGGCGAAAGCGGGATCGCGGGCATGCGCAAGACTTCGGTTGCCTCGACCTTGACGCCGCGGTTGCGCGAGATTTCGTTGAAGGCGACGAGCACGTCCATCACGGCGGCATCGCGCATCTCGTTGGTGGCGGCGCGAATGTCGGTCGAGAATTCGCAGCGGCCGGGGATCACGTTCATCGCGCCGTTCGGGACAATGAGCTGGCCCACGGTGCCGACCAGACTTGCCTGCCCGCTGCAGCGTTTTTCCACCGCCAGAACCATCTCGGCGGCGGCGGCAGCCGCGTCGTGGCGAAACTGCATGGCCACCGTGCCGGCATGACCCGCCTCGCCGGTGATGGCAATGCGATGGCGCACGTCGCCAGCAATGCCGGTGACGATCGCGACCGGCAGGTTTGCGTTCAGAAGCGACGGCCCCTGCTCGATATGGACTTCGACATAGCCGATCAGATCCGACGGATCGCGCGCCAGAATGCCGAGCGAATTCACGTCGACCGCGGCCTCCTCCAGCACCTTGCGCAAGGGAACGCCGTTGTCGTCGGCCTTGTCCAGATTCTGCGCGTCGAACTTTCCGGCAATCGCCTGGCTGCCGAGATAGGCAACCGGAAAGCGCACGCCTTCTTCCTCTGAGAAGCAAAGCAGTTCGATGTTGAACGGCAGCCGTTGCCCGCTAGCATGCAGATGTTCAATCAGCGCGAGCGGCAGGAGGATGCCGAGGCGGCCGTCATACTTTCCGCCGTCGCGGACGGTGTCGTAATGCGAGCCGACGAGCAGGGTCTTGGCCCCCGGAACGCCGGAGGGATAGCGCCCAATGACATTGCCGAGCGGATCGGTGCGCACGTCCATCCCGGCGGCGCGCAAGAGCGCGTCGAGTTCCGCGGCGACCCGTTTATGCGCCGGCGAAAAATACGTAACGGTGAGCGCGCCTTCCTGCTCGGACCACTGCGCGAGATGGTCGGCAAGCTGCATGATGCGCGGGCCGAAATTATTGGCGCCGGGGCGGCTCGAAATCATGCCCTCGTCCTCTTTTCTGCAACCCCGCCAGTATAGCGCCGATCTTGAATTGCGTGGCACCGGTCTGTCATGGTCTGCACGGTGCGATTTGCAGGGGTCCGGGGCGGTGGACGTCATTTTCTGGGAATGGGCCGGCGCCCTGGTCCGATGGCTGCATATCGTGGCCGGCATCGCCTGGATCGGCTCTTCCTTTTATTTCATCCATCTCGATCTGAGCCTCAAGCCGCGTGAAGGCTTGCCCGCCGGAACCAAGGGCGACGCATGGCAGGTGCATGGCGGCGGCTTCTATCACATGGTCAAATATCTGGTGGCGCCGGCGAAGATGCCGGACCACCTGACCTGGTTCAAATGGGAAGCCTATGCGACCTGGCTTTCCGGCATGGCGCTCTTGGCCGTCGTTTATTACCTCGGCGCCGAACTTTATCTCGTCGACAAGGCGGTATTCGACATTTCGCCGGAGCGCGCGATCCTGACCAGCATCGGCGGGTTAGCGGGTGCGTGGCTGTTGTACGAGATCGTCTGCCGCTCGCCGCTCGGAGAAAGCGAGGCGGGGCTCGCGCTCTTTCTCTATCTGTTGCTCGCGGCCCTGGCCTATGCCTTCGCGCAGACGCTTTCGGGGCGCGGCATGTTCATCCAGATCGGCGCACTGACCGGCACCATCATGGTCGCAAACGTATTCGCCGTCATCATCCCGAACCAGCGCAAGACGGTGGCGCGGCTCCTTGCCGGCGAGAAGCCCGATCCCGCATGGGGCGAACAGGCCAAGCAACGCTCGGTCCACAACAACTACCTGACACTGCCCGTGATCTTCCTGATGATGGGAACGCACTATCCGCTTTTTTACGCGACCAAGTTCAACTGGATGATCGTCGCCATCGTGCTTGCAATCGGGCCCCTGATGCGTGTGTTCTTCAACTATCGTCACGCCAACGAAGGTGCGGACTGGCGCACGAGCCCTTGGTGGACGTGGATCGTCGTGGCAATCGGTGTGATCGTGATCGGCTGGCTTTCGAGCCTCGGGCTCCGCGACAGCCAGCGCGCGGAGATGCCCGCAAGTGCCCCGGCCTTCGCGGCGGTCGAGAATATCGTCATCTCGCGCTGTTCGATGTGCCATGCCGCGGAGCCGGTCTGGCTCGGCATTCCAAAGGCGCCGCATGACGTGCTGCTCGATACGCCGGAAAACATCCGCAAATTCGCGCAGCGGATCGATACCCATGCGGTGCGCTCGATCGCGATGCCGCCGGGCAACATCACCGGCATGACGCCGGAAGAGCGCGCGATCCTTGCCGCTTGGCTTCAGGCAAGGCCTCGCCCAGAATGAGCGGCATGGAAAAATATCCGCGCGACCTCGCAGGCTATGGCCGCAACCCGCCGCATCCGCGCTGGCCGGGCAACGCGCGCGTCGCGGTGCAGTTCGTCGTCAATTACGAGGAAGGCGGAGAGAACAACATCCTGCATGGCGATCCGGCGTCGGAAGCGTTCTTATCGGACGTGCTCGGAGCGCAGCCCTGGCCGGGCAAGCGGCACATGAACCTCGAGTCCATGTTCGAATATGGTTCGCGCGCAGGATATTGGCGGCTCTGGCGCATGTTCACCGAGCGCAACATGCCGGTCACGGTATTCGCGGTCGCGACCGCGCTGCAGCGCTATCCCGAGATCGCCGCCTCCATGCAGGAAGCGCAATGGGAGATCGCAAGCCACGGCCTGAAATGGATCGACTATCGCGACATGCCGGAGAAGGAAGAGCGCGCGCATCTGCGCGAGGCGATCGAGATTCACACCGAGATCACCGGCGAGCGTCCGCTCGGCTGGTACACCGGCCGCACGTCGGAGAATTCGCTGAAACTCGTTATGGATGAGGGCGGCTTTCTCTACTCGTCGGACTCCTATGCCGACGACCTGCCTTATTGGGTGCGCGGCCCCAAAGGGCCGCATCTGATCGTGCCTTACTCGCTTGATGCGAACGACATGCGCTTCACAAATGCGCAAGGCTTCTCGACCGGCGACGATTTTTTCGTCTATCTGCGCGACACCTTCGACACGCTTTACGCAGAAGGCGAGGACGCGCCGAAGATGATGTCGGTCGGCCTGCATTGCCGCCTCGCCGGAAAGCCGGGGCGTGCGGCGTCGCTCGCGAAGTTTCTCGACTATGTCGATGAGCACGATGGCGTCTGGATCGCGACGCGGCTCGACATTGCACGGCATTGGCACGAGCATCACCGCAAGCTCGCCGACGAGGCTTTCGAAATCGCTGCGGGCAAGCCGGAATGAACAAGCTCACGCTGGATGCGCTCAATAAAGCGAGCGCCGAGCAATTCGTCGCGGCACTTGGCGGCATCTTCGAGCATTCGCCCTGGGTCGCGGAGCGTGTTGCCGCAAAGCGGCCGTTCGAGACCGTGCTTGGGCTTCTTGAAGCCATGACGGGCGCGGTGAATGAAGCCGCACGAGACGAAAAGGCGACGCTGTTGCGCGCGCACCCCGATCTTGCGGGCAAAGCCGCGCGCGCTGGCACGCTAACGAAGGATTCCGCCGCCGAACAAGGCAGCGCCGGTCTGGATCAGCTTTCCGAGCGCGAATACGACGCCTTCCAACGCCTGAATACGGACTATCGCAACAAGCACGAAATTCCGTTCATCATCTGCGTGCGGCGGCATACCAAAAGTTCGCTCCTGAAACAGTTCGAGCGGCGGATCGACAACAAGCCGGAGCATGAGTTCGAGACCGCACTGGGCGAAGTCTTTCGTATCGCCGCACTTCGTCTCGACCAGAAAATCGAACAGGCCGATCTCGGACTGAACGGGCGGCTATCGACGCATGTGCTCGACAACCATGGCGGGCAGCCTGCGGCCGGCATGGCACTTACGCTGAAGGAACTGGCCGACCACGACGCGCCCCGACTCCTCGTCAGTACCCAGACCAATGCCGATGGGCGAACGGGCGAGCCCTTGATTTCCGGCCGTCCCGTGCCTGCCGGGCACTATGAGATCCTGTTTTCGGTTGCGGATTATTACAAAGCGAAGCGCGTGCCGCTTGCCGAGCCGCCGTTTCTCGATCTCGTACCGATCCGCTTTTGCGTCGCCGAGCCGGAGGGGCATTATCATGTGCCACTCCTCGTCACGCCGTGGAGCTACGCCACCTATCGCGGGAGCTAGCGCGTCTCTCGTAAAAGCCGCGGATAATCCGCCGCGAGAATAGGCAAGGCCGCGAAAACCGCCTAGCCTCTTGGCAATCCGGTAAGCTGGGCTGCCGCCTGAACGCAGAAGAACCGCAAACAGAAATGGCACGGCGCTTGCTGCCCGACTCTCCCGGACAAAATCAGCCTCATCGGGAGTCTTCGACAATGTTCCGCAAAATCAGGCTAGCCGCTTTCGCTGGCGCCCTGCTTGCCGCCGCGCTGTCTCCGGCCAGCGCCCAGTTCGACCTCAAGTTCGCGCTCGACTGGAAGTTCGAGGGGCCGTCCGCACCCTATTTCGTCGCGCTCGACAAGGGCTATTACAAAGCCGAGGGGCTGAACGTCACGATCGACACCGGCCCCGGCTCGGTCGCCGGCATCGCGCGGATTGCCGCCGGCACCTACCCGATCGGCTTCTTCGACATCAATTCGCTGGTGCGCTTCCGCGACCAGAACCCAGACAAGGACGTGAAGTCCGTCCTCATGGTCTATGACAAGCCGCCTTTCGCCATCGTCAGTCTTGCGAAGTCGAAGATCAATTCGCCGAAGAATCTCGAAGGCAAGGTGCTCGGCGCGCCGCCGCCGGACGGCGCCTTCGCGCAGTGGAAAGCCTTCGTGAAGGAAAACAAGATCGACGACAGCAAAGTGAAGATCGAGGCGGTCGGCTTTCCCGTGCGCGAGCCGATGCTTGCCGACGGCAAGGTCGACGCGATCACCGGCTTCTCGTTCTCGTCTTATTTCAACCTGCTGACCAAAGGCATCAAGGAAGAAGACGTGAAGGTCATGCTGATGGCCGACCATGGCCTCGTGCTTTACGGCAACGCCATCATGGTGAACCCCGACTTTGCGAAGAAGAACCCGAAAGTGGTCGCAGGCTTCGTGCGCGCGACCATCAAAGGCATCATTGATACCTACAAGGACCCGGAAGCCGCGATCAAATCCGTCATGAAGCGCAACGAGACCGCGGACGAGAAGATCGAGCTTGCGCGGCTGAAAATGTCGCTGCGCGACAACTTCATCACCCCCTGGGTGAAGGCGAACGGCGTCGGCGGCATCGACGAGGAACGCATGGCGAAAGCGATCGAACAGATCGCCGTCACCTATGAGTTCAAGAACGCGAAGCCCAAGCCCGCGGATATCTTCACGCCGGCGTTTCTGCCGCCGGCAGGCGAACGGAAACTCTGATCGAGCCAGTCTGACCCGGAGTACCGCCGCGTGGCGTTCGTGGACATCAATGGCGTGACGCTGAAATATCGCGGTGCTTCAGGCGACGTGCTTGCGCTGCAGGACACCTCGCTCTCGGTGCAGAAGGGCGAGTTCGCGGCCGTGGTTGGCCCTTCCGGTTGCGGAAAATCGACGCTGATGCGGCTCGTCACCGGGTTGCACCAGCCGACCGCGGGAACCGTGTTCATCGAGGGCAAGGAAGTCACCGGGCCGGTGAAGATCGCCGGCATGGCCTTTCAGCACGCTAACCTCCTGCCCTGGCGCAAGGTGATCGACAACGTGCTGTTGCCGCTCGAAATCGTGCAGCCGCATCGCTCGCAGTTTCGTGCGAAGAAAAAGGAGTTTCGCGCGCAGGCCGAAGCGCTCCTCGAAACCGTTGGGCTCAAAGGCTTTGCCGACCGCTATCCGTGGGAGCTATCGGGCGGCATGCAGCAGCGCGTTTCGCTCTGCCGCTCGCTGATCCACGAGCCGGAACTCCTGATGCTGGACGAGCCTTTTGCCGCCCTCGATGCCTTCACGCGCGAGGAACTTTGGTGCGTGTTGCGCGATCTGTGGCAGAAGCTGCGCTTCACCGTCATTCTCGTCACGCATGACCTGCGCGAGGCCGCGTTTCTCGCGGACAACATTTATGTCATGAGCGCGCGGCCGGGCCGGATCGTGCAGATCAAGCCGGTCGATTTCCCGCGGCCGCGCAGCCTCGAGGTTACCTACGACAAGGCTTTTGCCGATATTGTCCACGAGCTACGCGCAAAAATCGCGCAGGTGAGGATTGGATGAATTCCTCAACCGCCGAAAGACTCGCGCCATGGCTATTCACGCTCGCATTGTTCGTGCTGTGGGAAGCGGCCTGCCACGTTTTCCAGATCAACCCTTCCGTGCTGCAACCGCCGTCCGCCGCCTTCAAGGCGATGTTCACGCACTGGCGGACGTTCGCCTATCATTCCTACGTGACGCTGTGGGTGACCATGGTGGGCTTTGCGCTCGCAGTCGCCTTCGGCATTCTGCTCGGGCTACTGGTCGGCTGGTCCCGCACCATCTATCGCGGTCTCTATCCGGTGATGGTCGGCTTCAACACGATCCCGAAAGTCGCGATCGTACCGCTCCTGATCCTGTGGTTCGGCATCGGCGAAGTTCCGGCGATCATCACCGCGTTCCTGATTTCGTTCTTTCCCATCGTCGTGAACGTCGCGACCGGACTTGCCACCACGGAGCCTGAACTCGAAGACGTGTTGCGGGCGCTGGGCGCGGGCAAGCTCGACATCATGCTGAAAGTGGGAATCCCGCGCGCACTGCCTTATCTCTTCGGCTCGCTGAAAGTCGCGATTACGCTTGCTTTCGTCGGCACCATCGTTTCCGAGACGGTCGGCGCGAACGCGGGGCTCGGCTACCTCATCTCGCTCGAAGGTGCCTCGTTTCGCATGGCGAACGTCTATGCAGCCTTGCTGCTTCTCGCCTTCGAAGGCGTGCTGATGTACGCGCTGTTTGCCTGGATCGAACAGTATTTCACGCGCTGGGCGTTCCGCTCCCAGATGAGCGCAGGCGGCTAGGCTCCGGGCATACGCTTTCGCTTCCCCTTTGCCGGAGAATGAATAGACTTTCCGCAAAGAAGGCCCGCAGCACTTTGAAGCGGGCGGGAATGAGGAAGCGCCCCATGGATTTTTCGACGTTCAAACCGCAGCATTTCCTCTGGACGCTCGAAAACGGTGTCGCGACGATTACGCTGAACCGTCCGGAGCGGAAAAATCCGCTGACGTTCGAATCCTACGCCGAGTTGCGCGACACCTTCCGCGCGCTCGACGGCGCGAAGGACGTGAAAGCCATTGTCATCACAGGTGCTGGCGGGAATTTCTGTTCCGGCGGCGACGTGCATGAGATCATCGGCCCGCTGGTCGAAATGCGCCGCAAGAACGATCGCGCGGGGCTTCTGCAGTTCACGCAAATGACCGGCGATCTCGTCAAGGCCATGCGCGCCTGCCCGCAGCCGGTCATCGCCGCAATCGACGGTGTATGCGCGGGCGCGGGCGCCATTCTCGCGATGGCATCCGACCTTCGCTATGGCACTGCGGAAAGCAAGGTCGCGTTTTTATTCGTGCGCGTGGGCCTGTCCGGCGCGGATATGGGGGCCTGCAATTTATTACCGCGCATCATCGGCGCGGGCCGAGCGGCAGAACTTCTTTACACGGGCCGCGCGATGGGGGGCGAGGAAGCCGAGCGCTGGGGCTTCTATAATAGGCTCTGCAGCCCGGAAAAAACGCTGGAAGAAGCGCTGACGATGGCGAAGTCTCTCGCTGCCGGACCAAACTATGCACATGCCATGACCAAGCGCTGCCTGCATGACGAATGGGTCATGGAAATCGACGAGGCGATCGATCACGAAGCGCGCCAGCAGGCGATCTGCATGGAGACCATGGATTTCGAACGCGCTTATGAGGCTTTTGTCGCCAAGCAGAAGCCGGTATTCGAAGGCGATTAGCAGTGTCGTCCCGGCCAAGGGGACTTTATGTCATTCCGGGGCGCGGACGAAGTCCGCGAACCCGGAATCCAGGAGCAACTTTCTAACGCTTTACCGTGTCGCTTCTGGATTCCGGATCGCGCGCAAAATGCGCGCGTCCGGAATGACAGCGAAAGTGTGCGGAGTCTTTCACTCCGGCAATACTGCCGTCGCTTCGATTTCAACAAGCGCCTGTTTTTCGACGAGGCGGACGACCTGCACCACCGCCATCGCGGGGAAGTGCTTGCCAATGACCTCGCGGTACGCAGCGCCAATCTCGATCTGTTTCGCCAGATAGTCCTCGATGTCGGTCACGTACCAGGTCAGGCGCATGATGTGCTTCGGCTCGGCACCCGCCTCGGCGATGATCGCGACGATGTTTTCAAGCGTCTTTCTGGTTTGCGCGACGAGCCCTTCCGCAAACTCTCCTCGTTCGTTCCAGCCGACGCAACCACCGGTCACGATGACCCGGCCTTTAGCGCTCATGCCGTCGGAATAGCCTTTCGGCTGCGGCCAGCCTTTGGGCCGTAATGCGATGGGTCCGGTCTTGTTCTTGTCCAGCATCATTCCTGCTCACGAAGCGAGTTTGGCGGCTGCGGACGCCGCCGCAAGCTCGCGCAGACGAAAGCGCTGCAACTTGCCGGTATCGGTCTTCGGCAGAGCTGCGACGAATTCGATGGCGCGGGGGTATTTATAAGGCGCGACTTCCGCCTTGACGAAATCCTGCAGCAGCTTCGTCATCGCGGCGTCGCCAGCGAAACCGGGTTTCAGCACCACATAAGCCTTCACGATCTGCCCGCGCTCGGTGTCCGGGCAGCCGACCACGCCACATTCGGCGACGGCCTCGTGCAAAAGCAGAACCGATTCCACCTCGGGACCCGCGATATTGTAACCCGCGGACACGATCATGTCGTCGGAGCGCGCCTGATACCAGAAGTAGCCGTCCTCATCGCGCGCGTAAGTGTCGCCTGTGACGTTCCAGCCATTCTCGACATAATTTTTCTGCCGCTCGTCGGCGAGATAGCGGCAGCCGGTGGGCCCGCGCACGGCAAGCCGGCCGGGCGTATTGGCAGGCAGTTCATTGCCCTCTTCGTCGATGATCTTTGCCTGATAGCCCGGCACGGGTTTGCCGGTCGCGCCGGGACGAAGATCGTCTTCCGGCGAGCCGATGAAAATATGCAGCATCTCGGTGGAGCCGATGCCATCGAGGATGCGAATACCGGTCGCGGCATGCCAGGCGTCCCAGGTCGCTTTTGGCAACGCCTCACCTGCCGAAACGCATTTCCGGAGCGAGGCAATATCGCGGCCCTGCAACTTCGCAAGAATCGCGCGGTACGCAGTCGGCGCGGTGAAGCAAACCGTCGCGCGGTGCTTCTCGATGGCGTTCAGGAGATCATCCGGTGTCGCCCGTTCCAGGAGAATGGTCGAAGCGCCAACACGCAACGGAAAAAAGACGAGGCCGCCGGTGCCGAAGGTGAAGGCGAGCGGCGGCGAACCGATGAAGCGGTCGTTCGCATCCGCGCGCAGCACATGCTTGCCGTAGGTGTCGCAAACCGCGAGCAGGTCGCGGTGAAAATGCATGGTGCCTTTGGGCTGGCCCGTGGTGCCGGAAGTAAAGGCGATCAGGCAGACATCGTCGGCCGCAGTATCGCAGGCAACGAAGCGCTCATAGCCTGCCTGCGCCATCAGCGTTTCAAGACCGCCTTTGCCCCAATAGACGAGCTTCTGCAACGAAGGCGCGAGCGGCTTGGTCTTTTCCATTTCCTCGGCGAGGCTCGCGTCACAAAGTGCGATGGCAATTTTCGCCTTGCCGATGACGTAAGAGATTTCCTTCGCGCGCAGGAGCGGCATGGTCGCGACCACTACGCCACCGGCTTTCACCACGGCGAGATAGCTTGCCACCATCATGGCGTTATTGGCGGAGCGCAGCAGCACACGATTTCCCGGCACCAGTCCGAGATTGCGAACCAGGACATTGGCAATGCGGTTCACCCGCTCCTGCAACTGACCATAGGTCAGCGTTTCGGACGGCGTGATGATGCAGGGTCTGGCGCCATCGCCGCGCGCAACCGCACGGTCCAGCAGTTCGACGGCAGCATTCAGCCGGTCGGGATAGTTCAGTCCGGGGAAATCGAACAGGAATTCGGGCTGCGCGGCCGCGGGCGGCAGGCTGTCTCTCGGGAAGGTGTCGATATGGGCGCTTTCGATCATTCGAACCTCCTTGCTTTTCGTGTCACGCCGGCGACGTCGCGCTGCGCACACTTGCTTTCAGTTTTCCGAGAAGCCGCGTCAGCGCGGCCAGATCGTTCTGCGAGAGATCGCCGAGCATCGCGGCAATCCAATCCTCGTGTTCCTTGGCCATGCGGGCAAACTGCCTGCGCCCCTTTTCGGTGAGGCTCACGATATGCGAGCGGCGATCGCTTTTGTGCTGCTTGCGGACGATCGCTTCCTCGGCGACCAGCCGGTCCACGAGGCCGGTGACGTTGCCGTTCGTCACCATCATGCGCTGCGAGAGTTCGCCAAGCGTCATGCCGTGGGGTTTGCGTTCGAGCTGCGCCATGAGGTCGAAGCGCGGCAGCGTTACCTCGAAGCGCTCGCGCAGACGGCGGCGGATTTCGGCTTCGATCAAAGTGTTGGTCGCGAGCAGACGCAGCCAGAGCCGCAACTCGGCTTTATGATCGCCGGGCGCTTCCGCAATCTTGGTTTCGGCGTCGAACGCCGCTGCCTGCTCGAGGTGCATTTTCGCGCTGCAATCCATCTTGCGACGGAAATTACTTTAAGTCTAAACTATTCCTCCTGCAAGCCGCTGGAAGCGGGGTTTTCGATGCGCATCGCAGTTGTGGGCGGCGGACCGGCCGGGATTTATTTCGCCATTCTGGCGGCGAAGGCATGGCCGGCGCTCGAGATCGACGTGTTCGAGCGCAATCGCGCGGACGACACTTTCGGCTTCGGCGTGGTGTTTTCGGACGAGACGCTCGACACCTTCAAAAGGCACGACCGCGAGAGCTATCAGGCGATCGCCGACAACTTCGCCTATTGGGACGATATCGAGATCCACTTCAAAGGCGGCGTGCACCGGATCGGCGGCAACGGCTTCTGCGGCTGCGCGCGCACGACCCTCCTGCGGCTCCTGCAAACGCGCGCCCGCGCGCTCGGCGTAAAGCTGCACTTTCAGACCGAGACCGATCCTTCGCTTTCCACCCTCGCCGGCTACGATCTCGTCGTTGCGGCGGATGGCGCGAACAGCCGCATCCGCGAAACGCACAAGGAGCATTTCGGCACGGAGATCGACTTCCGCCCGAACAAGTTCGCCTGGATGGGCTCGACCCGCTCCTTCGATGCCTTCACCTTCTTTTTCAAGGAAACCGAGTACGGCATCTTCATCGCGCATTGCTACCAATACGAGCCAGCGCGTTCGACCTGGATCTTTGAGGTGCAGCCGGAAACCTTCGAGCGCGCCGGACTGGCCAAGCTTTCGGAAGAGGAGTCGGCGCGATTCCTCGAAAAGCTCTTCGCCGAAGAGCTGGCCGGTCACGGCCTGATGACCAACCGCTCGATGTGGCGGAATTTCCCGCGCATCGCGAACGAGCGCTGGGTCATGAATAACGTGGTGCTCATCGGCGACGCCAAGGCGACCGCGCATTTCTCGATCGGCTCGGGCACCAAACTTGCGATGGAAGACGCGATCGCGCTCTTCAAGTCGCTCGAGAAGATGAAGCTCGACGTGCCCGCGGCGCTCAAGCACTTCGAAACGTCGCGGCGCGAGGATGTGGAGAAAACCCAGCACGCGGCCGATGTTTCGCTCGTGTGGTTCGAACATGTGGACCGCTTCTGGAGCATGGACCCGCGCCAGTTCGCCTTCGGCCTGATGACGCGCTCCAAAGCGATCACCTGGGACAACCTGCAGATGCGCGCGCCGGAATTCGTCGAGGAAGCGGCGCAGATGTTCGCGCAAAGCGTTCCCGGCGCGAATACGGACCGGCCGCTGCCGCCGATGTTCCAGCCGTTCCGGCTCCGCGAGATGGAAATCCCGAACCGCGTGGTGGTTTCCCCCATGTGCCAATATTCGGCGCAAGACGGCGTGCCGAACGATTGGCACCTCGTGCATCTCGGGGGACGCGCCATCGGCGGCGCGGGGCTCGTCTATACCGAGATGACGGATGTTTCGGCCGAAGCCCGCATCACGCCGGGTTGCGCCGGCATTTATACCGACGCGCAAGAGCAGGCCTGGAAGCGCGTGGTCGATTTCGTGCACGCGCATTCGGCGTCGAGAATCTGCCTGCAACTGGGTCACGCCGGCCGCAAGGGCGCGACCAAGCTGATGTGGGAAGGGATCGACGAACCGCTGGAAAGCGGCGCATGGCCGATCGTGGCGCCCTCGCCGCTCCCTTATTATCCGCATAGTGCGGTGCCGCGCGCCATGACGCGCGCCGACATGGACCAAGTAAAGGCCCACTTCGTTCAGGCGGCGCAACGCGCGAAGCGCGCGGGCTTCGACATGCTCGAACTTCACTGCGCGCACGGCTATCTTTTGGCGTCGTTCATTTCTCCGCTCACCAACCATCGCGATGACGGCTACGGCGGCCCGCTCGAAAACCGGCTGCGCTTTCCGCTCGAAGTCTTTCGCGCGATCCGCGAAGTCTGGCCGCTCCAAAAGCCGATGTCGGTCCGCATTTCCGCGACGGACTGGAAAGACGGCGGCATCACCGGCGACGATGCGGTCGAAATCGCGCGCGCCTTTGCGCGCGAAGGTTGCGACCTGATCGATGTCTCGACCGGACAGACGGTTTACGACGCCGAGCCGGTTTTCGGCCGCATGTTCCAGACGCCTTATTCGGACCAGATCCGCAACGAAGCGAAGATCGCGACCCTGTGCGTCGGCAACATTACGAGCGCCGATCAGGTGAATACGATCCTTGCCGCGGGCCGCGCGGACCTCGTCGCGCTTGCACGCCCGCATCTGGTCGATCCCTATTTCACCCTGCGCGCCGCCGCCTGGTACGGCGTCGAACCAATCGCCTGTCCGCCGCAATATCTTTCCGGCAAGGATCAGGCGTTCCGCACGGCAGAGCGCGAACGCGCCGATCTTGCGGAACTCCGCCGCAAGGTGAAGCCGCAGAGCCATCAAACCCGCAAACAGGAAGAAGCAGCAGAGTAGCTTTCTTCATTCGAGCGCTTTCAAATGCCGCACAGCGGACGGGTTGTTGCGCTGCATCATGCGCAGGAAGCGACTGCGATGATTTCGAGCATCCCGAAGGCTTCGCACATGCCGCAAAGCTATTGACGAATGCTTTGCAAGTGCCTGAAAGTCTTAAGCGATGGCTCTCGAAGCCAGCGTTCGAAACGACTCCGACGGCGAGCTGCTATCCGAGGCATCAAGCAACTGCAAACAACAAACTGCAAACAACAATAAGAACGCAGCGCACCAAGCGGTCGTAAATATTCTCTAGGGAGGACACTGAAGATGAAATGGCAATTGCCAAAGAAGCTGCTCGGAGTTGCTGCCGCAGGCATGCTCGCCGGCGCCGGCTATCTCGCTCTGCCGCAGAAAACCGAAGCGCAGGGAGCAACGATCAAGATTGCTTATGTCGATCCGCTGTCCGGCCCGATGGCCGGCATCGGCGACACCGGCCTGAAGAACTTCCAGTTTATTCTTGAGCAGATCAACGCCAAGGGCGGCGCGAACGGCAAGAAGCTCGAAATCGTTCCGTTCGACAATAAGCTGAACGCGCAGGAAACCATCGTGCAGGTGCAGAAGGCCATCGACCAGGGCATTCGCATCATCACGCAGGGCAACGGTACCGCCTTCGCGATCGCGATCTCGGAGTTCGTGACCAAGTACAACGAACGCAATCCCGGCAAGGAAGTGGTTTATCTCAACTACGCCGCGGTTGACCCCATCCTGACCAACGACAAGTGCAGCTACTGGCACTTCCGCTGGGATGCCAACACCGAACAGAAAATGGCAGCGATCACCACCTTCCTGAAAGACCGGAAGGACGTGAAGAAGATGTACCTGATCAACCAGGACTATGCCTTCGGTCACGGCGTGCGCGATCTCGCGGTCAAGATGCTCAAGGAAAAGCGTCCGGACATCGAAATCGTCGGCAATGAAGTGCATCCGCTCGCCAAGGTCACCGACTTCGCGCCCTATGTCGCAAAGATCAAGGCGTCCGGCGCGGACAGCGTTATCACCGGCAACTGGGGCTCCGACATGGC
>DAORMJ010000033.1:0-32338 GCA_035440445.1 Xanthobacteraceae bacterium
CCGAGAGGGCCGGGCGCTTCTGGGGCGCGGCGGCCGGTTCCGGGCGGCGGAAGATGGAAAGTGGCTCCTGTCCGTGCATTGTCGGCATCCCTGTAGGCTTGCCTGCCCTTTGTTTTCCAAGGCTTGGCGATGCCTTCCTTCTCGCGTAGAACCCGCCGCATTCCGGTTAAAGACAGGAGCTGTGCCCGCGTTTTTCGCGGCCAGAGTGAACGATGGGTTACAAGGTTGCCGTAGTGGGCGCGACGGGGAACGTCGGCCGTGAAATGCTCAATATCCTTGCCGAACGCGGGTTCCCCGCGGACGAGGTCGTGGCGCTGGCGTCGCGCCGCTCGCTCGGCGTCGAGGTTTCCTATGGCGATCGCGTGCTCAAGTGCAAAGCGCTTGAGCATTTCGACTTCTCGGATACCGATTTCTGCCTGATGTCGGCGGGCTCTTCGGTGTCGAAGGAATGGTCGCCCAAGATCGGCGCGCAGGGCTGCGTCGTAATCGATAACTCCTCGTGCTTCCGCTACGACGACGCGGTGCCGCTGATCGTTCCGGAAGTGAACGCGGATGCCGTCACCGGCTTCACGAAGAAGAACATCATCGCGAACCCGAACTGCTCGACCGCGCAGCTTGTGGTGGCGCTGAAGCCCTTGCATGACGCCGCCAAGATCAAGCGCGTCGTGGTCTCGACCTACCAGTCGGTGTCGGGTGCCGGCAAGGACGCGATGGACGAACTCTTCAACCAGACCAAGGCGATCTATGTGAACGACTCGGTCGAGCCGCAGAAGTTCACCAAGCGCATCGCCTTCAACGTCATTCCGCACATCGACGTGTTCCTCGAGGACGGCTACACGAAGGAAGAGTGGAAGATGGACGTCGAGACGAAGAAGATTCTCGATCCGAAGATTGCGCTGACCGCGACCTGCGTGCGCGTGCCGGTGTTCGTCGGCCACTCGGAAGCGGTCAACGTCGAATTCGAGAACCCGCTTTCGGCCGATCAGGCCCGCGAGATCCTGCGCGAAGCGCCGGGCATTCTCGTCGTCGACAAGCGCGAGGACGAAGGTTACGTGACGCCGTTCGAAGCGACCGGCGAAGATGCAACCTATATCTCGCGTATCCGCGAAGATCATACGATCAAGAACGGTCTGAATTTCTGGTGCGTGTCCGATAACCTGCGCAAGGGTGCGGCACTGAACGCAATCCAGATCGCGGAAGTGCTGGTCAACCGCAAGCTGGTGCAGCCGAAGAAAAAGGCGGCGTAAGGCTCGCCTCTCATAGCGAAACGAATGCGGCCGGGGTGACACGGCCGCGCGCATTTCCAAACACTTGTCATCGCCGGGCTTGTAGCGGCGATCCCAATGCCAGAGGCACTGCGCCCTGAAGCGGGATGCCATCAGAACTCGGATTCATCCGAGTTCTGAACTTGAAATACCTAAGTCGAGCAAGCCCGACTTGGGTGTCAAGCCCGCGCATGACGAGGGAGAAGCGCATCGCCTTCGCAAAGGCGCGTACAAACAAGCACTCGTCGTCCCCGCGAAAGCGGGGACCCATAACCATCAGCGCGTGTTGATTTCGCTTAAATAGTTGTTGTCAGTCCGGACGCGCGTTAGCGCGATCCGGAATCCAGAGGCCACACGGCCCCCCTCCGCAAGCGGCTTCTGGATTCCGGGTTCGATGCGTTCCGCATCGCCCCGGAATGACATTGGTGATTCTGATTCCCGCTCGCGTTTCCAACACGCGTCATCGCCGGGCTCGGCGATCCACGATGAAAGCGCAGCTTGCTGTCGTCCGTTGATGACGAGAAACTAGAATCTTGGCGCGGCCGTCGCCGCGGCGTGTTCGGCTTTCGCGACCGGCACGAAATCCTTCGACTGCTCGTCATAAACAAGCAGATCTCCGGCCGCGACGCCGAAATAAGCCCCGTGCAATTTGAGCTTGCCCTTGCCGACCAGAATGTTCACGCAGGGAAACGTCATCAGGTTCTTGATGGTCAGCAGCACCGAGGCCTTTTCCAGGCGCGTGAGATAATCCCGCTCGGTCTCGTCGTGCCGGCGGCGCGGCATGCTCGCGACCGCAGGCTCGATCAGCCGCATCCAGTTGCCGATGAAGTCGCCGGGCGAAAGCGGCTCGATGTTGTTGGCATGCGCGGCGATGCCGCCGCATTGCGCGTGCCCGAGCACGACGATGTGCTTCACGCGCAACGCCTGCACTGCGAATTCCAGCGAGGCGGAGACGGCGCGCGTCGCGCCATCGGGCGAATAAGGCGGGACCAGATTTGCGACATTGCGTGCGACAAAGAGTTCGCCCGGCGCGGCGTCGAAAATGACTTCCGGCGAGACGCGGCTGTCGCAACAGCCGATCACCATGACTTCCGGTTTCTGGCCGCGGGTCGCGAGGTCCTTGAAGCGATGCTGTTCTTCGGGGAGCCGGGTTTGCAGAAAGTTGCGGTAGCCTGCGGTCAGCCGTTCGGGAAAGTCCACGCGAAAGCCCTCTTGTCGCTTTTCTCGACGAATGGATATGGACAAATGCCACCTTCGAGCCCGCGTCAAGGGCTTGGCATGCAAGTGCGTGGCATGGAAGGGCATCCCACGGAAGGGCTTGGCATGCAGGACGCGCGGAGGCTAGGACAAGCAAACAGGCATCAGGGGGTTTTCATGCCATCGTCGATCCGTCCGCGCCGGAGCGTGCTTTACATGCCGGGTTCCAATGCCCGCGCGCTGGAGAAGGCGAGGACGCTTGCTGCCGACGCGCTCATTCTCGATCTGGAGGACGCAGTTGCGCCGGACGCGAAGCAGGCTGCGCGCGAGCAGGTGACGGCCGCCGTGAAAGCGGGCGGTTACGGCAAGCGCGAGATTGCAATCCGCGTCAACGCACTTTCGACGCCCTGGGGTATGGACGATTTTCAGGCAGCCGCCGACGCGCGGCCGGACGCCATTCTGGTGCCGAAAATTTCCTCGGCCGACGAAATGCACGATATTGCACGCGCGCTCGCGCAGGCTGGCGCGGACGCCAGAACGCGTATCTGGATCATGATCGAGACCGCACTCTCGGCATTTCGTCTCGAACAGATCGCAGCGACCGCCAAGGACGACAAGACGCGTCTCTCCGTCTTCATTCTGGGCACCAACGACTACGCCAAGGAAACGCGCGCGAAGATCACGCGCGGACGCGCCGGTCTCATTCCGTTTCTCGCGAGCTCGGTCGCAGCTGCGCGGGCTTATGGCATCGACGTGATCGACGGCGTTTATAACGACATTGCGAATATCGACGGCCTCAAGGAAGAAGCCGCGCAGGCGAGCGATCTCGGCTTCGATGGCAAGACCATCATTCATCCGAGCCATATCGCGCCCTGCAACGAGGCCTTCTCGCCCGGCGAGGAAAAAGTCGCGAACGCGCGCAAGGTTGTCCACGCATTCGAGCAGCCGGAAAATCAGGGCAAGGGCGTGCTGCAGATCGACGGGCGGATGTACGAAATCCTGCATGCGGAGATCGCGAAGCGCACGGTCGCGGTGGCCGATGCGATCCGGGAACGGGAGGCTGCGCAATGAATCCGGTCGTCACCAAGACCAAGACCACGGCCGGCAATTTCTTCGAGGATTTTGCGCTCGGGCAGGTCATCCATCACGCAACGCCGCGCACGATCACCGAAGGCGACGTTTCGCTCTATTCGGCGCTTTACGGCACGCGTTTTGCCGTGCAGTCAGCCGACAGTTTTGCCAAAGCGATCGGCTATCCGCGCGCACCGGTCGACGATCTTCTGGTTTTCCATATGGTGTTCGGCAAAACGGTGCCGGACATCTCGCTCAACGCCGTGGCCAATCTCGGCTATGCGGCCTGCCGCTTTCTGAGCCCCGTTTATCCCGGCGATACGCTGACGGCCGTGTCCGAAGTCATCGGACTTCGCGAAAACGCGAACCGGACTTCCGGCGTGGTCTATGTACGCTCCACCGGCTTCAACCAGAACGGCGTCGAAGTGCTCGATTACGTCCGCTGGGTCATGGTGCGAAAGCGCGACGAACATGGCGCGGCGCCGGAGCCGGTCGTGCCGAAGCTGCCTTCGGTGATGGCACCCGAGCTTCTGGGCAAAGGACTGCCGCCCATTCAGGTGCGGGACTATAATTTCCGCCTCGCCGGCAGCGAGCATGGGTTCGAGGATTATGTCGCTGGCGAAAAGATCGACCACATCGATGGCATGACGGTGGAAGATGCCGAACAGCAGATCGCAACGCGGCTCTATCAGAACACGGCAAAGGTGCACTTCAACAACTTCGCGCAGAAGAGCGACCGCTTCGGCAAGCGCCTGATCTACGGCGGACATGTGATTTCGCTTGCCCGTGCGTTGTCCTTCAACGGGCTTGCGAACGCGTTTCATGTCGCGGCCATCAACGGCGGGCGGCATGTCGCGCCGCTGTTTGCTGGCGAGACAGTGTTTGCGTGGACGGAAGTGCTCGATACGCAGGACGTGCCGGGCAGGCGGGACGTCGGCGCGCTGCGGCTGCGCACGGTTGCGACGAAGGACCATCCGTGCCGGGATTATCCGTACAAGCATGGCGACGAATACGAGCCCGGCGTCATTCTCGATCTGGATTACTGGGTGTTGCTGCCGCGCTGACGGCCGGAACTAGGCTTCCTGTTCACGCAGGTGACTGACCAGATCGCGCGCGAATGCCGGCAGCTCGTCGAACTTGCGCACGCAGATCGTGAGATCGCGCTCGGCCCAGGCGTCGGTCAGCGTCACGGAAGTAATCGCCATGGAAAGGGATGCGCGCCGCGCGGTGGTTTCCGGCACGATGCCGATGCCGACATTGCGCTCGACCATACGGCAGACGGCGTCGAAGCTCCGCAATTGAATGCGCAGCCGCAGCGGGCGGCCGATGCGCGCGGCCTTGTCCGCAAGAAAGCGCTGCAAGGCCGAAGGACGGTCGAGCCCGACGAAATCATGATCGAGCACTTGCGCCAGCGACACGGAGGAGCGCACCGCGAGCGGATGGTCGTGCGCGACAACAAGCACAAAGCGGTCGCGCCGGAACGGATAGGTCTCGAGCGAGCCGGAATCGACGGTGCCGGCGACGATGCCGAGATCGGCAACACCTTCGGCGATCAGGCTCACGATCTCGTCGGAAAGCCGCTCCTCCAGATCGACGCTGATGTTCGGGTTAGCCGCGAGAAACGACGCAAGCGCCTCAGGCAGGAATTCGGTGAGCGCATTGGTGTTGGAAAGGACTTTGATCTGCCCGGCCTGACCGCTCGCGAAGACCCCGAGTTCTTCGCGGAGCTTGTCCGCCTGCTGGAGCATGCTCCGCGCATGCGCGAGCAAAACCCGGCCCGCCTGGGTTGGTGTCACGCCCTGGCGGCTCCGGTTCAGGAGGGGCGCGCCCAGCGCCTCTTCCATGTTTCGGATGCGGGTCGAGGCTGCGGCCAGCGCAAGGTTCGCGCGCTCCGCGCCATGGGTGATCGATCCCGCGTCGATAACATGGCGGAACAGACTGAGATCAGAGAGGTCGAAACGCATGCAGGCTCTGGTATACCAATCCTTCGCTTTTCGCGAAGGAATACTACGCCAAATAAGGCTTGTGGGGAAGATGATGGCGAATATGTTTCGCGGAACACGAAGTCAGAGCCATTCCAAACTGTGCGAATGCTAGGGCTTGTCACTGAAAAACGCCGCCCGGCGGGGGCTCGTTGCGGCGCATTTCGAACAGAGAGTCAGCGATGACAGATACACCGGCGCGCCAGCGTCCGATTTCGCCGCATCTGACGATCTATCGTTTGACCTGGACCATGGTGATGTCGATCGTTCACCGCATCACGGGTTCGGCGCTTTATTTCGGCACGCTGCTTCTGGCCTGGTGGCTGGTCGCGGCGGCGACCGGCGCAAAATATTTCGATACCGCGAACGCGTTCTTCGGCAGCTGGTTCGGGCAGCTCATTCTGCTCGGATATACATGGGCGCTCGTCCATCACATGCTCGGCGGCATTCGCCACTTCATCTGGGACACCGGACGCGGCTACGGGCCGGAGCGGCAGACGCTCGCCCGCATGACGCTGATCGGCTCGGTCGCCATCACCATTCTTCTCTGGGCGCTGGCCCTGATCCTGCGGAGCTGATCCCTATGGGCATGCGCACACCGCTTTCTCGTATCCGTGGTCTCGGCTCCGCTCATCACGGCACCGAACACTTCTGGCTGCAGCGTCTGACGGCTGCGGCAAATGTCTTCCTCCTGATAATTCTGATCGGCATCGTCGTCTCGCTGGTCGGGCGCACGCATGCGACCGTCATTTCGACGCTCTCGAAGCCGCTGGTCGCCGTGCTCTTCGTGGCAGCGATCATCTCGGTCGCAATCCATATGCGGATCGGCATGCAGGTCGTGATCGAGGATTACGTCCACACCCCGTTCCGGAAGGTCGTTCTTCTGATGCTGAACACCTTCTTTGCCTGGGGTGTAGGCCTCGCTTCGGTCTTCGCCATTCTCAAGATTTCCTTCGGCCCATAGTGCTTGCGCGCAACAAGCGCCGTCGTCTTTGAACTTGTAGCGAGCCCGCACCTTCAACTTTCCGAAGTTCGCGAACGAGGGTGCTAAAAACGAAAAGAACTTCGGACAGTGGATACCAGCTCATGACCGCAATCAACGGACGCGCCTATCCGATCACCGAACACCTCTATGACGTCGTCGTCGTCGGCGCGGGCGGCGCTGGTTTGCGCGCGGTCGTCGGCTGCGCGGAGGCGGGACTGAAAACGGCTTGCCTGACCAAGGTATTCCCGACGCGTTCGCATACGGTCGCGGCACAAGGCGGAATTTCGGCTGCGCTTGGCAATATGGGCGAGGATGACTGGCGCTGGCACATGTACGACACCGTGAAGGGGTCGGACTGGCTCGGCGATCAGGACGCGATCGAATACCTCTGCCGTAACGCGCCGCAGGCGGTGTACGAGCTCGAGCACTGGGGCGTGCCGTTCTCGCGCACCGAAGCCGGCAAGATCTATCAGCGGCCCTTCGGCGGCATGACCACGCATTACGGCAAGGGCACCGCGCAGCGCACCTGCGCGGCGGCAGACCGTACCGGACACGCGATCCTGCATACGCTTTATGGTGCCGCGCTGAAGCACCGCGCGGAGTTCTTCATCGAGTATTTCGTGCTCGACCTTTTGATGAACGACGACGGCGAATGCTGCGGCGTGCTCGCGCTCAAGATGGACGACGGCACGCTGCATCGCTTCCGTTCGCATGAGACGATCCTTGCGACCGGCGGCTATGGCCGCGCCTATTTCTCCTGCACGTCCGCGCATACCTGTACCGGCGACGGCAATGCCATGGTGTTGCGCGCGGGCCTGCCGCTGCAGGACATGGAATTCGTGCAATTCCACCCGACCGGCATTTATGGCGCGGGCTGTCTCATCACTGAAGGTTCGCGCGGCGAGGGCGGCTATCTCGTCAATTCCGAAGGCGAGCGCTTCATGGAGCGCTACGCCCCGTCGGCCAAGGATCTCGCCTCGCGCGACGTCGTTTCGCGTTCGATGACCATCGAGATCCGCGAAGGCCGCGGCGTCGGCAAGAACAAGGACCACATCTACCTGCACCTGGATCATCTCGATCCGGCGGTGCTGCACGAGCGTCTTCCCGGCATTTCGGAGTCCGCGCGCATCTTCGCCGGCGTGGACGTCACCAAAGAGCCGATCCCGGTGATCCCGACCGTGCACTACAACATGGGCGGGATTCCCACGAACCCCTATGGCGAGGTCGTCACCAAGAAGAACGGCGATCCCGACACCATCGTGAACGGTTTGATGGCGATCGGCGAAGCGGCCTGCGTCTCGGTGCATGGCGCGAACCGCCTCGGCTCGAACTCGCTCATCGATCTTGTCGTGTTCGGCCGCGCGGCGGCCGACCGGTGCGTGCAGAAGCTTACCCCGAACGACAAGCACATGATGCTTTCGAGCCAGCCGACGGAAAAGGCGCTCTCGCGCTTCGACGGCCTGCGCTACGCCAAGGGCTCGACCTCGACGGCGGATCTGCGCCTCAACATGCAGAAGGTGATGCAGACCAATTGCGCCGTGTTCCGCACCAACGACGTTCTGGCAGAAGGCACCAAGCTCATCCATGGCGTTTTTGGCAGCGCGGATGACGTGAAGGTCACGGACCGCTCGCTGATCTGGAATACCGATCTGATCGAGACGCTGGAGTTCGACAACCTGATCAGCCAGGCGGTGGTCACGATGGATTCCGCACTCAACCGCACGGAGTCGCGCGGCGCACACGCCCGCGAAGACTTCCCCGATCGCGACGACAAGGAGTGGATGAAGCACACGCTGTCATGGGTCGATTTCGAGACCAAGAAGGTGTCGATCGACTACCGCCCGGTGCACACCTACACGCTGACCAACGAGATCCAGTACATCGAACCCAAGGCGCGGGTTTACTAGGTCCCGGATGAACGGTCCGCTGCCCATATTCGTCATTAATCTGGAGTCGTCGGCCGACCGGCTGGCGTACCAGAAGCGGCAGTTCGACCGCATGGGCATGACGTTCGAGCGCATTCCTGCCGTCGATGGCCTGGCGCTGCCGCGGGAAACCTATGAGCGCTACGCCTATCAGTGGTTCCGGCCGATGTCGCACTCCGAAGTGGCCTGCCTGCTTAGCCATAGTCTGTGCTGGCGCCGGGCGGCTGAAGCCAACGGCGCCGTGATCATGGAAGACGATCAGGTGCTTGCCGACGAGATCAAGCCGGTCCTGCGCGATCTCGGGCCTCGCGACGGAGCGCTCGTCTTCAATCTCGAGACCCAGCCGCGGCTGCGCTATGTCGCCCGGGAGCCGAACGAGACCATCGCGAATGTCGGTTTCTTCGAGTTGAAGATGCCGACGGCCGGTGCCGGTGCTTATGTTGTTACCCGCGATGCGGCGCGAATGCTGCTCGATCGCCTCGACCGGCGTCCCGCTATCGCCGACTATTTCCTGCACTCGACGCCCGGCATTCGCCGCTTTCAGGCCGATCCCGGCCTCACGCTGGAGCTTCGGACGTTAACGGGGATGTACAGCCTCACGCGCCGGTCCGAGGCCAATACCGTGATTACGCGTACCAACCCGAGAAAGAATATCGTCACGCGGGTCTTCTGGGCCGCCCAGCATCCCCGCCTGCGGATGCGGCGCGTGATGAGCCAGCTGCGTCTTGTGTTCGACAAAGCGAAAGTGTCGTCCACCAGCGTTCGCCGGAAGATCGAGCCCTGCGCCTCGATCCTCGCGAACTACAAGGCGATGGACGCGCTTCATACTCAGAAGAATGCCGCAACCGCCGGAGCTTCCCGATGAAACTCGCACTGGTTTCCGATGGCAATGATTTCACGATCTACGACGATGCGGCCTGGAAGGCAGGCAAGGCGGAAAAACTCGCCATGCTGAACCGCAATCAGGCCGATTTCACCATCGTGCTCGCCGAAGGCGCTCCTGCGAGCCTGCCTTCCGGCGCATTCCAGACCTTCAACGACGCCCTGATCGCGCTTCGCGAAGCGGGCTTTGCATTCGAGCAATACGAGAAATAGTCATGGTCGAACTGACGCTCCCCAAAAACTCCCGCATGGTCGAAGGCAAGACCTGGCCGAAGCCGGAAGGCGCAAAGAACATCGAAGAGTTCCGGGTTTATCGCTACGACCCGGATACCGACGCCAATCCGCGCATCGACACCTACTATATCGATCGCGACGACTGCGGGCCGATGGTGCTCGACGCGCTCATCTGGATCAAAAACAACGTCGATCCGACGCTGACCTTTCGCCGTTCCTGCCGCGAGGGCATCTGCGGCTCCTGTGCGATGAATATCGACGGCGTCAACACGCTCGCCTGTACCTGCGGCATGGACGAGATCAAGGGCAACGTGAAGGTCTATCCGCTGCCTCATATGCCGGTGGTGAAAGACCTCGTGCCCGATCTGACGAACTTCTACGCGCAGCACGCCTCCATCGAACCCTGGCTCCAGACCACGACGCCGGAGCCTTCGGCGGAATGGAAGCAGAGCCACGACGACCGCGTGAAGCTCGACGGTCTCTACGAATGCATCCTGTGCGCCTGCTGTTCGGCGTCCTGCCCAAGCTACTGGTGGAATTCGGAGCGCTATCTCGGACCCGCGGCGCTGTTGCAGGCGTATCGCTGGATCAACGACAGCCGCGACGAAGCAACCGGCGATCGTCTGGACAATCTCGAGGATCCGTTCCGGCTCTATCGCTGCCATACCATTATGAATTGCGCGAATACCTGCCCGAAGGGGTTGAACCCCGCCAAGGCGATCGCGGAAATCAAGAAGAAGATGGTAACGCGCCAGCTCTGATCATTCGGCCGGCGGGAGCGATACGGATCCCTCGTTTCGTGCAGGCAGGCGTCTCGTGAGCGCCCGCAGCGCAAGATAAATCGCGCCAAAGACCGCCGCTGCGAGGATTGCGGCGGCGATTCCCATCGCGGCGGTGGCATGACCCAGCGATGGCGCGCCGCTTCCGGCAAGATTTTCGATGTAAGGCAGCAGAAGCGCCGCGCCGCCCACCATGATCGCAGGCATCAGCGAGATCAGGATCGCGCCAAGGACGAGGACCGCGCTCGCGATCCAGACGCCGGCATATACCTTCCAGAACAGCCGCATCCGGCCGTCATAAGGTCTTCGTGGTTAAGGACTAGGAAAGATGGGAGGGCGGCCGATAAACGAGGCAGGCCCTAAAAGTTGATGGCCGCATGCCTTTGCAGGCATACGGCCATCGGAAACTAATCGCGAATAGCGACGAGTTACGCCGCCTTCTTCTTGCGACGCTTCTTCGTCTTCTTGGCCTTCTTGGCCTTCTTGGCCGTCTTGGCCTTCTTGGCCTTCTTAGCCTTCTTCGCCTTCTTACGTTTTGCCATGATATGCCTCTTGGCGGATGTTGGATTGCGCGCGTCAGAACCGGATTTAGCTTTCGATCCCTTCGAACGCTGGGAAACCGGTTTTCTCACCGGGCGCGGTTTTGAAGTTTCCTTCGGTTCGATTCCGAAGATGCCCATCATGGGACTGCTTGAGTCGCTCCTGGGCATTGGCTTCCGTTTCGAACAACCGGCAGCGACATATCGCGCACGCTTTTATCGTTTGCCAATAGGGGGTGCAGATATCGCGGGTGATTACTCATCAAACTACGAAGTGTTGCGTGTCGAAACTCTATCACGACGAGAGTTTTCGATTGACATTGCAAACTCTCCGCGCCGCTTTCATCGAAAGAAAAATTATAAAACTTTCAGTGAGTTAGCGAACGAGGAATCTCACGCGTCGATTCTCGAATTCGCTTTGCGTGACTCACAAAAGATTCCTGCGCGGAATCGTTTACCCCTCTTGAAAAAATTATTCACAGGCACGGCAAAACGCCGTCCGGCAATGCAGCTGCGAGTCATTTTTTGTCAAAACGCGCACTGATTCGCGCAAGGTGATTCGTTTTTGCGTGCCGCAACGCACGCTCGCGTCATGCAAACTGCGTTTCCTCGGTCTCGATCGGTGAAAGATCGGGATTGAAACCGAAACCTACGCGGAGCGGAGCGCTCGCTCCTGCGATTGGAGCAGGGAGGTCGCGATGTCCTCGCCGTCCGTCAGCGCTTCCTTCCAGTACGTCAGCGCATTGGCACGCGGAGCATCGATTTTTCCGAGTACGCCGTCGGAATCGAAGGTCAGTACCGCGTCGAACTTCTTCGCGATCGCCTGCATGCGCTGGTTCTGGGAAAGGAAATTCACGAACAATTTCGAAATTCCACGGTTTCGCGCTGCCAGAACCGTCCGGCCGAACAGTTCGGTGCCGATCCCACGGTTCTGAAATTGCTTCTCGACGCTGAATGCTGCTTCTGCTTCGCCGCCGGAGACACCGCGGAAGCCGCGCAACTCGGCAACGCCTCTGAGAACGCCGTCGACGAAATAGCCATGGGCAATCGAATGACTGCCAAGCGCGTTCTCGGCGTATTGCCCAATGAAGAAGTCGCTGACCGGCGTGCCAAAACGCATCCGCCGGCTTTCGGCGTCGAGGCGCAGCAGATGTGCCTTCAGCGCCGCGCTATCGGCGACCCACAATTTGCGGAAATGAATCTGCGCTGCGGTCTCGTTCGTCGTCATAGTTCAGCCCTTCGGGACGGCGGCCATGAACGGGAGGAATCAGGGCCGTCTTTCCGTTAACGGCAACTATGTATGTGCACTGCAGCATTTTTCAACCGTATCGCGATGACGTTACCGGGAAGGAACGCCGCAGGTATCGGTGCCCTAAATGTACTCGGCGACTAATTGATTGATTTTACTTCAAAAAGCGCCGTCGCTGCCAAAGTTAACAAATCCCTAATGCGTTCTGTGCAATCCGGTCTTGCGCGGGCGGCGGGCCGTTTTGCCCGCTTGCCCGCCGCGCTGCCGCGGGCTTATGTCCCTCACATATTAAATAGGACGAGAAGGGCCGCCCGCAGCTCATGCCGGGAATAGCCGAACGCTATGCGGGACTGGTCGAACGCGGTGCCATCGAGCGCGATGAAGCGCAGGCCCGGGCGGTCGGCCGGCTGCAAGCTCTCCAGAATGACCTCGCGAACTATCGTCCGGCTTCAAAGTCGTCGCCGCTCGGCTGGCTGATGGCGCGCGGGCCGAAAGCGGCTGCGCCACGCGGTCTCTACATCTGGGGGGATGTGGGGCGCGGCAAAACCATGCTGATGGATCTCTTCTTTGAGACCGCGCCGGTTGCGAAGAAGCGCCGTGCGCACTTCCATGAATATATGGCCGACGTGCAGGACCGGCTGGTCAAGGCACGGCAGGCTATCAAAGAAAGCAAAGCGAAAGACGGCGACCCCATCGCTCCCGTCGCGGCCGCGCTTGCCGACGAGGCTTTGCTGCTTTGCTTCGATGAGTTCCACGTCAACGACATCGCCGATGCGATGATCCTGTCGCGCCTGTTCGAGCGCCTGTTCGAGCGGGGTGTGGTCGTCGTCGCCACTTCCAATGTGCCGCCGGGCGAGCTTTATAAAGAAGGGCTAAACCGCGCGCTGTTTCTGCCGTTCGTGAAGCTCCTGCAGGAGAAGTGCGAGACCCTCAATCTTGCGGCACGCACCGATTACCGGCTGGAAAAGCTGACCGGCACCTTGATGTGGCACGTGCCTGCCGATCGCGAAGCGCAACAGCAGATCGACGAAATCTGGCGGAAGCTGGCAGGGCGAGAGGGCGGCGCTCCGTCCGAGCTATCCTATCGCGGCCGCACGATCCCGATTCCGTTCGCCGGTAACGGTGCTGCACGCTTCGATTTTCTCGATTTGTGCCGCCATCCTTTGGGGGCTGGCGACTTCGTTCAGATCGCGCACCAGTTTCATACGGTGGTGATCGAAGATATTCCGGTCATGAACCCGGACCAGCGCAACGAGGCCAAGCGCTTCATCCTGCTGATCGATGCGCTTTACGATAATGCGGTCAAACTGGTGGCTTCGGCGGCTGCCGAGCGTGATGAAATCTACCGTGGCACGGGTACGGTCGAAGCCAACGAGTTCAAGCGCACCATCTCGCGCCTGACCGAGATGGGATCGATGGAATATCTGGCGCTGCCTCACGGCAGTCACGCTGCCGGTGGCGCAGGGATAGCGCCTGCCATCGAAGAAGATTGAGCCGGTTCTGGCCGCCACCATCCAAGGATCAGCGGGCATCCACGTTCGGGGTCGGCGCCTTCATTTAGGGCGTTCTGCGGGTTCTGGCCGGACAGCGTGCGACAAGTCCAATCGTTTTCTTCAATCGCTAACGAAAGAGCCCGCACCGCAGCGACTTTTGCTGCGGTGCTCGCTGTTTTTCAGTCTGGACTCGGTCTGGGGAAGCTGCTGGTATTATGTATATCAGGGACACAAAAACCCGAGGGTATTGTTGCAGTGCGACGGCTGACTCGTTAAGCCAGCGCAGTCTTTTCCAACGCTAGCGAAGAGTTTTCCCACCATGGCTCGCAACAAGATTGCCCTGATCGGCGCCGGTCAGATCGGCGGTACCCTTGCCCACCTCGCAGGTCTCAAGGAACTCGGTGACGTCGTCCTGTTCGACATCGCCGAAGGCGTTCCTCAAGGCAAAGCGCTAGACCTCGCTGAATCGTCCCCGGTCGATATGTTCGACGCCAAGCTCTCCGGCACGAACACCTATGAAGCGATCGAGGGTTCGGATGTCGTCATCGTCACTGCCGGAGTCCCGCGCAAGCCGGGCATGAGCCGCGACGATCTTCTCGGCATCAATCTCAAGGTCATGGAGCAGGTCGGCTCCGGCATTAAGAAGTATGCGCCGAACGCTTTCGTGATCTGCATCACGAACCCGCTCGATGCGATGGTCTGGGCGCTGCAGAAGCATTGCGGCCTGCCGAAGAACATGGTGGTCGGCATGGCAGGCGTGCTCGATAGCGCCCGCTTCCGCTACTTCCTTGCCGATGAGTTCAACGTGTCGGTCGAAGACGTCACCGCTTTCGTGCTCGGCGGCCACGGCGACACCATGGTGCCGCTCGCGCGCTACTCGACGGTTGCCGGCATCCCGCTGCCCGATCTCGTGAAGATGGGCTGGACCACGCAGGAGCGTCTCGACAAGATCATTCAGCGCACGCGCGATGGCGGTGCGGAAATCGTGAACTTGCTGAAGACCGGCTCGGCCTTCTATGCGCCCGCTGCTTCCGCGATCGCGATGGCGGAGAGCTATCTCAAGGACAAGAAGCGGGTGCTTCCGGTCGCGGCTCACCTGAACGGCGAATATGGTTTGAAGAACATCTATGTCGGCGTGCCGGTCGTCATCGGCGCCAAGGGCGTCGAGCGCGTGGTCGATATCGAAATGGACAAAACCGAGCGCGCCATGTTCGACAAGTCGGTCGATGCGGTGAAAGGCCTTGTCGAGGCCTGCATCAAGATCGCGCCGGATCTCGGAAAGTAAGAAACGGAAATCGGGGCAGGAACGCGCGATGAATATTCACGAATACCAGGGCAAGGCAGTTCTTCGCGAGTTCGGCGTCGCCGTCGCGAACGGCATTCCGGCGCTCTCCGTTGAAGAAGCGGTAGCGGCGGCAAAGAAACTCGGCGGTCCGGTCTGGGTCGTAAAGGCCCAGATCCACGCCGGCGGCCGCGGCAAAGCGGGCGGCGTCAAGGTCGTCAAATCGGTCGAGGATGTTGAGAAGGAGGCAAAGCGCCTGCTCGGCTCCACGCTCGTCACACACCAGACCGGCCCGGCCGGCAAGGAAGTGAACCGTCTCTATATCGAGGAAGGTTCGGCGATCGCGAAAGAGTTTTATCTTTCGATGCTGGTCGACCGCGAAACCTCGCGGATCGCTTTCGTGGTTTCGACCGAAGGCGGCATGAATATCGAAGAAGTCGCGCATGATACGCCGGAAAAGATCATCACTTTCTCGGTCGATCCCGCGACCGGAATCATGCCGCATCACGGCCGGCGCGTGGCGCAGGCGTTGAACCTTGAAGGCGATCTCGCAAAGCAGGCCGAGAAGATGGTGGCGCAGCTTTATGCCGCCTTTACCGGCAAGGACATGAGCCTTCTCGAAATCAATCCACTGGTCGTCACCAAGGACAACCAGCTGATCTGTCTCGATGCGAAGGTCGGCTTCGATTCCAATTCGCTCTATCGCCATCCGGATGTCGTCGCGCTGCGCGATCTCACGGAAGAAGATCCGAAGGAAATCGAGGCGTCGAAATATGACCTCTCTTATATCGCGCTCGAAGGCACGATCGGATGCATGGTCAATGGCGCGGGCCTTGCCATGGCGACGATGGACATCATCAAGCTCTATGGCGAAGCACCGGCGAACTTCCTCGACGTCGGCGGCGGCGCGACCACCGAGAAGGTGACTGCTGCGTTCAAGATCATCACTGCCGATCCGAACGTGAAGGGCATTCTGGTCAACATCTTCGGCGGCATCATGAAGTGTGACGTGATCGCGAATGGCGTCGTCACCGCCGTGAAGGAAGTCGGACTGAAGGTTCCGCTCGTTGTGCGTCTGGAAGGCACGAATGTCGAGCAGGGCAAGAAGATCATCAACGAGTCGGGATTGAACGTCGTCTCCGCCGACGACCTCGACGATGCTGCGCAGAAGATCGTAAAGGCGCTGCGGGGGGGCAAGTAAGATGTCGATCCTGGTCAACAAGAACACCAAGGTCATCACGCAAGGCATGACCGGCAAGACCGGCTCGTTCCATACCGAGCAGGCGATCGCTTACGGCACTAAGATGGTCGGCGGTGTTGCGCCCGGCAAAGGCGGCACCACGCATCTTGGTCTCCCCGTCTTCAATTCGGTCCGCGAAGCCAAGGAAGCCACTGGCGCCGACGCGAGCGTGATCTATGTGCCGCCCGCGGGTTGCGCGGATGCCATATGCGAAGCGATCGATGCGGAAATCCCGCTGATCGTGACCATCACCGAAGGCGTGCCGGTCATCGACATGGTCAGGGTGAAACGCTCGCTTTCTGGCTCGAAATCAAGGCTGATCGGCCCGAATTGCCCCGGCGTCATCACGCCGGGCGAGTGCAAGATCGGCATCATGCCGGGCCATATCCATAAACCGGGCAAGGTCGGCATCGTGTCGCGATCGGGTACGCTGACCTATGAAGCGGTATTTCAGACCACTGCCGAAGGCCTCGGCCAGTCGTCCTGCGTCGGCATCGGCGGCGACCCGGTAAAGGGCACCGAATTCATCGACGTGCTGGAGCTTTTCCTCGGCGATCCCGCGACCGAAGCGATCATCATGATCGGCGAAATCGGCGGCTCCGCCGAAGAGGACGCCGCCCAGTTCCTGAAGGACGAGGCCAAGCGCGGCCGCAAAAAGCCGATGGCGGGCTTCATTGCCGGCCGCACCGCGCCTCCGGGCCGCCGTATGGGCCATGCCGGTGCGATCATTTCCGGTGGCAAGGGCGACGCGGAATCCAAGATCCAGGCGATGGAATCCGCCGGTATCAAGGTGTCCCAGTCGCCCGCACGTCTGGCCAAGACTTTGGTCGAGGTGCTGAAGGGCTAAAAGCATCGCGCTGCCACGGAAAACGCCCATAAAACGGGCGTTTTCGCGAGCGGCAGCGCCGGGCTCGGTCATTTTGCGGGTCTGACCGCCGCCAAACCCTGCGTCTCATGCTGCCGGTCCGGGATTCTTCCGGGATCGGCAGTATTCGTTTTCGCATTCGGGGCATGAAACATCTGCATCCCGCCACTTGAATGTGTTGAGAAGCGAGCCATGCCCGACTAAAAGAGCGCGGCACGGCGCGAGGGCCGCTTCGGACCTCGTTTCCTCATATTTTCGAAGTCTTATGTAGGTATGGAACGGTCGCGCAAACCCCCGTCGGGCAGATGCGCAAATGGCGGATGCATGGTGCGTCCGGGATGAAAATGGCACGCGAAGCAAGCAATCAAGGCTTTCTGAATTCCTCTTTTCTCTATGGCGGCAACGCCTCCTACATCGAAGACCTCTATGCGCGGTACGAGAAGAACCCGGCGTCGGTCGATGCCGAATGGCGCGCGTTCTTCGAACAGCTTTCGGGCGACGACGCCGCCTCGATCGAACAGAGCGCAAAAGGCCCTTCCTGGAAGCGTCCCGAATGGCCGCTGATCGCCAATGGCGAACTCGTCGCGGCGATGGATGGCAACTGGGCCGCGACCGAGATCGCGCTCGGCAACAAGCTCAAAGGCAAAGCGCAGACCAAGGGAGTCGAACTTTCCACCGAACAGGTGCAGCAGGCGACCCGCGATTCGGTCAAGGCGCTGATGATGATCCGCGCATTTCGCATGCGCGGCCATCTGGAAGCGAAGCTCGATCCGCTCGGTCTCGAGCCCACCGCTCCGCACCCCGAACTTGATCCGGCGTCTTACGGATTCACGGAAGCCGATCTCGACCGCAAGATTTTCATCGATCACGTGCTCGGCCTCGAATTCGCGACCGTGCGCGAGATGGTGTCGATCCTGCGCCGCACCTATTGCGAGGCGATCGGCATCGAGTTCATGCACATCTCCGATCCCGAAGAGAAAGCCTGGCTGCAGGAGCGCATCGAGGGGCCGGACAAGGAAATCACCTTCACGCGTGAAGGCAAGCGCGCGATCCTGAACAAGCTCGTCGAGGCGGAAGGCTTCGAGAAGTTCATCGACGTCAAATACACCGGCACCAAGCGCTTCGGCCTCGATGGCGGCGAATCCATGATTCCGGCGCTCGAGCAGATCATCAAGCGCGGCGGCGCGCTGGGCTGCAAGGAAATCGTGCTCGGCATGGCCCATCGCGGCCGGCTCAACGTGCTGAGCCAGGTCATGGCAAAGCCGCATCGCGCGATTTTCCACGAATTCAAGGGCGGCTCCGCCAACCCGAGCGAAGTCGAAGGCTCAGGCGACGTGAAGTACCACCTCGGTGCTTCGTCGGACCGCGAGTTCGACAGCAACCAGGTTCACCTTTCGCTGACCGCAAACCCCTCGCATCTCGAGATCGTCGATCCGGTCGTGCTCGGCAAGGTTCGCGCGAAGCAGGATCTGTTCGGCGACAAGCCGGAAGATCGTATCTCGGCAATGCCGCTGCTCATTCATGGCGATGCGGCGTTTGCGGGGCAGGGCGTGGATGCGGAGTGCTTCGGGCTTTCAGGCCTGAAGGGTCACCGCACCGGCGGCTCGCTGCACTTCATCATCAACAACCAGATCGGCTTCACGACCAATCCGCGCTTCTCGCGTTCTTCGCCTTATCCGTCGGATGTCGCGAAGATGGTCGAAGCGCCGATCCTGCACGTCAACGGCGACGACCCGGAAGCGGTCGTGTTCTGCGCCAAGGTCGCGACCGAATTCCGGATGAAGTTCCACAAGCCGGTCGTGATCGACATGTTCTGCTATCGCCGCTTCGGCCATAACGAAGGCGACGAGCCGGCGTTCACGCAGCCGTTGATGTATCAAAAGATCCGTTCGCACCCCTCGACCCTCGATATCTACGCAAAGAAGCTCGAGGGCGAAGGCGTGGTCGCCGCCGGCGAAGTCGATGCGATGAAGGCCGAGTGGCGCGCGAAGCTGGAAGGCGAATTCGAGGCGGGCCAGAGCTACAAGCCCAACAAGGCAGACTGGCTCGATGGCCGTTGGTCCGGCATGAAGGCCGCGAAAGAGATCGACGATCCGCGCCGCGGCGACACCGGTGTCGCGATCGATACGCTCAAAGAGATCGGCCGGCAGATCACTTCCGTTCCGGAAGGCTTCAGCGCCCACAAGACGATTCAGCGCTTCCTCGACAACCGCAGGAAGGCGATCGAAAGCGGACAGGGCATCGACTGGGCGACCGGGGAAGCGCTCGCGTTCAGCACGCTCTTGATCGAAGATCATCGCGTCCGCCTCTCGGGTCAGGACGTCGAGCGCGGCACCTTCTCGCAGCGCCATTCGGTGCTGACCGATCAGGTGAACGAAGACCGCTACACGCCCTTCAATCATATCCGCGACAAGCAGGGCCGCTACGAAGTCATCAACTCGATGCTTTCGGAAGAAGCCGTGCTCGGTTTCGAATATGGCTACTCGCTGGCCGAGCCGAATGCGCTGACGCTCTGGGAAGCGCAGTTCGGCGACTTCGCGAACGGCGCGCAGGTCGTGTTCGACCAGTTCATCTGCTCGGGCGAGCGCAAGTGGCTTCGCATGTCGGGCCTCGTGTGCCTTCTGCCGCATGGTTACGAAGGGCAGGGGCCGGAGCATTCGTCCGCGCGTCTGGAGCGCTTCCTGCAACTCTGCGCCGAAGACAACATGCAGGTTGCGAACTGCACGACGCCTGCGAACTACTTCCACATCCTGCGGCGGCAGCTGAAGCGCGATATTCGCAAGCCCCTGATCCTGATGACGCCGAAGTCGCTTCTGCGTCACAAGCGGGCAGTGTCGCGGCTCGACGAGCTCGGGCCGCAGACCTCGTTCCACCGCGTGCTGTGGGACGACGCGCAATATCTGAAGGACCAGCCGGTCAAGCTCGTGGCCGACGAAAAAATGCGCCGCGTCGTGCTTTGCTCCGGCAAGGTCTATTACGATCTTTACGAGGAGCGCGAGAAGCGGGGCCTGAACGACGTTTACCTGCTGCGCGTCGAGCAGCTTTATCCGTTCCCGCTGAAGGCGCTGACCACCGAGCTTTCGCGCTTCAAGAACGCGGAAGTCATCTGGTGTCAGGAAGAGCCGAAGAACCAGGGCGCCTGGGCCTTCGTGCAGTCCTATATCGAATGGCTGCTCGAAAACATCGGTGCGAAAAACAAGCGGGCACGCTATGTCGGCCGCGCGGCGTCGGCGTCGACGGCGACCGGCCTCATGTCCATGCACTTGAAGCAGCTACAACAGTTCCTCGAAGAAGCGCTGGGCTAACAGAAAGGCGCTGGAGATAGAAATGGCGACCGAAATTCGTGTTCCGACCCTCGGTGAATCCGTTACCGAAGCCACAATCGGAAAGTGGTTCAAGAAGCCCGGCGATGCGGTGAAAGCCGACGAGCCGCTCGTCGAACTCGAGACCGACAAGGTAACGGTCGAGGTTCCGGCGCCTGCTGCAGGCGTGCTTGCCGAAATCGTCGCGAAGGATGGCGAGACCGTTACCATCGGCGCGGTGCTGGGCTCTATCAAGGAAGGCGCAGGCGGAGCGGCTTCCGCGCCCGCAGCCAAGGACAAGGCAACGCCGGCCGCCGCGGGCCGTCCCGATCAGAAAACCGAAACCACGAAGCCGATCGCGGCTGGTGCTACACCGATTGCGCCGCGCACGGGCAAGGAAGAACGGGTCGCGACCGATAACGCGCAGGCGCCGTCGGTTCGCCGTCTCGGCGCGGAAAGCGGCGTCGATCCGGCCGGCGTGCAGGGCACCGGCAAAGACGGCCGCGTGACCAAGGGCGATATGCTCGCTGCCATCGAGCGGCCTTCGGTCTCCCCCGAGCCGGCCGCGCAGATGCGCGCGCCGTCCACAGCCGACGATGCGTCGCGTGAAGAGCGCGTGAAGATGACCCGGCTGCGCCAGACCATCGCGCGCCGCCTGAAGGACGCACAGAACACCGCCGCCATGCTCACCACGTTCAACGACGTGGACATGAGTGCGGTGATGAAGATGCGTTCGGAATACAAGGACGCCTTCGAGAAGAAGCACGGCGTGAAGCTCGGCTTCATGGGCTTCTTCGTGAAAGCCTGTATCCAGGCGCTGAAGGACGTGCCTGCGGTCAATGCCGAGATCGACGGCACCGATCTCGTCTATAAGAATTATTATCACATCGGCGTCGCAGTCGGCACCGAGAAGGGTCTTGTCGTGCCGGTGGTGCGCGATGCGGACCAGATGTCGATCGCGGAAATCGAAAAGACGATCGCCGATTTCGGCCGCCGCGCGCGCGACGGCCAGCTTTCGATCAACGACATGCAGGGCGGCACCTTTACGATCTCGAACGGCGGCATCTACGGCTCGCTGTTGTCGACCCCGATCCTGAACGCGCCGCAGTCCGGCATCCTTGGCATGCACCGCATCGAGGAGCGTCCGGTTGCGATCAAGGGACAGGTCGTGGTCCGGCCGATGATGTATCTCGCGATGTCGTACGACCATCGCATCGTCGATGGCCGCGAAGCGGTGACCTGCCTCGTTCGCATCAAGGAAGGTCTCGAGGATCCTGCAAGGCTGGTCCTCGATCTCTAACGTTCTCTTGTGGCCGGGCATCGTCCCGGCCATATGCTTTTCAAATCCGGGAAGCGGCCTTCGCCGCCAAGACTAAAAGGAATTCGTCATGTCCTACGATCTCGTCGTTATCGGTTCAGGCCCGGCAGGCTATGTCTGCGCCATTCGCGGCGCGCAGTTGGGTCTCAAAACCGCAGTGATCGAGAAGGACAAGACCTTCGGCGGCACCTGTCTCAACGTCGGCTGCATTCCTTCCAAGGCGCTATTGCACGCTTCGCATCTCTTCGAGGAAGCGGGCCACGATTTCGCCGGCATGGGCATCGGCGTGTCGAAGCCGAAACTCGATCTGAAGCAGATGCAGGCCTTCAAGCAGGAAGGCATCGACGGCAACGTGAAGGGCGTCGATTTCCTGTTCAAGAAAAACAAGATCGATACCATCAAGGGCACGGGCAAGATCGTCGCTGCTGGAAAAATTGATGTCGATGGCCAGATCGTCGAAGCCAAGCATATCGTGATTGCGACCGGCTCGGACGTGACGCGCCTGAAGGGCATCGAGATCGAGAAGCGCGTGGTCTCCTCAACCGGCGCGCTTGCACTCGACAAGGTGCCGGGCAAGTTGCTCGTCGTCGGCGCTGGCGTAATCGGGCTTGAGCTAGGGAGCGTGTGGCGCCGTCTCGGTGCGGAAGTGCAGGTCGTGGAATTCCTCGACCGCATTCTTCCCGGCATGGATGGCGAGGTCGCAAAGCAGTTCCAGCGCATCCTCGAAAAGCAGGGCATGAGTTTCAAGCTTGGCTCGAAGGTCACGGGGATCGACGCCGAGGGCAAGACGCTGAAAGCCAACGTCGAGCCCGCGGCCGGAGGTGCGGCGGAAACCATCGAAGCCGATGTCGTGCTGGTTGCGATCGGCCGCGTTCCCTACACGCAAGGGCTCGGCCTCAAGGAAGCCGGCGTCGAGATGGACGAGCGTGGCCGCGTGAAGATCGACGATCACTTCCAGACCAACGTGCAAGGCATTTACGCGATCGGCGACGTCGTGCGCGGCGCGATGCTCGCGCATAAAGGCGAGGACGAAGGTGTGGCGGTCGCCGAACTGATCGCGGGCAAGGCCGGTCACGTGAATTACGACGCGATCCCGAACGTGATCTACACCTATCCGGAAGTCGCTTCGGTCGGCAAAACCGAGGAAGAACTGAAGCAGGCCGGCATCGCCTATCGCGTCGGCAAGTTTCCCTTCACCGCGAACGGCCGCGCGAAAGTGAACCGGACCACCGACGGCTTCGTGAAGATTCTTGCCGACGAAAAGACTGACAAGGTGTTGGGCGCCCATATCATCGGTCCGGATGCCGGCACGATGATCACCGAAATCACGATTGCGATGGAGTTCTCAGGCTCGGCGGAAGATGTCGCGCGGACCTGTCACCCGCATCCGACACTTTCGGAAGCGATCAAGGAAGCCGCACTCGCGGTCGACAAACGCGCGATTCATATGTGAGCTAGCGCTTCACCGCGCTCTTGGATGCGCGGCGCGGTAGGCTTGCAGCAAATGCGTGGTATCGACCTGCGTATAGATCTGCGTGGTGGCGAGTGACGCGTGGCCGAGTAGCTCCTGGATCGAGCGAAGATCGCCGCCGCGCGCAAGCAAATGCGTGGCGAATGAGTGACGCAGCGCGTGCGGCGTCGCTGTATCCGGCAGGCCAAGTCCGCCGCGCATGCGTTCCATCGCAAGCTGCACGATGCGGGGGGAGAGCGGTCCGCCTTTCTCGCCGCGAAAGACGGGCTCGCTGTCCGGTAAATCGAACGGGCAGATCGAAATATAGTCCGCGATCGCCTGCGTGATCTGGGGCAAGAGCGGCACCATGCGCGCCTTGTTGCCCTTGCCAGTCACCGTGATCGCATCGGCCGTGCCGGGTGCGGGGATCTGCTCGCGTGTGAGCGAAAGCGCCTCCGCAATACGAAGGCCCGCGCCGTAGAGGAGCGACAGCACCGCGGCGTCACGCGCAAGCACCCAGGGCTCGCGTTCTTCATAGGCCCGCGTTGCAGGATCTGCGAGCGCGAGCGCGGAAGCGCTGTCGAGCGGACGCGGCAAGGTCTTCGCGACTTTCGGCGCGCGCACGGCAGAGAGCGCATCGGATTTGCCGCGGCCTTCGCGCTCCAGAAACCGCGCAAAAGAACGCGCCGCCGCAAGCGAGCGTTGCAGCGTGCGTGCTTCGACCCCGTTCGCGCGGCGAAAAGCAAGAAAGGAGCGGATGTCGGCAGGCGCAAGCCGCGACAGATCGGCGAGTTTCGGCTGATGACCGAGATGCTCGGTCAGGAACGAAAGAAAAAATCCGACGTCGCGGGCATAGGCTTCGCAGGTCTTGGGAGACAGCCGCCGCTCGCTCGAAATGAAATCGAGCCAGCGCTTCAGTTCGATCAGGAGGTCTTTTGACGCAACGGCAAAAAGCTGCGCTTCCGCCGCGCTGCGGGCGTCCTTATCTATGGCCTTGTCTGTGGTCTTGTTTGTGGTCTTGGCGCGGCTTGACATGGATAGGAGTTTGTCGCCCGCTCCCCTTAACTTCGCATTAAACGCTGGAAACCGGCGCGAATCATGTCCGCAAAAGAGCTGGCCGATCAGATCGTCGATGTGCTTGTGCCGCTCGCGGTGGACCGGCCTTATTCCTACAAGGCCGCGGAAACGCTCGCGCCCGGTGACATCGTCTATGTGCCGCTCGGCAATCGCGAAGAGACCGGCGTGGTCTGGCCGGGCACCGGCGAGGCGCCAGCCGCGACCCGCCTGAAAAGCGTCATCGGCAAAGCGGACTTGCCGCGTCTGCCGCTCGAACTCGTGAAGCTGATCGACTGGATCGCGAACTATACGCTGGCGCCGCGCGGCATGGTGTTGCGCATGGCCTTGCGGCGAAGTGCCGAACTCGGCGCTGCCCGCGAAAAGGTCGGCGTGCGCGTCACCGGCATCAAGCCCGAGCGCATGACCGAGCCGCGTGCGCGCGTGCTGTCGCTTCTCGACAACGGGCTGTTGCGTTCGAAATCGGAAGCCGCCGAGGAAGCCGGCGTGTCGCCCGGCGTGATCGACGGCCTGATCGATCAGGGCGCGCTTGAAACCGTGGCGTTGCCGCCGGAGCCGATCGCGCTCCCGCCTGATCCGGACTTTGCCGTGCCGGAACTCAATCCCGCGCAAGGGGCTGCTGCGGAAGCGCTGCGCGAAGCGGTGCGGGCAGAGAAGTTTTCCGTGAGCCTGCTCGATGGTGTCACCGGCTCCGGCAAGACCGAAGTTTATTTCGAGGCGGTCGCGGAGGTGCTGAAAGCAAAGCGGCAGGCGCTGATCCTGCTTCCCGAAATCGCGCTCACGACCCGCTTTCTCGATCGCTTCGCGGAACGCTTCGGCGTGCGTCCTGCGGAATGGCATTCGGCGATTGCGCCGCGCAAGCGCGCGCGTACCTGGGAAGGGATCGCCAAAGGCGAAGTCAGCGTGGTCGCGGGTGCGCGCTCGGCGCTGTTTCTTCCGTTCAAGGATCTCGCGCTGATCGTGATCGATGAAGAACACGATCCCGCCTACAAGCAGGAAGACGGCGTGCATTATCATGCGCGCGACATGGCGGTGGTGCGGGGTTCGCTCGCGCAGGCTTCCGTGGTGCTGACGTCGGCCACGCCCTCCATCGAAACCGAAAGCAATGCGCGGCGCGGGCGCTACCAGCGGCTCCAATTGTCGGAGCGCTTCAGCGGCACGGAAGTGCCGCTCCTCGAAGCCATCGATCTGAAGAAGGAAGGTCCGCGCAAGGGGCGCTGGATTTCACCGCGGCTCGAGCAGGCGATCGAAGAAACGGTGGCGCGCGGCGAACAGGCGCTCCTGTTTCTCAACCGGCGCGGTTACGCGCCGCTCACGCTCTGCCGTTCCTGCGGCTTTCGCATGCGCTGCGTGAATTGCGATAGTTGGCTCGTGGAGCATCGCTATCGCAAGCGGCTGGTTTGTCATCATTGCGGCTTCGACATGCCGCCGCCGCAGCATTGCCCGAAATGCGAAACGGCGGACTCCTTCGTGCCGATCGGCCCCGGCGTCGAGCGGCTGGAAGAAGAAGTGCGCGCGGCATTTCCCGAAGCGCGGACGCTCGTGCTTTCGAGCGATATGTCCGGCGGCGTCGATCGCCTGCGCGCCGAACTCGAAGCGGTCACCAATCGCGACGTCGATATCGTAATCGGCACCCAACTCGTGGCGAAAGGCCATCACTTTCCGGGGCTGGCACTGGTCGGCATCATCGACGCCGATCTTGGCCTGAACTACGGCGATCCGCGCGCGGCGGAGCGCACCTTTCAGCTTCTGCATCAGGTCGTGGGCCGCGCGGGCCGCGAGAAAGCGGGCGGGCGCGGGCTTCTGCAGACTTATCAACCCGATCATCCGGTGATGAAGGCGCTCCTCGCCGGAGATCGCGATGCTTTCTACGACAGCGAAATCGCCGCGCGCGAGGAAGCGGGACTTCCTCCCTTCGGCCGCATGATCGCGGTGATCGTCTCCGCCAAAGACGGGCCGAGCGCAGAGGCGCATGCGCGGAAACTCGCGGCGTCTGCGCCAATCTCCGGCGATGTCCGGCTGCTGGGGCCAGCGGAAGCGCCGCTCTCCATGATCCGCGGGCGGCATCGCTGGCGGCTTCTGGTTTCTTCGCCGCGCAATCTCGATCTCTCGCATTACGTGCGGGAGTGGCTGGCTGGCGCGCCGCCGCCTCGCGGAAGCGTGCGCGTGCAGGTGGACGTCGATCCGCAGAGCTTTCTCTAGTTGTTATTTTTCGATCAGCGCCGGAAGGATGATCCATCCGGTTGGCGCGGGCAGGATGGTTACGACCTGCTTTCTGCCGAAGAAACTAATCCGAAAAAGAACCGGACCATCCTTCGTAATGATAGGATGTGCATGCGGAAAGATTTGTACTTTGCTCCCGGCGAAGAAAACTGCTTCAGAAACAAAACCGCCATTTCGTAAGCTGCCAACGATCGTGAGGCACAAGTCTTTATGCTCGTCGCAGGTTGCTTCATCAACCACGCGCAACAAGAAGACGTGATCCATTATCTGCCAGTGTCTCGTTGATGAAGCGAGAAGGCTGCCATTCTTCCATCCGGTAGCTTCGAGAAACGTTGCCAGCGGTTTGCGAAGATTGTCAGGTAATACACCGCTAATGTCTTCCGGATCAGGCGTGATTGCGCGCACAGGAGTTGAGAGCGGCGCGATCAGTATCAGGCAGGCGATAAGAGTACTGCGGAGCGTTTTTAGCATCCCGGCAGAGTATCATGCTTTCCCAAGTTTTACCGCGCGCAACAAGAACGACAGCGCGACCCCGACGCTGATCGCCGCGAGCAAATCGTAGAAGGCCGTAATCAGGAAAACGGCGAGCAGCACGATCGCGTCTGGCCAGGATCGCTTCAGTAACACGCCGAACTCGTGATGATCGGACATGTTGAAGGCGACCACGACGAGGACGGCCGCAAGGGCGGCAAGCGGGATGTGCACGGCAAGCGGTGCCGCCACCATCATGAAAACTAGAAGATAGACCGCGTGTAGAATCCCCGAGACCGGGCTTTTCGCGCCGGAGCGCACATTGGTCGCGGTGCGGGCAATGGTTCCGGTGACGGGAACGCCGCCGAACGCGACCGAACCGATATTCGCGATGCCTTGCGCGACCAGTTCGCCGTTGGAGCGGTGCCGGTCGCCGCTCATCTTGTCGGCGACCACCGCGGAAAGGAGCGATTCGATCGAGCCCAGGAGCGCGATCGCGATCGCGTCCGGAAGCACCGCATAGATCTTCTGCCAGTCGAAGGGCGGGAGTGCCGGAGCGGGCAAGGAATTCGGCACCGCGCCGAAGCGCGAGCCAATGGTCGCGATGTCGGGATCGACAAGTGCCACGAAGACCGCGCTCAGAATCACCACGATCAGGAAGGCTGGCCAGCGCGGGCGTATTTTCCGAATCAGCATAATCAGGACGACGCCGCCGATGCTGATGGCAAAAGAAAGAGGGTTGATGGTGCCGAGCGCATTCCAGATGGCGCCGAGCTTGGCCAGAAGGGGCCCGGGCTCCTTTGCGATCTGGAGGCCGAGAAAATCCTTGAGCTGGCTTGCAAAGATAATGACGGCGATCCCGGCCGCGAAGCCGACCGTAACCGGGTGCGGGATGTAGCGGATATAGGTCCCGATCCTGAGTACGCCGATCAGAATCATGATGAGACCGGCGAGTGCGGTGGCCAGCACCAGCCCGTCGTAGCCATGCCGCTCTACCGTGAGCGATACCAGCACGATGAAAGCGCCAGCCGGTCCGCCGATCTGAAAACGGCTTCCCCCGAGAAGGGAAATCAGAAAGCCCCCGACAATGGCGGTATAGAGCCCCCGCTCGGGCGGGAGGCCGGAGGCGATGGCAAGCGCCATGGACAGCGGGAGCGCGACAATTGCCACCGTAAGTCCCGCAATGGCGTCGTCGCGAAACGCGGCGCGGCTGTAACCCCGTTTCAGCGAGGAAATCAGCGCCGGTTTGAATAGAAAGTCTCGCGGCTCCCGGTGATTTTCGCCGGAAAGTTCCTGTCTGCGCTGGTCCATGGCACCCCGAATCTCTGCGCGGACCGTTGCATCCCGGGGCCGCTACCGGGAAGTCGCATGGGTCGCGGCGAAAAGATCAATTTTCCTGCCACATGCGGCAAATCGGACGGGCGAAAACATTGCGTAATGGCGGACCCCCATGGTAGCAAACGCCCGATTTTGCAGGGCATTCGGGGGCATTCCGCGGTCTTTTGCAGAATCGGAATTCCCACTTGAATTCCAAGGGCTTACGGGACCGCCGCCGCGGGGCCGAACGCTTGGAACGGGGCTAAACAGAACAGAACACAGATGGCGGATCACGAACCCATCATTTCCGGTATGGCAGGCCGATATGCGACGGCTCTTTTCGAGCTGGCGCAGGAAGCCAAATCCCTAGACGCCGTAAAAGGCGATCTCGACCGTTTCTCCAGTCTTCTGGAAGGCAGCGAGGACCTCGTTCGGCTGGTTCGCAGCCCGGTTTTCACCGCGGAAGAGCAGACCAAGGCGATCGAAGCGATTCTGGCGAAGGCCAACATCGGCGGGCTCGCCGGGAAATTCATTGCCACGGTCGCCTCGAATCGCCGCCTGTTCGCGGTGGGCCAGATGATCGCGGGATTCAACGCGCTGGTCGCCCGCTCCAAGGGCGAGACCCGCGCCGAAGTCACGGTCGCCGAGAAGCTCGAAGAAAAGCATCTTGCGACCATCAAGGAGGCGATCGCCGCTTCCGGCCAGAAGAACGTCACGCTCGACGTGAAAATCGATCCCTCGATCCTCGGTGGCCTCAAAGTAAAGATCGGCTCCCGCATGATCGATGCGTCACTGAAAACCAAACTCAACTCCATTCGTAACGCGATGAAAGAGGTCCGCTGATGGACATCCGCGCCGCTGAAATCTCGGCAATTCTGAAAGACCAGATCAAGAATTTCGGCGAAGCCGCCGAAGTGACCGAAGTAGGACAGGTGCTTTCCGTCGGTGACGGTATCGCCCGCGTCTATGGCCTCGATAACGTGCAGGCCGGCGAAATGGTCGAGTTCGAAAACGGCGTGCGCGGCATGGCGCTCAACCTCGAAAGCGACAACGTCGGCATCGTGATCTTCGGCTCCGACCGCGACATCAAGGAAGGCCAGACCGTCAAGCGCACCCGCGCGATCGTGGACGTTCCGGTCGGCAAGGAATTGCTCGGCCGCGTGGTCGACGCGCTCGGCAACCCGATCGACGGCAAGGGCCCGATCAAGTCCTCGACGCGCGCACGCGTGGACGTCAAGGCGCCAGGCATCATCCCGAGAAAGTCGGTGCATGAGCCGATGGCGACGGGTCTCAAGGCAATCGACGCGCTGATCCCGATCGGCCGCGGCCAGCGCGAGCTCATCATCGGCGACCGCCAGACCGGCAAGACCGCCGTTGCGCTCGACACCATCCTGAACCAGAAGCCGCTGAACGTCGCGGGCGCACCGGAAGCGCAGAAGCTCTACTGCGTCTACGTCGCGGTCGGCCAGAAGCGTTCGACGGTTGCACAGTTCGTGAAGGTGCTCGAAGAGCAGGGTGCGATGGAATATTCCATCGTCGTTGCCGCGACCGCTTCCGACGCTGCTCCGATGCAGTTCCTCGCACCCTTCTCCGGCTGTGCGATGGGCGAATATTTCCGCGACAACGGCATGCACGCGGTCATCATCTATGACGACCTGTCGAAGCAGGCCGTTGCTTACCGCCAGATGTCGCTGCTCCTGCGCCGTCCGCCGGGACGCGAAGCCTATCCCGGCGACGTGTTCTATCTCCACTCGCGCCTGCTCGAGCGCGCGGCGAAGATGAACGACTCGAAGGGTGCAGGTTCCCTGACCGCATTGCCGGTCATCGAAACGCAGGCGAACGACGTTTCCGCGTATATTCCGACCAACGTGATTTCGATTACCGACGGCCAGATCTTCCTCGAAACCGACCTGTTCTATCAGGGCATCCGCCCGGCGGTGAACGTCGGTCTGTCGGTGTCGCGCGTCGGCTCCTCGGCGCAGACCAAGGCGATGAAGAAGGTCGCCGGCAAGATCAAGGGCGAGCTCGCGCAGTACCGCGAAATGGCGGCCTTCGCGCAGTTCGGCTCCGACCTCGACGCGGCCACGCAGCGTCTTCTCAATCGCGGCGCTCGCCTCACCGAATTGCTGAAGCAGGCGCAGTTCTCTCCGCTGAAGATGGAAGAGCAGGTCGTCGTGATCTGGGCCGGCACCAACGGCTATCTCGACCAGCTTCCGATCAACCGCGTGAAGGCGTTCGAAGACGGGCTGCTCAGCACGATCAAATCGAAGCACGCCGATCTTCTCGACTCGATCCGCACGTCGAAGGATCTGTCGGACGCCGACGCGGGCAAGCTGAAGGCCGCTGTCGACGCTTTCGCCAAGTCCTTCTCGTAACCTTATCCTCCGCAAGGAAAAGTCCTAGCCAATGGCTTCCCTCAAGGATCTGCGAAATCGCATCGCTTCGGTGAAGGCGACGCAGAAGATTACGAAGGCGATGCAAATGGTCGCCGCGGCGAAGCTTCGCCGCGCGCAAATGGCTGCCGAAGCGGCGCGCCCCTATGCCGAACGCATGGACGCGATCCTCGCGAACATCGCAGGCAAGGTCGCGGGCCAGCCCGGCGCGCCGGTACTTCTCGGCGGCACCGGCAAAGACGACGTGCATATGCTGCTCGTCTGCACTGCCGAGCGCGGACTTTGCGGTGCGTTCAATTCCTCCATCGCGCGGCTTGCGCGCGAGCGGGCCAATGCGCTGATAGCCGCCGGCAAGACCGTCAAGATCATCTGCGTCGGCCGCAAGGGCTACGACATCCTGCGCCGGATTTTTCCGAAGCAGATCGTCGAGGTCATCGACCTTCGCTCGGTGCGTCAGCTCGGCTACGACAATGCCGCCGAGATCGCGCAGAAGATCGTGGCCCGCTACGAGGCGGGCGAGTTCGATGTCTGCACGCTGTTCTATTCGCGCTTCAAGTCGGTGATCTCGCAGATTCCGACCGCGCAGCAGATCATCCCGCCGCAGCTTCCCGAAGCAAGCAGCGAAGCCAAGGCCGGCACCAATACGCCGGTTTACGAATACGAGCCGAGCGAAGAAGAAATTCTCGCCGATCTCCTGCCGCGTAACCTTGCGACGCAGGTTTTCCGCGCGCTGCTCGAGAACGCAGCGTCCGAGCAGGGAGCGCGCATGTCCGCCATGGACAACGCGACCCGCAACGCCGGCGATATGATCAAGAAACAAACCATCACTTACAACCGCACCCGCCAGGCCATGATCACGAAGGAACTGATCGAGATCATCTCCGGCGCGGAAGCGCTCTAAGATTCAAGTACGAGGACGAAAATGGCAAAGAAGGTTGGACGCATCACGCAGGTCATCGGCGCCGTCGTCGACGTGCAGTTCGAGGATCATCTCCCCGAAATTCTGAACGCGCTGGAGACGGAAAATCAGGGCCAGCGCCTCGTGCTCGAGGTCGCGCAGCATCTCGGCGAATCGACCGTCCGCACGATCGCGATGGACTCGAGCGAAGGCCTCGTGCGCGGTCAGCAGGTTACCGACACCGGCCAGCCGATTGCCGTGCCGGTCGGCGACGGCACGCTCGGCCGCATCATGAACGTCGTCGGCGAGCCGATCGACGAAGCCGGTCCGGTCAAGGCTTCGGGCACGCGCCCAATTCACGTTTCGGCGCCGAGCTACACCGACCAGTCCACCGAAGCTGAAATTCTCGTCACCGGCATCAAGGTCGTCGATCTGCTCGCGCCTTACGCCAAGGGCGGCAAGATCGGCCTGTTCGGCGGCGCCGGCGTCGGCAAGACGGTGCTCATTCAGGAGCTCATCAACAACGTCGCCAAGGCGCATGGCGGTTACTCGGTGTTCGCCGGCGTCGGCGAGCGTACGCGCGAAGGTAACGACCTCTATCACGAGTTCATCGAATCGGGCGTGAACAAGAAGGGCGGCGGCGAAGGCTCCAAGTGCGCGCTCGTGTTCGGCCAGATGAACGAGCCCCCCGGAGCCCGTATGCGCGTTGCGCTCTCGGGCCTCACGGTTGCGGAATATTTCCGCGATCAGGGTCAGGACGTGCTGTTCTTCGTCGACAACATCTTCCGCTTCACGCAGGCCGGCTCGGAAGTCTCCGCGCTGCTCGGCCGTATTCCGTCCGCGGTCGGTTATCAGCCGACGCTCGCCACCGACATGGGCGCGCTGCAGGAGCGCATCACCACCA
>DAORMJ010000034.1:0-9910 GCA_035440445.1 Xanthobacteraceae bacterium
GGCAGCGAGGCTCTTGATCGATGGGCTGTCTTGGCGGGCGCTCGAAGCGCCGCGAACCAAGAATGAAAGACAAAAGCGGCGGGCGTCTTGATCTGCGCTTGAGCGCGAGCGATCGCGCGGGCGGCGTGCCGCAGGGAGCGCGCAAGAAGCCGCGGGAAGATCGCGCGCCGAAAACGCGTGGCGCACGCGGCGGCGCGCGCCGCCGGGGACCGTTTCGCCGTCTGTTTTACTGGATGTTCGTGCTGGCGCTCTGGGGCGGCTTTGCCGTCGCCGGACTGATCGGCTGGCAATTCACCAAACTGCCGCCGATCCAGACGCTGGTCGTGCCGAAGCGGCCGCCATCGATCACCATCGTCGGCCTCGATAATAAAGTGATCGCTGTGCGCGGCGAAATGGCCGGCAAGGAATTGCCGCTCTCGGCGCTGCCGAAATATCTGCCGCAGGCCTTTGTCGCGATCGAGGATCGCCGCTTCTATTATCATTTCGGGCTCGATCCGATCGGCATCGCGCGCGCGATCTTCGTCAACGTCATGCGCGGGCGCTTGCGCGAAGGCGGCTCGACGCTGACGCAGCAGCTCGCGAAGAACCTGTTTCTCACGCAGGAGCGCACGCTTGAGCGCAAACTGCAGGAGCTGATCCTCGCGGTCTGGCTCGAGATGAAATATTCGAAGGACCAGATCCTCGAACTGTATCTGAACCGCGTCTATTTCGGCTCCGGTGCTTATGGGGTCGAAGCAGCGGCACAGCGCTACTTCGGAAAATCGGCGCGCGCCGTTACGCTTTCGGAAGCGGCGATGCTCGCAGGGCTTGTCCGCTCGCCCTCGCGGCTTGCACCAACGCGCAATCCCGAGCTTGCGCAGCAACGCGCACTCCTCGTGCTTTCCGCCATGACGGATGCGGGCTTCATCACCGCGGAAATGCAGAAGATCGCGCAGACCCGGCCGCCGAAGATCGCGAGCAATCGCGGGCCCGGCTCGTCAGGCTATGTCGCCGATTACGTCATGGACGTGCTGAACGATTATGTCGGGCAGTTCGAGGTCGATATCACCGTGCAGACCACGATCGATCCGGCGCTGCAGGCTGCGGCAGAGCGTGCGCTGATCGACGAACTCGCCAAGAACGGCGAGAAATTCGGCGTGAGTCAGGGCGCGATCGTCGCGATGGACACGAATGGCGCGGTGCGCGCGCTGGTCGGCGGCGTCAATTATAACGACAGCCAGTTCAACCGTGCGGTCTCCGCGAAGCGTCAGCCCGGCTCGGCCTTCAAGCCTTTCGTGTATCTTACTGCGCTGGAGCGCGGCATGACGCCCGACACCGTGCGCGACGACGCGCCGGTGCAGGTGCGCGGCTGGCGGCCGGAGAATTTCTCGCATCAGTATTACGGCCCGGTATCGCTACAGACCGCGCTCTCGCTTTCGCTCAACACCGTCGCGGTGCGGCTGGCGCTTGAGGTTGGCCCCGCCGCGGTCGCAAAAACCGCGCAGCGCCTCGGCATCGTTTCCGAGTTGCAGGCCAATGCCTCGCTCGCGCTTGGCACCTCCGAAGTCTCCGTGCTCGAACTCGTCGGTGCTTATGTGCCGTTTGCGAATGGCGGCATCGGCGTGATCCCGCATGTGATTACGCAGGTGCGCGACGCCAAAGGAAAAATTCTTTATGCGCGCTCGCAGCCCGGTCATGGCCGCGTGATCACGCCGCCGCATGTCGCGCAAATGAATCAGATGCTGCAGGAAACGCTGACGACTGGCACCGCCAAGCGCGCCTCGATCCCGAACTGGCCGGCCGCCGGCAAGACCGGCACCAGCCAGGATTTTCGCGACGCATGGTTCGTGGGTTACACCGGCGCGCTCGTGACCGGCGTCTGGCTCGGCAATGACGACTCCTCGCCGACCAAGAAGGCGTCGGGCAGCAACCTGCCGGTCGATGTCTGGAACCGCTTCATGCGCGCCGCGCACGAGACCATGCAGCCGGTCGAATTGCCGGGTCTCGATCAGCGCTATCGCGATCAGCCGATGCTGCCGCCCGCCGAAGTGCAGAACAACCGTCCGCAGGACGAGCGGCAGGCCGATCGCGGCTTCGATGGCTGGTTCCTGGACCGGCTGTTCGGCATCCGCCGCAACTAGCGTCGCGCTTTTCCGTAGCGATGCAGGGTATTGCCCTGCGCATTGAGCCAGGCTTCCGCGCGCCTGCGATCCGGAGTCATGGAATCGAGGAGCCGCCAGAAGCGATCCGAGTGATTGAGCTCGATGCGATGCGCGATCTCGTGCGCCGCGAGATAGTCGAGCACGAAGTCGGGCGCGAGAATGAGCCGCCACGAATAAGACAGCGATCCGCTTTCCGAGCATGAGCCCCAACGCGTCGCGGAATCGCGCAAGCCGATCCGGCCGATGCCGACGCCGAGTTTGGCGGCGTAGAAGCGGCTTCTCTCCGTCAGCGCTTTCTTTGCTTCGCGCTTCAGGAAGTCACTCACGCGCCGCGCGATATGCGCAGCGTCTCCCGCGACGCATAGGAGCGCATTGCCGCTTTCATCCTGCTCGACCCATGCGGTGCCGCGCGCTGAAGCGAGATGCTCGATCCGGTGCGGCACGCCCCGAAACGGAATGATCTCGCCGGCGGCAAACGGTACCACGTCGGGCAGCTGCGCAAGTTTCGATGCGATCCAGGCGGCGTTGTTCTGCGCGAAGCGATGCGCGTCTGCGAGGCTGCCGCGCTTCGGCATCGTCAGCACAACGTCGCGCGAGGCATTGCGCACGCGGATCGTGTAGCGGCGCGCCTTGGGATGGCGCAGGATCGAAAGCTCGAATGCGCGCTCGCCGGAGAAGACCGTCATCTTCTCCGCGCTGGTCTGCTCGCGCCGATTGAGAAACCCGAGAATGCGCATCGTGCCGGAAGTGATTCGCGTGTGAACCCAGTCAGGCAAGCGCCGATGGCGAAATTGCGCAAGCGGCAACTATCCGCGCAATTTCCCGTTCGAGGCCGCGCGCGAGCCGTCGGCGTAGTTCGCGTTGTTGGAAAGCACGAAATCGGCAATGCGCGGCGCGATTTCCGCACGGAACCGCGAGCCGTTGAAGACGCCGTAATGCCCGACCTTCGGCTGCACGTAGTGGATCTTCTTGTCCGCCGGAATATTCGGGCAAAGGGCGTGCGTCGCCTCGGTCTGGCCGAGACCGGAAATGTCGTCGTTCTCGCCCTCCACGGTGAGGAGTGCGGTGCGCCGGATCAGCGACGGATCGACGAGCTTGTCGCGATGGCGGAACGTGCCTTTCGCCAGATCGTGGTTGACGAAGACGCGCTCCACCGTCTGCAGGTAGAACTCCGCCGTCAGGTCCATGACCGCGAGATATTCGTCGTAGAATTCCTGATGCTTCTTGGCGGAGTCGCCGTCACCTTGCACGAGGTGATTGAACAGCTCGCGATGCGCTTCGACGTGCCGGTCGAAGTTCATGCCGATGAAGCCGCCGAGTTGCAGGAAGCCGGGATAGACCTCGCGCATGAAGCCCGGATGCGGGAACGGCACCTTGGTGATGACGCGCGTGCGAAACCAGCCCATGCCGCGCGCTTCCGCGAGCTCGTTGACGGCGGTCGGGCTTTTGCGCGTATCGATCGGCCCGCCCATCAGCGTCATCGTGAAGGGCACATACGGATCGTTCTCCGCTTCCATGCGCGCGACGGCGGCAAGCACCGGCACCGATGGCTGGCAGACGCCGATCACATGCGCGCCGATGCCAAGGAAGTGGAACATGCTGATGACGTAGTCGATGTAGTCGTCGAGATCGAACGGACCTTCGGCGAGCGGCACCATGCGCGCGTCGGTCCAGTCGGTGATGTACACTTCATGGTTCGGCAGAAAGGCCTCGACCGTGCCGCGCAGAAGCGTCGCATAGTGGCCCGACATCGGCGCCACGATCAGGAGCCGCGGCTGCGGACGCTTCGGCGCATGGGTGAAATGACGCTGGAAATGCAGCAGGCGGCAGAAGGGCCGCTCCCACACCGGCTGCACCGTCACCGGCACGCGCTCGCCGCCGACCAGCGTTGAATCGATGCCCCATTCCGGCTTGGCATAGCGGCGCGTCGTGCGTTCGAAGAGTTCGGCGGCAGCCGCCATGTTCTTCCCGAACTCGGTCTGCGAAAGCGGGTTGAGAGGGTTCTTGAAGTAGAAGCGCGTGGCGTCCGCGAGGGCGCGCGAAGGGTTCAGCGCCGCCTGACCCCATTCGTAAAACCAGTAGAGCGGTCCCGACAGCACCGGGCCGGCTGGCTGTTCTTCGACGTCCGGCGCGCTGCCAAGCTGGCCAATCGGCATGGTTTTCGGGCCCCTTCTGCCACTTTATGTTGCAGCGCGGGACCCTGTGACGTTTTGGCGACGAGGTCAAATGGGGAGGGCTATTCCCCGACGCTCATCAGCGCACCGCTGCGCTTCGAGGCATGCATGAGCCGCATGAAACCCCAGCCGGCGAGCGAAATCCAGAACAGGTTCAATACCAGCGCCCAGAGCATCAGGTCGCCCCGGAACGTCTGTTCCAGCACCAGCGCCCGCATTCCCTCGAAGACGGCGGTCGGCGGCAGGGCCCAGGAAACAGGCTGCAGCCAGACCGGCAGCGTCGCCACCGGGTAATAAACGCAGGTCAAGGGCAGGAACAGGAACATGATCGACCAGGTCAGTCCCTCCGCGCCGAGACCGTTGCGCAGCACGAGGCCCGCGCAAAGAAGCCCGATCGCCCAGCTCGTGAGCAGAAGGTTCGCGAAGAACGCGCCGAGCGCAATCCCGAGCCCCCAGAAATTGAAGCCGAAGAAAAACATCGCAAGGAAAGTGACCGGCACCACGCCGATCACGAGGCGGATCACGCTCATCGTAATCATCGAGAGCACGAACTCGACCGGCCGGAGCGGGGAGATCATGAGGTTCGCGAGATTGCGCGACCACATCTCTTCGAGAAACGAGAACGAAAAACCGAGCTGCCCGCGAAAGAGAATATCCCACAACAAGACCGCGGCGAGGAAGGTGCCTGCGGCGTTCGCCATCACGCCCGTCTGCTTCACCATGAAACTTTGCAGAAAGCCCCACATGATCATCTGCACGAGCGGCCAATAAATCAGTTCGAGGAGCCGCGGCCAGGACGAGCGCAGAAGATACCAGTGGCGCATCACCATCGCGAACACGCGCGAAAACGAGAACGAAGGAGACGACGAGATCATTTCGCAATCTCCGTGCTTGCCTTGCCGCGGCCGCGCGCGACATCGAGAAAAACTTCTTCTAGGTTCTGGCGCCCGTAACGCGCGAGCAGCCGCGTCGGCGCATCGTCGTCCACGATCTTGCCGCGCTTCATCATGATGACGCGATCGCAAAGCCGCTCGACCTCGGCCATGTTGTGCGAGGCAAGCAGGATGGTCGCGTTCTTGTTCGTGCGGTAGCGCTCCAGATGACCGCGAATCCAGTCGGCGGTATCCGGATCGAGCGAAGCGGTAGGCTCGTCGAGAATAAGGATCTCGGGCTCATTGATGAGCGCCTTGGCGAGCGCCACGCGCGTCTTCTGCCCGGCGGAAAGTTTCCCCGACTGCCGGTCGATGAAGTCCTTCAGATCGAGGTCGGCCGCAAGCCGCGCGATGCGCTCGGCGAGATTTTTCACGCCGTAGAGCCTGCCGAACACGCTCAGGTTCTGCCGCACCGAGAGCCGGTGGGGGAGATCGACATAGGGGCTTTCGAAATTCATCCGGTGCAGCACGCGATAGGCGTCCCGCGCCATGTCGAAACCGAGCACGCTGACGCGGCCGGAACTCGGCACAACCAGCGAAAGGATCATGCCGATCGTGGTGGTTTTGCCGGCGCCGTTGCCGCCCAAAAGCCCGGTCACGCTTCCGACTGGAACGGAAAATGAAATCCCGTCAACGGCAACGGAGTCGCCGTAGCGTTTAGTGAGGCGGTCGGCCTCGATCGCAGGCGGGGTGACGTTGACGTTCATGGGGATGGCGGGGATGTGCTGAAGCAATCGTGGATGAGCGATCACACTAGCCCGGTCTTCTAGCCGAAATGGGGCAGGCGCGCGCGGAAATTCTCGTGCCGGCCGCGCAAAAGCTCTAGAAAGAAAACATGACAGACCTGCACATGCGCGTGACCGGACCCCATCATTTCGGTCTCAGCCTGAATGCGCTCATCAATCTGCGCTGGCTTGCGGTAGCGGGGCAGACCATTGCGCTCGCGATTGTCGAATGGGGCCTCGACTTCTCGCTTCCCGCGCTCCCGGCTTTCGTGGTGGTCGGCATAACCGCTGCCGTTAATATCGCGCTGCGGATCGTTTACGGGTCGACCTATCGGCTTTCCGACAAGGAAGCGGGGGCGCTGCTCGCGTTCGATATCGTGCAGCTCACGATGCTGCTTTATCTGACCGGCGGGCTCGTCAATCCGTTCAGCATTCTCTTTCTCGCGCCGGTGCTGATTTCGGCGATGGCGCTGAAGCCCCGCACCACGCTTCTGCTCGGCGGTCTTGTGGTGGCGGTCTCCTGCGTGCTCGCGGTGCATTCGCATCCCTTGCCGTGGCGGGGCGAGCCGATCGTGCTGCCGCGCGCCTACATCGCCGGCATTCTTGCGTCGATCGTGATCTCGGTGGTTTTCATCGGCGCCTACGCCTGGCGTGTTGCCGACGAAACGCGAAAACTATCCGACGCGCTCGCTGCGACCGAACTCGTGCTCGCGCGCGAGCAGCAGATTTCCGCGATCGACGGGTTAGCTGCGGCGGCAGCACACGAACTCGGCACGCCGCTCGCGACCATCGCACTTGTTGTGCGCGAACTCGAGAAAGCCATGCCCGAAGCGTCGCCGCATGGCGCCGACATCAAGCTCTTGCGCCAGCAGACCGAGCGTTGCCGCACGATCCTTCGCACGCTGACGTCGCTCGAATCCGGTCTAGCGCCCTTCGATCGCATTCCGCTTTCGCATCTGATCGAAGAAGTGGTTTCGCCGCTGCGTGACTTCGATACCGAATTCGAGATCAGTCTGCCCGAAGACCGTAGCCGCGAGCCGGTCGTCGGCCGAAATCCGGCAATCCTCTACGGCCTTGAAAGTATCGTCGAAAACGCGGCCGACTTTGCGAAGCAGAAGGTCGTCATCGAGGCAGCATGGAACGACGACGAGGTGAACATTGCCGTTGCCGACGATGGACCGGGCTTTGCGCCGGAGGTTCTGGGCCGTATCGGCGAGCCTTATCTGCGCGCGCGCGGGCAGAGCCTCTTGCGGAAAGGAAAAGGCGAAGAGGAAGGCGGGCTGGGCCTCGGCTTCTTTATCGCGAAGACGCTCCTGGAGCGGGGCGGCGGCACCCTGCGGGTCGAAAACCGTTCTCTGCCGCTCACGGGTGCGGTGGTGCGATTGCGCTGGCGGCGGGACGCGCTGGAATCCCTGAACGATACAACCTCCACGGGAATCGGCCGCACGGCTGTACCCTCACTTGCCATTGAGGGCTCGTCGCACTAAATGTCGCAGGTACGGGCGAAGCCCGCTTTTTAGTCACCACAAAGCGGGCGAAAACGCGGTTTTGAAGCCGCAGAGTGAGATTATGGAGCATTTTGCAATGGCCGGCGCGACCGCCAACGGCCTCGGAACGGACAAGCAGCTTTTGATCGTCGATGACGACAAGCCGTTTCTGGAGCGGCTGGCCCGCGCCATGGAAGGGCGCGGCTTCGAGGTATCGACCGCGGACACGATCGCGGACGGTCTTGCCCGGGTCAAGGATAACCCGCCCGCCTATGCGGTTGTGGACATGCGGCTCGGCGACGGTAACGGGCTCGACGTCATCTCTGCGTTGAAAGAGAAGCGCCCCGAGGCGCGCGGCATTGTGCTCACGGGCTACGGCAACATCGCGACGGCAGTGACGGCGATCAAGCTAGGCGCGGTCGATTATCTCGCCAAGCCCGTGGATGCGGACGACATTTACGCCGCACTGACGGCAACCCCTGGCGAGAAAGCACCACCGCCGGAAAAGCCGATGTCGGCTGATCGCGTGCGCTGGGAACATATTCAGCGGGTGTACGAGCTTTGCGAGCGCAATGTTTCGGAAACGGCGCGCCGGCTCAACATGCATCGCCGTACCTTGCAGCGGATTCTCGCCAAGCGCGCGCCGCGCTAGATCAACTCGCTATTGATCTTCGGATCGTTGATCGCGCAAAGCCGTGACAGCGAAATGCGCGCGAGCCGCAGCATCAGCGCCTTGCGTGTCGCCGCTACCAAGGGATGCGCCTGTGCTTCGCGCAGGATCGCACCGCCATATTCATCGACCACCATCAACCCTGCATCGACGGGCAACACGTCCTGCGGAAAATCGCAATCCACCGCGAAGAACAGCCGGTCGCAATGCGCGCGATACTCGTGCCATTTCTGATCGGTGCGAAAATCGTTGAGGCAGGATTTCACTTCGACGATCCAGATTTCGCCGGACGGCCCGACCGCGGCGATATCCGCGCGCCGTCCTGACGGCAGCGGCAGCTCGATCACCGACGCATAGCCCATCGCATGCAACAGCCTGATCGCGCCGCGGCAGATTCGCCGCGCGGGCTCGAAATTGTTTTGGCCGAAAAGCGGCGGGAGCGGGACCGGGTTGTTCATGGCTTGCGTGATTCCAAGCGTAGCAATCGCGCCGCCTACGAGGAAGCGCGAAAATTCTGCAGCGCAACTGAGTCCGTGACGAAGGCGAATATTGCCACAACCGCGCCCGCGCTTTGCCTTTGTTCCATCGACCTTCGGCCCCCATCGCGCAGGAACATCCGCCGCGTAAATATTTGGGAGAGGGTATCATGAGAAAGACACTGGCCGGTCTCGTCGTTGCGGCGGGACTGATCGCGCCGCTTGCGGCACAACCGGCTTATGCGCAGAAGCCGGTCGTCGAAGTTGCTTTCGTTCTCGACACCACCGGCTCGATGAGCGGGCTCATTGAGAATGCCAAACGCAAAATCTGGTCGATCGCGACCTCTGTCGTGGATGCGAACCCGGACGCGGAAGTGCGCATGGCGCTCGTTGCCTATCGCGATATCGGCGACGAATTCGTAACCAGGAAATTCGAGCTCACCACCGACATTCAGGGACTTTACGCGGAGCTCCTGAAGTTTCGCGCGGCTGGCGGTGGCGACTGGCCCGAAAGCGTGAACGAAGCGCTCGACGTTGCCATCACCAAGCTCAACTGGTCGCAGGAAAAAGAGGTGCGGCGTATCGTGTTTCTCGTCGGCGACGCCCCGCCGCATATGGACTACAAGCAGGACCGTAAATATCCGGAAGTGCTGAAGGATGCGAAGGCGCGCGGCATCATCGTCAACGCCGTGCAGGCCGGACCTGCGCGCGACACCGAGCGCTTCTGGCGCGAGATCGCGCAGCTTGGCGACGGCAAATACATACCGATCCCGCAGGATGGCGGCGTCGCGCTGATTATCGAAACGCCCTATGACCGCCAGATCCTCGAACTGCAGATCCGGCTCAATCGCACCGTGCTGCCTTACGGCAAACGCGCGCAGCAGATGAAGGTGCAGGAGCGGCTCGACAACGTGGCGGCAGCGCCGCAGTCGACTGCGACCGACATTGCAGTCTATCGCAGCAAGATCAGAAAGGCCGATGTGGTTTCGACAGACGGCGATCTCGTCTCCGACACCGCGTCGGGCCGCGTGAAGCTCGAAAGCGTTCCCGAAGCAGAATTGCCGGATGATCTGCGCAAACTCGCGCCCGCTGCCCGCAAGGCGGAAGTCGAAAAGCAGGGTGCGGAGCGCAAGGCGCTCGACGAGAAACTTGCAGCACTCGTCAAGCAACGCGACGCCTATGTCATCGCCGAGCGGCAGAAGCGTCCGGCCAACGCGAAGAAGGACTCCTTCGATCAGGTGGTCGAGGATACGTTGCGCAGCCAGATCAAGCCGGTGCCGGTGAACTGACGTTTTGATGCTCGCG
>DAORMJ010000034.1:9930-28084 GCA_035440445.1 Xanthobacteraceae bacterium
CGGGCCGCCCTTGTTTGTCTTCCGCGCTTGCCGCAACCTCCAGCGGCAATGACGATCGATATCGAAGCCGCATACAACAATCGCGCCCGCGTGCCGGAGCATCCGGCGATCATCGCGGGCTGGAAGACGGCTGCGGAGGCGTTTCGCGCCGCGCATCCGCATGCGGAAATAGCGCTTCGTTACGGACCTTCGCCGCGGCAGACGCTCGATATTTTCTGGCCGGATGAATCGCGCGATGCGCCGCTCGCGCTTTTTATTCACGGCGGCTACTGGCAGGCGCTCGATCCTTCCTATTTCAGCCACCTTGCGAAGGCCGCGAACGCGAACGGCGTTGCCTTCGCGCTTTGCGGCTACAATCTCTGCCCGCAGGTTTCGCTGGCAAGCATTGTCGAGCAGGTTCGCGCGGCTGCGCTTGATCTCTGGCGGCGGTATCGTCGGCCGCTGATCGCGAGCGGCCATTCCGCAGGCGGTCACCTGACGGCATGCCTGCTTGCGACGGACTGGAAACGCTATTCACCGGACGCGCCCGAAAATCTCGTCGCCTCCGGTCTGTCGATTTCCGGCCTGTTCGATCTCGTGCCGCTGGTTGCAACCAGCGTGAACCACGCCTTGAAACTCGGAAAGGCCGAGGCGTTACGCCTGTCGCCGCTGCACTGGCCGCTTGAAGGTAGGCCTGTTCTCGATGCCTGGGTTGGCAGCGCGGAAAGCGCGGAATATCTGCGCCAGAGCCGGGCGGTTGTGCAGGCGTGGCAGGCGCGCGGGGCCCAAACCCGCTATCGAGAGCTTCCGGGCGCAAATCATTTCACGGCTCTCGAACCGCTGAACGATCCCGCGAGCGAAATCTCGCAGCGTTTGGCGGTGCTTAGCCGCGCGTTGCGATAACGGGCCCAATCGGTTATCTGGAAAGAACGCACCCGTAGCTCAGCTGGATAGAGCGTTGCCCTCCGAAGGCAAAGGTCACACGTTCGAATCGTGTCGGGTGCGCCAATTCCTCACGGGCCGCGTTGATTGGCGATGCGTTTTCTGATTACCGGCACCGCAGGCTTCATCGGGTTTCATCTCGCGCGGCGGCTCGTCGCCGATGGCCATGAAGTGCAGGGCATCGACGCGCTGACGCCCTATTATGACGTCGAGCTCAAAAAGCGCCGTCACGCGATACTGAGCGGTTCGAACCGCTTCACCGCGCATGTCGCGCATCTCGAAGACAGCGAACGTATCGCGGAAATTCATGGTGCGGCGAAACCCGACGTCGTGGTTCATCTCGCGGCCCAGGCGGGCGTGCGCTACAGCCTCGAAAATCCCGAGGCCTATGTGCGCTCGAACGTGGACGGCACGTTCAATCTGCTCGAGATCATGCGGCCTTCGCCGCCGAAGCATTTCATCTTCGCCTCCACGAGTTCGGTCTATGGCGCGAACCGCGTCATGCCGTTCCGGGAGAACGATCGCGCGGATCACCCGTTGACGCTTTACGCTGCCACCAAGAAGGCCGGCGAGTTGATGGCGCATTCTTATGCCCATCTCTTCGATATTCCGACGACCGCGCTGCGCTTCTTTACCGTCTATGGCCCCTGGGGCCGCCCGGACATGGCGCTCTTCAAATTCGTCGATGCGATGTTGAAGAACCGGCCGATCGACGTTTATGGCCAGGGCCGCATGTCCCGCGACTTCACCTATGTGGACGATCTGGTCGAAGCCATCGTGCGTCTGGTGCCGCTTGCGCCCGAGCGGGGTGCGGCGAGCGACGAGATCGATTCGCTCAGTCCCGCAGCGCCGTTTCGCGTGGTGAATGCAGGCGGCGGCGCGTCGAACTGACCCGCTTCGTCGAAGCGATCGAAGCCAAGCTCGGCCGCACCGCCGATAAAAATTATCTTCCCATGCAGCAGGGCGACGTCACCGACACCTTCGCAAGCGCCGACCTCTTGCAGAAGCTGACAGGCTACAAGCCAGCAACGCCTGTCGAAGAAGGCGTTGGCAAATTCGTGGACTGGTACCGGGACTATTTCGGCGTCTAACGCGGGCAGCCGCGACACACCAAAAACGGCGGCTCAGTGGCCGCCTTTTTTCTTGGGGTGATCGCCGATCTTGTCGCTCCAGGCGAGCACGAGTCCCGAGAGCACAAAGACGACATGGATGCCGACCAGCCAGAATAAATAGCGGTCGGTCGCGGCACCCGCGGCGCCGTCGCTCACATTGCCGAGCTTCATGAAGGCCTTGAGTACCTGCACCGCCGAAATCGCGACGATGGAAGCGAAGAGCTTCTGCTTCAGGCCGGAGAAATCGATCTGCGTCATCCACTCCGGCCAGTCCGGATGGCCTTCCGGATCGATCTTCGAAACGAAGTTCTCGTAGCCCGAGAAGATGACGATCAGCACGAGGTTCGCAGTCAGCGACAGATCGATGAGGGCAAGCACGCCGAGAATGATGTCGGCTTCGGTGGCGCTGACCGTGATCGCGATGAAATGGATCAGCTCCTGCACGAACTTGAACAGGAGCACGAAGAGCGCGGCGATCAGCCCGAGATAGAACGGAGCCATGACCCAGCGGCTCTGGAAAATAAGCCACTCGAGCCAGCGCTCTAAAAACGGTACCTGCCGCGGTTCGGTCATGGAGAGACCGATGCCACGGCAGGGTGGATTCGTGCAAGCGGCTACGCCGCTTTCAAGAGAGGGAAGGCGCTAGTGCGCCGAAACGCCGGTGCCGATCTGGCAGGCGACGCCGGTCCCGCCCAGGCCGCAATAGCCATGCGGGTTCTTCGCGAGATACTGCTGGTGATAGTCCTCGGCGAAATAGAATGCCGGAACCGCCAGAATCTCGGTCGTGATCCCGCCGTAACCCTTCGCTTTGAGCGCCTTCTCGTATTCGGCCTTGGAGGCGCGCGCGGCCTCTTCCTGCGCGGGCTCCGACACGTAAATGCCGGAGCGATATTGCGTGCCGATGTCGTTGCCCTGGCGCATGCCCTGGGTCGGGTCGTGGCTTTCCCAGAAGGTTTTCAGGAGCTGCTCGAACGAAATCTTCGCGGGGTCGTACACGACGAGCACCACTTCGTTGTGCCCGGTGCGGCCGGAGCATACTTCTTCATAGGTCGCGTTCGGCGTATGGCCGGCGGCATAGCCGACGGCGGTCGTATAGACGCCGGGCAGCTCCCAGAACTTGCGCTCCGCACCCCAGAAGCAGCCGAGGCCAAAAATCGCCTGCTTGAACCCGGCGGGATACGGCCCTTTGAGCGGGGTGCGCAGCACGAAGTGGTTCTGCGCCGTCGGGATCGCGGACTGGCGGCCGGGCAGCGCCTCGTTCGCCGCGGGAATTTCAAGGCTTTTGCGGAAGAAAAGCATCGGGTGTCTCCCTTGTTTCAGGCCCCAATATAAGAGCCGCAACGCGCTGCCGCGAGGCGGGAGCCGATCAAAGCCTCGCGAGCAGAAAGCGTCAGTCCCGCGAAGAATAGCCGATCAAGCGCTCGCGTTTCCGCCGCCCGATCAGGAGAAAAAGCAGTCCAAGCAGCGCGAGCAGCACGAAAAACGGCATGGCCAGAAACCGCTCCAGAAGCTCCGCCGCGAGACCCGGCGCGGCTTTTTCCTGCACCATTTTCAGCGTCGCGGCGTCGAACATGGTCCAGATATCGCGCACCGGTGCGAAGATGAACCGCGAGGCGCTGACGCTACGGGTTCCGTCGATCACGAGTGCGGCGAAGGCGCCCGCGATCAGCCAAAGCCCGGTGAAGCGAAACAGAAAACGGATCATGGCCGGGAAATAGCGCCATTGCCGGGCAATTTCTAGTTGGCCGGGGGCACGAAAGGAATTTGCACGCCGTTCTTGTTCTTCCTGCGCAGCCGTATTATGCCCCTGCCTGCCCGAAAGGGAGGCATCTTGAATAAAGATTCGTGCGCCTTCAAAAGAAGGGCAAGCAGACGGAGAGGTGGCCGAGTGGTTGAAGGCGCACGCTTGGAAAGCGTGTATACGGGAAACCGTATCGAGGGTTCGAATCCCTCTCTCTCCGCCAAACCCTCAGCCCATCACCGCAGCCGCGCGATCGCCTGTTTGAGATCGCGCTTGTATTGCAGGAAATCGACGAAAATCCCGTGCTCGCCGCGTTCCTTTCCCGCGGGCGTGTTCGCGTAACGGGCAATCTCGCTTCGGAATTCCTGAGCCGCCGCAGGCTTCTCTTTCTTCGCCTTCAGGTAGGCCGCGATCAGATCGGTCTGCAGCGCGCGCCCGGGCCAGCCGACGCCCGCCCCTTCCAGGAGCCCGGCGACGAAGAGGCCGTTTTCTTCCGGCGGAAACACATTCATATAAAGCCGCGGCGCGCCAAATTGCGGCTGCCAGTTCAGCGGCGCGAGATCGTCCAGAAACGGGAACGTGATCTGGTAGCCGGTTGCAAACACCGCGATGTCGATCTCGTCTCGTTTGCCGTCTTCGAAGATCACGGCATTGCCGTCGAACGCCTGCACCGGCCTGCGCAGAGAAACATCTCCTTGCCCCAAGTGCTGCAAGACGAGCGAATTGACGATCGGCGTGCGGTCATAAAGCCGGTGCGAAGGTTTCGGTAGGCCGAAGCGTTCGGGGGGCCCGACCAGAAACCGCGCGACCGGTTCATGCAGCATCGAGCGCAACTGCTTCGGCAGCACGATCTTGGTCGCGTGGTTGCGCTCGTCGGCGGGCTTTCCGGCGATGAATTTCGGCACGAAGTGATTGCCGCCGCGCACGCTCCAGAGCACGCTTTTCGCGCGGTGGATGGCGTCGACCACGATATCGCAACCCGTGTTGCCCATGCCGCTGATCAAGACGCGCTTGCCTTCGAAAATCTCCGGCGACTTGTATTCCTTGGCGTGCAGCAGCGTGCCGGAGAAATTGCCGCTGATCTTCGGCATCAAGGGATCGCTCAGGTGTCCGTTGGCGATGACGACGCCGTCATAGTCGCGCGTTTCGCCCCGATCGAAGGTTGCGCGCCACTTGCTGCCGCTTGGTTCGAGGCGCGCGACGCCGTCGTTGAAGCGGATCAGCGGATAAAGCGCGAAGTGTTTCGCATAGTCCTTGAAATATTGCTCGATCTGCGCGCGGCCGGGATAAGCGGGCCAATCCGCCGGCATCGGAAAGTCGGCGAAGGCGGTCGTGGCTTTGGAAGAGATCAGATGCGTCGAAGCATAGACCGCGCTCGACGGCGCACCATAAAGCCACTGGCCGCCAACATCGGCGTTGCGCTCCGCCCCTTCTACGGCAAGTCCGGCATCGCGGAAGCTGCGGAGCGCGGCAAGGCCGGCAGGGCCAGCGCCGATGACGAGATAGCTCATGACGTTTCTCTCGGCGTTTCTCTCGCCGTTTGCCGGATGCTTTCGAGATAGCGATCGAAAACCGCCCGCGCGTCGAAGCGCGGAACATAGCCGAACTCGGTTTTCAACTTGTCGTTCGCAAGCACCGGGCGGTACTGGATGAACTTCACATGTTCAGGGCCGAGCTGGGTCAGGCGCAGCTTGTTCAGCGTCCATAGGGCCGCCTTCAACAAGGCTGGCGGCAACGGCAGAAAACGCTTGTCGAGAATGGCCGCGATCTCGCCAAGGCTCAGGGTGCCGTCGCCGGCAAGGTTGTAAACGCCGCCGCGCATTTCGTTGACGGCTTTCGCGAGCGCATCGACGACATCGAGTTCGGAGATGAGCGAGAACGGCGTTGCGGTGCCGCTCAGGCCGACGACGATCGGACGCGCAAAGATTGCGGTGATCTGGTTGTTCGTGCCGGGTCCGAGCACGGTGCAGGGGCGAAAGACGGTTTGCACAAGCGCCGGATGTTTCTCGCGCCAGTCCGCGAGCATTTCCTCGACCAGACGCTTGTGCCGCGAATAAGGGAAGTCTTCGTTGCCGCGGAGCGCATCGCTCTCGCGAAGCGGCACCGGGTTGTCGGCGTGATAGCCATAGGCCGCGCCGCTAGAGGTAACGACGATATGCTTCGCACCCGCAGCGAGCGAGGCTTCGAGGACGTTCTTCGTCCCGAGCACGTCGATCTGGTAGTTGCGCTCCGGATCGCCGCCCGCCGCGACCACGGAGGCGAGGTGTACGACCGACTGCGGCTGATAGGTGCGAAAAATCTCCGGCAATGCAGGGTCGCCGATATCGGCAACCGCATAGGTCACGCCCGGCAGCCGCTGCGCTTCGTGCACCTCGCGCAGGTCGATGGCGACGACGTAATGCGCGCTTTTCAGCGCACTGGTTAACGCGCGGCCGATGAACCCGGCGGCCCCGGTAATCAGAACAGTCGCCATCAGAAAGCTGCCGGAAAAGCGCGGTCCACACTCTGCAAGTCAGCCTCCCGGCGATCTTGATATTGGCCATAAAAATGAACGAGCGGCCGGGCATGTGCAAGCACGTCCCGGCTGGATGTCTTGCGGCCGTTCGGGGGCCGCGCTAGAGCAGATTTTGCCGCAGTTGCCGCCTGGCAACCAAAGGAGCGACCGATGTTTCGAGTGTTGATGGCGATGATGTTTGCCGCGGGCCTGTTTGTCTTTGCGCCCGCCACCAAGACCTATGCCCAGGACAAAAAGAGCACCTGCGAATTCGGCGCCGACGACCAGCGGCTCAAAGGCGCGGAACGCAAGAAATTCCTGGCGCGCTGCATGTCGAATGAAGACGCGCCGAAGAAGAAGTCCAAGCCCAAAGCGAAGAAGAAAGAAGAGACAAAGACCGGCGGCTGACGCCGCCGTCTTTCGTCATGCGCGCGGAAGCGGAATCATTTCCGGAAATCCGTAAAGCTGTCCGCGCGCTTTGCGCCGACTTTCCTGCCGCCTACTGGCGCGAACTCGATCGCGACCGCACCTATCCGCGCGCTTTCGTCGATGCGCTTACAACAGCCGGATTTCTTTCCGCGCTGATCCCCGAAGAATATGGCGGCAGCGGGCTGCCGCTCTCGGCCGCTGCTGCAATCCTTGAGGAAGTCCAGGCCGCCGGCGCGAATGGTGCCGCCTGTCATGCGCAGATGTATATGATGGGCACGCTTTTGCGCCACGGTAGTGCGGCGCAGAAGCAGAAGTATTTGCCCGGCATCGCGACCGGCGAAACCCGTTTGCAGGCCTTCGGTGTGACCGAGCCGACAAGCGGCACCGACACGCTTTCGATCGCGACGACCGCGAAGCGCGATGGCGAAAGCTACGTCATCAACGGCCAGAAGATCTGGACCTCGCGCGCCGAACACTCCGACCTCATGCTGTTGCTTGCGCGCACCACGCCGCGGGATCAGGTGAAGAAGCGCGGCGAAGGACTATCCGTCTTTCTGGTCGATATGCGCGAAGCGGCGGGAAAAGGGCTGTCGATCCGTCCAATTCGCACCATGATGAATCATGCGACCACCGAAATCTTCATCGAAGATTTGCGCGTGCCGGCGGAAAACCTGATCGGCGACGAAGGGCAGGGCTTTCGCTACATCCTGTCCGGCATGAATGCCGAGCGTATTCTGATTGCAGCCGAATGTGTCGGCGACGCCAAGTGGTTCATCGGCAAGGCGAGCGATTATGCGCGCGAGCGCAAGGTGTTCGGCAGGGCGATCGGACAAAATCAGGGCGTGCAGTTTCCCATCGCGCGCGCCTACGCGCAGATGCGCGCGGCCGAGCTGATGGTGAAGGAAGCGGCACTACGCTACGAGCGCGGCGAGGATTGCGGCGAAGAAGCCAATCTCGCGAAACTGCTCGCGGCCGATGCGTCCTGGGCCGCTGCCGACATGTGCGTGCAGACGCATGGCGGCTTCGGCTTTGCCGAAGAATACGACATCGAAAGAAAATTCCGCGAGACCAGATTGTATCAGGTGGCGCCGATCTCGACGAACCTGATTCTCTCCTATCTCGCGGAACATGTGTTGCGATTGCCGCGATCTTATTAGCTATTTCTGCCGCACGACCTTGTTGCGCAGAGTGCCGATTTTATCGACGTACAGCTCGATCGTGTCGCCGTCTTTCAGGAAGCGGTCCTGTTCGAGCCCGCAGCAGTTTCCGACCGTGCCGGAGCCGATGAACTCGCCGGGATGCAGCGTTTCGTCCTTGGAGATGTGTTCGATCATCTTGTCGAAGTTGTGCAGCATGTCCGCGGTCGTGTTCTTCGCCCAGACTTCGCCGTTCACGCGCACTTCGACGTTCATCGCTTCGGGGTTGCCGAGTTCGTCCGGCGTCACGATCCAGGGACCCATTGCGTTGCCCATGTCGAAGCTCTTGCCCTTGGTGGGTCCGAGCCTTCCCTGCATTTCGATCACCTGCTGGTCGCGCGCGGAGAAGTCGTTGAAGATCGTATAGCCGAAGATGTAATCCTTGGCGTCGGCAGCGGACACGTTCTTCGCGGGCTTGCTGATATAGACGCCGAACTCGAGTTCGAAGTCCATCAACTCGCTGTAGCGCGGCCATTGCACGGTCGTATCCGGTCCGATCACGCTGAAGCGGTTGGTGATGTAGTAAACCGGAAGCTGGCGATAGACCGGCGGCACGTCGGGTTCTGCCTGGATCTTGGCGGCCGCCTCTTCGCCTTGTGCTTTGCGCGCGAGATAGCGCTGCATGCCGCGCGGCGCGTTCTTCACGTGGGTCGCGTAAACCGAGGCATCACGCATCTGCGGTGGCACCGGGATCGGTGCGAGCAGCTTCGCGCCGTCGAGTGCAACCGCTGCATCCTTCTTCCATTCGCCTGCGAGCCGCTTGGCTTCCGCAAGGCCGCCGGCACCTGCATGGATCAGGGCGAGCATATCGGCGAAGGCCGGATTGCCGCCGCTTGCGGTGGCGAGATCGAGAATTTCCTTCTTCTGGGTATCGACGACGCCGATGCGTTGTTTGCCGCCGGCTTCGAAGGTTGCGAGCTTCATGATCAGTTCTCCAGAATAGCGACGGCGCGCGTCCAACCGGCGGAGGCGGCTTTGATTTTTACGGGGAAGCAGGCGATGCGAAAGCCATGCGCGGGAAGCTGTTCGAGATTGTGCAGCTTCTCGAGGTGGCAATAACCGATCTTGCGGCCCGACTTATGACCCTCCCAGATCAGGGACGCATCGTGGGTTTCGGCATATTTCTTCGCGGTATGGACGAAAGGCGCGTCCCAGGACCAGCCATCAGTGCCGGTGACCCGCACGCCGCGCGAGGTGAGATAGAGGGTTGCTTCGGCGCCCATGCCGCAGCCGCTCGCGAGATAGTCAGGCTTGCCGTAGCGCGCCGCGGCAGACGTGTTCACGACGACGATGTCGAGCGACCGCAGGTTATGGCCGATGCGCTTCAGTTCTGCTTCGACGTCGGCGGCGGTCGCGACATAGCCGTTTTCGAAATGACGGAAGTCGAGCTTCACGCCGGGGCGGAAGCACCAGTCGAGTGGAATTTCGTCGATGGTCGCGGCGCGTTCGCCGTTATTCATCGTGGACGCGAAATGATACGGCGCGTCGAGATGGGTGCCGTTGTGCGTCGTCAGGTTGATCTGTTCTACCGCCCAGCCTTCGCCATCGGGCAGGTCTTCCGGCTTCAGCCCGGGAAAAAACGCGCAAACGCCGGCGGCCGATTCCTTATGGTTGGTGTATTCGATTTTTGGTCCGCGTCCCGGCGGGTCTGCGGGCACGTCGTTCTCCAATGCGATCGATAAATCTATGATTTTCATGGCATTTTCCTCCGCGGCGCGATTATCATGTCTTGTTTGCGCTAAGAAGAAAATATCGATATTTTTGGTTTTGTCGACTATTGAGGGGCTTTCCGGATGGCGCAGACGGCGCTGACCAAACAGGAATCGACCACCGCGACCGAAGCCGCGCTTCGTAAGTTGAAGCACGACATCATGTCCGGGGTGCTTGCGCCGGATTCGCAGTTGAAGATGCGCGAACTGAAATCGCGCTACGGGATCGGCGCAACGCCGATGCGCGAAGCGCTCGCGCAGCTCGCGGCCGAAGGCTTCGTCCACCAGCGCGCGCAGCGGGGTTTCCGCGTTCCGCCCGTCAGCATTGAGGACCTCCTCGACATCACCAGAACGAGGCAGATCGCGGAAGGCGAAGCGATCCGCCTCGCCATCGAACACGCGACCGGCGCCTGGGAAGAGGAGATCGTCGCAAGCTTTCACGTGCTTGCGCGCGCGATCACCGAAGCAAAGGCCGGAACGAAGGACCGCGATCATTTCGAGGAACGGCATCACCGCTTTCACCGGGCGCTGATCAGTTCCTGCCCGCTGAAATCGCTGCGCGAGTTCTGTGACGATCTCTATGTGCGCAAGACGCGCTACCGCCGCCTGCTGGGAAGTTACGGCTTTACCGCGAAACAAGTCATCGGCGAGCATCGCCTTCTGATGGATGCGGTGCTGGATCGCGATGTTCCGCGTGCGCAGGCGGTGATCCGTCAGCATATCGGGATCACCGCCGATGTGATTGCCGAAGTGTTGCGCGCCAAAAATCCGGTTAAGCTAACTGCCGGAAACAACAAAAGGGCGAAAACAAGCGCCCGCTGAAAAAACGCCGCCGAACCAACAAGAATAGTCGAGTTGTTCGGGAACCATGGGAGGAAGAAAATGAGAAGGAAGATCGTCGCGGCTCTTGCCTTGCTGTCGGCCGGGGTTTTCACCCTCGGCCTGCAGAACACGCTGGTCGCGCAGACTCCGACCAAAATCAAAGTGGCCTATACCGCAACGTCGGATTTCGCGAGCGGCTTCATTGCGCAGGAGGCCGGACACTTCAAGAAGCGCGGTCTCGATGTCGAATTCCAGTTGATCCCGCTGAACTCCACCATGCCCGCCGCGCTGCAATCGGGTTCGATCGATCTTGCCGGCACCACGCTGCCGGTCTTCCTGCAAGCGGTCGATAGCGGTCTCGATCTCATCGCAATTGCGGGCTCCGGCACCACGCTTCCGGCCGATCAGAACTTTGGCATCGTCGTGAAGAACGACGTCACCATTGCCAAGCCCGAGGATTATGTCGGCAAGCGCATTGGCGTACCGGGGCTCGGCGCGTTCCTGCACGTGTTGTTCCAGAACTGGCTGCTGGAAAAAGGCGTCGACATCAAGAAGGTCATCTTCGTCGAAGTATCGTTCCCGCAGATGGCCGACGTGCTGCGCGCCGGCAACGTCGACGGCGTCATTACGGGCGAGCCGATCATGAGCCGCATCGTGCAGGCCAACATCGGCAAGGTCACGACCTACTTCAATGAAGTGCTCAAGGGCGAGATGCCGATCATTGTCTATTCCTCGACCCGCAAGTGGTACGAAGCGAACAAGGCTGCGGCCAAGGCGTTCCGTGACGCGGTTGCCGACGGCGTGAAAGACGTCCGCAAGGACGACACGTTCCTGCGCACGTCGATCGGAAAATACATCAAGCTGCCGCCGGAAGTCCTGAAGACCATGCCGATCAACGGTCAGTGGCGCGCGGAAATCCCGCAGGAGAACATGGCACGCTGGATCCAGATCATGGAAAAGCAGAAGATGCTTCGCACCAAGCTCGATCTGAAAAAGCTTGTCGCCGAGTAATGGCGGTCAATCCTGCAATCGAGTTGAAGGACGTCAGTCTGTCCTTTGGCTCCAATCAAATCCTCACCGGGATCGACATGTCGGTCGATCCCGGCGAGTTCATCTGCGTCATCGGCGCATCCGGCTCGGGCAAGACCACGCTTCTGCGCATGATTGCGGGTCTCCTGACGCCCACCACCGGCAAGGTGTTCTCGAACGGAACGCCGGTCCTGAAGCCTTCGCGTCACGTCGCTGTAGTGTTTCAGGACTACGGCCGCGCGCTGCTGCCGTGGCGGCGGGCCTACGCCAATGTCAGCCTGCCGCTCGAGGCGAGCGGCATGCCGGCGAAAGACCGTCCGGCTCGCATTCGCGAGCTCCTCGCCAAGGTCGGCCTTGCAAACCACGAAGACAAATTTCCGGGCCAGCTTTCCGGCGGCATGCAGCAGCGTTTGCAGATTGCGCGTGCGCTCGCGCAGGAGCCCGATACGCTGCTGATGGACGAACCCTTTGGCGCGCTCGATGCCATGACGCGGCAGACGTTGCAGGACGAGGTGCTGCGCCTCGTCTCGGAACGCAAAACCACGGTGTTCTTCGTCACGCACGATATCGAGGAGGCGCTCTATCTCGGTGACCGCGTGGTGGCGCTCGACTCCAACCCCGGCCGCGTCGCCTACGACATCAAGGTGCCGCTGCCGCGCCCGCGCGATCAACTCACCACGCGCGAGCATCCCGAATTTCTCCGGCTGCGCCGCGAGATGTTTGAGATCATGAACAAGATCCACGCATGATGGCGGCGCTGACAAAAAGCTGGCGCGGCTGGCTGTTTCCGGTGCTGGTGATCGCGGGCGCCGAGCTCTGGTTTCTGTTCAATCCGATCCTGAGCGACACGCTCGCCGCGCCCTCGAAAATCGTATCCGGTGCCATCGAGACGCTGACCGACGGCACGCTCCTGAAGACCACCTACCAGACGCTGTTCGCCGCCGCGATCGGTTTGCTGATCGGCATGGTTGCCGGAACGGCCTGCGGAATCCTGATCGGGCTCGCGCGCACCGCCGACCGGCTTTCCTCGTGGTCGGTCGAAATGCTGCGGCCGATCCCGTCGGTCGCGCTGATTCCGTTGTCGCTGCTGACCTTCGGCTATGGCTATCGCATGGAATATGCGGTCGTCGCCTGGGCGACGTTCTGGCCGTTTCTCATCCTCACGCAACATGCGCTGAAGCAGGTAGATGTGCGGTTGATGGAAGTATCGAAGCTCATGGGCTTCGGAATCTTCTCGCGCATTTTCAAGATCATGCTGCCGGCGGCGGCCCCCCGTCTATTCACGGCGCTGCGGCTTGCAGTCGGGCTTTCGCTGGTGGTCGCCGTGACCGTCGAGATCGCCGCCAATCCGCAGGGCCTCGGCTATGGGCTCATGGTCTCGCAGGAGTCGCTCCGGCCCGACCGCATGTTCGCGCTGCTGATCTGGGTGGGTCTGCTCGGCTGGGCGCTCAACTATCTACTGGTGCGGCTGGAAGGTCGCCTGTTCGCGCATCGCGTGCCGGGCGCGGTGGCCAGCGCATGACACGTTTTCGCATCATCGATATTGCGCTCGGGATCATCGGCTTAATCGCGCTCTTGGCTCTCTGGCAACTCGTGACCTCGCTCGAACTGATTTCCCGCGTATTCCTGCCGAGTCCGGCCGCGACGATCTCCGCGCTCGAATGGGGTGTCGTGAACGGCGATCTCGTCCCGCAGACGCTCGCCACCATCAATCGCATGATTCAGGGCTGGTTTCTCGCGAGCCTGGTCGCAATCGCCGTCGGCAGCCTGATCGGCGTCTCGCCAGCGGCGCGCGCCTATATCCAGCCGACGCTCGAGTTTCTTCGGCCGCTGCCAGCCTCCGCGATCATCCCGGTCGCGATCTCGCTGTTCGGATTGAATGCCTCGATGGTGCTCGGGGTTGTGGTGTTCGGCGCGGTGTGGCCGACGCTGCTCGGCACCATCCATGGCTTCGCCCATGTCGAGCCGCGGCTCGTCGAAGTGTCGAGGCTCCTGCAGATGTCGCGCTGGGAGTTCATCTACAAGATCGGGCTGCCCAATGCCGTGCCGGATATTCTCGCAGGCATGCGGCTTTCGCTGACCGTCGCGCTCATTCTTGCGGTGGTCGGCGAACTCCTGACGGCGCAGGAAGGGCTTGGCACCGCGGTGCTGCATGCGGCGCGTTCCTATCGGGCAGCGGACCTCTATGCGGGGATTCTTCTGCTCGGCCTGATCGGCCTGATCAGCAACTATGGTCTTGCGATTGCGGACAAACGCATTCTGGCCTGGAAGAACTGAGTATCCGATAAAAGCAAAAATGGCCGGGATCGCCCCCGGCCATTTTCACCATCGTCATTTCGTAGTCGTCAGACTTCCAGCCACTCGCGGCGGACGTCGGCGTTCTTTTCGAGATCGGCCGGCGTGCCTTCGAAGACGATGTGACCGTGCCCCATCACATAGACCCGGTGCGAAATCCGCATCGCAATCGTGAGTTTCTGCTCGACGAGCAGAATCGAGATTTTCCGCTCGGCGATGCTCTGCAGAAGGTTACCGACGCGCTCCGTCATCTGCGGCGAGAGCCCCTCGGTGGGCTCGTCCACCATGATGAGGTCGGGATCGCCCATCAGCGTGCGGCAAACCGTGAGCATCTGCTGCTCGCCGCCGGAGAGCACGCTTGCGTCCGTATCCTTGCGTTCGCGCAGGATCGGAAAGAGATTGTAAACGTCCTCGATCGACCAGCGTGGATTCTTTCGCGCCGACTTCTCGCCGAGCACGAGATTCTGCTCGACCGTCAGCCGCGGAAAGATCGAGCGGTCTTCGGGCACGTAACCGAGCCCGCAATAAGCGACCTGATAAGACTTCAGCCCCGCGATCTGCTTGCCTTTGAACAGGATCGAACCCTGCGGCGGCACGTCGCCCATGATGGCCTTCAGCGTGGTCGAGCGTCCGACCCCGTTGCGACCCAGGATGGAGACGATCTCGCCGTTCTTCACGTTCAGGTTCACGCCCTGCAGGATGTGGCTCTTGCCGTAATAGGCGTGGAGGTCTTTGACCTCGAGCATCACGTCAGTCATGGCCGGCCGCTCCAAGATAGGCTTCCTGAACTTTCTGGTTCGACTTGATTTTCACCGGCTCGTCGGTCGCGAGAATCTGCCCGTAGACGAGCACGGAGATGCGGTCGGCCAGGTCGAATACCACGCCCATGTCATGCTCGATGATGATGAGCGTGCGGCCTTCGCTGACCTTGCGGATGAGCGCCACTGCATGCTCGGTCTCGCTCCGGCTCATGCCGGCCGTGGGTTCGTCGAGCAGAATGATGTCTGCGCCGCCCGCGATCGTGATGCCGATTTCAAGCGCGCGCTGCTCCGCATAAGTGAGCACGCCCGCAGGCGTCTGCGCGCGGCTTGTCATGTTGATCTGCTCGAGGATCTCCGCCGTGCGCGCGCGCACGTCTTCCAGCCGGTCGATGTTCTGCCAGAACGAATATTTGTAGCCCTTCGACCACAACACGGCGCAACGCACGTTCTCCCACACTGTGAGGCGCGGGAAGATGTTCGTCACCTGGAAGCTGCGCGATAGCCCGCGGCGGTTGATTTCGAACGGCCGCAGGCCGGTGATGTTCTCGCCGCGTAAATGGATGGCGCCGGAGGAGGGAAGGAAGCGGCCAGAAATCAGGTTGAACAGCGTCGATTTGCCGGCGCCGTTCGGTCCGATCACCGCGTGGCGCTCCCCCGACTTCACGTCGAGACTGACGCCGCGGATGATCTCGGTCTTGCCGAAGCGCTTCGTGAGTTCCTTCAGTTCTACTGCGGAGTTCATGCGCCGCTCCTTTGCGCGTCAGCCAGCGCATCGTTCCAGGCCTTGGCGACGATGGGCCAGGTCATCCGGAAGGCGAAGAACCCGCCGATCAACGCGACGACCCCGCCGATCCAGGGCAGCGCCGCATGCGTGTTGACGGTGAGATAGCTCCGCCGGAGGAAGTGCATCATCGGCCCTTCCGCGCCCTTCTGTGCGACGTGGTGGATCATCTCGATCAGGAGTACCGCGCCCGCCACCATGATGAAGGCGGGGATCGCCGCGACGAGGTAGCTGCCGAGCAATTTTCCGAACCGCGCGATGCGGCTACCCATGGGACCGCGCCAGAACTGCGCATGCATCATCAGAAGTCCGGAAATGCCGTAAGGCGCAAACAGGATGATCGTGATGAAGAGCACGCCGAAATAGAGGATCCAGATCTCGGAGAAGTCGGAGAGCTTGATTGATAGAAGCGTCACGATGACCGCGCCGAGGATCGGCCCGACGAAGAAGGCGACGCCCCCGATATAGGCGGCAAGCAGCACCGCGCCCGATTGCGCGGCACCCACGAAGCTCGCCTGCGCAAGTTCGATGTTGATCGCGGCCAGCGAACCGGCGACGCCGGCGAAGAGCCCCGCCAGCGAGAACGCAATGAAGCGCACGAACTGTGGATTGTAGCCGACGAACTCGACGCGCTCCGGGTTCTCGCGCACCGCGTTGCACATGCGGCCCAAGGGCGTGCGCGTGATCGCATACATCAGGATCACGCAGAGAAAACACCAGGCCGCGATCAGGTAATAGACCTGGATCTGCGGTCCGAAATTGTAGCCGAAGAAGCGCAGCAGCTTCGTGCGGTCGGCGGAGATGCCTTCTTCGCCGCCGAAGAAGCTCCGCAGGATCAGCGAGCTCGAATAGACGAGTTCGCCAAGCCCGAGCGAAATCATCGCAAACGCCGTGCCGCCGCGCTTGGTCGAAACCGAGCCGAACACGATGCCGAAGAATAGACCGGCCAAGGCGCCCGCAATCGGGATCAAGGGGAGCGGGATCGGCGCGCCCGACTTGATGACCCAGTTCATCATGTGCGCGGTCACGAAGGCTGCGAGGCCGTAATAGACCGCGTGCCCGAAGGACAGCATGCCGGTCTGGCCAAGCAGCATATTATAGGAGAGCGCGAACACGATCATGATGCCCATCAGGCACATCGTGGTGATGGACGCGCCGGACGAGAAAACGTAAGGCGCGAGCAGCAGGATAAGCGCCCCCGCGATCCAGACGCTGTAGCGCTTGAGGCGGGCGGCCATGGAGGCTTTGGATGCCATCGGCATCGCTTTTGCGGTGTCGCTCATGTGTCGCGCGTCCCGAACAGGCCGGTCGGACGGAAGATCAGGACCAGCACGAGCAGAAGGTAAGGCAGGATGGGGCCGATCTGGGCGATCGTGACGGTCCAGATATCGAACAGGAGCGTGCCGCGCGTCGGCGTAACCATGTCGCCGAAGAATTTGGAGAGCGACCAGTCTGAGGCGATCGCAAAGGTCTGCAGGAGTCCGATCAGAAGCGAGGCAACGAAGGCGCCCCACAGCGAACCCAGCCCGCCGACAACGACGACGACGAAGAGAATGGGGCCGAGCAGTGCCGCCATGTTCGATTGCGTCACGAAGGCAGCGCCCGCGATCACGCCAGCGATTGCCGCGAGCGCGGTGCCGAGGCCGAACACCATCATGAACACCCGCGGCACGTTATGGCCGAGCATGCCGACCATGTTCGGGTGCGTGAGCGATGCCTGGATGATGAGGCCCGCGCGCGTGCGGGTGAGTAGCAAGATCAATCCGATGAAGATCAGGATCGAGAACACCAGCATGAAGGTCTTGTAGGCGGGATAGTTGGTGCCGTAGACGGCGAATGCCGGAAAATCGAGCCAGCTTGGCACGCGATAATCCATCGCGAGCTTGCCCCAGATCATCTGCACGACTTCTTCGATGATGAAGGCAAGGCCGAAGGTGAACAGCAGCTCCGCGACGTGGCCGTGTTTGTGAACGGTCCGCAGTCCGAAGCGCTCGATCACGGCGCCAAGTCCGCCGGCAATCAGCGGCGCCAGGATCAGCGCCGGCACGAAGCCCGCCCATTGGCTGATCTGAAACCCCAGAAACGCGCCGAGCATGTAGAAGCTAGCATGCGCGAAATTCAAAACACCCATCATGCTGAAGATGAGGGTGAGGCCGCTTGCCATCAAAAACAGCAACAGGCCGTACAAAACGCCGTTCAGCGTTGAAATGATAATGAGTTCAGCCACGGTTCCCTGCCACCCGGTGGTTTACTCGAATATGGAACGTCCGGCCGGATTGCTCCGGCCGGACGCTTCGATGACGCCGCTTAGGACGGCTTGTTCATCTTGCAGGTAGTGGGGACGATGGTGTCCTTCGGATCGACCTTGCCCGCGATGCTCCAGCCCCAGCCGGTCTTTTCTTCGTCGAACGGCTGATCGGCTTTGATCGGGCCGAATACGGCCATGTACATCGGCTGCATGAACTGGTGATCGTCGGCGCGCATATAACCCTGACCGCCGTTGAACACTTCGAACTTCAGGTCATGCAACACGGCTGCGAACTTCTTCGGATCGTCGGACTTCGCCTTGTTGATCGCTTCCGCGAGCATGCGCATCTGGTTCACGCCGCGCGGATAGAACAGGCTGATTCCGTACTTCGCGCGGAGTTCTTTTTCGAACGCCTGCGATTCCTTGTGGTCGATGTTCGCGAAGCCTTCGCCCACCGCATAGACGCGGTTTGCGAGGTTGGCCTGCTTGACCGCTGTCGGACCGCCGGTGCCGCCGGCATAGAAGGTGAAGAAGTTCACCTGCAGGCCCGCATCAGCCTCGGTCTTGCCATGATAGACCACCAGCAACGAGGTGTAGGGGCCTGCCAGATCAAGCT
>DAORMJ010000035.1:0-839 GCA_035440445.1 Xanthobacteraceae bacterium
CGCAGCCCGAACTTCACCTGCAGAATTCGAATCTGGTCTCTGAGGTCGAAGTCGATCTGTCCCACGACATTGCTCACTGGATAGCCTTTGGCCTGCATTAGTTTCTGCATCCGTATCCGCTGATCGCGGTTGAGCGGAATGACCTCCGGCCATTTCGCACGGTAGCCCGCCAGCCCCCGCAGCCGGTTTGCGGCCCCTGCCACCGTCAGCGAATAGGCGTCCGAAAGGTTGTAGCGCTTGATTGCTTCGTAGTTTCCGGTGACGACGAAGCCGGGTCCGGTGGCCCCGCTCGGAAAAAACAGGATGCCGTTGCCGCTCGTGGGAAACCGGCCTCCATCGGCGCGGCGGACGCCGAGCGCCGCCCACTCGGCGAACGAAGCGCGACTCTTGCGGTAGTCAAAGTCCGCAGGGATCGTCACCTCGTATCCCCACGGAAGACCCCGCTGCCAGCCGTGAGCGCGCAAATAGTTGCCGATCGATCCGAGAACGTCCGGCACGTTTCCCCAGATGTCGCGGCGGCCATCGCGAGAGAAATCGACCGCGAACTTCAGAAAGCTCGATGGAATGAACTGCGCCTGTCCCATTGCCCCGGCCCAGGAGCCACGCATTTTTTCGCGCGTGATGTGTTCTTCCTCCAGAATTTCAAGCGCCGCTAGAAGCTCGTTTCGGAAGAAGTCCCCGCGGTAGCGCGCGTGCGCCAGCGTTGCAAGCGAGCGAATGACATCTTTGCCGCCTGTGAACGAGCCGTATCCCGTTTCCAGACCCCAGATCGCAACGATGATGTATTTGTCGACGCCATACTCCGCCTCGACCGCGTCCAGCGTTTCCTGCCATTTCTC
>DAORMJ010000035.1:860-9224 GCA_035440445.1 Xanthobacteraceae bacterium
GGCAAGCAACCCCGCCGTAAGCCGGTTCTTCAGGTAATCGCCGATGGGCCGGTTATACTCCGGCTGGCTTTTGGTCAGGCGTAGAACTTCGGGGTCCGGTGTGATCCCGCGAACCGCCGCATCGAACGTGAGGCGTGAAACGCCTCGCTTCTGTGCATCCGGCCACAGTCCGGCGAGAAACGTCTGGAGGCTCGCTTCCTGCGCGCCGGGCGGCTGCGAGAAAAGCAGCGGAATGAAAAATACGGCCATGGCGGCCACAAGAACAAGTCGGATAGCCCGCATAACGCCTTCTATCCCTCCGTTTGTGAAGGATTCCAATTGAACGCTGCACGCTTCCTATTATAGCTATGCTGCAACTTTTTGGCCTCCCATGCCCGATTCCAAGTACAAGCTCGCCGCTCCTGACCGGCGTTTGCAGTCGACTGTGCTGCTAGTCGGCTTTGCGCTGCTCGTGGCGGTGGTCCTCGGTTGCGCATGGTTGGTGAAACGCCAGACGGAAGACAACGCGGATGTTCGCCGCGTGCTGCAACTTCAAAACCACCTCGCCCGCTCGTTGTCGCTGCTCCAGGATGCGGAAACCGGTCAACGCGGCTACCTGCTCACGCACGATGTCCGCTACCTGAAGCCCTACGAAGGCTCGGCAAAAAGCTTCTTCGAAGAACTCGACGAGATTGAAAAGCTTTTGGTTCGGAAAGAGCGGATGTCCGAGTTGGCGGAGATCCGCAAGGTCGCGCAAGCGAAATTCGCCGAGCTGGAGCAAACGATTTCGAAAATGAAAGGCGGCGACCAGGCGGGTGCTCTTGCCATCGTCAAGACCGATCAGGGCATGCTCCTCATGAACGAGGTTCGCGCGATGCTCGCGCGAATGGTCGCTTTCGACGATCGCGCGCTCAAGGAGCGTCTTGCAGCGGCGAACGCGAATGCGCAGATGCTGCAATGGTCGGTGCTGATCGCAATCTTTTCAGTCCTGTTGCTGGCAGCCTATGTGCTCGCTGCAAACCGCAAACACGTTCTCTCGCTGATCGATCTGATCGCCCACCGCGAGCGCAGCGAAAGCCAGATCCGCCAGATGCAGAAGATGCAGGCGATCGGGCAGCTAACCGGCGGCATCGCGCATGACTTCAACAATATGCTCGCGATCGTCATCGGCTCGTTGAGCCTGATGCAGAAGCGTCTTTCGCGGGGCAACACCGACGTAAGCCGCTATGCCGATGCCGCGATGGAAGGCGCACAGCGCGCGGCCACGCTGACGAGCCGCCTCCTCGCCTTCTCGCGCCAGCAGCCGCTGATGCCCGTGACTCTCGACCTGAACAAAACTGTCGCAGGCATGTCGGAACTTATTCGCCGCACCATTGGCGAGAGCATCCAGATGGAGACCGTACTTGCGGGCGGGCTATGGCGCGCGCTCGCCGACGCGAGCGAAGTCGAAAATGCGATCCTGAATTTGTGCGTGAATGCGCGCGACGCGATGCCGGAAGGCGGCAAGCTCACGATCGAGACCGCAAACTGTTATCTTGACGAAAATTACGCCGCGGCCCATGCCGATGTTGAAGCCGGGCAATATGTGCTGATCGCTGTTACCGACACCGGCACCGGCATGTCGCCGGAAATCATCTCCCGCGCGTTCGATCCGTTCTTCACGACGAAGCCATCGGGAAAAGGTACCGGGCTCGGGCTTTCGCAGGTATACGGCTTCGTGAAACAGAGCGGCGGCCATGTGAAGATCTATTCGGAATCTCCGCAGGGAACGACCGTAAAAATCTATCTTCCTCGCACCGAGCGCGCGGATGTCGCCGTACCGCAGGAAAAGGTCGCCTCGCCTCGTGGCAATGTCGAGAATGTCATTCTGGTCGTCGAGGACGAAGCACGCGTCCGTGGCGTCAGCGTTACGGCGTTGCGCGAGCTTGGCTATACCGTGATCCACGCCGATTCAGGCGGCAACGCGCTCGAGAAGTTGCGCGCTTATCCCGGCGTCAGCCTGCTCTTCACGGATATTGTAATGCCCGGAATGAACGGGAAAGCGCTGGCCACCGCTGCGCTAAAGGACTTCCCTCACCTGAAGGTTCTTTATACGACCGGCTATACCCATAATGCGGTGGTTCACAACGGCGTCGTCGATGCCGATGCACAGTTGATCGTGAAGCCTTACACCGTCGATCAGCTGGCCACCAAAGTCCACGAAGTCCTGCAGATGAAATAAGCGCTTCGGCGCTAGAAGGCCTTGCCGACGACTTCCGCGTAGTTTTCCTCAAACCACGCGATCCGTTCTTCGTGTTTGCCGAGAATCTGCGGCTTGTCGATCTGGTCCACGATCGTCTGCATCTGCTCGCAGACATCGTTATCTTCCTGCACGATCTTGCGCATGTAGTAAGGCAGGACGAACGGCACGAATGGCCGCGCGATCCGCCGTGCCACGCCTTGCAGGAAATTCGCATCCTGCGCCGCGAACGGCGCTTCCGCGTAGTAGCTCCGCAGAATGGTCCTGTCATGCGCGACCGGCATGTAGTGCTGGATCAGCACGTAATAAGTAAGCCCGGCCGATAGATGCAGGCAGACCAGGTTCGGAAAGAACTGGAGGATCCGATAGTTATCGGGCTGATAGGTTCCTTCCCGGCACTCGCGCGCCATCTTCTCGAGTGCTGGCCCGTCCGCGGGACCTTCCGCCCCATAGAAATAAGCGCTGTGCCGGCCGAAACGATAATACTTCACCACGTCGAGCGGCAGATATCCGTTCTTGCCGAAGGTGCTGGGGTGAACAGCGACGATATGATAGTCGTCGAGCGAAATGTGATGACCGAGCTTCCAGTTCGCCTTGACCTCGGTCCGCTCGACATGAGGCGCTGACTTCAGGTCCCACATGGCGGCGAGAATATCGTAGCCAGTGCCTAGATATTCTCTGAGCGTTTCCTGATGATCATTGCTGGGAAACCGCGCAAACACGAGAACGCCACAGGTCTCGATTTCGACCGGTCGCAGCCGCGCGTTCATCTCGCGCGGGATGACGCCGAACATCTCCTGACATTTTGGAATGCCGAGCGCGAGGCCCTCCTTGTTGTATTGCCAATGGTGAAAGCCACACCGGATCGGGCCGTTGCCTTTGTCAGCCGTGCGGATCGGATAGAACCGATGAACGCAGACGTTTTCAAAGCCGCGCAGTTCGTCATCGAAACGCTGCACGAAGATCGACCTGCCGCCGAGCATGGAACGAAACCAGTCGCCGCTCTTCGCAAGATCCGTCGTGACGCCGACGAGGTTCCAGAGCTTGCTGATTTCCGCCTGCTCTTTACGGAAGCCCTCCGCACTTCTCATTCCTTGCGCCCAGAGCGGAGTCCCCTGATCGCCGGACCGGAAAGTATCGTTCATCAGCAATTCCTAGCAACGCAATCACAGCAGCAGAATGGAATACGCCATAACCGTATGACTGAAACAGGAAATTGGCAAAGCGCCGCAATTAGCCGCTTCCGGGCCACACCAAGTGCGGCCGGAACAAGCTTGTCCCAAAGACAGAAGTTTAGTGAGCGGCTTCCGCTCGTTTCAGCTTCTCGATCGCAGCTTTTACGTGCGGCTCAAGGCCAGCGCCGCCGCTTTCGATATGCGCATAGATCGATTTGCGCATGCGCGGATCCCAGAACTTCTTGATGTGTTCCGCAACGCCGGCAATCGCTTTGTCCTCGCTGCCCTGCGCCTTAAAGAACGATCCGATCTGATTGGCCATATAGACCAACTTGTCAGGCCCCATATGCGACATTCGCAGCCTCCTCGGGCGCTTCCATCACGATACGCTCGGGATGAGTAAACACTTCAAAACCGTCGTTGCGCGCAATCGCGATCACGCAAATGCCCGCTTGATCCGCCGTCCGCAACGCGAGCGCAGTCGGCGCCGACACCGCCACGATCAACGGCGCTCCGATCATTGCAGCCTTCTGGATCATTTCCACCGAGACGCGGCTTGTAACGACAAGAATGCCCTCATCCGGCGATACCGCGCTTCGTGCGAGCGCACCGGCGAGCTTATCAAGCGCATTATGCCTGCCCACGTCTTCGCGAAGAGCAACGAGCCCCTGCCCGCGCTTCCAGAATGCCGCCGCATGCACGGCGCGGGTTTCATTGTTGAGCGACTGCGCCGCCGGAAGCGATGCAACCGCCCGCATGATTTCTTCGGGCGTGAACATATCCCGCGCCGAAACCTTCGGCAGTTCGCGCACGGCTTCCGTCAGCGATTCAATCCCGCACAATCCGCAACCGGTTGGCCCCGCGAGATGCCGGCGTCGTTCGGAATAAGCGCTCTCGCGCGGTTTCACGAGACGCATGCGCAGCTCGATCCCAGACGCTTCCGGAACAATGTCGAGATTTTCAATCTCGCTCTCCGACGCGGCGACCCCTTCCGTCAAGGTGAAGCCAACCGCGAAGTCTTCAAGGTCACGCGGCGTCGCCATCATGACGGCATAAGAGGAGCCGCCGTAGGTGAAGGCTATGGCGGTCTCCTCAGGGATCGCGCGCTCATTCGCTTGCTTTGCCGCCGCACCGTCGCGCCAGACGGTTCGAGCAACGCGTTGCGACGGCGCGGGCAGCGTAATCCTCACTCAGCTGCCTCCGGGACGATCTGGCGGCTCTGACGCGAAAATTCTTCGTATTCACGCTGCCACTGCGACGGACCGTTCGACGGAGAGACCTGCACCGCCGTGACCTTGTATTCCGGACAGTTGGTCGCCCAGTCAGAGAAATCCGTGGTGATGACATTCGCCTGCGTGTCGGGGTGGTGGAAGGTCGTATAAACAACGCCCGCCGCCACCTTGTCCGTGATCGTCGCGCGCAGAGAGGTTTCACCCGCGCGGCTCTGCAGTTTCACCCAGTCGCCTTCGCGGATGCCGCGCTGCTCTGCGTCGTGCGGATGAATTTCCAGCACGTCCTCCGCATGCCACATCGAGTTTTCGGTGCGCCGCGTCTGCGCGCCCACGTTGTACTGCGAAAGAATGCGGCCGGTCGTGAGCAGAAGCGGGAAACGAGGACCACTCTTCTCATCGGTCGCGACATAGTCCGTGACGATAAACTTGCCCTTGCCGCGCACGAAGCCGTTCACGTGCATGATCGGAGAGCCTTCCGGCGCCTTGTCGTTGCACGGCCACTGCACCGATCCGCGCTCGTCGAGCATCTTGAACGAAACATTGGCAAAGCCCGGCGTCAGGCGAGCAATCTCGTCCATGATTTCCGACGGATGGGAATATTCCATCTTGTATCCAAGCGCGTTGGACAGCATGACGGTGATCTCCCAGTCCTCGTAGCCGTTCTTCGGCGACATGACCTTCCGCACCATCTGGATGCGGCGCTCGGCGTTGGTGAACGTGCCGTTCTTCTCGAGGAAGGTCGAACCCGGCAGGAAGACATGCGCGAAGCGAGCGGTCTCGTTCAGAAACAGGTCCTGCACGACAACACATTCCATCGCCTCAAGACCAGCCGAGACATGCTTCGTATCGGGGTCGGACTGCAGAATGTCTTCACCCTGAATGTAAATGCCCTTGAACGTGCCATCGACCGCTGCGTCGAGCATGTTCGGAATGCGCAGGCCCGGCTCCTTCTGCAGTGTGACGCCCCAGTCGCGATTGAAGAGTTCGCGCACCTCGTCGCCGGAGACATGCCGGTAGCCGGGCAGTTCGTGCGGGAAAGAGCCCATGTCGCAGGAGCCCTGCACGTTGTTCTGACCGCGCAGCGGATTCACGCCGACGCCTTCCCGGCCGATATTGCCTGTCGCCATCGAAAGGTTCGCGATCGCCATCACCGTCGTCGAACCCTGCGAGTGCTCGGTCACGCCGAGGCCGTAATAGATCGCGGCATTGCCGCCGGTCGCATAGAGACGTGCAGCACCGCGGATCGTTTCGGCCGGAACGCCCGATAGCTTCGCAACCACTTCCGGCGAGTTCTGCGGCAAGGACACGAAGTCTGCCCAATGCTGAAACTCATCCCAATCGCAACGCTCGCGGATAAACTGCTCGTTGTAGATTTTCTCCGTCACGATCACATGCGCCAGCGCCGTGACGATGGCGACGTTCGTGCCCGGCAGGAGCGGCAGGTGATAATCCGCCTCAACATGCGCGGACTTCACCATCTCGGTCCGCCGCGGATCGATCACGATCAGCTTGGCGCCTTCGCGTAACCGCTTCTTCATGCGCGAAGCGAAGACCGGATGCGCCGACGCGGGGTTCGCGCCAATGACGAGGACTACGTCCGACTTTTCGACCGAGTCGAAGTTCTGCGTGCCAGCCGACGTCCCGAAGGCCTGGCCCAGGCCATAGCCGGTCGGTGAATGGCAAACGCGTGCGCAGGTATCGACGTTATTGTTGCCGAAGCCAGCGCGGATCAGCTTCTGCACGAGATAGGTTTCTTCGTTCGTGCAGCGCGAAGAGGTGATACCACCGACCGAATCCGTGCCGTAAGTCTTCTGGATGCGCTTGAACTCGGAGGCGGCGTAGTTGATGGCCTCCTCCCAGCTGACTTCCTTCCAGGGGTCGGTGACTTTGGCGCGGATCATCGGCTTGAGGATGCGCTCGCGATGCGTTGCGTAACCCCAGGCGAAACGTCCCTTGACGCAAGAGTGGCCGCGGTTCGCTTCGCCGTCCTTGTATGGGACCATGCGGACCAGTTCTTCGCCGCGCATTTCGGCCTTGAAGGAGCAGCCCACACCGCAATAGGCGCAGGTCGTGACGACCGAATGCTCGGGCTTGCCGATTTCGATCACCTTCTTTTCGTTGAGCGTCGCAGTCGGGCACGCCTGCACGCAGGCGCCACAGGAAACGCATTCCGAATTCAGAAAACTCTCCTGCATGCCGGGCGACACGCGGCTGTCAAAGCCGCGTCCGGCTATCGTCAGCGCGAAGGTGCCCTGCACTTCCTCGCAGGCGCGCACGCAGCGCGAACACACGATGCACTTTGACGGATCATAGGTGAAATACGGATTGGACTCGTCTTTGGCGAGCCAGTTCTCGTTCGCGACACCGTTCTGCTCGGCGAAGACATGGTTCTCGCCGTCATAGCCGTAGCGCACTTCGCGCAAGCCCACCGCGCCCGCCATATCCTGCAACTCGCAGTCTCCGTTCGCGGAGCAGGTTAGGCAGTCGAGCGGGTGATCGGAGATATAGAGCTCCATCACGCCGTTGCGGATTTTCTTCAAGCGGTCGGTCTGGGTCTTCACGACCATCCCCGGCATGGCCGGCGTGGTGCAGGAAGCCGGCGTTCCAGGACGGCCTTCGATTTCCACCAGGCAGAGGCGGCACGAGCCATACGCATCGACCATATCCGTCGCGCAGAGCTTCGGGATTTGCGTACCCATCTCCATGGCAGCCCGCATGATCGAGGTGCCTTCAGGCACCGTGATCTGCTGCCCGTCGATGGTGAGCGTGACTTCCTTCTCCGACTTCGAGCGCGGCGTGCCGAAATCGATTTCATGCACGAGGGACATAGCGTCTCTCCTATTCTGCGGCTTGCGGGAGTTTCGGACTGGCACCGAAATCTTCCGGAAAATGGGTAAGCGCACTCATCACGGGATACGGAGTAAACCCGCCAAGTGCGCAAAGGGATCCGAACTTCATCGTGTTGCAGAGGTCCTCGAGCGTCTCGAGATTCTTCGCGCGATTGTCGTTCGCCATGATCTTGTCGATCGTTTCGACGCCACGCGTGGAACCGATGCGGCATGGCGTGCACTTGCCGCAGCTCTCAATGGAACAGAACTCCATCGCAAAGCGCGCCATCTTCGCCATATCGACGGTGTCATCGAACACGACGATGCCCGCGTGGCCAATCAGGCCGTCGCGCGCCGCGAACGCCTCATAGTCGAACGGCGTATCGAAATACGAGCGCGGAAAATAAGCGCCGAGCGGCCCGCCAACCTGCACCGCGCGAACCGGACGCCCGCTTGCGGTGCCGCCACCGATTTCATCGACGAGTTTGCCAAGCGTGATACCAAACGCGACTTCATAAAGGCCGCCGTGCTTGACGTTGCCGGCCAGTTGGATCGGCATCGTGCCGCGTGAGCGGCCCATGCCGAAGCCTTTGTAGAACGCCGCGCCCTTGTCCATGACAATCGGGACGGTCGCGAGCGACAACACGTTGTTGATGACGGTCGGCTTGCCGAACAGACCCTTGATCGCCGGCAGCGGCGGTTTCGCGCGCACCTGCCCGCGCTTGCCTTCGAGGCTCTCGAGCAGCGAAGTCTCCTCGCCACAGACATAAGCGCCCGCGCCGGTGCGGATTTCAATGTCGAATTCGTACTGCGACCCCAGAATGTTCTTGCCAAGCACTCCGCCTTTGCGGCCCGCGGCACACGCCGCTTCCATGGTGGCAATCGCGTGCGGATATTCGGAGCGGATATAG
>DAORMJ010000035.1:9235-21596 GCA_035440445.1 Xanthobacteraceae bacterium
ACGTAACCTTTGGTCGCTCCGACCGCGACGCCAGCGATCGTCATGCCTTCGATCAGGACGAAAGGATCGCCTTCCATGATCATGCGGTCGGCGAAGGTGCCGCTATCGCCCTCGTCCGCGTTGCAGACGATGTATTTCTGGTCCGCTTGCGCGAGAAATACCGTGTTCCACTTAATGCCGGTCGGGAAACCAGCGCCACCGCGACCGCGCAGCCCGGATTGCGAAACTTCATCGATCGTCTTCTGTGGTCCAAGCTCAATGGCCTTCGCAAGCCCCTTATAGCCGTCATGCGCCTTGTAATCTTCGAGCGAACGCGGATCGACGATGCCGACACGCGAGAACGTTAGGCGGGTCTGATTTTTGAGCCACGGAATATCGTCGGTGATGCCGTGTGAGAGCCTGTGCTTCCCATCCCCAAGCATCGCGTCGTAGAGGCCCTCGACATCGTCAAGTGTAACCGGGCCGAAAGCCAAACGGCCGTTTGCCGTCTGCAATTCGAGCAAAGGCTCGAGCCAATGCATCCCGCGCGAGCCGTTGCGGACGATCTGAATTTCCTTGCCGCGCTTCTGCGCGCTCGCCTTGAACGCCTCGGCGATCTCGTCTGCTCCGCAAGCGACCGCGGCCGCATCGGCGGGAATGTAAATCTTCAGGCTCACCGCATCACCTCCGCGACAAGCTGATCGACCCTCTTCTCATCGAGCCGGCCATAGATCTTTCCGTCAAGCATGGCCGAGGGCGCAACCGAACAAAGGCCGAGGCAATAAATGGGCTCGAACGTCACGCGTTCGTCGGCACTCGTTTCACCGATCTTGACGCCGAGCTTCTGCTCCGCACGTGCGCAGAGATGATCGCCACCCGCCGCCTGACAGGCTTCGGCGCGGCAAAATTTCAGCACCCGATTCCCCGCGGGCTCGTGACGGAAATCGTGATAGAATGTGAACGTGCCATGCACCTCGGCGCGCGACAGGTTGAACGCCTCCGCGATCATCGGAATCACTGGCTCCGGCACGTAACCGAAGACATGCTGCACGTCGTGCAGAATGGGTAGCACCGGACCATTGCGATCTGCATGCCGCGCGATGATTTCGCGAGCGAGGTCTTCGCGCCAGGACTCGTATTTCGCCATAAGACTCAAGCCCTTCAGCTTCCGAGAATGGGTCTAAAGTGCCTATTCGATGGCACTCCAATCAATACTGGCGTTTCGTTCTGCAATAGAAAAAAACTATTAATTCGCCGTGATTTTGCTGGAATACCAGGCCTTCATCCGGCATTTATCCCGCAATTCCAGTATAATATATTGATTGGTATAACTTTTTTCTTGATTGACGCGGCCTATGAAGGGATCGCAACCGGGCATAGCTAATCCCGGCCCGGCGCCGCCGCGGAGAAATATTATTGCTTAGTATGCTGTCTGGCTGGCGGAGACGGAGGGATTCGAACCCTCGATACGCCTTGAGAGCGTATAACGGTTTAGCAAACCGCCGCCTTCAGCCACTCGGCCACGTCTCCGTGCTGCGAGCTATGCCGGAGCGAGTGTTCCTTTGCAAGGCGGACGAGCCGGCGCAGCACAAAGGAATTTCCCCGCGACCATTCGCGCGGAAAAAGTTCCGAACCAAGCCGTGTCCTTCCCGTTCTCCCTGCAGAAAGGAGAAAACCGGCAGCCCTCTCGTGGGCTTTTTCTTTTTGAGCGACATGCTCGTGCCCCATTGGAAACCGAAGAATGCTGCCGTTATCGCTATGTGTGGAATTTGTGGTGAAATACGAAGGCGCGGTGACGTCGCGAGTGCAGCAGTCACCGAGGCCGTTGCAGGCAATCTCAAACATCGTGGGCCTGACGCGGGTGGAATTTATGCCCAGCGCAATGTTGCGCTCGGCCATCGCCGCTTGAGCATCCTGGATCTCAGCGCCGCGGCGGACCAGCCAATGATCGATACCGAACTCGGCCTCGCGATCGCATTCAACGGCTGTATCTATAATTTTCGCGAGCTGCGCCGCGAGCTGGAAGCGAAGAACTATCGCTTCGGCACCGACGGCGACACCGAAGTGATCGTGAAAAGTTATCACGCCTGGGGCCCGCGCTGCGTCGAGCGCTTCAAGGGCATGTTTGCCTTCGCGATCCTCGAGCGCGAGACTGGAAAGGTTGTGCTTGCGCGCGACCGTCTGGGCATCAAGCCGCTTTATTATACGGACGATGGCGAACGGCTTCGCTTTGCTTCGACGCTGCCGGCGCTGCTTGCTCCGGGTGATGTGGACACGAGCATCGATCCCGTCGCGCTTCACAACTATCTCAGCTTCCATGGTGCGGTGCCGGCACCTCGAACGATTTTCAATGGCGTCAAGAAACTGGCACCGGGAACGCTGCTAACCATCGATCCCGATGGCACGCATCGCGAAGACACTTACTGGCGCGTCAGCGTACAATCGCAGGATCGAACCCTCACCGAGGCGGAATGGACCGAAGCCGTTCGCGAACACCTGCGGGCAGCGGTCGAGCGCCGTCGCGTTGCTGACGTTCCGCTCGGCGTGCTTCTTTCCGGTGGACTAGACTCTTCTCTGCTCGTGGCCTTGCTCGCCGAAAGCGGCCAGAAGGACCTGCAGACGTTTTCCATCGGCTTTGAAAGCGTCAACGGACTGGAGGGGGATGAGTTTTTCTATTCCGACATCGTCGCGAAAAAGTTCGGCACCAAGCATCACCGGATGCCGATTGCGACGTCGCGCGCAATTCCTGCCATGGCGGGCGCGGTCTCGCAGATGTCCGAGCCGCAGGTTAGCCACGACGCGATCGGCTTCTACCTGTTGTCGGAAGAGGTTTCGCAGCACGTCAAGGTCGTGCAATGCGGCCAGGGCGCGGACGAGGTATTCGGCGGATATCACTGGTATCCGCACATGCTGCGTTCGAACGACCCGGTGAGCGACTATATGCGCGTTTATTGCGAACATACGCACGACGAAATCAGTGAAGCCGTAAGCGCAGACTTCGTGGGCGAAGATTACAGCCGCGCCTTGATCGAACAGAAGTTCGAAACGGCCGTGAGCGAGCGCGCGATCGACAAAACACTAGAGCTCGACCAGGAAATTATGATGGTCGATGACCCCGTAAAGCGGGTCGACAACATGACCATGGCGTTCGGGATCGAGGCGCGGACGCCGCTCCTGGATCACGAACTCGTCGAACTCGCGGCTCGCATCCCGGCAGAAATGAAAATCAAGAATGGCGGCAAGCACATTCTGAAACAGGCGTCGCGCGGCATCGTCCCGGATGAAATCATCGACCGCAAGAAGGGCTATTTCCCCGTCCCTGCCCTGAAGTTCCTGCGCGGGCCGATGCTCGACTTTGTGCGCGATGTACTGGAACAACCCGTCGCGCGCACGCGCGGAATTTTCAAGAACGACTATATTGAGCGGCTACTGAAAAATCCGGAGCGCGAGCTGACCAGAAAAGGCAATTCGAAGCTATGGCAGGCAGCGCTGCTGGAATACTGGCTGCAAATCCACACGAGCGGCACGCCCAAGGCCGCTTGACCGGCGGGAAAGCGGGGGCACGGCAATCGTGTCCCCGGCTCGCCTTAGCGGATTTCGAACCAGGGATCGCCCTTCGAGCGGGGCATGGTTTCCGACGGCGGTGTTGGCGGAACGAAGTTCTCGGCGCGGTTGTCTGCCTGGGTCGTGTTCGAAGTCGGCACCCGCATGGTCTTCAACAGCCGGCCCATGGAGGCGAGCAGCCGGTACTCTGAGAACAGCTCCGCGTGTTGCGCGGTGAGCAAGGCCGCTTCGGTCGCATATGCCGTGTTCTGGGTATCGAGCAGGTCCAGCAGCGAGCGCGCGCCAATGCCAAATTGCTCGCGATAGGACTTGAGCAGTTGCTGGCTCACCTGCGTCTGACGCAGCAACATCTGCCGCTGGCTTCCGAGCCACCGGCGACGCTCCCAGGACTGTCTTACTTCATTCTCGACTTCACGGTGGGCAACGCTCACCGACATCCTTAGTTCGCTCGCACGGCGGACCTGCTCCTCGCGGGCCGCCGCGTCAATGCCGCCGTTAAAAATGTTCCAGCGCGCGACAAGTTCGCCGCGATACTCTTCCGTCCGGCCCTGCACGCGATTCACGTCATGTCCGCGGGCCGCGGAAACTTCTGCCGAAACGCGCGGATAGAAGACAGACTCCGCAGACTTCACCTGCGCAAGCTGCGCGTCGAGGTCCGCGTTTCTGATCTTGAGTAGCGGGTTCTCCGCGCGTGCGATGCCCAGGATCTGGTCGATCGAACGCGGCAGATGCGCGCTTACGGAAAGGATACGCCCGGTCGGTCCGATCGGCAGACCGACGAGTTGAATGAAACGCGATTCCGCCTGCGCCAGGTCATCGCGGATCTGTTCGATACGCACCTGAGACGCGAGCAACCGCTCCTGCGCCTGCTGCTGGTCGGCGATCGAAGTCGCCCCACCCGTCGCCGCCTTGCTGACATCACCGAGAATGCTGTGATGGAAAGCAAGGTTCTGTTGCGCGCGCTGCAACAGCGTACGCAGCCGCGCGATGTCGATATATTCGCGCGCAACAGCGAGCGCGATGAATTCCGAGCGTTCGAACACGCGATGCGACGCGGAGTCGAGCCGTGCAGCCTGCCGCTGCATTTCAGAGAGCGCCTGAAAACCGTCGAACAAACGCTGCGTGCCGGTAATCCGCGCTTCGTTCGGACGGAATTCGTCATCCAGCCCATTCGGGATCGAGTACTTTCCGCGGCCTACGCGCATTTCGCCGTCGATGCGCGGCAGGAACAATCCCTTTGCCTGACGCAACTGGAAGCCAACTGCTTGCCGGTTATAGATCGCTTCGCTGATCTGCGGATTGCCCGCGACAGCGGTGGCGATCGCCTCTTCGAGGCTCATGGCGCGAGAAGGCACGGCAAAATGCAGGACAACCATCGCGCTGGTCGCCGCGATACCAATAAATTTCCGAAGCATCTTAAATGCCCGCAATCCCCTAAAAAATCCCGCTACAACCATAGCGGTTGTGAGGTTCCCGACCAAGCCAAGTTTCGCAAACAGCGGAGCTTCTTTGTGGGTGGTTAAACGCTGTTGCGGGGGAGCAACAGGTATCTAAACGGCATTAATTAACCTGCAAAATCAGTTAGTTATACTGCGTCTCTGATTCCGCATCGCAACATTCCGAGCCGCCGGAGTTAGTTCACACGATCTTCCCGGTTGGGTTGCGTACGAGCCGCGGTAACCCGCTGCTGCGCCCCCGTGGGGACGCTATGGACCCAGGACGATCCGCTCGCGGACAATGAATAATACGGGCGGTAATGCCTTATTTCCGAATCGGCTTTTACGACGGCGCTACGATTATCGAGCACCCACGCTCCGCCGCCATGACTCACGGCGAGTACCGCATGATCCTGCCGGGTCGCCTGGTCGCGAAGCACAACCATCCGGATCGAATCCAGCGGCACGCCGAGTGCTTTCAACATCCAGAGCTTGGCGATCGCAAAATCCTCGCAGTCGCCGCGGCCCTGTTCCAGCACCTCGCGAAGCGACGCCCAGTGATCGGAGACGCCATAGACGCTGAGGTCCGAGGCATACCGTAGATTGCGGTTAACGAATTCGTTGACTGCACGAACTTTCAACGCAAGCGGTGCGAACTTCAGGCGATCTACCTCCCCGCGCATAGCCGCGACGCGCGGCAGATCGCAAAAGTCGCCCGAGGTGCAATCAAGCAGAATGTTACGATCTGCGCCTTCAGCGAGAATGTTGCGCCAGCGCTGCATGATCGCCGTATTGCCGACCAGGATACTCTGCGTACCAAATAGCGAGGGAAACGGCGCCGGAGCGGCAGCTTGCGCGTAAACCGCAGCGGCTGCATCACGCAAACTCGCGCGGATCCCCAAGCCGACCTTCCCTCCCTGCAGCGAACCTTCAATTGCTGGAGAAGTTTCCAGCCGCACGAGCGGCTCGATCGCGGCATACTGCACCGAGCCGAAATCCTGTTCGTTGCGGAGCGATACTGTCTGCAATTGCGATGTGGCGGCAAACGAAAGCACGAGCGCTCCGCATAGCCCGGAGCAGAACAATCGGTTTGCGCGAAAAAGCCTGTACATGTCCGTCGCGTCCTCTTCCCTGGCGAGGACCGTACCGGCTCCGGGTTCAATTCCCCCTCAAACAACCGCTACAACTGCGGCAACTGCGGCGAGGAACTGTTAACCGTCAGCGTTCGCGCAACGCAGACTCCCGCGCGCGGACAATCGGCTTCAGCAGGTACTGCAATATGCTTTTTGCGCCTGTGATGATGTCGACCGTAGCCACCATGCCCGGCAGGATCGGGAGAAGCTCACCCTGCCGCTTCAACGCGGCTTCGCTCGTCTGCACCACGACGATGTAATAAGTCTCTTTTGTATTGACGTCGGTCACGCTGTCGGGGGCGACGGTTACGACCGTCCCGCGCAGCGCGCCATAAATCGCAAAATCGTAGGCAGACAAGCGTACTACCGCTTCCTGCTTGGGATGAATGAACGCAATATCGCTGGGCTTGATCTTCACTTCGATCAGAAGCGTATCCTCGAGCGGCACGATCTCGGCTATTACCTCACCCGGCCGCACTACCGCGCCGATCGTAGAAAAATTGAGCTTGTTGATAATGCCATCGACGGGCGATCGCATGTCGGTCCGGAATACTTTGTCCTTGGCCGACTTCAGCGACTGCTCAACCACGTTGAGCTCGCCGATCTTCTGCGTGAGTTCCTGCTGCGCGTTCTGCTGGAATGAGAACCGCTGATCCTGCAGCTGACGCTCAGCTTCCGCAATCGCCGCCTCGAGGCGCGGAATCGCAAGGTTGCCGCTACGCAACTGCCCGGAAAGATCCGTCATCTCGCGCTGGATGCGCAACAATTCCGTCTCCGGCACCACCTTCTGCGCGGCGAGCGGCGACTTGATGTCGAATTCCCGCTTCGCGAGTTTCAGATTCTCGTCAACCCGCTGGAGGTTGGCGCGTAGTTCGTTGAGCTCGATCTGCCGCTGGCGCAGGCGCTCCGACAAAATTGCAGACTGATTTTCATACGCTGTCTTGCGCGCTTGAAACAGGCGTAGTTCGCTATCCACGACCTCCGGAGCATCAGCCCGAAGATTTGCCGGAAATTCCGGCAGGGCCTGCGCTTGCGCGCCGCTCACTTCCTGTTGGAGCCGGATAATCTGCGCGCGAAGACTGTTCTGTTTCGCAGACAGTTCTCCCATGCTTGCGGAGAAGCCGGTGTCGTCGAGGAGCATGAGCGTCTGCCCCTTCCGGATCGGCTGGCCCTGCCGCACGTAGATTTCCTTGGCTATGCCGCCTTCAAGACTCTGCACGACCTGAGTCTTCGAAGACGGTACGACTTTGCCCTCACCGCGCGAAACTTCATCTACGGTCGCGGAGTAGGACCAGATCAGGAATGTTCCGAGAAAAGCCGCGAGGACATATCCAAGCCTAGAATAAAAGCGGAAGGTGTCGTCGTAATAGTCTTCCAGCTTTTCTGCGCCTGTGAACATGCGGTCGAAACCCGCTTGCACGCGCTGCCGCAGTGAAGGTGCGTCGCGCTCCGCCTCCTGCTCCAGTTCCTGCTGCCGCAGCGGCGCCAGCATGGGCTCGCCGAACCTGTCGTTCTCGAAACGATTCATGACTGCCCCTGCGGGTTCTTCATGCGCGCAAGTACGGCATCGCGGGGCCCATCGAGAAAGACCGCGCCGCGCTCGATCACCACGATCCGGTCGACAATCTTGAGAATTTCATTTCGATGCGTGGTCGCAATCAGAGTCTGGTCCGGAGCGAGCGATTGTTTCAAATTCTGCACGAAGATCCGCTCTGAAGTCGGATCCATGTCGCTGGTCGGCTCGTCGAGGAACAGGATGCGCGGCTTCGCGAGCAGCGCCCGCGCCATGATCACCGCCTTGCGCTGACCGCTGGAAAGCAACCTGCCACCGTCCCCGACCGGCATATCGAGCCCGCGAGGATGCAGATTTGCGAACTCCATCACGCCGGAAATCCGCGCCGGCTCAAGCAACGCTTCCTCCGGCACGTTCGACAGACCGAAGCGGATATTGTCGCGCAGCGTGCCGTGGAAAAGCAGCGAATCCTGGCTCACGAAGCCGACCATCTTGCGCAACGTGTGCGGCGTGAACTGCTTGATGTCGACCCCGCCGAGCAGAACTAGGCCTTCGTCGGGCTCGTAGAACTGCACTAGTAACCGGCCCAGAGTGGTTTTGCCCGACCCTACCCGGCCGACAATCGCGACGCGCTCACCTTGCGCGATTTTCAGCGACAATCCGTTCAGCACCGGAACCGGCGCGCCCGGATAGCTGAACTTGGTCTGCCTGTACTCAACGTCCGATCGCAACGGCGCGGAGTGGATAAGCCCCTCTGCGCTGTTGTCCTCGGTCTTCATCGAGAAGATGCGATCGAGCGTTCTGTACGCGTGCATCGTGTGCCGCGCACGCGCGATCAGCGACACGATGTTGGTGAGGGATGCAAGCGCGCGGCCCGAAAGGATCACGCAGGCAATAATACCGCCCATCGAGATTTCGTTCGCCTCGAAGCGGTAGATCGCGATCAGAATGATGACGACCGCGACCGTCTGCTGCATGAAGGCGGCAACATTGGTCGCATTCGACAGCACGCGGCGGATTTTTTCGCTGAACAATCCGGTCTGGGCGACCACGTCGCGCCAGCGGGAAAGCACATAGCCTTCGGCCCGCGATGCCTTGATCGTTTCGGAAGCGGTGACCGTTTCGAACAGGAAAGCGTGCCGGATCGCCATCTCGCGCGACGCGCCTTCAATCAGCCGTCCGCTCGACTTGTTGAAAATCCATCCGAGCAGAAGCCCGCCGCAAAAGAAGACCAGCACTACCGCGGCGATCAGGGGCGAGATGATCGCAATCACGGCTATATAGACCAGAAAGAACATAAGGTCCGCGAGCAGCGCGACATTGCCTGCGGAAAAGAATTCCTTGAAGGATTCGTACTCGCGGATCTGGTTGATGAACTGGCCCGAGTTTCCGGGACGCGAAGCGATGTGCGCGCGCAACGCCTGCTCGAGTACCGACATGGAAAGTTTCAGATCGAGGCCCCGCGATGCCGCCGACACCAGCGCGTCGCGAACGAACTTGAAAAGAAAGTCGAAGCTGAGCGCGATGAACATCCCGATCGCGAGAATCCAAAGGCTGTAATAGGCCAGATTTGGAATGATGCGGTCGTACACGTTCATGATGAAGAGCGGGCTCGCGATCGCAAGAATGTTGATCGCGAAGGAAGCGAGCAGCACGCGGTAGTAGTAATGACGAAGCGGATAGAGCGCTTCAAACGCCCAGCGCCGCGGCTCGTCCCCGCCGCTGCCGAGAAGGTCGGCTCCCTCCGCATCTCCGCGCGCCGGGCGCATATAAATCGCCGTCACACCGGCCGCTTCAAGCAGATCACGCTCAATGTACGAATCGACAACCTCGTCGCCGATGAACGAAATGACTTCCAGTTCCTCGCCCTCACGCGCGGTCACGATGACTGGCGTGAACTCGTTGGTGATGAGGAGCACCGGCAGGTTGAGCGAGGAAAGCACCGCGGTTTGCAGTGGATACAATTCGGTCTCGAAGCGCGCGCGCCGCAAGGCGCTGACGGCGGTGTCGGCGGAAAGCGCGACCCGGTCTATTGCCATGTCGCTCAAGAGCGCATCGGCATCGACCGGCTTACCGAAGTAATCGAAAACCCACGACAAAGCGTTGACCAGTGCCTGACGGTCAATGCCTTTCGCGCGCGAAACTGGCGTATCGATGTTCATCTTGGAGCCGCAGCATCAAGGTCCCGCGGCCTGGTCGCCCCGAGCACTTCTAAAGAACAGTCTATCACAAAGCGCCGAAGGCGCGGACTGCAGTTCTGATTAACATTACTGCGGGCCGGAATCGCTTCCGGCCCGCGAAAATCTCAATAGTCGAAACGGAACTCAGCGCTGCCGGATCATAGTGTAATGGAAACAGGCACATTTTGCGACCGTTTCCTCGTCCAGCGTCCGGGTCCAGCTGTAACCGATCGCCGAGCCACACCAGGCTTTGGTCTCGAGCGCCCAGTTGTAGCGCATGGAACGCGAATACTGGCTTTGCTCGGCAGCCGCGACCGCCTCGTCGTGATAGGCCGTCACCGCTGCAACGATCTCGCTATAGGCAAGATCGCTGAAGATGCTCTTACCTCTGACGCAGAGGTGCTGCGGCGCGTGCGGGGTTGCCTGCACGCGCCGCTTCACCACGAGGTCTCCGGCTGCCGCCGGAGACAAAAGCGCGCACGAAACCAGCGCGCCCAAAACGAATGATTTGAAATACATGGCCCCGAAATCCTGCTCTGCGTTTCATCTTATCCAACCCCCGTCCGGAGACAAGGCGCGGGAGATTGCCTAGGTAATCGTCTGCTGGATCACATTACTAGCCGCGTCGTCGTACAGAATATTGACGGCAGTAGGCACCGATCCGACGAAATTCGCGGCCACCTGCCAACCGCCCGTGGGCGACGTACGGAACAAAAGCTGACTGCCCGACAGATCAGTATATAGGGTGGCGGACTCGCCGACTCCCGCGGTGAACAGGTTGGTCAAGTCGATCACGTCATTTCCGTTGCCGTAGTCGAGAATCTGATCACCATCGTTCCCAAGCATCACGAAGCGATCATCGCCGGCGCCGCCCGTCAGCTTGTCGATCCGGCCTTCGCCGGTCGCATACAACACGTCGTTGCCGGCGCCGCCGTTCAGAATATCCGCGCCGGTGCCGTCGTAGATGATGTCGTCGCCGGTACCCCCGAACAGGTAATCATCGTTGCTTCCGCCATAAAGCGTGTCGTTGCCGGAACCGCCGAGCAGATAACCGGTCTCCGTTGTTGAATACAATGTGTCATTGCCCTCGCCGCCGGACAGGAAATCGATACCCGAGTTACCGTCGAGCCTGTCATCCCCCTTGCCGCCGAACAACGCGTCGCTGCCATAGTTGCCGTTCAGGTTGTTATTGAAGTCGTTGCCGAGCATCACGTCGGTATCGTTGCCGGTGACCATCGACGTAACATTCACGCTGTCATCGAGGTCGACGACCTTGCCTGCAGCCCACGGTACAGACTGACCGTTTGCGGTGATGACCTGATAGCCCGAGTTATCAGGCAGGACCATGAAACCGACGAGAGTCGTTTCGGTCGCTCCACCCGGCGTGGTCGCCGTAACCTGAGCAACATATAGACCCGCCTGCGAAGTGTTCGGATCGCCCGCCACGACATCACCCGTGCGCGTCAGCCAGCCCCAATTGCCTTCCAGCACAGCATAGGAATACGTCGTGCCGGCAGGGGCGGCGGCGAACAACGTCGCCAGGTTGAGGCTGATCGCCGTCGGTTGTCCAAATCCAGCGCCCTGAGTGTTGTTGCTGTATGCGTAGATGGGGCTTGCGTCGGCCGGAGCAAACACGGCGTCATTCGATCCTTGGATCGTGATCGTCACCGTTTTCGCCCCGCTGTTCACCGCGCCATCGTTCGCAACGTATTCGAAGCTGACGGTCGCGGTGTCACCGTTGTTGAGCGACTGATACGAAGCTGGCGGCGAATAGCTGAAGGTACCGTTCGCGTTGAGCGTCAGTCCATTGACGGGATTGACCAAGGCGTAAGTGAGCGTGGCGGGATTGTTGTCCACGTCTGTCGCGCCCGTTGCCAGCGTTCCGCTCAGCGTGTCGTCTTCACCCACCGTGAAGACATGATCCTGCACTACCGGCGCATCGTTCGTGCCGTTGATTGTAACGGTGATCTGCTGTGCCGTACCATCTGCCGTCAGCACGGTAACGATGTCGCTGACGCTGGAGCCGCCCGCCAGTCCCTGCACCGCAGAGCTGTCGTTGTCGGCGTAATAGACCCAGTTACCGTCTGCATCAATCGAGAACTTGCCGTAGGCTTTCACGGAATCCGTCTGGGTCTGGAACACAGACTGCCCCGCATCTGGATCGACTACGGTCAGCTTTCCGGACGCGACCAGGCGGTTGAGGACGTCGATATCCGCGCTGGAATCTTCCGTAACCGTATCCGAAATGTTGCCGGTGATCACAGGCACATCGTTGGTGCCTGTGAACCGGACATAGATGGTCCGCGTCTCCGAGACCGCGCCGGTGCTGTCGCGCAACTGCACCTGATAGGTCTGGGTGATCACCTCACCCGCGCCGAGGAAGTTCAGATCGCTGTCCGCAACACTGAAGTTGAACCGCACTTCGCGTCCGGCACCGCCACCAGTGCCGTCGGCATCGAGGATCTCCGGTGCGTAGCTGCCCAGGAACACGTTGCCCGGATGGGTCGTAGTCAACGGCGTGATCAACAGCGTATGCGTGTCGTTCAGGTCGACATC
>DAORMJ010000035.1:21644-26699 GCA_035440445.1 Xanthobacteraceae bacterium
GGTGAACGAGAAGCTCGGATCGGACGTGTGCCCGGCCTCGTTCCACGTAATCACCGGCGCATCGTTCGTGCCGGCAATATTGACCACGATGTTGTGGCTCGCCGTGCCGTCGAGCGAGGTGACCGTCAGCGTGTCGCTGACCATCTGGCCCTGCATCAGCGCTTGTGTTGCAAGCCGGGCATCGTCCAGCGCATAGCTCCACGCACCCGTGGCTGCGTTGAAGGTGAAGGTGCCGTAGGTCGCGTTGAGGCTCGGCGGAACCGCGAAAGCGTCCTGCCCGCTATCGACGTCGGTCACCAAAAGCTTGCCCGAGGCCCACGGATCGCCGGCCGTGCCATTCGCCACGCCGCCGGCTTCCGTAACCGAGCGGTCGTCGGCAACCGCCGTGTCGATCGCAATCGACGCCGCGTCGTTGGTGCCGGTGAACCGGACATAGATGGTCCGCGTCTCCGATACCGCGCCGGCGCTGTCGCGCAACTGCACCTGATAGGTCTGGGTAATCACCTCACCCGCGCCGAGGAAGTTCAGATCACTATCCGCAACACTGAAGTTGAACCGCACTTCGCGTCCGGCACCGCCACCGGTGCCGTCAGCATCGAGAACTTCGGGGGCGTAGCTGCCCAGGAACACGTTGCCCGGATGGGTCGTGGTCAACGGCGTGATCAAAAGCGTATGCGTGTCGTTCAGGTCGACATCGGTGAAGGCCAGCTTGGCTCCCAGCCAGTGGCTGGAATTCGAGCCTTCGGTGAACGAGAAGCTCGGATCGGACGTGTGCCCAGCCTCGTTCCACGTGATCACCGGCGCGTCGTTCGTGCCCATGATGGTCACGGTAATGTCGACGGTGTCGCTTGCTCCGGCACTGTCAGTGACAGTGACCGTATAGACCTGATCCAGCGTCTGGCCTGCCGCCAGATGCTCGATCGCCGCGTCCGCTACCGTGAAACTCCACGAAATCGCGCCGGTGCCGTCGCCCGTCGAGTCATCACTGAGCACCGCCGTGAAGGCACCCACATAGCCCGACCCCGCAGGCGCCGCGCTCACAGTGTGGGTATCCGTCACATCAACGTCGCCGAACGCGATCGTGCCGCTCGATGCGTGCACGGCGCTGCCTTCGTTCGGGTTGCCATCGGCGAGTTCGACAACGACCGCGTCAGCGGTCTCTCGGTTCAGCGTGACGCCATCAACCGCAAGCCCATTCGGCAAGGAGATGTCCGCGAACCAGCCGTAGCGGTTGCCGCCCACGTTGACCCCGATCTGGTCGGCAGGATTGGACCGCGTCTCCGTCCAGAGCACCGTGCCGTTCACATCGACCAGTTGCAGATCGACCGTCAGCACGCCGCCGACGTCTTTAAACGTGTGGCGCAGCGTGTACCAGCCGGTCTGCGTCACTTCGTAGTGGTTGAGGGTTTCAAGGTCCTCACGCGGCGCGAAGTTCGTGTTGTTAGAACCTCCGACCAGGAGCTTCCCGGTAGAGGTATCCTTCGTCACATGGAAGATGAAGTCGCGAAGGAATCCACCAGAGCTGTCGCTCGACGCAACCGAGTAGTCGAAGCCTTCCCCGGTCGACCAGGACGTATCGAGATAGACCTTTACCTCGGCGGTGTAGTCGCCGGGCCATACCGCCTGATAACCGTCGAAGCGCGTGAATGCGCCGGCGCCCGAGACATCCGTAATCACCGCATAGGAAGAACCGTCAGCGGTTGTGATGCTGTTCGTTCCGGACGCGACGATCGCGACACCGCCGTAAGACGCTCCGTTTCCGAGATAGAACATCCCGGACGTATCGCTGTCGAAGTTCTGCGAAAACTCCGTCGGGTTCACGGCCGCAATCACCGGCGCGTCGTTCGTGCCCTTGATCGTGATCGTGATCTGCTGCGCCGTGCCGTCTGCAGTCAGAACGGTAACGACATCGCTAACGCTGGCACCGGCCGCAAGCCCCTGAATCGCAGCACTGTCGTTGTAGGCGTAATAGATCCAGTTGCCGTTCGCATCGATCGAGAACGTGCCGTAGGCCTGGGTAGAATCCGTCTGTGTTTGGAACACGGACTGCCCCGCATCTGGATCGACTACGGTCAGCTTTCCGGAAGCAACCAGGCGGTTGAGAACGTCGATATCCGTGCTGAGATCTTCCGTCACCGTATAGGATGCGTCGCCGGTGATCACGGGTGCATCGTTGATGCCCGTTGCGGTGACGGTAAGCACGTGCTGGTCCTTGGCGCCGAACTCATCGGTCACCGTGACCGTGAAGCTCTCGTTCGCCGTCTGACCCTGCGTCAGCGCTGCAAAACCGGGCATCGCCGGGTCGACCGTATAGGTCCACTTGCCCGACACGGAATCGATCGCGAACACGCCATAGGTGCCAGTGCCGCTGCCGGACCAGGTCAGATCCGCGCCCGCGTCCACATCGCTCGCATGCATCTGGCCAGCCTGCGCCGGTGCGAAGCCGTGCGACTGGTCCCAAGCCAGCGCGTCGTTCGCGACACCCTCGTTGCCGCTGTAGATCGGACGATCAAGCAGCCCCGAAAGACCGTTCGCTGCAAGAAGCGAGAGGATATTCTGATAAACATCCGCAATCGGATCCGTGTTCGAACCCTGCCCCGCACCCAGCATCTTGTCGATAAGCGAAGCACCATGCACGTTGCCAAGCAGGTTGTCGTGCAGGCTCTGCAAACGATCCGGCAACGAACCAAGGTCCGTGCCGTCCGGCGCATACTTCGCAACAACATCAAGCAGCGGCGTGCCGCCAGCCTGCAGATACTTCGCATACTCGACCGCAAGACGCGCCGAGGCCTCGTTCAACAGATTGTTGTAGTAACCGCCGTGGTCGTCGATGTAGTCCCAAACCTGCGCTATCGCCTGCGCACGCGTGGCCCCCGTACCAAGCGCAGTCTGCACCTGATCCAGCACCGACGACATGTCCATCCCGGACACCATCAGCGGCGCAATCACGCCATCAAGATTATCGTCCGGCTCGAACTTGTGATCGAGCGCCGCGTCGGCTTCCACGAACCCCGTCAGACCGCTCGCACCGAAAGATGCGCCGGTCGAACCGCTTATCACCGGCGCGTCGTTCGAACCCGTAACCGTGATCGTCACCGTCGTCGTGTCGAACGCGCCGTGGTCGTCCGTCACCCGAACCGTGAACACTTCGTTGACGCTATCGCCGGCAGCAAGCGCATCAGCCGCCGCAGGATCGAGCACGTAAGTCCACTTGCCGCTCGAAGGATCGATCGTGAAGCTGCCATACTGAGCAGCACCAACCGTCACGTCAGACCACGTCAGAGACGACAAGGCCGTGTCGACGTCGCTCGCAACCAGCGTACCGCTCGCACCCGGATAAAGACCGTGTGCAATGTCCCACGCGAGAGACTGGTTCGTCTCACCCTCGTAGCCACCATAAACAGGACGGTCGTTGAACAGACCCAATAGAACCGGATCGGAACCAACCGCTGCCTCAATGCGAAGATACGCATCCGAGCCTGCGCCCAGTTTGTCCGCAAGACCAACCTTACCAAGATTGCCGAGGATGTTGTCGTGCAGGCTCTGCACGCGATCCGGCGTGTTGCCGGCATCGCCACCATCCGGCGTGTATTTCGCCGTAACGTCGAGCAGCGCCATGCCGCCGGACTGCAAATACTGCGCATAGACAATCGAAAGCTTCGCCTGCGCCTCGTTAATCAACGCATCCGTGTAGGTGTAGCGCGTGTCCAGATAGTTCCAGGCCGCAGCAATCGCGTCCGCGTCCGTCGCACCAGCCCCAAGCGCAGCCCTGACGTCGGCCAACGCCGAGGTCATATCCGCAACGCTCATCCCGCTCACGATGTGCGGAGCGAGAACCAAATCCACATTCGACGTCGGCTCAAGACCCAAACCGCCGCCGGAGCTCGGATGGCCGGCACCTGCCTCCTGGATAAACGCAGGATCGCCGGGTTCGATCACCGAACCCGTATCGCCGCCCAGGCCGATCACCGGTGCATCGTTGACCGGGGTGACGGTGACGGTGAAGCTGCCGCTGTCGGTCTGCGCACCGCCTGCTCCGAAATTGCCGTTGTCGTTCAGAGTCCAGCTGATCTGTACATCGCCGTTGAAGTCCGGCCCTGGCGTGACCGCAATGCCGTTGTTGTTTCCGGCAAAATTATCACCGCGCAAAAGCGTGTTCAGGATCGCATAGGCATCCCGTCCGCCCGAGCCGCCATCGGCCTCCGTCGTGATCGTCAGGGTCTTTCCGCCATCCGACACCATGATAATGAAGCCGCCGCTCAGCCCGCCGCGCGCCGCGCTCAGTACCGCATCTCCGCTATCGACATGCAGCGTCAGAGTTACAGACGGAGTCTTCACGTCGCCCTGATCGGGGTCGCTCGCGACCCACTTGTTGCTCAGGCCGCTGAGATAGAGGACGTTGTCCTCCGCCACCGATACGTTCTGAACGTTGGCGAGCACCGGCGCGTCGTTAATTGCCGCCACGTTGATGGTCGCGAGAACCGTTGCCGACTGATCGTTGTCGCCATCGATCGCGGCATAACCGAACGTCGTCTGCCCATGCCACTGCGCGCCGGGCTTGAAGTAGACCGGACCGGTAACGGTTTGGTTCGCAGCAATCTCGGCTGTTCCAGCGGCGTCGCTGTAAAGTTTCCCGTTAGTGGGAAGACTTTTGATCACATATCCCTGGAGACCATCCGCACCGCCGTCGGCGTTCAACACGACCTCGATCAGCGCATCTTCATTGCCAGCAATGGCGACCGCGAGGGCCGTCGGCGCGGAGTCGTTAATATCCAGCTGGACATGCGCCGTTGCCGTATCGCCGTCCCCATCGGTCACGACGAAATCGACGCGCAGGCGCAATCCATCCGCCGTCCCGGACTCGTTCACGTCCGGATGATCGATCGGACCCGACTGCGTGAAGCGATAGCGGCCGGTCGCCGGATCGATCACTTCGACCCGGAAGATTTCAACGCCGTCGGCGCGGCCGACCAGCGTCAGGTCGTTGTCGTTGGTCACGATGATCGGGACGCCACCCGACTTCAGTGCCACGCGCGTGAAGGTCGAAGCATCGAC
>DAORMJ010000036.1:0-22391 GCA_035440445.1 Xanthobacteraceae bacterium
TGCCGCCGAAGACCTCGCGGTTACGGTTTTTCCTGAACACGTCGCATAGCTTTGAGGACATCGATCATGCGCTCAATGTCGTGGTCGAAGAGCTTGCGCAGATCGAAAACGACATCAAGAATATTCCGCTGAATATGAAGATGTAAGGCGCGCGCGGACAATCGCTCCATGCAGACAATCCTGATCACCGGCGCATCGAGCGGAATCGGCGAGGCGCTTGCGCTCGACTATGCCGCGCCGGACACGATACTCGCCATTACCGGCCGCGATGCGTTGCGGCTGGAAGCGGTGGCGTCTGCCTGTCGCGAGAAAGGCGCGGAGGTTGTTTCGTTTGTTGGCGATGTTCGCGAGCGCGAGCGCCTCTCCGGATGGATACTGGAGCTCGACGCGCGGCACCCGGTGGATCTCGTGATTGCGAATGCCGGGGTCATCGCGGGCATGACCGGCGAGCATGCCATCGAAGAAGCAAACGCCGCCTATGAACTGCTCCAGATCAATATCCTCGGCGCGGCAAACACGGTGCAGCCGCTTATTCCGAGAATGATGGCAAGACGCAGCGGCCAGATCGCGCTCATGAGTTCGATCGCGGCGTTCGTTCCGTTGGCCCATGCGCCCAGCTACAGCGCGAGCAAGGCGGCGATCCTGAACTACGGAAAGTCGTTGCGTGACGCCTTGCTGCCCCACGGCGTGAAGGTGAGCGTGGTGTGCCCCGGCTTCGTGGAAACCCGCATGAGCCTTGCAGAGAAGGGACCGAAACCCTTCATGGTCAGTCCGGCGAAGGCCGCAAAACTGATCCGTGCTGGTCTCGCGCGGAACCGGGAGATCGTGACGTTTCCGCGGTTCTTCAGTTTCGTCACGTGGCTTAGCGGGTTGCTGCCATCGCCGATCCGCCGTGCGGTGTCGCGGCCATTCGAGTTTTCGGTGCGGGACAAGCGCGGCTAAGGAATAGCAGTCAGCGGTTGCGAGTTGTTCTGCCAGAGACCGCGGCCGTGTTTTTTGGCGTCGTCGGCGGCCGCAGCGAGCATCGGGTCGGGCGCGGCCGGGTTGTACAGCGCCAGGCCTTCGCGCAGCAGCCAGTGCGAGACGTCGGTGGTCCCGCTATAGCACCGGCCGATCGCACCATCTGGGATCTCGCCGGAGGTATTGCATCGCAGTTCCTTGCCGTGAACGAGCGCGCGTAGCGCCACATAAGCGCGAACTCCGCAGGCCCAGCGCCCGTGCGTTGGGCTCTCGCACAGGGTAGCGGACTGCAGCGGGGTTACGCCGGTCAGAACAAGCCTGCGACCGCCAGCGTGAACAGTACCGTCAGCCTCGACCGTCGTTCGTATTTTCGCATCGGGCAGGTCGGGCTCTTGTGGTACCGGCTTCTCCGCATTGCGCGGCGGCAGCACGATCACCGGGATGCTGTCGGGCGTGACGTTCCGGATAACGCGCTTTTCTTTCGGTTCTTCAGCGAATGCGGCGAAGGCGATGGGAAGAAGCGCAAGTACGAGGAGCGCGCGCCAGCGCTGCGCGGAACATTCGCGCTGTCCATCCGGGCGTGTGGAGGCATCGGCCTGCTGCATGGCCACAGCATAGCCGAGGCTTGCGCGGTTAAAAACGCTAGTAGGTCGCGCGGCCGCCGGAGATGTCGAAAACCGCGCCAGTGGTGAACGAATTGTCCTCCGACGCCATCCAGGCGACCATCGCGGCGAGTTCCTCGACCTTCACGAAACGCGCACGCGGAATCTTCGACAGCATGAAGTCGATATGCTGCTGGGTGATCTGGTCGAAGATCGCGGTCTTGGCGGCGGCGGGCGTCACCGCGTTCACGGCGATGTCGTAAGACGCGAGTTCCTTGCCGAGCGATTTTGTGAGCGCGATGACGCCGGCCTTGGATGCCGAGTAATGCGCGGCGTTCGGATTGCCTTCCTTGCCGGCGATCGAGGCGATGTTGACGATGCGGCCGTATTTTTGCGCGATCATGTGCGGAACGATGGCCTTGGAGCAGACGAAGGGCCCGTCGAGGTTGATGCGCATGACGCGCCGCCATTCCTCGACCGTGGTGTCCCACACGGTGGCATTCACACCTGCAATGCCGGCATTGTTCACGAGAATGTCGATCTTGCCGAAGTCCTTGATCGTGGCGTCGCGGGCTTTTTCCACCGCGGCGAGGTCGGAAACGTCGAGACCATAGGACTTCGTGCCGTTACCCACTTCGTTCGCAGTGCGCTGCGCGAAAACCTGATCGAGGTCCCAGATCGCAACGCGCGCGGCTGAGCTGACAAAGCGCTCGGTAATGGCGCGGCCGAACCCTTGTGCGCCGCCGGTCACGACCGCTACGCGGCCGGAAAGATCGATCTTGTTCATGGGAAAATCCTTATAAGGTCCAGCCGCCATCGGCGACATGCGCGCCGCCGGTCGTGAACGAGCTTTCGTCACTGGCGAGATAAAGCGCAAGCATTGCGATCTCGTCGGCAGTGCCGAGCCGCCCGAGCGGCTGGCGCGCCACGAAGTTCTTCATGCCCTCCGGGCCTTGCGCCGCGGCCCGCCCGAGCATCGACGGCGTTTCGATAGTGCCGGGGCAGATGCAGTTGCAGCGGATGCCGTCGCCGATGAAATCGACCGCGACCGCGCGGGTCAGCGCCGCGACGGCGGCTTTGGTTGCGCCATAGACATAGCGGTTCGGCGCGGCTTTCAGCACGCCTGCAGCCGAGGCGATGTTGACGATGGAGCCGCCGCCGCCTGCGAGCATTGCGGGCAGGAATGCCTTGATCGTGCGGTGCATGGATTTCACGTTCAAGTCGAACGAAAAATCCCAATCCTTGTCGCTGCAGTCGAGCACGGTGCCGTGGTGCACGTATCCCGCTGCATTTAAGAGCACGTCGATCTTGCCGATGCGCGCCGCTGCTTCGTTTACGGCATCGGTCGAGAGCACGTCCAGCTTGAACGCCTCCGCGACGCCTGCCGCGCGAAGATCGGCAAATGCCTTTTCGTCGATGTCGGTCGCCAAGACCGTAGCGCCTTCGCGCGCGAACGCAATTGCGCAGGCGCGTCCGATGCCGGCCGATGCGGCCGTCACGAGCGCGCGTTTTCCTTGCAGTCTTCCAGCCATTTTGAATGCTCTTCGACTTTACCTAGTGGGAATGCCGGGGCGTACCGAACTTCTTCGCAATGTCCTGATAGCGGGTCGCAAGCTCGAGGCAGGCGCCGCTCGCGTGCTGGCCGACCGTGTTGCGGTAGAGCTCCTGCCAGGGCGTGTGATGCTCGGGATAGGGGTAACCGCCTTTGGCTTTCAGTTCCGCGTGACGCTTCGCGACCTCTTCGGCGGAGATCAGAATATTCGCTTCGCCTTTGCGCAGATCGATCCGCACCTTGTCGCCGCTTTTCAGGATCGCTAGCCCGCCGCCGGCCGCCGCTTCAGGCGACGCATTCAGGATCGATGGCGAACCGGACGTTCCCGATTGTCTGCCGTCGCCGATGCAGGGCAGCGACATGATCCCGCGTTTGATGAGTGCCGCGGGCGGCTGCATGTTCACGACTTCCGCGCCGCCGGGATAACCGATCGGGCCCGTGCCGCGAATGAACAGAATGCAGTGCTCGTCGATATTGAGCGACGGATCGTCGATGCGGGAATGATATTCCTCCGGTCCGTCGAATACGACGGCGCGGCCTTCGAATGCGTCGGGGTCTTTCGGGTTGGAAAGATAGCGGTCGCGGAATTCCTTCGAGATCACACTGGTCTTCATGATCGCGCTGTCAAAGAGATTGCCCGAGAGCACGATGAACCCGGCGTCGTTCACGAGCGGCTTGTCGCAACTCCAGATCACGTCATGGTCGGGCTTCGGCGCGTCCTTGCAGTTCTCGCCCATGGACTTTCCGTTCACCGTGAGCGCGTCCTCGTGGATTTTGTCCTTGGTCATCAGTTCGCGGACCACTGCCGGGACGCCGCCGGCGCGGTGATATTCCTCGCCGAGATAGGCGCCCGCGGGCTGGAGGTTCACGAGAAGCGGGATCTTGTGCCCGACGCGCTGCCAGTCCTCGACCGAAAGTTCCACGCCGACATGCCGCGCGAGCGCATTGAGATGGATCGGCGCGTTGGTGGAGCCGCCGATGGCCGAGTTCACGACGATTGCGTTCTCGAAGGCCTGCTTGGTCAGGATTTGCGACGGGCGCAGGTCTTCCCACACCATTTCCACGATGCGCTTGCCGGTGAGGTAAGAAATCTGCCCGCGCTCGCGGTAAGGCGCGGGGATGGCCGCGCAGCCGGGTAGCGACATGCCGAGCGCTTCCGCAAGCGAATTCATGGTCGAGGCCGTCCCCATGGTGTTGCAGTGCCCCACGGAGGGCGCCGACGAGGCGACGATGTCCATGAACTCGTTGTAGTTGATTTCGCCCGCCGCAAGCCGCTCCCGGGATTTCCAGACCACGGTGCCGGAACCGGTTCGCTCGCCGTTGAACCAGCCGTTGAGCATGGGGCCGCCCGAAAGAACGATCGCCGGAATGTTCACGGTCGCGGCGGCCATCAGGCAGGCGGGCGTGGTCTTGTCGCAACCGGTCGTGAGCACGACGCCGTCGAGCGGATAGCCGAACAGCACCTCGACCAGCGAAAGATAGGCGAGGTTGCGGTCGAGCGCCGCTGTGGGGCGCTTTCCGGTCTCCTGAATGGGGTGGCAGGGGAACTCCATCGCGACACCGCCGGCCTCGCGAATGCCTTCGCGGACGCGATGGGCGAGTTCCAGGTGGTGGCGGTTGCAGGGCGAGAGATCGCTCCCCGTTTGGGCGATCCCGATGATCGGCTTACCGGATTGCAGTTCCTGCCGCGTGAGCCCGTAGTTCAGGTAGCGCTCCAGATAGAGCGCCGTCATCGCGGGATCGTGGCTGTCGTCGAACCAGAGACGAGAGCGCAGTTTGGGCTTGTTCGCGCCGTTGCCGCCGGAATTGGACATGGATCGCCCCCGAAGAACGAGAAATTGCTTGGGCGCGAGACTAGTCGGAGGAAAAAGACAGCGCTACCATTTTCTTGCTGGCCGCTGCTGCGCATCACGCATTTATGCGCTGCGCAGCGTCGAACTCTGCCGGACCATCAGTTCGAACCCGAGATCGACGATTGGCGTTGCAGTGCGGCGTCCCTCGATCGCATCGATCAGCATGGTGACGCCGTCGCGCCCCATTTCGTAGCGGTTCGTGCGAACGCTCGACAGCGTGGGGACGGTAGCCGCCATGAATTCCATGTCGTTGAATCCGATGATCGCGAGTTGATCCGGAACCGCGATGCCGCGCCGCTGACATTCGAACAGAACGCCGAGCGCAAGGTCGTCGTTGATGCAGAAAACCGCGTCGAGGTCGGGCGCCTGCGCCAGCAGGTCGCCGAGCAATACGCCGCCGAGCGTCATTGCGGTGGGGGTGGAGGTCGTGAGGATCAGGCTCGGGTCGAACAGCCCGGCGTCTTTCATGGCCTTGCGATAGCCCTCGAGACGGCGCTGCACGCGCGGATCCATGCGCGCGCCGAGAAAGCCGATCCGCTTCCGCCCCAATCCGATCAGATGAGAAACCGCTGCAATTGCAGCATCATAGTGGGAAAATCCCACCATCATATCGACCGGATCGGTGCCGAGCTCCATGATCTGGACGATCGGGCAGTTCATGCCTTCCATTACCGCGCGGGACTGCTCGGTCTGGTTGATGCCGGTCACGATGAGGCCGGCGGGCTTCTGCGCCTGAAACAGGCGGAGCAGCTTCTCCTCCTGCAGAATGCTGTAGCGCGTATTCACGAACTGAATGGTGTAGCGGCTGCCTTCGGAGGCGTCGTAGATGCCGCGCAACACGTCGTTGAACACATTGTTTGTGAGCGACGGTATCAGAACGCCGATTACTTCTGTGCGCTGCGAAGCCAGTGCGCGCGCTGCAAGATTGGGGACGTAGCCAAGTTCTTTTGCAGCGCTTTCAACTCTTTCGCGCTTGCTAACAGAAAGCGCTTCGGGATTGCGGAAGAACCGCGATGCGGTAATCGGGCTTACACCGGCAAGTTTTGCAACTTCGGTGAGGCGGATCGATCCCAGTTTTTTTGCTTTGCGCGGCATTTCCTTTTCATAACACGGGTATGCGCTGATTGACAGCGCTACCATCCGCAGTCACACTCTTTGGTAAAGCAAGAAGAGCAGCGCGCCTTTCGCGCAGAAACTGCCTGTGTTGTTCAGGGAGACACAGCAATGGCGTCCGTGCAGATACGCGACGTGCGCAAGTCCTTCGGCGCGGTGGAAATTCTGCATGGCGTGAGCGTCCCGATCGAAGACGGTGAATTCGTCGTGCTCGTTGGCCCTTCGGGATGCGGGAAATCGACCTTGCTTCGCCTCCTTGCCGGCCTCGAGAACATCACCTCGGGCACGATCTCGATCGGCGGGCGCGTCGTGAACAACGTGCATCCGAAAGAGCGCGACATCGCGATGGTGTTCCAGAATTACGCGCTCTATCCGCACATGACGGTCGCGAAGAACATGGGCTTTTCGCTGATGCTGCGGGGCGCCAGCAAAAGCGAGATTGAGCAGCGGGTGAAGCGGGCGGCAAGCATTCTCGGACTGGAAAAACTGCTGGAGCGCTATCCGCGCCAGCTTTCCGGGGGCCAGCGCCAGCGCGTCGCGATGGGCCGTGCGATCGTGCGCGAGCCGCAAGTGTTCCTGTTCGACGAGCCGCTCTCCAACCTCGACGCCAAGCTCCGCGTCGCCATGCGCACCGAGATGAAGGAGCTGCACCAGCGGCTCAAGACGACGACGGTTTACGTCACCCACGACCAGATCGAAGCCATGACCATGGCCGACAAGATCGTGGTCATGCATGACGGCGTGATCGAGCAGATGGGCGCGCCGCTCGATCTCTACGACCGCCCGGTCAATCAGTTCGTCGCTGGCTTCATTGGTTCGCCCGCCATGAACTTCCTCGATGGCAAACTGCGGGCGAACGGTTCTGTCTATGTGGAGACCGCGGGTGGTCACAAGCTGCCGCTGGCGACCGCGCCGCAGGGAGACAGTGGCCGCGACGTTCTTTACGGCATTCGCCCGGAACACTTCGAGATGGGCGAGGGCGGCTTGCCCGCCGAGGTCGTGGTGGTCGAACCGACCGGCTCGGAAACACAGATCGTCGCGCGGATCGGCGATCAGGAAGTCATCGCCGTATTCCGCGAACGCCAGAGCGTGAAGCCTGGCGACACGATTTCACTGCGTCCGCGCGCGGACGTGGCTCACCTCTTCGCCAAAGATAGCGGAAAAAGAATCTAGCGAAGTCCAAAACGATACGTCCTCGGGAGGAAAGCATGGACAAGAAACTGGAAATGAACCGCCGTTCGATCCTGAAAGGTTCGGCGGCCGCTGCTGCGGTCGGTGTCACCGGCGCAGATCAATTGTTGAACTTCGCGACGGCATGGGCACAGTCGTCACCGTTCAAGCCGGAGCCGAAGGCGCGCATCAACGTGTTGCGGTGGCGCCGCTTCGTCGAAGCCGAAGACAAAGCCTTCATGGCGATGGTCGATGCCTTCCAGAAGGCGACCGGCGTCTCGGTCAATATTTCAAACGAGTCGTTCGACGACATTCAGCCGAAGGCATCGGTCGCGGCGAACACCGGCCAGGGCCTCGACATGGTCTGGGGCCTTTACTCGCTGCCGCATCTCTTCCCCGAGAAGTGCCTCGACATGACCGATGTCGCGAACTACCTCGGCAAGAAATATGGCGGCTGGTTCCCCTCGGCGGAGGCTTACGGAAAATCCAAGGGCAAGTGGATCGGCATTCCGGTTGCGACCACTGGCGGTCTCGTCAACTACCGTAAATCGGCCTGCGAGAAGGCAGGCTTCAAGGAATTCCCGAAAGACACGGCCGGATTCCTCGAACTCGTCAAAGCACTCAAGAAGAACAACACCCCGGCGGGTATGGCGCTCGGTCACGCTTCCGGCGACGCCAACACCTGGCTGCATTGGGCGCTGTGGTCGCATGGCGGCAACCTCGTCGACAAGAACGACAAGGTAATCATCAACTCGCCGGAGACCGCGAAGTCGCTCGAATATGTGAAGGCGCTTTACGACAACTTCATTCCCGGCACAGCGTCCTGGAACGACTCGTCGAACAACAAGGCCTTCGTCGCGGGCGAACTATACCTGACCTGCAACGGCATTTCGGTTTACGTGACCGCGAACCGCGAAGCCAAGCAGATCGCGGAAGACATGGATCACGCTTATATGCCGATCGGCCCGGTGGGACGCCCGACCGAGCTGCATCTGGCATTCCCGATCCTGACCTTCTCCTTCACCAAGTTCCCGAACGCATGCAAATCCTTCGCGGCATTCATGCAGGAGAAGGAAAATTTCGATCCGTGGATCGAGGCGGCCTCGGGATATCTCTCGCACTTCCTCGGCGCATACGACAACAATCCGGTCTGGACCAAGGATCCGAAGAACACGGTCTATCGCGACGTTGCCAAGCGTACGCTGACGCCCGCGGGCCTCGGCACGCTCGGCGAGAAAGCGGCAGCCGCGATCGCGGACTTCGTCGTCGTCGATATGTTCGCGAACTACTGTACCGGCCGCGAGGACGTGAAGGGCGCGATGAAGATCGCCGAGCGTCAGGCCCAGCGCATCTATCGCTAACAGGAACGCGGCGGTGCGGGGTCAACTCGCGCCGCCGCTTCGTTCTTCAGCAGATATCGTGGACCCCGGATGAGCACGCTCGAAGAAACGAGGAGAAGCACCGCACTGGCCGAGCCGTCGTGCTGGTCGCGGCTGAAGGTCAATCGCAGCTGGCTTGCGATGTGGTTCATGCTGCCGGCGGCGCTGTTCCTGCTGCTCTTTCTGGCGTGGCCGCTCTTGCTCGGAATCTGGCTCTCGTTTACGGACGCGCGGCTTGCGAGGCCGGGGAGCTTCATCGGCTTCGAGAATTATGAGTGGTTATGGGACGACAGTATTTTCTGGCTGTCGGTCTTCAACACGCTGCTCTACACCATCGTCGCGAGCATCATTAAGTTCGCGGTGGGGCTTTATCTCGCGCTTCTTCTGAACCGGCATATGCCGTTCAAGGCCATCATCCGCTCGGTGGTGCTGATCCCGTTCATCGTGCCGACCGTGCTTTCCGCGATTGCCTTCTGGTGGATCTACGACTCGCAGTTCTCGATCATCTCCTGGTCGCTGCGGCAGATGGGGCTGATCGAGCAGAACATCAACTTCCTCGGCGACGGCAACTGGGCGCGCGGCAGCCTGATCTTCGCCAACATCTGGCGCGGCGTGCCCTTTGTCGCGATCACGCTGCTGGCGGGCCTGCAGACGGTGTCGCCATCGCTCTATGAGGCGGCGACCCTTGACGGCGCGACGGCGTGGCAGCGCTTTCGCTATGTGACCTATCCGCTGCTGACGCCAATCATTGCAGTGGTCATGACCTTCTCGGTGCTCTTCACCTTTACCGACTTCCAGCTCATCTGGGCGATGACGCGCGGCGGACCTGTGAATGCGACGCATCTGATGGCGACGCTTTCATATCAGCGCGGCATCCTAAGCGGCCGGTTGGGAGAGGGCGCGGCGATTGCGACCGCGATGATCCCGTTCCTGCTCGCGGCGATCATGATCTCCTGGTTCGGGCTCCAGCGCCGCAAGTGGCAACACGGTGAAGGCAATGACTGACGCAGTCGCCAAAGCCGCGATGGACGAAGCCCGCGCCGACGAGAAGGAGGGCATGACCTATCTCGAGTCGGTGCCGATGCGGATCGTGACCCTCTGGCTGCCGCTCGGCCTGATCATGCTGGTGCTGTTGTTTCCGTTCTACTGGATGGCGCTGACGTCGGTGAAGCCGAATGCCCAGCTCATCGACATGGATACGCATAACCCGTTCTGGGTCGTCGAGCCGACGCTCGATCACATCAAGAAGCTCCTGTTCGAGACGAACTATCCGCGGTGGCTCTGGAACACGATGTATGTCGCGGCGGCGGCGACGTTTCTGTCGATCGTCGCCAGCGTGCTCGCGGCCTATGCGATCGCGCGGCTGCGCTTCAGGGGCGCGCAGACGGTGGGTGCGCTGATCTTCATGGCCTATCTCGTGCCGCCGTCGATCCTGTTCATTCCGCTTGCCTCGGTCATTCACTTCTACGGGCTGTTCGATTCACCGCTCGCGCTGATCCTCGTCTATCCGACGATCCTGATCCCGTTCTCGACCTGGCTCCTGATGGGATATTTCAAGACCATCCCGTTCGAACTCGAGGAGTGCGCGCTGATCGACGGCGCGTCGGGGGGGAGCCGCTGGCAGATCCTGACGAAGATCATCGTGCCGCTGGCGGTTCCGGGGCTGATTTCGGCCTTCATCTTCTCGTTCACGCTCTGCTGGAACGAATTCATTTATGCGCTGACGCTGACGACCTCGGTGCAGAACAAGACCGTGCCGGTCGCGATCGTCAGCGAACTCGTGGACGGTGACGTGTATCGCTGGGGCTCGTTGATGGCAGGCGCGCTGGTAGGCTCGCTGCCGCTCGTCGTGCTCTATGCATTCTTCGTCGAGCACTACGTTTCGGCGATGACGGGCGCGGTGAAGGAATAAACCATGGATGTTCTGATTTTGGGCGCGGCCGGCATGATCGGCCGCAAGCTCACCGAACGCTTGCTGAAAGACGGCCGCATCGCCTCGCGCGAGATTAGCCGATTGACACTGCATGACGTGGTCGCGCCACAAGCGCCCGCGAAGGCGCCGTTTCCGGTCAGCGCCGGCGCGTCGGATTTCTCCATGCCGGGCGAAGCGGAGAAGCTGATCGCGTCGCGCCCGGACATGATCTTTCATCTCGCGGCGATCGTGTCCGGCGAGGCGGAGGCCGATCTCGACAAGGGCTATCGCATCAATCTCGACGGCACGCGCTTCCTGCTCGACGCAATCAAGAAGATCGGCGATGGCTATAAGCCACGCGTGGTCTTCACGTCTTCCATCGCGGTCTTCGGCGCGCCGTTCCCGGACGCAATCGGCGACGAATTCTTCGAAACGCCGCTCACAAGCTACGGCACGCAGAAAGCAATGGGCGAACTGATGCTCGCCGACTATTCGCGCAGGGGCATTCTGGAAGGTGTCGGCATCCGGCTGCCGACGATCTGCGTTCGCCCCGGAAAGCCGAACAAGGCCGCATCGGGCTTCTTCTCCAACATCATCCGCGAGCCGCTAAACGGGGAAGAAGCGGTGCTTCCCGTGTCGGAGGATGTGCGCCACTGGCACGCTTCGCCACGCTCGGCGGTCGGTTTTCTGATCCGCGCGGCGGAGATCGAGATTGGCGCGCTGAACAACCGCGTGAACCTCTCGATGCCGGGCCTGTCGGTCGCGGTCGGCGAACAGATTGCGGCGCTGGAGCGTGTTGCAGGCGCGAATGTCGTAAAGCGAATTCGCCGGGAGCCTGACCCCATGATCATGCGGATCGTTGCCGGCTGGCCGCGCAACTTCGATACGTCGCGTGCGAAGTCGCTCGGCTTCACGACCGCCGAACAATCCTTCGACGACATCGTGAAGCTGCATATCGAGGACGAACTCGGCGGCAGTTTCGCCGCCTGAATTCTCTTAGCTTGCGCGCTTTTTGCCTTCTGAGGCGAGATAGTCCATCGCCGCCTGCACGCCGCCCTTCTTGTGCGGAATGCCGGCAAGGCCGAGCGCCATTTCCGTCAGCGCCAGCGCGCCGAGCAAAGTGCCATCGTTGATGTCGCCGAGATGGCCGATCCGGAAATACTTGCCCGAATAGGGGCCGAAGCTCGCGCCATAGGAGATATCGAACGCATCGAGGGCGGTTGCGCGGAACTGGTCGGCGTTGTGGCCTTCGGGGAGCAGGATCGCGGTGATGGTCGAGGAATAGTGCTTCGGCTCCTTGCAGAGGAGTTCGAAACCCCAGGTCTGCGCTGCGCGGCGCGTGGCTTCCGCGAGCCGGTCATGACGCGCGAACACATTCTCGAGGCCTTCCTCGTGGAGCATGTCGATGGCTTCCGCGAGGCCGAACAGAATGGTGGTGGCGGGCGTATAGGGGAAGTAGTTGGTCTTGTTCATCGCGATCATTTCTTCCCAGCTCCAGAACGACTTGGGAAGTTTCGACGTCTTCGAGGCGGCAAGCGCCTTGTCGCTGACCGCGTTGAACGAAATGCCGGGCGGCAGCATCAGGCCCTTCTGCGCGCCGCCGACGGTGACGTCGACGCCCCATTCGTCGTGGCGATAGTCGATCGAGGCGAGCGAGGAGATGGTATCGACCAGAAGCAGCGCGGGATGGCCCGCGGCGTCGATGGCCTTGCGCACTTCGGCGACGGGCGAGACCGTGCCGGTCGAAGTCTCGTTGTGAAGAACGGCGACCGCCTTGATCTTCTTGTCCTTGTCTTCGCGCAGCTTCGCTTCGATCGCTTTCGGGTCCGCGCCGGTGCGCCAGTCGCTTTCGATGAAGACCGGAACGAGGCCGAGCTTTTCGGCCATCTTCTTCCAGAGCGTGCCGAACTGACCGGTCTCGAACATCAGGACGTGGTCGCCCGGCGAGAGCGTGTTGACGAGTGCGGCTTCCCACGCGCCGGTGCCCGATGACGGATAGATGATGACCGGGTTCGTGGTTTTGAAAATTGTCTTTACGCCGTCGAGGACGCGGCGCGCGAGCTTGCCGAATGCGGGCCCGCGATGATCGATGATGGGCATGTCGATCGCTCGCTGCACGCGATCGGGAATCGGGGACGGCCCGGGAATCTGGAGAAAATGCCTGCCTGCGGTGCGCGAACGATTAGACGCCACTTTAATCCCCCGGTAGTCTTGGTTGCGCGAGCGATGCGCGTGTTGAAATGAGCGAGTTGGCAAGTCCTGTGAATTATCCGTGCATCCCGGTCAAGCAGCGTTCCAGCCGCATCCGCCATGCAAATGAAGCGGGCGGTGCAATATGAACGTGATGATGCCGGGCCTCGAGCGCAGGTTGCGGCGCGAAATCTCCGGCGACGTCCTGTTCGATGCATTTAGCCGCGGCCGCTACGCAACCGACGCTTCCCACTATCAGCTGACGCCGGTCGGCGTGGTCGTTCCGCGCACGATAGAGGAGGCGAAGCTGTCGATTGGCTTGGCCAATCAAGAGGGGGTGACGGTGCTCGCCCGCGGCGGCGGCACCTCCCAATGCGGGCAGACCATCAACCACTCGCTGGTGGTCGATTGTTCGAAACACCTGAATCGGGTGCTGGAGCTGGACGTGGAAGGCCGCCGCTGCGTGGTCGAGCCCGGCATCGTGCTCGACGACCTGAACCGGCAGCTGAAAAAGCACGGTCTTTGGTATCCGGTCGATGTTTCCACCGCGTCGCGCGCGACCATCGGCGGGATGGCCGGCAACAACTCTTGCGGTGGGCGCTCGCTTCGTTATGGCACCATGCGGGACAATGTGATCTCGATGGACGCCGTCCTCGCGGATGGAAGTGCTGCGCACTTCGGACGCGCAAATCGCGATCTCTCCGATATTCCCGACACGTCGCCGCTGAAGCCGCTGGCGCGGCAACTCCTTGCAATCGGCGCGCGTGAAGCGGCCGAAGTTGAAGCCCGCTTTCCGAAAGTGCAGCGCCGTGTGGGCGGCTACAATCTCGACGCGCTGGTGCCTGGGCGAAACGACCTCAATCTCGCGCATATCCTGATCGGCTCGGAGGGCACGCTTGCGTTCACGACGCAGGTCGAGCTCAAGCTTTGGCCGGTGCTGGGGAAGCGCATCGTCGCGGCCTGTCACTTCGGCAGCTTCTATGAAGCCATGAATGCCGCCCAGCATCTGGTGAAGACAGGACCGATCGCGGTCGAGCTGGTCGATCGCACGTTGATCGAACTCGCCCGCGAGATCGCGATGTTCCGTCCGACGCTGGAGAAATTCGTCCGCGGCACGCCGGACGCGATTCTGCTCGTCGAGTTCGACGCGGGCGAGGAGGAGAACCGGAAGCGCCTCGCGCACCTGCATGATGTCATGAGCGATCTCGGCGTCGGCTGGGACAGGCAAGGCGCGCAGTGGGGCGGTGTCGTCGATGTTACCGACCCATCGCTGCAGACGGCGATTGCCGAACTTCGCGCCTCCGGCCTCAATGTCATGATGTCGATGAAGGAGCAGGGCAAGCCGATCTCTTTCGTCGAGGATTGTGCGGTCCCGCTCGAACATCTCGCCGATTACACCGCGCGGCTCACCGATATTTTTCACAAGCACGGCACGCGCGGTACCTGGTACGCCCATGCTTCGGTGGGCTGTCTCCATGTGCGGCCGGTTCTCAATCTCCGGCAGGAGAAGGACGTGCGGGCCATGCGCGCGATCGCGGAAGAGGCCTTCGCCATGGTGCGCGAATATAAAGGCTCTCATTCCGGCGAGCATGGCGACGGCATGACGCGCTCGGAGTTTCACGAGCCGATGTTCGGCGCGAAACTGGTGCGCGCCTTCGAGAAAGTGAAGGAGACGTTCGACCCCGAGGGGCTGTTCAACCCCGGCAAGATCACGCACGCGCCGAAGTTCGATGATCGCAATAATTTCCGCTACGCGCCGGGATACGCGCTCGCGAGCCAGACGCCTGCGCTGGATTGGTCCGACTATATTGGCGGCGCCAATGGTTTTCAGGGCGCGGTCGAGATGTGCAACAACAACGGCGCCTGCCGCAACAGCGTCGGCAACGTGATGTGCCCGAGTTATCGCGTGACGCGAAACGAACGCGACGTCACGCGCGGGCGCGCGAATACGTTGCGGCTCGCGCTTTCCGGTCAGCTTGGGAAAGACGCCTTCACGTCCGGCGATATGATGGAGACGATGAAGCTCTGCGTCTCCTGCAAGGGCTGCCGCCGCGAGTGCCCGACCGGGGTGGATATGGCGCGCATGAAAATCGAGGTACTGGCGGCGAGGGCAAGTGCGTATGGCTATTCGCTGCGCGACCGGCTGGTCGGCTGGCTCCCGCGTTATGCGCCGTGGGCGGCAAGGTTCGGATGGTTTCTCAACTTGCGTGATGTTCTGCCGGGGGCGGCGAAAGTTTCTGAATGGCTCACGGGCTTCAGCGCCCGCCGCGCGCTGCCGAAGTGGCGCTTCGATGTATTTCAGGAAAAACAGTCCTCGGCTAGTGCGGCCGGGAAGGAGGTCGTGCTTTTTGCCGATACCTTCAACCGCTACTTCGAGCGTGAAAATCTCGATGCAGCCATAAGAGTGCTGGAGGCTGCAGACTATCGCGTTCACGTTGCCGGTGACGGCGGCAGGCGGCCGCTGTGTTGTGGCCGGACCTTTCTTTCCGTCGGCGCGGTTTCGCAGGCGAAGGAAGAGGCGCAGCGTAGCGTGGACGCGCTCATCCCGTTCGTTTCCCGTGGCGTGGCGGTGGTGGGGCTGGAGCCGAGCTGCATCTTCGGCTTCCGCGACGAAATTCCGGCACTGCTGAAGTCGCCGGAGGCAGCGGCGCTCGCGGGCAAAGTCATGCTGTTCGAGGAGTTCTTAAGCAGCGAGCGCAAAGCGGGACGGCTTAACCTCGAACTGAAACCGCTCGGCGCAAAAGCGCTGCTGCACGGTCACTGTCACCAGAAGTCCTTCGGCGTCATGTCGCCGGTACAGGAAGCGCTGAAGCTCGTACCCGGGCTCGAAGTGGAAACCGTCGAGTCGAGTTGCTGCGGCATGGCCGGCAGCTTCGGTTATGGCGCGGAGACGATCGACGTCTCGCTTGCGATGGGCGAACTCAGTCTGCTGCCCGCCGTGCGCAATGCCGGCGAAGACACCCTTATCGTGGCGGACGGCACCTCGTGCCGCGAGCAGATCGGTCACGGCAGCGGCCGCCGTGCGCTGCATGTCGCGCGCGTGCTGGCGAAGGGCCTCGATCAAACAAAAACGACATAAAACAAAAAACGACATAAAACAGGGAGAAGAAAAATGACCGACCTTACGCTCGCCAAGGCGCAGACCATTGTGAATGCGGGCCTCGAACATTCGCGCAAAGCGAATTTCAAGCCCATGGGCATCGTGGTGCTCGACGCCCGTGGCGCGATGGTCGCCTGCGCGATTGAAGATAATTCGAGCCTTCGGCGTTTCGACATTGCGCACGGCAAAGCGCATGGCTGTCTTGGCATGGGCATTGGCGGCCGCTCGGTCGAGAAACGTGTTCTGGAGCGCCCGCATTTCGGCGCGGCAATCGCGCATGTGTTTGATGGCGACTTGATTCCCGTGCCCGGCGGCGTATTGATCAAAAACGCGAGCGGCGCGATCATTGGCGCAGTCGGCGTCTCCGGCGACACCTCGGACAATGACGAGGCTGCGGGTGTTGCGGGCATCAAGGCGGCGGGACTGGTTGCAGACGCGGGGTAGGGCCACCGAAAGGAGAGCACTATGAGCGGCAGCGTTACATATAAGAAGGACGGCTTTGTCGCGACGGTCACCATCGAGAACGAAGGGCGGCTGAACGCGCTGTCGCTGCCGATGTGGCGGCAACTGCGCGCAGCCTTCGACGAACTCGCCCACGACCGCGAGACCACGCGCTGCATCGTACTGCGGGGCGCGGGCGAAGCCTTCGCTTCCGGCGCCGACATCGCGGAGTTTGAAAACGAGCGCTACGACATCCCGACCGCGCGGGCCTACGGCAAGGCGATCCATCCTGCGCTGCTTGCGATCTCGGAATGCCCGCATCCGGTGATCTCCATGATCCACGGGCCCTGCGTTGGCGGTGGCCTTGAGATCGCAGGGCGGACCGATATTCGGATATGCGATGACACCGCGCGCTTCGGCATCCCGGTCAACCGGCTCGGGCTGGTGGTTGCTTATGCAGAGTTGAAAGCGCTGCTTGATATTGTCGGGCCTTCCGCCGCGTTAGAGATGCTGCTCGAAGGCAAGATTGTTGGTGCGGAGGATGCGCTTCGCATGCGGCTCGTCAACCGCGTCGTGCCGGCCGCCGAGCTCGAAACAGAAGTGTACGCGACTGCAAACCGCATCGCGGAAGGCGCACCGCTCGCCGCGCGCTGGCACAAAAAGTTCGTCCGCCGCCTGCTCGAACCGCGGCCGCTTCGAGAAGACGAGCATGACGAAAGTTTCGAGTGCTTCGGCACTGAAGACTTTCAGATCGGCTATCGCGCCTTCCTCGAGAAGAAGAAGCCGCAGTTCAAGGGCCGCTGATGAACGCTCCCAAAGGTCCGCTGCACGGCATCAAGGTGATCGAGCTTTGTCATGTCATGGCGGGACCGGTGTGCGGACTGATGCTCGCGGACATGGGCGCGGAAGTCATCAAGGTCGAGAAGATGCCGAACGGCGACGACACGCGCCGCACGGTGCCGCCGAAGATCGGCGACGAAGCGGCTGCGTTCATGATGATGAACCGCAACAAGCGCGGCATCGCGGTTGATCTGAAGACAGAGGCTGGAAGGAAGGTCCTCTACCGTCTCCTGGAGACCGCCGATGTCGTCACCGAGAATTATAGCCGCGGGACCATGGAGCGCCTCGGCCTTGGGTATGACACGCTGCGCGAAATGAATCCGCGGCTGATCTATTGTGCGATCTCCGGCTTCGGGCGCAGCGGCCCTTATGCCGATCGCGGCGGCTTCGATCTCATCGCGCAAGGCATGAGCGGACTGATGTCGATCACGGGTGAGGGACCGGGCCGTCCGCCCGTGAAGGTCGGCGCGCCGGTGACCGACATTACCGCCGGAATTCTCGGCGCGATGGGAATCCTCGCAGCCCTTCACGCGCGTCATCAGACGGGGAAAGGTCAGATGGTGGATACCTCGCTCTTTGAGGCGGGGATCGTGCAGACCTATTGGCAATCGGCGATTGCGCTCGCAACCGGCGTCGCCCCCGGCCCGATGGGATCGGCGCATCCGTTGAATGCTCCTTACGAAGCATTCGAGACGAAAGACGGCTGGATCAATCTCGGCGCGGCGAACCAGGCGACCTGGCTTCGCACGCTGCAACTTCTCGAACGCCCTGACCTTGCGGAAGACGAACGTTTCAAGGAGGCGTCGGGTCGGCTGGTCCATCGCATCGCGCTCGCAAAAGAACTCGCCGTGGAATTCAGGAAGCGGACGAGCGCGGAATGGCTCGTCGCGCTCGAGAACGCGAAAGTTCCAGCAGGCCCGGTCTATGACGTCTTGCAGATGCAGGCCGATCCGCAGACGCGCGCGCGCGACATGATCGTCGAGGTGAATCACTCCACGATCGGTCCCGTAAAAACGCTCGGCGCCCCGATTAAATTTTCAGCAACGCCATCCGGCGTTCACCGCAGCGCACCAATTTTTGGTGAGCACACAAGCGAGATTCTGCGCGAATATGGTTTCTCGCCTGCAGAGATCGATGAAATGGCGTCTTCGCGCGCAATTCATCGCGCGTGAAAGCGGCGAACGCGGTTTCGCGTTGCAACATTCGAGAGGCGCGGCAACGCGCCGTCATTGCAGCAGATTATAGCGCTTGCAGAATTGATTGGTTATAAAACAATAGGGACGACGAGAAAAACATAACAATCGAGTCTCGGGGTGGAAGCAGAAGTTCTGGATAAATCGCAAGCGGCTCAATCTTCCGTGCCGCTTCTTGCAGTCGAAGATTTGCACGTTCGTTTCGAGACGTCGCGCGGTACCGTGCGCGCGGTCGAGGGCATTTCTTATTCCGTCAATCGTGGCGAGGTCGTTGCGGTCGTCGGTGAGTCCGGCTGCGGCAAGTCGGTGTCCGCACTGACGATCATGCGTCTGCTCGCGAAATCGGGCCGTGTGACCGGCGGGCGCATCCTGCTGGAAGGCCGCAATCTCCTCGAATTGTCCGACGAGGAAATGCGCGCGGTCCGGGGTCACGAGATCTCGATGATCTTCCAGGAGCCGATGACCTCGCTCAATCCGGTTCTGCCGATCGGCATGCAGATCATGGAGCCGCTCCTCATCCATTTGAAGATGACGGAAGAAGAGGCGCGGGGGCGCGCGCTGGAACTGATGCACCAGGTCGGCATCACCGATGGGGAGCGCCGGCTTGCGCAGTATCCGCATCAGCTTTCCGGCGGCATGCGCCAGCGCGTGATGATTGCAATCGGTCTTGCCTGCAAGCCCAAGCTCATTATCGCGGACGAGCCGACCACTGCGCTCGACGTCACCATTCAGGCGCAGATTCTCGAACTGATGAAGAATCTGTCGCGCGAACTCGGCATCGCGCTGATCATCATCACGCATAACCTCGGCATCGTCGCGCGTTACGCCGACCGCGTGAACGTCATGTATGCCGCGCAGGTCATCGAGAAGGGCACGGCGGACGACATCTTCCTGCAGCCGGGTCATCCTTATACCAATGGTTTGATGCGCTCGGTGCCGCGGCTCGATGAACCACGCGGCAGCAAGTTGCAGACCATCGAAGGACTGCCGCCGGATTTGCGGATGCCGCCGGAAGGCTGCCGTTTTGCCGCGCGCTGCCCGCACCGGATCGAGATATGCGGAAGGCCGATCGAGCTCATTCCGGTCGGTGGCAGCCACGAGGCGCGTTGTCACCGCGTCGGCGAGATCATGGCCGGGACGCTCAAAGTCGAGTTTCCGAGCGGGACCTCTGTCACGTCACAGGCGAAAAAGAGCGACAAACCGATCCTCGAAGTCGCGAACCTGAAGAAATACTTCGGCGTGAAAGCGGCGGGCGCAGGCTTCTTCTCGAGCGAGATGGCAACCGTCCGCGCCGTTGATGACGTTTCCTTTGCGATTGCTGAGGGCGAAACGCTCGGGCTCGTGGGCGAGTCCGGCTGCGGCAAGACCACGGTCGGCCGCGTGGTGCTTCGTCTCGATGAAGCGACCGACGGCACGATCAGGTTCGGCACCACCGACGTCACGCACCACAGCGGCCGGGAGATGCGAGGCCTGCGCCGGAAGATCCAGGTGATCTTCCAGGACCCTTATTCGTCGTTGAACCCGCGCATGACGATTGGCGAGATCATCGCCGAACCGTTGAAGGTCTATGGCATCGTGCCGGAGAAGAAGGCACGGCTCGACCGGGTGGGCGAACTGCTCAGCCAGGTCGGCCTGTTCCCCTATATGGCGGAGCGTTATCCGCACGAGCTTTCCGGCGGCCAGCGACAGCGCGTCGGTATCGCGCGAGCGCTGGCACTGGAGCCTTCGCTGATCGTGTGCGACGAGCCGGTTTCGGCGCTCGATGTTTCCATTCAGGGGCAGGTCATCAATCTGCTCGAGGACCTGCAGCAGCGGCTGGGTCTGACGTATCTGTTTATCGCGCATGACCTCGCCGTGGTCAGGCATATCTCCGATCGCGTCGCGGTGATGTATCTCGGCAAGGTGATGGAGCTTGCGGATCGCGACGAGATTTATGCGCGGCCGCTGCACCCTTATACCAAGGCGCTGCTCGATGCCGCGCCCATTCCCGATCCGAGGATCGAACGCGCGAGAGCGCCGCGGGCCTTGCGCGGTGAAATTCCGTCGCCGCTGAATCCGCCGTCCGGCTGCGTGTTTCACACGCGCTGCCCGATTGCGCTCGATGTCTGCAAACAACAGAGCCCGGTGCCGCGTGAATTGAAGCCGGGGCACCTTTCAGCCTGTCACCGTGCCGAAGAGATTCTTGAAGGGAAAGTTCTGCAAGGCGCCTAGAAAAGACGCCGCCAATAAGAAAAGCCGTAGAAACGATAGAGGCTAATGGGAGGAAGAAAATGAGAAAGCTTGTGTTGGGCCTGATCGGCGTAGCGGCGCTTTCGCTCGCCGCGGGACCGAAGGCGGAAGCGCAACAGCCGAAGCGAGGCGGTACGCTGAACTTCGCGATCAGTGCTGAAACGCCGCAATATGACTGCCACGGCAGCGACACCTACGCGACGTTGCATTTTTCGTCGCCGTTTTATTCGACGCTGCTGCGGTACAATCTCAGCAAGTTCCCTGACGTCGAAGGCGATCTCGCCAAGTCATGGACCGTATCTCCCGACAAGAAGACCTACACATTCACGCTCCATGACGGCGTGAAGTTTCATGACGGCTCGCCGATGACGTCGGAAGACATCAAGGCGACCTACGATCGTCTGCGCAATCCGCCGAAGGGAGTCGTCTCGACCCGCAGCGCAACCTTCGCCGATATCGAAAGCATCGAGACGCCGAACCCGACGACCGTGGTGTTCAAGCTCAAGGCCGTGAACTCCTCGATGCTCGATCACTTCGCGAGCCCCTGGAACTGCGTTTATTCCGCCAAGGATCTGGCTGCCGATCCGGCCGGCCCGCGCACCAAGATCAACGGCACCGGCCCCTTCGTGTTCGTCGAACACGTGAAGGGCAGCCATGTCTCGGGCAAGCGTAACGAGGCCTATTTCAAGAAGGGCCTGCCGTATCTCGATGGCTTCCGCGGCATCTTCACGCTGCAGGCGGCTGCGATGCTGAACGCTCTGCAGGGCGGACAGGTTCTCGCCGAATTCCGCGGCGTTTCGCCGGCCGACCGCGACCGCATGGTCGGCGCAATGGGCAACAAGCTCCGAGTGGAGGAGTCGAGCTGGACGCTGAACCTGCTCGTGCTTTTCAACAACGAAAAGCCGCCGTTCAACGACGTTCGCGTCCGTAAGGCGCTCTTGCTCGCGATCGATCGCTGGGGCGGCTCGAAGGGGCTTTCGCGCATCTCGACGCTGCGTGCGGTCGGCGGCGTTGTCCGTCCGGGCTCGCCGCTTGCGACGCCGGAAGCCGAACTTGTGAAGCTCCCGGGCTTCGGCAAGGACATCAAGGCGGCCCGCGCAGAAGCACGCAGACTGCTCAAGGAAGCCGGCCACGAGAAGCTGAAGTTCACCTTGTGGAACCGCAACCTTGCGATGCCCTACACGCCGGCGGGCATCTTCCTGGTCGACCAGTGGCGTCAGATCGGCGTAGAGGTCGAGCACAAGCAGTCCGACACCGCGCCGTATATCGCCGCGATGCGCAGCGGCAACTACGAAGTCGCTATCGACTTCTCGAACCTGTTCAACGACGACCCGACGCTGTCGCTGACCAAGTTCCTTTCGGCCAGCAAGAACCCGCTGAACCTCGCGCGCTACGACGATCCGGAAATCGACCGGCTCTACGAGTTGCAGCTTCGCGAAGGCGACCTGAACAAGCGCCGCGCGCATATTCAGGCGCTGGAGAAGCGGCTGTTTGAGCAGGCCTATCAGCAACCGATCCTGTGGTGGCACCGCATCGTGCTGAGCCACAAGACGGTGATGGGCTGGAAGATGTCGCCGAGCCATAACCTTGGCCAGGATCTGGCCGACGTCTGGCTCAATCAGTTACTGAAGGAGTCGTGGCCCGGTTTAAAGCCGGGCCACGAAATCTGCGCCAATGCTTCTCTATACGCTCAAGCGGCTTCTCCTTACGATCCCGACGCTGATCGGCGTCGCGGTGCTCGTGTTTTTCATGCTCCGCGTCGTGCCCGGCGATATCGTGGAGGTGAAGCTGCGCGGCGACGGCGGCAACGTCACGCAAGAGGTCGTGGAGCAAGAGCGTAAGCGTCTCGGCCTCGAC
>DAORMJ010000037.1:0-4366 GCA_035440445.1 Xanthobacteraceae bacterium
GGGCGCGGCAGGCGCGGCGCCGGCGCCGGCGCCGGGCCGGGTGATCGAGCGCTTTTCGCGCACTTCAACGGCCACTTGCTTGGTGCGGCCATGGCTGAAGCTCTGCCGCACGGTTCCGGTCTCCGAGCGCTTCAGCGAAAGCGTCTTCGAAGGTGCGCGCGTCTTTTCGCCAGGGTCGTTGGTATCGCTCATTCTTGTTCCAGTTCTTGGTTGCTCTTGCCCGGCACGTCGTCGCCGCTGGCGATTTCGCCAGAACGCCACCGCTTCAGTCTCAGGCTGCGATCGAGAAAACCGCCGCTCGCCGGGCTTGCGAGCAGGGCAGCATGTACCACATTTGGCCGTCCGAGAGCCAAGTCCAATTGGCTCCCGGTAAATAGGGTCAAAGAGGGGGTTTTCCCACCCCTTTCGGCGTCAATCCGGCGCGCAAGCCCGTCCAGTTTGCGCTTTCCGTCGGCTGCTCCGTCCGCCGAATGATAGAGCGCCACAGCCTTGCCGGCGACGAGGGCGCTCTCGGTCTTGGCGTTGCCGGTGACGATGCGCCCGGCCTTGTTGGCCAGCGACAACGCTTCCAGCGCGCTGCGCTCCAGGAGCCGGTCCACGAGGGCGATCAGGCTGGCGTCGGCCTGCCCCTTGCCCCGGAAGGCGCGGGAAAAAGCCTTCTGCGCGATCGCTTTTTCAAGCGCCTCGCGCGAGGCCGTCACCCAGGCGCCGCGGCCGGGAAGGTTGCGCGAAAGATCCGGCACGATCGACCCGTCGGGGGCGACCACGAAACGGAACATCCGCGCGGCCGGCTGCACCGTGCGCGTGGCGATGCACGTCCGCGCAGGCTCCCGCCGTGCAGCGGCGAGCCCCTCGTCGGTTTCGTGATCGTCCATGCGCCCGAGCATCCATGCTCCTTAGTTCGCGTCTGCGGCTTCGGCTTCGTCCGCCTCTTCCGAGGCGAGCGCCGATGCTTCGATCCAGCCCGCCTTCACGCGGGCCTGCATGATCAGCGCTTCCGCGCCGTCGCGGTCGAGGTCGAAGCCTTCGAGGAAGCCGGCGTGACGCTGCGTTTCGCCGTCCTTGCGCTCGGTCCAGCCGATCAGGTCGTCGGTCGCGCAGCCCGCGAGATCTTCGACCGATTTCACCTCGTTCTCGCCGAGCGCAACCATCATCTTGGTGGTGACGCCGGGGATTTCGCGCAGGTCGTCGGCAACACCGAGTTCTTTGCGCTTGTCGTCGAGTTCGTTCTCGATCCGGTCGAGATATTCCTTCGCGCGGCTCTGCAACTCTTCGGCGGTTTCGTTGTCGAAGCCTTCGATGCCGGCGAGTTCGTCGAGCGGCACGAATGCAAGATCTTCTACCGTCGTGAAGCCTTCCGAGGAGAGCAACTGCGCGACCGTCTCGTCGACGTCGAGGCTTTCCATGAACATCTTGGAGCGTTCCGCGAATTCCTTCTGGCGGCGCTCGCTCTCTTCGGCTTCGGTCAGGATGTCGATGTCCCAGCCGGTGAGCTGCGAGGCGAGACGCACGTTCTGGCCCCGCCGGCCGATCGCGAGCGAAAGCTGCGCGTCCGGCACCACGACCTCGATGCGCTCGCGCACTTCATCGAGCACGACCTTCACGACTTCTGCCGGCGCCAGCGCGTTCACGACGAAGGTCGCGACGTCCTGCGACCAGGGAATGATGTCGATCTTTTCGCCGGCGAGTTCGTTCACCACCGCCTGCACGCGCGAGCCACGCATGCCGACGCAAGCGCCGACCGGATCGACCGAAGAGTCGCGCGACACGACCGCGATCTTCGCGCGCGAGCCGGGGTCGCGGGCGACCGCCTTGATTTCGATGATGCCGTCATAGATTTCCGGCACTTCCTGCGTGAACAGCTTCGCCATGAACTGCGGATGCGTGCGCGAGAGGAAAATCTGGGGCCCGCGCGGTTCGCGGCGCACGTCATAGACATAAGCGCGCACGCGGTCGCCGTTGCGGAAGGTTTCGCGGGGCAGCAGTTCGTCGCGGCGGATCACGGCTTCACCGCGGCCGAGATCGAGCACGGCGTTGCCGTATTCGACGCGCTTGACGACGCCGTTCACGATCTCGCCGATGCGGTCCTTGTATTCGGCATATTGGCGGTCGCGCTCGGCTTCGCGCACTTTCTGCACGATCACCTGCTTCGCGGACTGCGCGGCGATGCGGCCGTATTCGAGCGGCGGCAGCGTGTCAGCGATGGTGTCGCCTACTTGCGCTGCCGGATTGTGCCGGCGTGCATCGTCCAGCGTCATTTCGACGGCGGAATTTTCGACGTTCTCGACCACCATCATGTGACGCGACAGCCGCAACTCGCCGGTCTTCGCGTTGATCTCGGCATGCACGTCGGTTTCCGCGCCGTAGCGCGAGCGCGCCGCTTTCGCGATCGCGTCTTCCATCGCAGCGATCACGATCGAGCGGTCGATCGTCTTTTCGCGCGCGACTGCATCGGCGATCTGGAGGAGTTCGAGCTTATTTGCGGCGACGGCCATCGTGGCGTTCTCCGTGAGTGGTTCAGGCCCGGCGCTTGGCCGGGTGTTTCCGGGTTTTCGGCGCGGGCTTTTCGCCCGAAATTTCGTTGTCTTCTTCGTGTTCTTCTTCGCTCTCTTGTGCCGCTTTCTTGTCGCGGCGGAGCGCTTCTTCGATCAAGGCATCGGTCAGCATCAGCTTCGCGTCGGCGATCTCGTTCAAAGGCAACAGCGCGTCGGCCTTGCCTTCCGTGCTCGTCAGCTTCACCGCGTCGTTCTCGATGCCTTCGATGATGCCGCGAAAGCGCTTGCGGCCATCTACCATCATGGCGGTTTCGATCTTGGCTTCGTGACCTACCGCGCGCTCGATGTCGGAGCGCCGCGCCAGCGGCCGGTCGATCCCGGGCGAAGAAACTTCAAGCCGGTAAGCGCCCTGGATCGGATCCTCGACATCGAGGATCGGTGAAAGCGCGCGGCTCACGGCTTCGCAGTCGTCGATCGTGAACGTGCCGTCGGGCCGCTCGGCCATGACCTGCAGGGTGCCGCCGTCGCGGCCCGTTACCTTCACGCGCACGAGCCGGAAGCCCAGCGTGCCGAGCGCGGGCTCGATCGCGGCGGCAACGCGCGCGGCAAGGCCCGTTTCGACAATGAGGCGTGGTTCGTTCTGGTCGGCTTCGAGCTGCATTCGGCTTCGCGGCGGCCGGCAAGAAACGGGAAAGGGAGCGGGGCCCGGCCGGTCCCCACTCTCATAATCGATCCCAAGGATCGTTCTGAGATGTTGTTGATTGGCCGGGAATATAGCGCCACGCGCCGGAATCGCAACCCTTTTTGGGGTAGCCGGTGAAACGGCGTCAGTTCCGGCGGAACTCCAGATAAGCGGGCGTCCTGCCTTCGCGGATCGCCTTTTGCTCGTAACGGGTACCCGGCCAGCCATCCCATGCCAGCCGCCAGCCGTCTGCTTTCTCCGCAAGCCAGAAAAAGTCCGGATTGCGCAGCACCCGGACGAGCGTCCACTCGACATAGGTATCAATGTCGCTTGCGAAACGCAGAATGCCACTGGGCTTCAGTACCCGCGCGAAGCGCGCGACGTTTGCGTCCGAAATGAAGCGCCGCTTCCAGTGCCGCTTCTTCGGCCAGGGATCGGCATAGAGAATGTCGATGCGGTCGAGCGATGTTTCCGGCAGCCAGTCCAGCAGATAAAGCGCATCTGCCGGATGCAGCCGGATGTTCGCGATGGCTTCGCCGGAAATGACGGCAAGCATCTTCGCCATGCCGTTGATGAAGGGCTCGCAGCCGATGAAGCCGGTCTGCGGATTTCTACGCGCTTCGTGCAGCAGATGCTCGCCGCCGCCGAAGCCGATTTCGAGCTGAAATTTTTCCGGCCTGAACGAGAATAGCGCTGCGAGATCGCGCGGGCAGGGCTGCGTGAGATCGAGCGACAAATCCGGGAGGAGTTCTTCGTAAAGTTCGGCCTGCTGCTTGCGCAGCTTGTGCCCTTTGCGGCGGCCGAAAAAAGCGCCGCGCTGATGCGCGGCGCTTGCTTCGTTTGTCAGAATGCTTTGCGGAGCTTGTCCGCGAGATCGGTCTTTTCCCATGAGAAGCCACCGTCCTTGTCGGCTTTGCGGCCGAAGTGGCCGTAAGCAGCGGTGCGCGCATAGATCGGCTTGTTCAGCTTCAGATGCGTGCGGATACCGCGCGGCGTCAGGCTCATCAGTTCCTGCAACACCTTCGCGATCTTCTGCTCGTCGGCTTTGCCGGTGCCGTCGGTGTTCACATAGACCGAAAGCGGATGCGCAACGCCGATCGCGTAAGACAGCTGGATCGTGCAGCGGTCGGCAAGACCGGCAGCAACCACGTTCTTGGCGAGATAGCGCGCGGCATAAGCCGCCGAGCGA
>DAORMJ010000037.1:4394-4709 GCA_035440445.1 Xanthobacteraceae bacterium
GAGAAAGCACCGCCGCCATGCGGAGCCGCGCCGCCGTAGGTATCGACGATGATCTTGCGGCCGGTGAGGCCGGAGTCGCCATCCGGACCGCCGATGACGAAGCGGCCCGTGGGGTTCACGTAAATCTGGTCGAGCGGCGGCATCCAGCCTTCGGGCAGCACCTTCTTGATATAGGGCAGCACGAGTTCCTTGATGTCGGCCGACTCAAGAACCTTCTTGCCGTCCTTTTCCTTGTGCTGCGTCGAGACCACGACGGCCGTGCACTTCACCGGCTTGCCGTTCTCGTATTGCAGCGTGAACTGGCTCTTCGCGTCC
>DAORMJ010000037.1:4719-21823 GCA_035440445.1 Xanthobacteraceae bacterium
AACAGCTTCTGCTTGCCGGAGTGACGGTCCGCCGCCATGAGGCGCAGCACGTTGTGCGAGTACTGCAACGGCGCCGGCATCAGTTCCGGCGTTTCGTTGGTGGCATAGCCGAACATGATGCCCTGGTCGCCGGCACCTTCGTCCTTGTTGTCGGCGGCTTCGACGCCCTGTGCGATGTCTGCCGACTGGCCATGCAGATGCACCTGCACCTTGGCGTTCTTCCAGTGAAAGCCCTTCTGCGCATAGCCGATGTCTTTCACGGCTTTGCGCGCGATCTTCTCGGCCAGCGTCTTGTTGACCTTGCCGGTCTTGCTCATGATCTCGTTCGGACCGGCAGCGCTCTTTGCCATGCGCACTTCGCCGGCGAGCACGATGAGGTTCGTCGTGACGAGCGTCTCGCACGCTACCTTCGCCATCGGATCGGCTTTGAAAAACTGATCGACGATTTCGTCGGAGATACGATCGCAAACCTTGTCGGGATGGCCTTCCGAAACGGATTCGCTCGTGAAGATGTAGTTCTTGAGGGACACCGATAAACTCCTGGGCGGAAGCGTGAAATCTCTGGAAAATACAGACAGGGATGTGTTTGGCGGCAAGCGTTCTCGCAGCCAAGTCAGGCAGGGTCAAGATGTGGGCCGGTTGGGAAGGCGCTGATTTCGCCCTTGGACGTTACTTTTCGTCCGCAGCAACCATGGCTTCCACGAGATCCACGATGCGCCGGCGGACCTTGGGGTCGCTGACCTTCATGAATGCCTTGGACAGTGCAAGACCTTCGGCCGTGGCGAGGAAGTCCGAGACGAAAGGCGGGTTGCCGGATTCCGCAAAGCCCGTGGCCTCATCGCCGCCATCAGGCGCGCCCTCGAAAAAGAAGGAGACCGGCACGCCGAGGATGTTCGAAATCTGCTGCAGCCGGCTTGCGCCGATGCGGTTGGTTCCCTTCTCGTACTTCTGCACTTGCTGGAACGTGATGCCGAGACGCTCGCCGAGCTTCTCCTGGCTCATCGAGATCATCATGCGGCGCATGCGAACCCGGCTGCCTACGAAACGATCAATTGGATTTGGTGTTTTCTTTGTCATCGGCCTTCGGAAGATTCGCCGGACGCTACTACGTGCAGCGCTGGGAAGAAAGCATTTCGAAACAGGGCGTCAGCGCTGCACGTTGTTTCTTCTTCGTGCTGCAAATGTGGCGACCACGACTGCAGCAATCAGGAACAGAACAGGCCCGTTGCGGTGACGCGCATAGACAGTTGCTTCGAGCGGTTGGGGCAATGCGCCGTCGATCAGCCCGTCGCTGCCGAGCGACAGGGAGCGCAGCACGCGGCCAAGCGGGTCCACGATGGCGGAGATGCCGTTATTGGCAACGCGCACGAGCGGCAGGCCTTCCTCGATCGCACGCAAACGTGCTTGCGCGAAATGCTGATAGGGACCGGGCGTAATTCCGAACCACGCATCGTTGGTGAGGTTGAGAATCCAGCGCGGCCTTTCGCCCTGCGGCAACACATAGCCCGGATAGATCGCCTCGTAGCAGATCAAGGGTGCTGCAGGCGGCAAGCCCGGAATCGCAAGCGCGCGGCGTGACGTTCCAGGTGTGAAGCCGCCGCGAACGCGCGTCAGCTGTTGCAGCCCGATGCTTTCCAGGAGCGTCTGAAACGGCAGAAATTCCCCGAACGGCACGAGATAAAGTTTGTCATAGGTTGCGATGATCGCGCCGTCATCGCGCAACACGCGAATGGAATTGAAAACGCGCGGCTGCTGACTTCCGGGTAGCGGCGCATCGATGCGGATTGCGCCCGTGATGAGCGAGACGCCGCTCGGCAACAGATCGCCGATCTGCGCAAGCGCCTGCGGTTCGCGATCGAGGAAGAAAGGAAAAGCCGATTCCGGCCAGATCAGATGCGTGATGTCTTTCACGCCCTGCCGCTCCGGCGATGTTGCCTGATCGCTGAGCGAAAGATAACGCCGCATCACCGCGGGCCGCTGGTCGGGCTGCCACTTCAGGTTCTGCGAAATATTCGGCTGCATCAGCCGCAGCCGCACGCCTTCGACATAGGTCGTCTCGTTGTTGGCGAGGCGATGCCAGCCATAGGCACCGAGCAGAAACAGCGCGAGCAAGGAAAGCGCAACCGGCGCGTAGGGATGCCTCGTCCGGTCGCGCGCGTCGGCGATCGTGGCGGGTGATGCGAAGATGACGAGCGCGAAGAGCGTGAGTCCCCAAAGCCCGACAAGCGATGCACCTTGCGCAAAATAGGAAACGCTGGTCAGCGCATAGCCGAAGCTGTTCCAGGGAAAGCCGGTGAGGATCGTGCCGCGCAGAAATTCGGCGATGGTCAGTCCGGCGGCGAAAACCAGAATGCGAAGCGGGCCGGTGGTCCACATCGCGCGCGCGAGCAACGCGCCGAAGGCGGTGAAAAACGCAAGTCCCGCGGGAATGCCGAGCACTGCGAACGGCAACAGCCACGCGAATTTGTCGGCTTCGACAAAGAGCGCCATGCCGATCCAGTAGAGGCCTGCGATGAAATAGCCGAAGCCGAACCACCAGCCCGTTCCGAACGCGACGACCAAGCCGCGTCTGCCAGAGCCCGCGCCATCCAGCAGCCAGACGAAAACCGGAAAGGTAACGACAAGGACCGGCCAGAGATTGAACGGCGCCATCGCGAGCGCGGAAAACGCGCCCGAGCCCAGCGCAATGCCGCGCCGTCTCCAGCCTCCGGAAAGAACAACGCGATTCGCTAGGTCGGCGAGCGTCATGCGCGCGGGGTTAGCCGTTGCCGCTGCGCTTGTCCATGTCCGGGCTCGTGTCCGCGGGCGATCCGGTGTCCGTGCTCTCGCCCTCGTTTGCCTTCGGCTTGCGCTTGCGTTCGCGCTTGGGCGGGTCCGGCGGACGGCGGAAAATGCGCACCCGCTTCACCCGGCGCGGATCGGCATCGATGACCTCAAAATCGAACTCGCCGGGCCCGCGGATGATTTCGTTGCGGATCGGCACGCGGGCGGCAAGGGTCACCATGAGCCCGCCGAGCGTATCCACTTCGTCACCGAGCGTTCCGGTCTCGAATCCCGCGCCCACGGCTTCGAGCGTCTCGCCGAGCGAGGCACGGGCATCGGCGAGGAAGCTGCCGTCGCCGAGCGCCACGATCCGCGCTTCCTGTTCGTCATGTTCGTCTTCGATGTCGCCGACGATCTGTTCGACGATGTCCTCGATCGAGACGAGCCCGTCCGTGCCGCCATATTCGTCGATGACGAGCGCAAGATGAATGCGCGTCGCCTGCATCTTCACGAGGAGGTCGGCGGCCGGCATCGATGGCGGCACGTAGAGAATGCGGCGGATGATCTTGGTCTGCGAAAGCGGCCGCGCGAGATCGATCGAATTCGGATCGAACCTGAAGCGCGCCGCCGCGCGCTTCCCCTGCTGCACGGCTCTGGCTTCGGCGGTAAGATAGGAGACGAGATCGCGGATGTGGACCATGCCCACCGGTTCGTCGAGGGTTTCGCCATAGACGACGAGGCGCGAATGGCCTGCATTGGAGAAGGTCTGTAGCAACTGCCCGATCGGGATGTCCTGCTTCACCGTGACCATTTCCGCGCGCGCAACCATGACGTCGGAAACGCGGCGCTCGCGCAGCGCCAGCACGTTCTGCAGCATGGTCTGCTCGGCCGGCGAGAATTCGGCTTCACTCTGCGTCGCCGGGTCCGGGGCCTCTGCAAGCACTTCCTCGAGATCGTCGCGCAGCGATTTCTTGCGGCCGATGCCGAGTTTGGAAAGCATCCGCTCGCGCCAGGACTGCCGGTCCGAAGATTGGCGGTCGCCGTTTTCGTGGCCGTTCGATCTGTCGCCGTTATCGCTCATGCGCCGATCGCGGCTCCGCCGCGCTCCGCATAGGGATCGGGAATGCCGAGCTTCGCCAGAATCTGCCGTTCGTGCGATTCCATCGTCTCCGCTTCCTCGTCGTCCTCGTGGTCGTAGCCAAGAAGATGCAGCACGCCATGAACGACAAGATGCGAAAGATGATCCTCGAAGGGCTTCGCTTCTTCGCTCGCCTCGCGTTCGACCGTTTCGTAAGCGATGACGATGTCGCCGAGAAAGCGCGGCGTTCCCGCAGGCGTCTTCATGCGCGCGGCCGGGAAGGAGAGCACGTTGGTCGGCTTGTCCATGCCGCGATGATGCTTGTTCAACTCGCGGATATGCTCGTTGTCCGAAAGCACGATGGAGATTTCGGACGGCGGCGCCGATTCGTCGAGCATGGCGGCTTCCGCCGCACGCCGCACACAGGCTTCGGCGTTGGAAATCTTGGCCCAGCCGTCGGCTTCCGCCGATATGTCGATCGCGAAACTCAAGCAGTCCTGCCCTTTTTGGTTGCGTCCGCGCGGTCATAGGCCGCCACGATCCTGCCGACGAGTTCGTGCCGCACGACATCCGCGCCGGTGAATTGCACTTGCGCGATGTCCTCGACGCCCTGGAGGAGCGAGGTCGCTTCGACCAGACCCGAACTTTGTCCCGGCGGCAGATCGATCTGCGAAGGATCGCCGGTGACGATCATGCGGGAATGTTCGCCGAGCCGGGTGAGAAACATCTTCATCTGCATCGGCGTCGTGTTCTGCGCCTCGTCCAGAATGATCGCGGCGTTCGCAAGCGTTCGCCCGCGCATGAAGGCGAGCGGCGCAATTTCGATTTCGCCGGATTGCAGGGCGCGTTCGACCAGCCCGCGATCCATCAAATCGTAAAGCGCGTCGTACATCGGCCGCAGATAGGGATCGACCTTCTCGCGCATGTCGCCCGGCAGAAAGCCCAGCCGCTCGCCGGCTTCCACCGCGGGGCGCGACAGCACGATGCGATCGACTTCGCGCCGCTCGTAGAGATGCACCGCATGCGCGACCGCAAGCCAGGTCTTGCCGGTGCCGGCCGGGCCAATGCCGAAGACCAGCGTATGGCGCTTCATCGCGCGGATATAATTGTTCTGCATCGCCGTGCGCGCACGCACGCCGCGCTTGCGAAGCCGGATGTCTTCGAAAGAAGTTTTTTCCGAAGCGGGGTCGCCGTCGAAGAGCGAAGCCTGCGTTTGCGCCGCGCGCAGCGCCCCTTCGACCTCGCCGGAAGTTACATCGCGTCCGGCGCGCAGATCCTCGTAGAGACCTTCGAGTGTCTGCCGCGCCTTCTCGCAGGCGTCGCGCGGTCCCTCGATCGAAACGTGATTGCCGCGCTGGTCGATGGTGACGCCGAGCCGCCGCTCGATCAGTGCGAGGTTCTCGCCGTAGCGGCCGAACAGCGCGCTTGCGAGCCGGTTGTTGTCGAACGCGACCGTCACGTTTCCGGCGGCGTCGTTTTCGCGCTCCCAGGGCGCTTTTCTTCCTGCTTCCGGACCCGAGTTACGCAAATGCGTCTGCCTCCGCAGTGGATGATTGCCGGGACGATCGGTCTGCACTCGCGACGAGTTCGCCGACGAGGCTGTAGCCGGTCAGTTCGTTGACGCGCGCCCGCGCGACCGAGCCGATCAGCGATTGCGGCGCATAGACCGGCACCGGCTGGAGATAGGGCGTGCGGCCCACGATCTGTCCAGGATGCCGGCCGGGCTTTTCGAACAACACGTCGAACTCGCGGCCGACGCAGGCAAGATTGAAGGCGCGTTGCTGCGCTTCGATCAGTTCCTGCAGACGATAGAGCCGCTCGGTCTTGATCGCTTCGGCCACCTGTTCGCCGAGACCTGCTGCGGGCGTGCCGGGGCGCGGGCTATATTTGAACGTGAAGCACTGCGCGAACCGCACCTCGCGCGCGAGCGCAAGCGTATCCTCGAAGTCCTGATCGGTTTCGCCGGGAAAGCCGACGATGAAATCGGAGGAGAAGGCAATGTCCGGCCGGGCTTTGCGCACGCGCTCGATGATGCGCAGATATTCCGCGCGCGTATGCTTGCGGTTCATCTCTTCGAGAATGCGGTCGGAGCCCGATTGCACCGGCAGGTGCAAAAACGGCATCAGCTTTTCGATATCGCGATGCGCCTCGATCAGGGCATCCGTCATGTCGCGCGGGTGGCTCGTCATGTAGCGTATGCGCGCGAGTTCAGGAATTTCCGCAAGCCGCGCGACGAGATCCGGGAGCGTCCAATCGCGGCCATCCGCTCCGCGGCCGTGATAGGCGTTCACGTTCTGGCCAAGCAGCGTGATCTCGCGCACGCCCTGCGCGAGCAGCGATTCGGTTTCCTCGAGGATCCGCTGCACCGAGCGCGATGTTTCGTTGCCGCGCGTGTAAGGCACCACGCAGAAAGTGCAGAACTTGTCGCAACCTTCCTGCACCGTGACGAAAGCGGAGATGCCGCGGCTGCGCGTGACTTCAGGTTTCGGCGTCGCAAGCTGCTCGAATTTATCTTCGACCGCGAATTCGGTATCGACCACCGCTTCGCCGGTATTGGCGCGGGCGACGAGTTCGGAAATGCGGTGAATGTTCTGCGGTCCGAGCACGAGCCGCACCGAGGGGGCGCGCCGGATGATCTCCTTGCCTTCGGCCTGCGCGACGCAGCCTGCGACCGCGATCATCTGATTACGGCCCTGCGCTTTGGCTTCCGCACCCATTTCGCGCAGCCGGCCGAGTTCCGAATAGACCTTCTCGACTGCCTTCTCGCGGATGTGGCAGGTGTTCAGAATAATCAGATCAGCCTCGTCGGCTTGTCCCGTCTCGACATAGCCATCGCGCGCCAGCGTGTCCGCCATACGACGCGCGTCGTAGACGTTCATCTGACAACCAAACGACTTGATATGAACTTTGCGAGCGTCGCTCATCGCGCCGGAAGTACCGAAGCCTGAACGCGCAGCCTCTCGCAATGGTTGCAGAGGCGAGGCGGTTCACCCTGTATTAGCATATGGGAAAGTCTTAGCGCCTTTCCTCGGCCAAGGAAACGGATTCTGTAAGCAGTTCCTGCCTTCCGGCCAAAGAGAGCGAGTTCAGCCGCCGCACCGCCGATTCTACGTTACGAGACAAGGTCTTACGGTCGTCCTCGTGGGCCACTTCCATGACCTTTCCGAAGGCGACCGTGACGTCGATTGCGCCGGATCTGAGCACGCGCATGAGGTGCGGCACGAGGTCCATGTCACCGTACCAGGCTGCGATTTCCCGGTGCTGGCGCCCCATGGGGATGCCGTGGAATTTCCGGTAGGCAATTGAAACCGGCTGCACGAAGCCGCGGCCGTTTTCTTCCATGGCATCGCGCAAGCTGCCAAGGAGAGCCGAACGAAATTGCAGCACGCGGTTGCCGTCGCTCGAGGTGCCTTCGCCGAACAGCACGACCGGATCGCCCGCGGCAAGCGTTTTCGCGATCGACTGGTTCACCTGGCCCGTGCCATGGCGCTTGGCGCGGTCGACGAAAATCGAGCGCTGCATCCGCGCGAAGGTGCCGAACATCGGCCAGCGCGCGATTTCGCTTTTCGCAATGAAGACGAGCGGCCCGGTCGAGCCGAGCACGACAATATCGAGCCAGGAGGCGTGATTCGAAACGAAAAGAAGCGGCCGGTCTTCGCCCGAAGGACTGCCCAGTCTTTCGACCTTGATGTTGAGGATGCGCAGCATGGTGCGGTGAAACCACACCGGAAGTTTGCGCAGGAGCGGCAGGTTCAGCTTCAGCGCAACCCACTGCGTCGGGATTGCGGCGGCAATCACCAGAAGAAAGGCAGTGGCGCGAACCGCGGTGATCATGGGATCAGGAAGTCTTGTCCTTCAGCCGCACCGCATAGAGCTCGAGCCGGTGGCCCACCAGCTTGAAGCCGTGGCGTTTTGCGATTTCTTCCTGCAGCCGTTCGATTTCTTCCGAACGGAATTCGATCACGGTGCCGTTGTTCACGTCGATCAGATGGTCGTGGTGTTCGTCCGGCACCTGTTCGTAGCGCGAGCGGCCCTCGCGGAAATCGTGACGCTCGATGATGCCGGCGTCCTCGAACAGCTTCACCGTTCGATAGACCGTGGAAATGGAAATCTTGTCGTCGACCGCTGAAGCGCGGCGATAAAGCTCCTCCACATCCGGGTGGTCCTGCGACGCACCCAGCACGCGCGCGATGACCCGGCGCTGTTCGGTCATGCGCATGCCCTTGGCGGCACAGGCCTGCTCGATCGCGGAGAGTTCTTTGCCGTTGCTCAAAATCAAACACCTCGTTCGAAATCGTGATGGATTTTAAAACCCGCGCTTTCGCGCGTCCACCTCGTGCTTATCCGTTGAGATTGCGGGCCAATATCAGAGCGGCCGCGTTTCCCTCCGGCTTGCGATAATATCCCTTGCGGCGGCCAACTTCCGAGAATCCCGCGCGCGTATAGAGTTTTCGCGCGGCAGCATTTCCCTCATCGACTTCCAGAAAAACCCGCGCGACGCCGAAAGCTGCGAGGCGGGAAAGATGTTTGGCAAGGACACGCGTCGCGGTGCCTTTACCGCGCTCGCCGGGCGCGAGTGCGACCAGCAGGATCTCGGCTTCCTGATCCACGCGATGCGAGAGCACGAACCCGACCACGGGTCCGCGTCCGCCATTCGTGCGCGCGACATGCGCGACCGCGGCGCGATCCGAAAGCAGGCGCTCGAACTCGCTTTCGCTCCAGCCATGGCGGAAGGATACGCGGTGCAGTGCTGCGAGCGCCGCGGCGTCGCTCGGACGCGCGTCAAGGATCGCCGCTTCCGGGCGGCGAAAAAACTGCAGGATGCGCCCGATCATCGCAGCGGAATGCGATGCGAGTCCTGCGGCGTTACATCGGCCGCGCGCAGGTACAGCGGCTTGGCGGGCGAACGCAGCGGATCGGTGATCGCGCCGAGCCGCGCAACCCACTCGATGTTCGGCTTGTTGCGCACCTCGATATAGTTCGGCAGCACCGCGGCGTCGCGCGGCCAGTGATCGGCGAGCAATTGCGCGGCAGGCCCGACGATGCGGACCGGTCCGTTGCAGACCGCGCGGACCGTATCCATGATCGAGGCGTGCCGCGGGCTTGTCAGCACGCGATGTCCGGTGCCCGCGAGGTGGTAGAACACGTTGCCATGCCGCGCATCGACCGCGGCAAGAACCGGGATCGAATCCGTTTTCGCGATCAGCGGCGCGCTGAGTGCCGCGAGCGTCGTGACGCCGACGGTCTGCTTGCCGGTCGCCATGGCAAGACCCTTGGCAGCCGAGATGCCGACGCGCAGGCCCGTGTAGCTGCCGGGGCCGACGGTCGTGACGATGCGATCGAGATCGGTGAAATCGAGTGCCGCCGCTTTCATCGTATCGGAGATGATCGGGATCAGCGCTTCCGCGTGGCCGCGGCGCATCTCGTGCGAAAGCGCCGCGAGCATCTTGTCGGCTTGCGAATCGAACACGGCCGCCGAACAGGCGTCGAGTGTGGTATCGATCGCGAGGATTTTCATGGGATGCGCGGTCTCTGGGCTTGCGAGGCTCTTAAATGAAAAGGGCCGCCTGTTAAAGCGGCCCGCTTCATCACATCGGTCGGACTTCCTGCACATCGGGCACGAAGTGCCGAAGCAGGTTCTCGATCCCGTTCTTCAATGTGGCGGTGGAGGAGGGGCAGCCGGCGCAGGCGCCCTTCATGTTCAGGAACACGACACCGTCCTTGTAGCCTCGGAATGTGATGTCCCCACCATCGTTGGCGACCGCCGGCCGCACCCGCGTCTCAATCAATTCTTTGATCGTGGCGACGGTGGATGCGTCATCGTCATCGAAGAACTCTTCGTCGGCGGAGGTCTGCGCCGAGGCGCCTGAATTCAGAATGGGGTGGTTGGAGAGGTAGTGCTCCATGATCGCCCCGAGTATCGCGGGTTTCAGATGCTGCCACTCGCCGTCGCTTTTGGTGACGGAGATGAAGTCCTGCCCGAACAGCACGCCGGAGACTTCCGGGATCTCGAAGAGTTTCGCCGCAAGCGGCGAGCGCGCGGCTTCTTCCTCGTTGCGCATGTCGAGGGTCCCCTGCGGCAATACCGCGCGTCCCGGAAGGAACTTCAGGGTCGCGGGGTTCGGGGTGGTCTCGGTCTGAATGAACATGGCCGGAGGGCCTCCTTTAAGGCCGGATGAAGCGTCTTCACCCGTCAATGTAGGGCTTCCGGACCAGTTTCGGAAGGGAGCCGGAAAAGCCGGGCCTCAGGCGAGGGCGTCGAGTTCTTCGTCGGTGAGTTCGCCGGGCACGATCGTGATCGGGATGGTCATGGTGACCGAACGCGAGCTCGCGAGCGACGAGACCAGCGGCCCCGGCCCCTGATTGCCGGTTCCTGCCGCGAGCACGAGCACGCTGATGTCCGGGTCTTCCTCGATCAGCTTCTGGATTTCTTCGGCCTTGCCGCCCTCGCGGATCACGCGCTCCGCATCGATCCCGGCGAGATGCCGCGCGCGGGCCGAGAAATGATCGAGCCGCTTTTCGACTTCGTCGCGCGCTTCCGCGCGCATCAATTCGCCGACGCCAAGCCATTGCTGATTGGCTTCGCCGGTCGCGATGGTGGCGAGCATCACGAGCTTGCCGCCGGTGCGCACCGCGCGGCGGCTTGCATAATAAACCGCTCGATCGCATTCGGGCGTTTCGTCGATGACGACCAGAAATTTTCGGTGATGACCGGATTCGAAGCTCTGTCGCGTGCGGGGCATTTCACGATTCCGTTGAGACGAGAATCTGCCACGCCGTGGCCGCACGGCCAAGCGCTACGAAATGTTATGACGTTTCGCCGCGATCAGCCGCCGACCAGTCCGATGACGTTGCGCACATGCTTCATGGTTTCGTTCGCAAGCACGCGCGCGCGCGCCGATCCATCCGCAAGAATGGCGTCGATGTGTGCAGGGTCCGCGGTCAGCCGCTTCATCTCCGCGCCGATGGGCCCGAGTTTCGCAACCGCAAGCTCGGTCAGCGCTTCCTTGAATTTCGAGAACTGCGCGCCGCCGAACTCTTTCAACACTTCATCGGCGGTCTTGTCGGCGAGTGCAGCATAGATGCCGATCAGGTTGTCCGCTTCCGGCCGCGATTCCATTTCCTCGCGCGTGGAAGGCAAGGGGTGCGGGTCGGTCTTGGCGCGGCGGAATTTCTGCGCGATCGCGTCGGCATCGTCGGTGAGGTTGATGCGCGAATTGTCGGAGGGATCGGACTTCGACATCTTCTTGGTGCCGTCGCGCAGCGACATCACGCGCGTGGCCGGCCCCGAAATCAGCGGCTCGGTGAGCGGAAAGAAGGCGTCGCCCAGACCAAGATCGGCAATGCGCTTGCCGAAATCGTTGTTGAACTTCTGCGCGATGTCGCGGCAAAGCTCCAGATGCTGCTTCTGGTCCTCGCCGACCGGCACATGCGTCGCGCGATACACCAGAATGTCGGCCGCCATCAGGTTCGGATAGGCATAAAGACCGACCGACGCATTCTCGCGATCCTTGCCGGCCTTTTCCTTGAACTGGGTCATGCGGTTGAGCCAGCCGAGGCGGGCGACGCAATTGAAGACCCAGGCAAGCTCCGCGTGACCGGAGACCTGGCTCTGGTTGAAGACGATGTGTTTCTTCGGATCGATGCCGCAGGCGATGAAGGCCGCCGTCACTTCCCGGATATTGCGCGTCAGTTCTTCCGGCTCCTGCCAGACTGTGATCGCATGCAGGTCGACGACGCAGTAAACGCATTCGTGCTGCGCCTGCAGTTCGACGAAACGCTTGATCGCGCCGAGATAGTTGCCGAGGTGAAGGTTTCCGGTCGGCTGAACGCCCGAGAATACCCGCTGGTGGAAGGCGGTCATCTGATTGATCCTTTGCGAGAATGCGGCTGGCCTCATGCCATGCGGCTTGCATGCGAGGCAAGTAGGCAAACAGGCCCCCGCGCTCGCCCAGATTGCAGTGCCCGCCCGGCTTTGCTACCCCCTGCCCGCATACCGGGGAGATCAGTGAAATGTCCGCAACGCGCTATGACGTCATCGGCATCGGCAATGCCATTGTCGATGTATTGTCCCATTCCGACGAAGAGTTTCTTCAGCGCCAGAAGATGCCGAAGGGCTCAATGTCGCTGATCGACGAGAAGCGCGCCGAGGCCATCTATAATGCGATGGGACCGGTGATCGAGGTTTCCGGCGGCTCTGCCGCGAACACGATCGCAGGTGTCGCGATGTTGGGCGGCACGGCGGCCTTCGTCGGCAAGGTGAAGAACGACGAACTCGGCCATACCTTCGCGCGCGACATCCGCGCCACGAACGTCGCTTTCGCGACGCCCATGGCCGAGAACGGCCCCTCGACCGCGCGCTGCTATATCCTCGTGACGCCGGACGGCCAGCGCACCATGAACACCTATCTCGGTGCCGCGCAGGATCTGACCGTCGATGACATCTCGGTCGATGAAATTCGCTCCGCCAAGGTGCTTTATCTCGAAGGCTATCTCTGGGACCCGAAGCAGGCGAAAGAAGCCTTCGTGAAGGCAGCCGGCATCGCCCACGACAACGGCCGCACGGTGGCGCTGACGCTTTCCGACGCTTTCTGCGTCGATCGCTACCGCAAGGAATTCCTCGGCCTGCTGCGCGACAAGACCGTGGATCTGCTCTTTGCCAACGAGACCGAGCTGAAGAGCCTTTATGAGACCAGCGATTTTGATGCAGCACTTGAAGCGTTGCGTCAGGACGTGAGCATTGCCGTCGTCACGCGCAGCGAAGACGGCGCAGTGGTCGTGACCCGCGAAGCAACCGAGACGGTGCCGGCGTTCCCGGTCGAACGGGTCGTGGACTCAACCGGCGCGGGCGATCTTTTCGCCGCCGGTTTTCTCTACGGATTTGCGAAGGGCCTGCCGCATGTCGATTCGGCGCGGCTCGGTGCGCTGTGTGCGGCGGAAGTCATTTCGCATATGGGCGCGCGGCCGGAGCGCAATCTGCGCGATCTCGCGAACGAAAACGGACTGCTTTGAGCAGAGACGTTTCGAGCAAAAGAAAAAGGCCGGGGTGACCCGGCCTTTTTTTATTTCAATCGATGTGTCTGACTAACCGCCGACATTATAGGCGGCGATCGCCGCCATGTTCACGAGATCGGAGTCCTTCGCCGACAAGGGCACGATTTGCACCGAGCGGTCGAGGCCCACGAGCAGCGGACCGATCACGGTCGCGCCACCCATCTCCTGCAAGAGCTTGGTCGAGATCGAAGCCGAGTGGAACGCGGGCATCACCAGCACGTTCGCGGGGCCGGTGAGGCGGCTGAACGGATAGGCCGCCGCCAGTTCGCGATTGAGCGCAACGTCTGCCGCCATTTCGCCGTCCACTTCGAAATCGACGCGGCGTTCGTGCAGGAGCTTCACGGCATCCTTCACGTGCTGCGTGCGCTCTCCCGGCGGATGACCGAAGCTCGAGAAGGCGAGCATGGCGACCCGGGGCTCGTAACCGAGACGGCGCGCAACGCCCGCTGCTTCGATTGCGATCTCCGCCAGTTCCTGCGCGGTCGGCAGTTCGATCACGGCGGTATCGGCGATCAGCACGGTGCGGCCGCGCGAGATCACCATGGAAACGCCGATCACGCGGTGACCCGGCTTCTTGTCGATCACGCGCTGCACATCTTCGAGCACGACCGAATAGTTGCGGGTGACGCCGGACACCATGGCGTCGCCGTCGCCAAGCGCGACCATGCAGGCCGCGAAGTGATTGCGGTCGTTGTTCACGAGGCGCAGGCAGTCGCGATAGAGATAGCCTTCGCGCTGCAGCCGCTCATAGAGATAATTGGCGTAGTCGGTGGTGCGCTTGGAAAGTGCCGCGTTGTGGATCTCGACGCCCTCCGGCAATTCAACGCCGGAGAGTTTCGCAGTCGCCTTGACGCGGTCTTCGCGGCCGACGAGCACAGCCGATCCGAGGCCGCGCGAAACGAAGCTCACCGCGGCGCGGATCACCTGCTCCTCTTCGCCTTCGGCGAAGACGACCTTCTTCGGCTGGCGGCGCAGACGCTCATAGACCCGCTGCAACACGCCCGCGATCGGATCCCGGCGATTGCGAAGCTGCTGCGTATAGGCCTCCATGTCGATGATCGGACGCCGCGCGACGCCGGTATCCATCGCGGCCTTCGCGACTGCTGGCGGGACATAATGGATGAGCCGCGGATCGAACGGCACCGGGATGATGTAATCCGGGCCGTATTTCGGGCGCTGGCCGTAGGCTGCCGCGACTTCATCCGGCACGTCTTCGCGCGCGAGCTGCGCAAGCGCGTGTGCTGCCGCGATCTTCATTTCCATGTTGATCGTGGTTGCACGCACGTCCAGCGCGCCGCGGAAGATGTAGGGGAAGCCGAGCACGTTATTGATCTGGTTCGGATAGTCCGAACGGCCGGTCGCCATGATCGCGTCTTCGCGGATCTGCGCCACTTCCTCGGCGGAAATTTCCGGATCGGGGTTGGCGAGGGCAAAGATGATCGGCTTTTCGCCCATCGACTTGATCATGTCGGCGGTAAAGGCGCCCTTGGCGGAAAGGCCGAGGCAGATGTCCGCGCCCTTGAACGCGTCTTCCAGCGTGCGGGCCTTGGTGTCGGCGGCATGCGCCGACTTCCACTGGTTCATGCCTTCGGTGCGGCCTTTGTAAACCACGCCCTTGGTGTCGCAGAGAAGGATGTTGTTCGGCTTCATGCCGAGCGCCTTCAGGAGCTCGACGGTAGCAATGCCCGAAGCCCCGGCGCCGTTGACGACGAGTTTCGCCGTCGCGATGTCGCGGCCGGTTAGGTGCAGTGCGTTGATGATGCCGGCGGCGGTGATAATCGCGGTGCCGTGCTGGTCATCGTGGAAAACCGGGATGTCGAGCATTTCGCGCAGGCGCTGCTCGATGATGAAGCACTCCGGCGCCTTGATGTCCTCGAGATTGATGCCGCCGAAGGTGACGCCGAGCGGCTTCACGGCATTGATGATCTCTTCCGGGTCTTCGGTGTTGAGCTCGATGTCGAAGGCGTCGATATCCGCGAAGCGCTTGAAGAGGACGGCCTTGCCTTCCATGACGGGCTTGGAGGCCAGTGCGCCGAGATTGCCGAGGCCGAGAATCGCCGTGCCGTTCGAAATCACGCCGACGAGGTTGCCCTTGGCGGTGTAGTCGAAGGCGCGGCTCGGGTCTTCGGCAATGGCGAGGACAGGTACGGCAACACCCGGCGAATAAGCGAGCGAGAGATCGCGCTGCGTCGCCATCGGCTTGGTCGCAATCACTTCCAGCTTGCCGGGACGCCCGGACGAGTGGAATTGCAGTGCTTCCTGGTCGGTGAAGGTGGGCCGCGTCCTGCGGTTCTTTTTGTCGGTCATATGCTCTCCTAGTCCCGGGTCTTTCGCCGGGGCCGGGACCATAGACCCGTGACTGCTACAGGCTCAAGTCATTGGCGCATAAGAATAAGCCTGGGACAATTGGCCCATGGGAAACTAGGACAATTTAGCGTCCCGCCCGGCCGCCGAGCCAAACTACGAGGAGGCCCGCGACGGCCCCGCCCATCATCACCATCGGCAAGGCCGGCAGCGCGGGATAGGGCAATGCACTGACGAGCGCGGTACCGAGTGCGCCGCCCGCCATCTGGAAGCAGCCGATCAGGGCGGATGCCGCTCCTGCCTTTTCCGGGAACGGGCGGAGCGCGAATACGGTCGCAAGCGGGTTCACGATCCCCATGCCGAACAGAAAAAAGACGAGCGCGCCGAGCACCTGAAACATCCCCGGATTCGCGAAGGAGATGCCGAGCATCACCGTGCTGCCGAAGATCATCATGCCCAGTCCAAGCAGGACCGGACGATATCCCGGCCATCGTTTCGCAAGCCGCGGCGCGCTGAAGCCGCCGGCGAAAACCGCGAAGACCGTGGCGCAGGGAATGAAGCCGAACAGCGCCGGCGGCACGCCGAAGCGCTCGATGAAAATGCCGGGCGAGGAAGCGAAAAACGCAAACAGCCCGGTCATCGCACAGGTGGTCGCAAGCGCCGGGACCATGAAGGAACGCTCGCGGAGGAGCGTAAGATAGCTTGCAAAGGCCGCGCCGAGCCCCGGTGCGCTATCGCGCTCGCGATGCGTCTCCGGTACGCGCAGCCAGACGATGGTCGCGGCAAAAACCCCGACGAACGCCAGCAGCAAAAACGTGCCGCGCCAGCCGAAATAGGTTTCGATGAGGCCGCCGATCAGCGGGGAAAAGCCGGGCGCGGCGGCGGTGAGCGTGGTGACAAGGCCGAGCGAGCGCGTCAGCGCGTCGCCGGAAAAGAGGTCTCGCGCAACCGCGCGCGCAAGCACCGAGCCCGTGCAGGCTCCCACCGCCTGCGCGATGCGAAGCCCGATCATCCATTCGATGCTGACCGAGAGCGCGATGAAGACGCCGGTCGCCGCATAGACGACGAGGCCGGCAAGCAGCAGCGGCCGGCGGCCGTAGCGATCCGATAAGGGCCCAACGATCAGTTGCCCGCCCGCGAATCCGAGGAGAAATACCGTCAGCGTCAGCTTCACCTGCGCGGACGTCGCCGCAAGCTCTTTGCCGAGCGAGGGGAACGACGCGAGATACATATTCGTCGCGAGCATGCCGAGCGCGGCGAGCAAGGTGAGAAAGAAAAGCAGCGGCTTGCCTTCCAGCCGCGTGGGCTTCGCGGTGATCGCTGCGTCGAGGCTCATGCGTAGGCGCTCCCGGAATATGGTCCCGTCGCGAAATCCCATGGCCTTGTTGTGCTGTCAATAATTAGATGATACTCATCATCCATTCGGAAACTGCATGGCCGGAGTAATGTGATGCGCAGTTCGCGCGAAGTTGCCGCCGGAAATCGCGAGCGTATCGTGGCGATTGCCGCGAGGCTGTTTCGCGAGCGCGGACTTGCCGCCGTCGGCGTCGCGGAAGTGATGCAGGAGGCCGGCATGACGCATGGCGGCTTCTACAAGCATTTCGAATCGAAAGACGCGCTGATCGATGAGGCCTGCCGCCATTCCTTCGCCGAGTCGGGAAGCAGTTTGCGCGCGGCGGCAGAATCGACGGTTGAAGGGGAAGAACTGCGCACGATCGTCGATCGCTATCTTTCGCGACGGCATCGCGACAATCCCGGCGCGGGCTGCGCGCTGGCAGCACTGGGCGGCGAGGTTGGCAACCGCGAGAGCCCGGCGCGCAAGGCCTTGCAGGCGGGCCGCGTGGAGGCGAGGACGCCGCCGCGCCTGTCGCTGGACGTGCTCGCCCAGCATTGCGTCACCCTCGC
>DAORMJ010000038.1:0-20310 GCA_035440445.1 Xanthobacteraceae bacterium
TCGCCGAGGGCACGATGTTCGACGGCTCCTCGATCGCCGGCTGGAAGGCGATCAACGAGTCCGACATGTGCCTGATGCCGGATCCGGCCACGGCCTGCATCGATCCGTTCTTTGCCGAGACCACGCTCTCGATCGTCTGCGACGTGCTCGAGCCGACCACCGGCGAGCCCTATAACCGCGACCCGCGCGGCATCGCCAAGAAGGCCGAAGCCTTCGTGAAGTCGTCCGGCGTCGGCGACACCGTTTATTTCGGTCCCGAAGCCGAATTCTTCGTATTCGACGACGTGAAGTACGCGGCCGACCCCTACAACACCGGCTTCAAGCTCGACTCCGTCGAACTGCCGATCAACTCCGCGACGGATTACGAGTCCGGCAACCTCGGTCACCGCATCCGCACCAAGGGCGGCTACTTCCCGGTGCCGCCGCAGGATTCCGCGCAGGACATGCGCTCGGAAATGCTCGGCGCCATGGCGCGCATGGGCGCGAAGGTGGAAAAGCATCACCACGAAGTCGCTTCCGCCCAGCACGAACTCGGCCTGAAGTTCGGCACGCTGACCACGATGGCCGACCACATGCAGATTTATAAGTACTGCATCCACCAGGTCGCCAACATGTATGGCAAGACCGCGACCTTCATGCCTAAGCCGATCTATGGCGATAACGGCTCGGGCATGCACTGCCACCAGTCGATCTGGAAGGGCTCGACGCCGACCTTCGCCGGCGACAAGTACGCCGGTCTGTCGGATACCTGCCTCTCCTACATCGCGGGCATCATCAAGCACGCGAAGGCGCTGAACGCCTTCACCAATCCGTCCACCAACTCCTACAAGCGGCTGGTGCCGGGCTACGAAGCACCGGTGCTGCTCGCCTATTCGGCGCGCAACCGCTCGGCCTCGTGCCGCATTCCCTTCACCTCGAACCCGAAGGCAAAGCGCGTCGAAGTCCGTTTCCCCGATCCGATGGCGAACCCCTATCTGTGCTTCGCCGCCATGCTGATGGCCGGCCTCGACGGCATCAAGAACAAGATGGATCCGGGGGCGGCCATGGACAAGGATCTCTACGATCTGCCGCCGAAGGAACTGAAGAAGATTCCGACGGTGTGCGGTTCGCTTCGCGAAGCGCTCGACAGCCTGCGCAAGGACAACGAGTTCCTCAAAGCCGGCGGCGTGTTCGACGAGGACTTCATCGACAGCTACATCGCGCTGAAGATGCAGGATGTGGAGCGTTTCGAGATGACGCCGCACCCGGTCGAATTCGAGATGTACTACTCGTATTGAGCCTATCCTCCTGAGATCGCGCGTTCGGGGGAGCGCGCGGTCCAACTTCAAGGGGCGCTTCGAAAGAAGCGCCCTTTTTGTTGGTCAGGAGGGTTTTGGAAGGCCGCGAGCGTTACAGCGAGAACAGGCTGAAAGAACGCATGCGGGCCCACACGCCGCGCTTCTGCTTGCGTTCGAAGAATTCGCGGATCAGCGATTGATGCAGCTCTTCGGCGTTGTCATGCGTACAGGCCAGCGCCTCACCCGCTCCGAGCGCGATCGCTTCGAGACGGGCGGCTTCTGCCGAAAGATTCTGGGACGCGACACTTGCCATGACGACAAGCGTAGCGCGTCAGGGTTAATGAGTGGTAACGCCGGCCGGCGCGGCTTCCAGTTCCATGTCCGGAACGATACTTCCCGCATTGACCTGCATGTTGTTCTCGCTGCGGATCATCACGCGATTGCGCCCGGAATTCTTCGCCTCGTAGAGCGCCTCGTCCGCGCGGGACAGCAGATGGTCCACCTCGTCCTGGTAGTTGGTCGTGAAGGTGACGCCGACGCTGACGGTAGCGCCGATCGCGATGCCATCGACCACTTTCGCGGCCTCCAGAAACGCGAGGCGGACACGTTCCGCGGCAATGATCGCGCCCTTCTCGTCGGTGTTGCTAAGAAAGGCCGCGAACTCCTCTCCGCCGAGCCGCCCGAATACGTCGGTCTGACGGAGCGTTTTCTTGGCGGTCGTGGCGAGCAGCTTGATGACCTTGTCGCCGACCGGATGCCCGAAAGTGTCGTTGATCGATTTGAACTTGTCGATGTCGAACATGAAAATCGCCATCGGCTTGGTCGGGCGCACGTCGCGCGAGAGAATCTGCTTTGCGAATTCGGTGATCGCGCGGCGGTTGTTCACGCCGGTCAGTGGGTCGATGAACGCCGCCTCCTTGTGGACGCGCTCGGTCCGCTCCTTCGCCATCTCGAGCAGAATGAACGCAGCCGCGATCGAATAGAGCAGCGACTCGATTGCAAGCGTCGCGATCCATCCATTGGTCAGCGTGGCTGCGATCCGGTCTCCCGGCAGCACCATGGTGAGCGGCACCTGACACGGGAACACGACGCCATGCAGTGTAATCACGATGACCGCAGGCCAGCGCGAATTCAGCCGCTCGCTCCGCCCGCTCCAGATTTCGAACGCGGTGAACAGCGTATAGTTGGAGATGATCAGCGAGCTTACGACGATGCGGCCGATAGAGGACTCTGAAAACCCCGGGATCTGGCACGCGATCAGCCATATGATCGCGCCCGCTGCCATCGGAAAGGGTTGCACGCTTTTGCCGTCGAACACGCGCGCGCCCGTCCACGACATACCGCAAGCGACGAATAAGAGCGCGCTGGAGAAATCGATGAGGACAGGATTCGCGATGAATTGCTGCAGGCTCAGCATGCCCGCGGAGAACCCGCCCACCAGATAGGCCGCGCCCCACCAGCCGAGCGCCTGAATGCTCCGGTCCTGTATCCAGGCAAAGATTAGAAGCAACCCCAGTACCGCCGTCACGAAGATCGAGACGACGACCAGCGTTGGAATGTCCAGAACCATGTTCCGCCGCGCGTTGGAAATTCTTTGTTGCCGGGAGGATAGCGCAGCCCGTTTACTTAACTTTCCCCGAATTGCTTAAAAGTTGAAGCAGCGGACCGCGGACAATCCTATTTCAAGGCCACGCGAAGCTGCTGCGGCTCGACCCATTCGATAATGTCTTCCTCGCTCCACTCGGCGACGGCCGGAGCGACCGCGGGACTTACCATCCGCAGCGCCGGGACCGGAAGCACGGGCACCGAGAACTCCTCCTCCGGCTCCACTGGCGCAACGGGCATCGACCGCCCTGCAACTTCGACGCGGTTGCGTCCGCGTTCCTTCGCGAGATAGAGCGCGGTATCCGCGCGGGAGAGCAACTGCGAGACGTCTTCCACCTTATCGACGGGAAGCACGGCAATGCCGACGCTCACGGTCGCATCGACATGCTTGCCGCTGATGTCCGCGGTAGCGACCATCAACGCGCGGCGAATGCGCTCGGCGGTCGCGACGGCGGTTCCCTCGCCTGCGCCGAACAGCAATGCACCGAACTCCTCGCCGCCGAGACGGCCCATGATGTCGGTGGAGCGGAATTCCGCCGCCGCCCTTGCCGTGAACAGGCGCAGCACTTCGTCGCCGACCGAATGGCCGAAGCGGTCGTTGATCGACTTGAAATGATCGAGGTCGAAGAGGAGCGCGGTGACCGGCTCGGGGTTGCGTTGACGCTGCCGCATGCGGCGCATCGCGGCATCCAGAAACGCGCGGCGGTTCGGAATATTGGTCAAGGGATCGAGCATCGCGTTGGTCTTGTGCACGAGCTCGCTACGCTCCTTCGCCATGGCGAGGATCATGAAGGACGAGACGATCAGATAAAGCAGCGACTCCAGCGCGATAATGCTGAACCAGATCGCCGAAAAGAACGACGCGCCGGGCGATACGGGGAAAGCGAACACGAGCCAGATGCGCAGTGCATAGACCGCGCCGTGCACGAACTGCGTGGCGCTGAGCGGCCAGCGCGAGATCAGCGGCTCGACGCGGCGTCCGCGCCAGATTTCGCAGCCGGTGCCGATCGAATAGATCGAGATGATCACGGAGCTCAGCATGATCCGCGCGTTCACGGAATCGCTCAGGCCCGGTATTTGCGAGGCAAGAAGCCAGAGGATAGCGCCCGCCAGCACGCCGGACATGGGCACGGTCCGGTCGTCGAACAGGCGCGCGCCGCCCCAGCCGATCCCGCACGACAAGAGGATCATGACATTGGCCATATCGATCGAAATCACATCGGGAATAAAACCGCGCGCGCCGAGCAGACCGGCGCCGGCGCACATCACGAAGTGGCTCATGCTCCACCAGCTCAGCGCCCGGATTTCGCGATTCTGATACCAGGCGAACAGCAGCAGGAAGCCCAGCACCAGTGTGACTGAGATCGAAACGATAAAAAGCGTTCGAACGTCGAGATCGAGCACGCGCGCCGCCACTTTCGTAGTTTTCCCTGCCTCGCTTCTAGCGAAAAAAGCCTACGGAACAGGGGCGCGATTCAATACAATTTGAATCAATCAGGCTGCGTATGATTTCCGCGCGGCATTTCTTTCATGCGGGAGGCTCAACTCCACCGCGTCGTCATGCGCGACAATACGGTTTCTGCCGCCCGCCTTGGCAAGATAGAGCGCCTTGTCCGCATCTCGCATCAGTTCACGAATCGAACGGCCGCGTCCGCCCGCGACGCCCGCACTGAACGTCGCTTCGACTTCTTCGCCCGCGATGGTCGCTGCCGCCGTTTCGAAGGCGGCGCGAATGGCATCGATCCGCGAATGGAGATCCGCGCCATGTTCATTTGCGACAACCGCGAACTCTTCCCCGCCGAGCCGCCCGATGACCCATTCCTCGCCCTGATGAAGACGGACGGTCGCCGCGAACTTCATGAGCGCGTCGTCCCCGATCTCGTGTCCGAAGCGGTCGTTGATCCGCTTGAAACGATCGAGATCGAGCATGGCAAGCGACGCATCCCGGCCTTTGAATGCCTTCTCGGCGGCTTCGAGGAATGCACGCCGGTTCAGTAGTCCGGTCAGCGGATCGGTATCGGCCGCGCGCTTTTGAATAAGTTCCGCCCGCTCCTTCACGGTCGCTAGCATGAGAAACGCCATGGCCGTGATGAGAGCAAGAACGATCGCGCTCGTGGTGGAATACCAAGGCGTTTGCAGCGCCTCGACCGTGTTGGTCGCGCGTTGCTCCAGCGGATACAAGATTGCGAGCGGCACGCGCACGGCAAATAAAATGCCGATACTCGCGAAAAGCATGATCAGGGGCCACCGGGACATCACGCGCTCGGCACGCCCGGCGAAGAATACCACCGCGCAACCGAGCATATTCACGCTGACCACGACCGAGAGAAAAACCGTCCGGGCCGTGACAGAACCGTACCACTCCGGAATCTGGCAAACGACAAGCCACAGCGCCGGGCCGATCGCGAGATAAAGCGGGTGAAGCCGGATGCGGTTGAAGTCGAGGGCGCCCCTCACAAACATCGCGGACGCGGTAAAGATAAGAAAGAACGCAACCGCGATCGTGTAGAACTGGTCGAGCTGACCGCGCATGGTGAGCAGCCACAAGCCGAGCGCCAGCACAAGATTTCCAGTACCCCACCAGAGCATCGCGCGCACTTCGCGGTTCTGAAACCAGACTGAGATCAGCAGGAATCCGAGCAACGCGGCGACCATCAGGGTCATCGCGTAAACTGTCGGAACGTGGAGCATCATCGGCCGTATCCCCCTACCGCGACACTCGCACACAGCCTCCTACGATTTGCTTGAGAGCTTCGGTAAACGAAGACTCAATTCGCGACGGATAATCCGAGCGAATATGCCGAGACCAAAATAAATCGAGGGCGGGATTGCTCCCGCCCTCGTGAAGATTGTTCGGCTTTTCGAGGCGCTTAGCGCTTCGAGAACTGGAAGCTGCGGCGGGCTTTCTTCTTGCCGTACTTCTTACGCTCGACCACGCGGCTGTCGCGGGTGAGGAAGCCGCCCTTCTTGAGGACGCCACGCAGCTCCGGCTCGAAGAAGGTCAGCGCGCGCGAAACGCCATGGCGCAGCGCGCCGGCCTGACCGGAGAGACCGCCACCGGAAACGGTGCAGACCACGTCATACTGGCCGCCGCGGTTCGACGCGACGAACGGCTGCTGGATGATCATGCGCAGCACCGGACGCGCGAAGTACACTTCGACGGTGCGGTCGTTAACGGTGATCTTGCCCGAACCGCGCTTCAGCCAGACGCGAGCGACCGCATCCTTGCGCTTGCCGGTTGCATAAGCGCGGCCCTGCTTGTCGAGCTTCTGAACGTGGACCGGCGCTTCTTCCGCCTGGCTGTTCTTCAGCGCGGCGAGGCCTTCCATGGATTGAACGGTTTCGGCCATCAGACGGCCCCCACATTCTTGCGGTTGAGTTTTGCGATATCGAGCTTTTCGGGGTTCTGCGCTTCGTGCGGGTGCTTGTCGCCCTTATAGACGCGCAGGTTGCCCATGATCTTGCGGTGGAGCGGGCCGCGCTTGAGCATGCGCTCGACGGCCTTCTCGAGAATGCGCTCAGGGAAGCGACCTTCCATGATCATCTTGGCGGAGCGCTCTTTGATACCGCCGATGTATCCGGTGTGGTGGTGATAGACCTTCTTCTCGAGCTTCTTGCCCGTGAAGACGACCTTCTCGGCGTTGATTACGATGACGTTGTCGCCGCAATCGACGTGCGGCGTGTAGATCGCCTTATGCTTGCCTTTCAGGCGCATGGCGATGAGGGTCGCGAGACGGCCGACGACGAGACCGGATGCATCGATCAGCACCCATTTCTTCTCGACCTCGGCGGGCTTCGCCACGAAGGTGGACATGACGTTTTTCCTTAGATGGGAATTCGTTGGCGCGGGTTCTATGAAAGCCGCGCGCAGCCGTCAAGCGCTTCATTGAAATATAATCGTTATATTTCAATGGCTTATAAATATGGTATTTTGATACCTTGCGCTAAGTCCTGTTATCGCGGCGGAATCGAATAGGTCGCAACGACATGCGCGGCCGGGTCTTCGTCGTTGATGCCGCGAATGGAGGCCTCCGCCACCACCAGCCGCTTGCCGAGCTTCAGGATTTTGACCTCGCAGACGAGATCCCCCGGCCCCGGCTTCGACAGGAAATTGCAGGTAAAACTCGTAGTCACGGCCAGCGCGACCGGCCCGATGACCGCAAGGATCGCGACATAGATCGCGCCGTCGGCGAGCCCCATCATGGTCGGCCCCGATACCGTGCCGCCCGGCCGTAGATGCCGCTCGCCCGCGGTAAACTGCACCACGGCCGTGCCCGGCGTGACGGATACGATCTGGTTCAGCTTTCCCGGCGCATAGGCCTGCGGGAACACCTCTGCAAGATAGGCGCGCAGCTCTTCGACCGTCATTTTCAGTTGCATGGCAGCCACGAATTCCTCCCGTTTTATTTTGGGATACAGTGCAGACCGAAGAACGAGAAGCCGGAAAGCTGACAAATGACGCCGCAATCCGCAGGTGCCGCCAAGGCAGGCGCCTCCCCGATCATTCTGCGCGAAGACCGCGGCCCGGTCGCGCTCTTGATCCTCAATCGTCCCGCTGCGCGAAACTCGCTCTCGCAGGAGATGATCGATACGCTGAGCAGCGAAATCGCGAAGGCGGGTGACGACAAGAACGTGCGCGTCGTCATCCTCGCCGCGAACGGTCCGGGCTTCTGCGCCGGACACGACATGAAGGAAATGACAGCGCATCGCGCCGACCCCGACAAGGGGCGCGCCTTCTTCCAGCACATGTTCGAAAGCTGCGCGAAGATGATGATGTCGATCGTGCATCTTCCGAAGCCCGTGATTGCCGCCGTCGGCGGCACAGCGAGTGCTGCCGGCGCGCAGCTTGTGGCCTCCTGCGATCTCGCGGTGGCGTCCATGAACGCGCAGTTCGCAACGCCGGGCGTGAATATCGGACTGTTCTGTTCGACGCCGATGGTCGCGCTATCGCGCAACGTCTCGAACAAACAGGCGATGGAAATGCTCCTGCCCGGCGATCTTATCAGCGCGCAGCGCGCCTACGAGATGGGCCTGATCAACCGCGTGGTGGATCCCGAAAGCGAACGCCACGAGGCATTTCAGCTTGCGAACAAGATCGCATCCAAATCCGCCTACACGCTGAAAGTCGGCAAGGAAGCGTTCTACCGGCAGCGCGAACTCGACCTCGAAGGCGCGTACCGCTACACCGCGCAGGTGATGACGGAGAACATGCTGGCGCGCGACGCCGAGGAAGGCGTCAGTGCCTTCGTCGAAAAGCGCGAACCGAAATGGGAAGATCGCTGATCTTCCGGAATAGAAAAATGAACCACGACAAATACGACGACAGCTACATCCGCTCGATCCTGCACGACGTGAAGTCGGTCGCGGTCGTCGGCGCGTCGCCAAAGGACAATCGCCCGAGCCATTTCGTGGTGAAGTATCTCGCCGAGCGCGGCTACAAGGTTTTCCCGATCAATCCCGGCCAGGGCGGCGGCGAGATCGCGGGCATCACAGCTTATGCGAAGCTCGCGGACGTTCCGGAGCCGATCGACATGATCGACGTGTTTCGTTCGTCTGACGCCGTGCCCGGCATTCTCGACGAGGCGCTTGCGCTCTCCCCGCTCCCCAAAGTGTTCTGGATGCAGTTGAGCGTGAAGAACGACGAAGCCGCCAAACGCGCCGAAGAATCCGGCATGAAAGTCGTAATGGATCGCTGCCCCAAGATCGAATACGGCCGCCTCTCCGGCGAGATCAACTGGGCCGGCGTGAATACGCGCGTGCTTTCCTCCAAGCGCCCGAAGCGGCTGGATGGCGGCGTGCAGCGGCTTTCGATCGGGCAGAAGATGGGGCCAAAGGGCTAACCTGTGATAGGCTTGCGAAATTAGCTTTCTTCATTCGCCGGCTACCCATTTATGAAAAAGACTCAGTTTGCGGAGCGCCAGTACGAAGCTGCCGTGCAGTTGGAACTTGCATTCGGCGGAGTTAGCCCGTTCGTTCCGGCGCAATCCATCGAAGCGTATATCGGTATCGATGGGGCTTTCGACCCTGAAAACGCTCATGCCATTTGGCGAATCTTAAGCGTCCAGATACCGCGACGTGTTACTCTATCGCCAATATTGTGGCCTTCCTTGCCCCCACAATTTCACGATCAAATTCCCGGCCGTCTCTGTAGTTTGTTTCTACAGTTCAAGCGGCCTACATTTCAGGATGGATCGCACTCGCTATATCGAACACGCTTGGGCGAACCCTATTTTGAGGTTCGCATTACTCCACATCAACAGACGGCGCTCATGCAATTGCAAAGCCGTGTTCGCGGAAAAGCGGTTGTTCGGTATGCATCCCCCGCGTTTTGGTCGCGATCTGATTTTGACCTGTACGATCAATCTCGGAAAATTTTGCTGAAGAGCGCCTTCGTCTGCCCCTCGCGAGTGAAGAACCATCGACGATGGATGTACACGCCCACGTTAGGACGAGTATTGCTAAATCCCGATCCCGAAGAAATGCCCGGGGAAGGTTGGCGCGAGATTATTGGCGTGATGTCAGAATTGGCGACTGCCGAGTCTCTCCGATCACATGTGCAAGCACTTGCACGGGAACTTAAAAATGATCTCGACCCCGAAACTATCGAAAGCGAAAGATTTTGGTTAGATCGTCTGTCGCGATACGGCCGTTTCTCTGACGACGATCAAAGATTTCTCGTCGATCTCAGCAGGATCGCAATCTCCGCCGAAGCCGCAAATTGCAGTTGGTGGGTTATGCTTGAACCAAAAAATGGCTGGCACCGAATACTCGATATTCCGTGGCCGCGATTTTGGCACCGCTGGTGGTGATCAACCGGCCCAACTATTGGAAACTAGGCGCAGTTGACCACCAGCCTACGTTCTGCGTAAATCACACACAGATTACGATCTTTGATATTATTCACATTATTTGTGAGTGTTATCATCAAGAGAAGGAAACGATCCATGTCCGAACGCGAACCCGGTTTTGCCACCCTCTCAATCCACGCGGGCGCGCAGCCTGATCCGACCACCGGCGCGCGCGCGACGCCGATCTACCAGACCACTTCGTTCGTCTTCGATGACGTGGAGCACGCCGCCTCGCTCTTCGGCCTGCAGGCGTTCGGCAACATCTATACGCGCATCGGCAATCCGACGAACAACGTCCTCGAACAGCGCGTGGCAGCCCTCGAAGGCGGCACCGGAGCACTCGCGGTCGCGTCCGGTCACGCCGCACAGATCCTCGTCTTTCATGCGCTGATGGAGCCGGGCGACGAAGTGGTCGCCGCCAACCGTCTTTATGGCGGTTCGATCAACCAGCTCGGCCATTCGATCAAGAATTTCGGCTGGAAGGTAGTCTGGGCCGACACCGACGACCTCTCCTCCTTTGAAAAGGCGATCTCGCCGAAAACCAAGGCGATCTTCATCGAGTCGCTCGCCAATCCCGGTGGCGTCGTCATCGACATCGAAGGCATCGCGAAGATCGCGAACAAGGCCGGCGTGCCGCTGATCGTCGACAACACGATGGCCTCGCCCTACCTGATCCAGCCGTTCAAGCATGGCGCGGATATCATCATCCACTCGGCGACGAAATTCCTCGGCGGTCACGGCAATTCGATCGCGGGCGTGATCGTCGATGGCGGCAAGTTCAACTGGATCGGCAACAAGCGCTATCCGATGCTATCGGCACCGCGGCCCGAGTATAACGGCATCGTGCTCGCCGAAACCTTCGGCAACTTTGCCTTCGCGATTGCCGTGCGTGTTCTTGGGCTGCGCGATCTTGGTCCGGCGCTCTCGCCCTTCAACGCCTTCCTAATCATCAACGGCATCGAAACGCTGCCGCTTCGCATGCAGAAGCATTCCGACAATGCGCTCAAGGTCGCGGAATATCTGAGCAAGCATCCAAAGGTAGCGTGGGTGCGCTACGCCGGCCTGAAGACGGACAAATATCACGCGCTCCAGCAGAAATATTCGCCGAAGGGCGCAGGTGCGGTCTTCACCTTCGGTCTCAAGGGCGGCTTCGACGCGGGCGTCAATCTCGTCTCGAACGTGGAGTTGTTCTCGCACCTTGCCAATATCGGCGATACGCGATCGCTCATCATTCATCCGGCATCGACCACGCATAAGCAACTGAGCGACGAGCAGAAGATCGCCGCCGGCGCCGGGCCGGATGTAGTCCGCCTGTCGATCGGCATCGAGGATGTCGAGGACATCATCGCCGATCTGGAAAAGGGGCTGAACGCTTAAAGCGGCTTCTCGTCATGCCCCGCGAAGGCGGGTGTTGTTGAGATCGCCTAACCTCGCCGCGTGGTAGCTGGCATAAGCAAGCACCACGACGGCGCCGGCCTGATGCGCAAGGCCAAGCTCCAGCGGCACCGCGAGCAGAAGTGTCACGATGCCGAGCGCGGCCTGCGCCGAAATCAACAGATAGAGGATCGTCGCCTGCAGCTCGGCCGCCTTGCGCCGCTGATAGATCAGGTAGCCGAACGAGGCGATCCACAAGGCGTAGGCCATCATGCGGTGGTTGAACTGCACCGCCAGCACGTTCTCGAAAATGTTGCGCCACCACGGCTCAAGCAGAAATAGCTGCTCGCGCCTCGGGTGAAACACGCCGTCGATCAAAGGCCAGGTGTTGAACGTCAGGCCCGCGTTGGTCTTGGCAACGATCGCGCCTAGAAAGACCTGCACTAGCGAAAGCAGGATCAGCACGCTTGCGAAGATCTTCCCTCTCCGCCCCATATCCTTCCGCTTCGGCAGAAGCGTCGTCGCGACCCAGACCAACCCGACGAAGATGATGCAGGCGAGCGTCAGGTGCACCGCAAGCCGGTACTGGCTGACATCGGTGCGCACCGAAAGTCCGCTCGCCACCATCCACCAGCCGGCGACACCCTGCAGCCCGCCGAGAACGAGCAACAGCACGAGCTTCCAGCCGAGCGCGCGATCGATCTTCCCGCGCCACCAGAAGAACGCGAGCGGCAGCGCAAAGGCAAAGCCGACGATGCGGCCAAGCAGCCGGTGCGCCCATTCCCAGAAATAGATGAACTTGTACTCGGCGAGGCTCATCCCCTTGTTGATGGCCTGATATTGCGGGATCGCCTTGTACTTCTCGAATTCCGCGAGCCAGCCAGCGTCGGTCAGCGGCGGAAATACGCCGGTGACGACGTTCCATTCCGTGATGGAAAGGCCGGAGCCGGTCAGCCGCGTCGCCCCACCGACCATGACCATGGCGGCGACCAGCGCGGCGATCACCCATAGCCAGCGGCGCACGTCGCGCATGGGGTCCATGATCTGCGGCATCTTCGGCGGCTTATCCCGATTAACAAGGAGGCGCGCGAGGTTTATAGAGCGGCACCTTTTCCCGCAACGCACCGAAAGCCGCACCTCCTCATGCGCCAGCGCACCCGAAAACTGATCGGCACCGTTCTGATGCTGGCGCTCGTGATCTTCTGGGCGCTGTTCGGCATGCTGGTCGCGCAGGGCCGCGTCGTGGAACTGCCCGGTTACGCGCAGTTCCTGGTCTTCCTGTTTCTCGGCCTGGTCTGGGTGCTGCCCGCGGGCCTCTTGGTCCGCTGGATGGCGCGACCCGATCGCTAGCGTAATAAGAAAGTTTACGCGACGTCCAGACGGCGGAAGCAGTTACGCAAAGCAAAAGGCACGCCCGAGCGCAGCACATCGGCGTATCGGATTTTCTGGAAGTAACCGTTCAGCGAAACCCGCGGCAACGCCGTCATGTGTTCGCGATGTTCAGGGAAAATCACGCCGGGCCGCGTCGTGACTGCAAGTTCGTAGCCGGCTTCCTTCGCCAGCGAAAATTCACGCGCATCGGCAGAAGTCTTGTCGCCGACCGGATAGGCAAAATCCACCGGCTTCTTGCCAAGCGCCCGCTGGATGTCCGCGCCACTCTGCATGAGTTCGCGCTTGACCGTCTCGGCATCCCATTTCTTCAGCATGGGATGGCTGACAGTATGCGCGCCGATATTGATCAGCGGCTCGGCGCTCAGCGTTTTCAATTCGTCCCACTTCATGCAAAGCTCTTTGCAGGGGCCGAGCGGATCGACGTTGTATCGTTCGCAAAGCGTGGTTACGGCTTGAAGCAGCGCCGTCTCGTCCGAAAGCCCGCGCAGCCACCAGTAAATCTCTTCATAAACTTTTTGCTTGGCCTCCGGCGACGCGCAATCGAATACGCGCGTGACACCTTTCTGCATCTCGATCTCGACGCGATCGCTTGACGCGATCACCCGCTCCAGCAGCGTCCACCACAGGAAGCCCTGACCTTCGGGAAAGCTGCTGGCGATAAAGAGCGTGGCCGGAACGTCGTGCTTCCTGAAGATCGGCCAGGCGAATTCGAGATTATCGCGATACCCGTCGTCCAGCGTGAAGGCGACGAAGTGGTTGCTGTAATCCTGTTCGCGCAGACGCCGGCGCACCTCGCCGAGCGAAACCAGATCGATCTTCTTGTAGCGCAGGTACTCGATCAGGGTCTCGAGAAAGTCCGGCTCGATCTCCAGAAGCGCATTCGGTTGAAAGGCGTCGGCTTTCTCCGGCCGCACGTGATGCAGCGTGAAAATCGTGCCGATGCCGGAGGAAAGCGGTCCCAATAGCCGGGAGGCACCGCTGAAATAGAGCCCTTCAAGGGTCGCGCGGATGGCGGCGTTTCGCAAATTCATAGCTCTGCCAATGACTTAATCATTCCCGGATTTCAAGCAATCTGCCAACGGATTATTGAGAATTCTTTGCAATCATGCCGGAAACCCGAGGGAACAACGGGAAAGGCGTTACCATCTTGCTTCCGCGCGTCAAGACCATCTCAGCCCCCGCCACGAACCCCGCAGCCACCGGCGCAGGTTTCGCGCGCTTCGCACTCTATCGCGACTTCGCTTCCGTTGAAGCGATCTGGCGGTCCTTCGAACGCGACGCCGACTTCACTCCCTATCAGCAGTTCGATTTTCTTGAGCGCTGGCACCGCCATATCGGCGCAAAAGAAGATGTCACGCCCCTGATCGCGCTCGCTTTTGATGCGCAGGACAATCCGCTTTGCCTCTTGCCGCTCGGCCGGTTCGCACGCGGGCCGTTTTCGGTAGGCTCCTTCCTCGCCGGGAAGCACGCCAATTATAATTTCGGTCTGTGGCGACGCGGCGAGACGTTCTCGCGCGATTTCGTCGTACAGTTGTTCGCAGCACTTGCCGAAGCCGAGCCGTCGCTCGTCGCGCTCGAACTGCACAACCAGCCTTACTCATGGCACGGTGCCGACAATCCGTTGCGCGCTTTTCCGCATCAACCATCGCCGAGCGCGGGCTATCGGCTGCAACTCGGCGAGAAGGGCGAAGCCGTGTTGCTCCGTCAGCTCACGTCGAGCTATCGCGGCCGCATTCGCGGCAAGGAAAAGAAGCTCGCGAAACTTCCCGGCTATCGCTACTTCGTCGCAACCAGCGCCGAAGAGATCACGCGCTGCATGGACGCATTCTTCGCCCAGAAGCGCGACTACATGACCGCGCTGAAAATCCCGAACCCCTTTGAGGAGCCGGAAGTGGAGGCATTCCTGCGCGACGCGGCGTCGTCGCGTGTGCTGGAAATCCATGCGGTCGAATGCGAAAGCGAAGTGCTGGCGCTCTACGCCGCGGTTAAAGACGGCCGCCGCCTCTCCACCATGATCAGCTCCTATACCGCGAGCGAAAACGCGCGCTGGAGCCCGGGTATCATCACCCTCTCCCATGCGGTCGCAAACGCCGCCGACCGCGGCTTTGCCATCATGGATCTCGGCGTCGGCGACGCCGAATACAAGCGCGTCTATTGCACCGAGAGCGAGGACCTTTTCGACAGCTTCATTCCGCTGTCACCGAAGGGACAGGCAATCGTGCAGATCCTGCGCGCGCAAGGCGGGCTGAAGCGTTTCGTGAAAGCGACGCCCGCGCTCTGGAAAGCCGCGAAAACCGTCCGCGGCCTGTTCTCGCGCTAGGCGGCAACCACGTCCGGCGCTGCCGGCGTCGGCTTCTCCGGAGCAATTGCCACCACCGCGACGTTCTCGAATCCCATCGCTCCCAGCGCATCGGCCGCGGCGATGCCCGGCGCAGTGTTGTCCTCCGGGGTCACGACGATGGTGCCGCGCGCAAAGCGCGCAAGGCGCGACGCGTAGGAGTAATGGATCAGGCTCGGCGTCGCGATGATGACGTGATCGTAACTCTGCGCGACCGCGCCGAGCACGATCGCAAGGCGATCCGCTGAAAGAATTGCCGCCATGTCCGGCATGACACGCCCGATACCGAGAATATGCACGCGCGATTGCGGATCGCGCTCGATCGCAGCACTGAAGGTCGCGTTGCCGAGCAGTAGATCGCCGATACCCGTGCGCACGCCGGCTTTCTGACTAACGCCCGCTTCCGCATCGAGATCGACGAAGAGCACGCGCGCGTCGCCTTCGGAGAGTTGCTTGACGAGGTCGAACGCAAGCTCGGATGAGGCAACCCGCCCTGCCCGCGTGACGACGACAATTCCGCGCCCCATCAGCCGCACCTGCTCCGCGAGCGGCCCGGCGTCTGCGCCAGCAGCCCGCTCCGCCGCGACAGCATGCTGCTTCGGGAATTCCGGCGCGGTCGGCGCTTCTTCCGCCTCGACCAGCCGCGGCGCAGGCTTCACGTCGCGATAGACCTCACCACGCAACAGAAGCGAGGTCGCGAAGAAGCCGATCATCAGGATCAGCGCGCCAAGTGTCGCGATGAAAACGATCGGCAGCTTCTTCGGGAAGTGCACCTTGATCGAAGGCTGTGCCCGCGAAATGATCCGCGCATCGGGCTGCACGGCTTCCGGTGCCTCGCGTGAAACGGTGTCGCGATAGCGGGAAAGATAGGTCTCCAGCAGATCGCGCTGGGACTTCGCATCGCGCTCCAGCGCGCGAAGCTGCACATCCTGCGCATTGAGCGTGCCGGACATCTTCTTCTGCTGATCGAGCGTATTCAGGATCGCATCCGCCTGCGCGGACGCAAGCCGCGCATCGTTCTCGAAACTGCGGGCCAGCTTGTCGGCGGCAGCCCTTGTTTGCGTCTCGAGATCGGCGATCTGCGCGCGCAATTCCTTGATACGCGGATGGCGCTCCATCAGCGTCGAGGATTGCTCGGCAAGCTGCGCCTGCAGCGTCACGCGCTGCTCGTTGAGGCGGCGGATGAGTTCGGAGTTCAGCACTTCGCTGGTCTCGACCGGGCGGCCGCTGGCGAGAATGCTGCGGATGAGGCGAGCCTTGGTCTCGGCGTCCGCTTTCTTGGTACGCGCCTGCGCCAGCTGCGTATTCAGGTCGCCAAGCGACTGTGCGCTGAGCGAATTGTTGTTCGGACCGACATAAAGGTTCGAGTTGATGCGGAACTGTTCGACCTTCGATTCCGCTTCCGCGACCCGTGTGCGCAGCCGGTCGATTTCGCCGGAGAGCCACTGCCCTGCCTGACGGATCGCATCCTGCTTCGCCTGTTGCTGCAGCTTGAGATAGCCTTCAGCGACTGCATTTGCGACCCGCGCGGCAAAAGCCGCATCCTCGGACTGAAACTCGATCGAGATGACGCGGGACTTGTCGACCTGAAAAACACTGAGCCGCTCGAAATAGCGCTCGAGAATCCGCTCTTCCTCGCTTGCGGTAGTGGCACTGCGGCCCAATCCTACGAGACCGAGCAGGTTGTTCAGAATGGAGCCGCCGCTTGCGGGATTGAATTCCGGGCGCTCCGCGAATTTCAGATCGCGAATAATGTTGCGCGCAAGATCGCGCGACAGCGCAAGCTGCACCTGGCTCTGCACCGCTTCCGCGTCGAGCAGCGTCCGATCGACGGGCGTGGGCTGATTGCGGTCGAGTTGCGCCTGATTATAAGGCGTCTCGCGGTTCTCGATCAGTACCTTGGCTTCGGATTTGAAGCGCGGCGTAATGGTGCTCACCGCGGCGTAGCTCAGCACGGCCGCCGCAAGCGTCACGACGAGAATGGGAAGTTTGCGGGCCCAGAGTGCCCGGCCCAGCGCCGACAGATCGAGCTCCGATTCGGTAGCCCGGGAAGCCGGAGACTCTGCGGCAATTGAAGGTGACTGGCTGCGCATTGGCTGAGAACGACTCCACACGACTTCAGCCCGCATAAGAAATCATTAGGGTTGCCATCGGGTTAAAAGCCCGCCCTTCGGGAAGGAAAGCGGCGGAGTCAGTTTTCGTTAACCATACCGCGGTAAGAAATTGGCAACCAAGAAAGCTCAGTCCGCGCATGATTTTCCGCCCGGCCGCCCTTCTTTTGCTCGCGCTTTCGCTCGCCGCCTGCGGGACCATGGGTCCGCCTCCGGCGATCGATCCCGCCTTCGACGCGCCCTATACGCTCGATGGCGGCGACAGGCTGCGCGTGGTGGTATTCGGACAGGAAGGCCTCACCAATTCGTATGCCGTGGATAGCTCCGGTCGCATCTTCATGCCGCTGATCGGCTCGGTCGATGCACGCGGCCTGACCACGCAACAGGTAGCCTCGAACATTGCGCACAAGCTGAAAAACGGCTTCGTGCGCGAGCCGCATGTCGCCGTCGAAGTGGAGGCTTATCGCCCGTTCTTCATCCTCGGCGAAGTCACCGCGGCCGGCCAATATGCTTATGTCAACAATCTCACCGTAGAAACCGCCGTCGCAATCGCGGGCGGCTTCACGGCCCGCGCCAACAGGGCGACCTTCACGGTGGTCCGCAACATTAACGGCGTGCCTTCGAGCGCGGTCGTTCCGCCCTACTTCGGCATCCGTCCGGGCGATACCGTCACCGTTCACGAACGCTGGTTCTGACGCTGGGCGCGCAGGTGACGCCGCTTCGCATTCTCCATGTCATGCGCGCGCCGGTCGGCGGGCTTTTTCGTCATGTGCAGGATCTAGCGCTCGAACAGGCTGCGCGCGGACACGCGGTCGGAATCGTTGCCGACCGCACCACTGGCGGCGAAAAGGCCGAAGCGGCGTTCGCCGCCCTCTCCTCGAAACTTGCTTACGGCGTCTCGCGCATCCCCATGAGCCGCCACGCCGGGCCGAACGATTATGCGGCGGTCCGCTATATCGCGACCCATGCGCGGCAATTGCAGGTCGACGTCGTGCACGGCCATGGCGCCAAGGGCGGTGCCTATGCCCGGCTCGGCGGCGGCAAGGCGCTGCGGGTTTACACGCCGCACGGTGGCAGTCTTCATTTCTCGCGCAGCAATCCGGTCGGCTTTGCTTACCTCAGCCTCGAATCGTTTCTGCTTCGCAAGACCGATCTCGCGCTCTTCGAGAGCGCTTACGCAAAAGCGGCCTTCGAACAGAAGATCGGCAAGCCGTCGGGGCTCGTTCAGGTCGTCCATAACGGTGTTCGACCCGCGGAATTCGATCCGGTCGCTACCGATCCGGATGCCGCCGACGTTCTCTTCGTCGGCGAGCTACGGAAGCTCAAAGGCGTCGATGTGCTGATTGAAGCGCTCGCCTTGCTGCAATCGACGGGCAAAACGCTCCGGGCCACCATCGTCGGCGACGGTCCCGACCGCGAGTCGTTTCTGGCGCTCGCAGAGGCTCGCGGGCTGTCCGCCGCGATTTCCTTTCCCGGCGCGATGCCCGCGAGAACGGCTTTCGCGAAAGGCCGCCTGCTGTTGGTGCCCTCGCGCGCGGAATCGCTGCCCTATATCGTGCTCGAAGCCATCGCCGCCGGGATGCCCGTGGTGGCAACGCGGGTCGGCGGCATTCCGGAAATCTTTGGGGATGCTGCCGCCGCGCTGATCCCGCCGGGAGACGCGAACGCGCTTGCAGAAGCAATCCTGGGCAACCTCGACGGAGCGAACGGCACCTCGGCGGCTCTTCGTACACGCGTTTCCGAATTCTTTACCGTATCGGCCATGGCGGACGGCGTCATCGATGCTTACCGCCGCGCGATTTCGCGCCAAAACATCTGAATCTCAACGATTCCATTAAGCCTTCCGAGACAGATTTTATCTAATTTTCCCGGACCTTTAGGCGGCTCGATGCCGCCGCAATAACCTTGCCGGGGACAAGATGCTCGGAGCTGAAGACCGCAACAAGAGCGCCCGCTCTGCCGAAATCCTTGCCGCTGCCGCCACGCGCGGTGCCAATCCGCCGCGTGAACTCAGTCCGCTTGCAAAGATGATCGCGAGCGAGCCGGTCGCTCCCGCGATGTCGGCAAGCGTGCTGGGCGGCTCGATCCGCATCATCGAATTTGCGCTGCTCTCGCTGATCGGCATCGCGATCTACGGCTACTATGTCTATCCGAACGAAGAATTCCTCTGGCGCTACATGATCGCGACCTTCGGCGCTTCGGGCGCAGCAATCGTCGCGTTTCACATTGCCGATGCCTATGACGTCGCGTCCCTTCGTCGACCGATTTCTTCCTTTGCGCGGTTGACGCTGGCCTGGACCGCCATCTTCCTGATCGCCTTCGGCGTGCAGTTCTTCTTCCGGCTGGACGGACAGTTCTCGCGCGTCTGGACCGCGAGCTGGTACTTCATCGGCCTTGCTGCGCTCTTTGCATTCCGGCTTGCCGTTGGCGCGCAGGCGCGCAAATGGACCCGCGAAGGCAGGCTCGTGCGCCGAACGGTCATTGTCGGCGGCGCGCAGCCCGGCGAAACGCTGATCGAAGCGCTGGAAGCGCAACCGGAATCCGATCTCGACATTCGCGGCGTCTTCGACGACCGCGGCGACGAACGCTCCGCGCCGATGATCGCTGGCAAGCCGAAGCTAGGCACGGTCGATGATCTCGTCGAGTTTGCCCGCAAGACCCGCATCGACCTTCTCCTGGTCTCGCTCCCCGTCACGGCAGAACAGCGTGTGCTGCAGATGTTGCGCAAGCTCTGGGTGCTGCCGGTGGACATTCGTCTCGCAGCACACACGAGCAAGCTCCGCTTCCGCCCGCGCGCCTATTCTTACATCGGCAACGTGCCGGTGCTGGACATCTATGACCGCCCGATCACGGACTGGAATTTCGTGCTGAAGGGCCTGTTCGACCGCGTGGTCGGCGGCTTGATGCTGGTCGCGCTCTCTCCGGTGATGGCGCTGACCGCGCTCGCGGTGAAGCTCGACAGCAAAGGTCCGGTCTTCTTCAAGCAGAAGCGCTACGGCTTCAACAACGAGTTGATCGAAGTCTATAAGTTCCGCTCCATGTACACCGACATGACGGACGCGAGCGCGGCCAAGCTCGTAACGAAGGACGACCCGCGCGTCACCAAGGTCGGCCGCTTCATCCGCAAGACCTCGCTCGACGAACTGCCGCAGCTTCTGAACGTCGTCTTCAAGGGCAATCTTTCGCTGGTCGGCCCGCGCCCGCATGCGGTTCACGCCAAAGCGCAGAACCAGCTCTACGACGAAGTCGTGGACGGCTACTTCGCGCGCCACCGCGTGAAGCCCGGCATCACCGGTTGGGCGCAGGTCAATGGCTGGCGCGGAGAAACCGACACGCAGGAGAAGATCCAGCGCCGCGTCGAACAC
>DAORMJ010000039.1:0-20214 GCA_035440445.1 Xanthobacteraceae bacterium
GAACGTCGGCGAAGTCGAGGTTGATGAGGCCTTCCTTGACCATCAGATCGGTGATGCAGGCGACGCCCGAATAGAGCACCTGATCCGCCATGGCGAAGGCGTCGGCAAAGGTGGTTTCCTTGTTCGCGACGCGGAACAGATTCTGGTTCGGAATCACGATCAGCGTATCGACGTGCTTGGAAAGTTCGGTGATGCCCGATTCCGCGAGCTTCATGCGGCGCGAGCCTTCGAAGTCGAACGGCTTCGTGACGACGCCGACGGTGAGAATGCCGAGTTCTTTCGCGACGCGCGCGATGACCGGAGCCGCACCCGTGCCGGTGCCGCCGCCCATGCCGGCGGTGACGAACACCATGTGCACGCCCTGCAGCATGTCGCGCACTTCCGCGATCGCTTCTTCAGCGGCGCTTTTTCCCACTTCAGGATGCGAACCCGCGCCGAGCCCCTGCGTTGCATCGAGGCCCATCTGAATCACGCGCTCGCACTTCGACGAGGTGAGCGCCTGCGCGTCGGTGTTGGCGACGACGAATTCGCAACCCTGAAGGCCCGCTACAATCATGTTGTTGACAGCGTTGCCGCCCGCGCCGCCGACGCCGAAAACGGTGATGTGCGGCTTCAATTCCCGGATGTCCGGCATCTGCAGATTGATGGTCATTGCGTCACCTCTTGCCGCGGCCTCAGCCGTGCTTACTGAAACGTTGTTGCCGGGAACCGCCGGCACGTTATCGTCGATCATCTAGAAACTTTCCTTGAACCAGCGCCCGACACGCCGGAGATAGTTGCCTTCTTGCGGCGAAAGCTGACGCCGCGGTTCGAAATGTTCGCGTTCTGCGAACTGCGGATAAGCAGCTAAACCTGCTGCCGTCGCGAAAGCCGGCGTCTGCGCCGCGTGATGAAGACCCTTGATGCCGCGCGGTGGCGCGACGCGAACGCTGGCGTTGAAGGCGCGGCTCGCAAGCTCGCCAAGCCCGCCCAGCTGCGCACCACCGCCGGTCAAAACGATGCGGCGGCCGGTGAGATTGAGAATACCGGCAGCCTGCATGCGCTCGTGCAGCATCTCGAAAATCTCGTCGATCCGCGCACGCACGATGCGAATGACCTGCGCGCGCGTCGCCGAATGACCGATGCCCGGTCCGGTGCCGTCGATCGCAGGCACCATGATGAGATCGATATGATCGGAGCTTCCTTCGATCACGTCGCCGTAAAGGGTCTTGATGCGCTCGGCTTCCGAGAGCTTGGTCGAAAGCCCGCGCGCGAGATCGAGCGTCACGTTGTAGCTGCCGACCGCGATGCCATCCATGTGCACGCAGGTGTCGTTGATGAAGGCGGCAAGCGTCGTCGTGCCGGCACCCAGATCGATCACGGTCGCGCCGAGTTCTGCTTCGTCGTCCGAAAGCGCCGCGATGCCGGCGGCATAGGGCGCCGCGATCATGCCTTCGACGGAAAGATGGCAGCGCTCGACGCAGAGAATGAGGTTCTGCAGCGCAGGATAGTCGGCCGTAGCTACGTGCAGATCCACCGACAGATCGCGGCCAAGCATGCCGCGCGGATCCTGAATGTTGGAAACGTCGTCGAGATGATAGGCGATCGGAATCGAGTGCAAGACGGCGCGGCCGTCGCGGACCGAAAGCATGCTCGCGGCATCGAGCACGCGCGCGATGTCACCGCCTTCGACCGAACTGCCCGGCACCCGCACGGATGCTGCAAAGGATTCGCTGCCCAGGCGTCCGCCAGTCACCGAAAGCACGACGGACGCGATTTCTACCTTGGCCGAGCGCTCCGCCTTGTCGACGGCGCGGCGGATCGATTCTTCCGCGGCTTCGATATCGACGACCGTACCGGCCTTGATGCCATGCGCGCGCGTGTGACCGAAGCCGATGACTTCGACCGAATGCGAGCGATTGCGCGGCATGTCGGCGCTGCGGTCGGCTTTGAGCCGCGCGATGATGCAGGCGATCTTGCTCGTACCGATGTCGAGCGCTGCGACGATGGTCGAGCGCTTGTTTCCGATCGGCTTCATGCGAGGTGCGAGACCGCGAACGAGACCCTTCATGACGCCCCCTTCTTGGTCTTCGGAGGCTTGCGCTGTTCGTCGTAGGCCGCGGCCGCAGCAGCCGTCATACGCACGGCTACCTGCCCCGGAATGCGCAGATCGATCATTTCGATATCGCGCGAGAGAATTTTCTGTTCGTCCGCGAGCTTCTGCAGCGCCTCGAAGGCCACGATCAGATTGCTCTCAGGCAACCGCACGTCCACGCCGTTGGTCATGCGCAGGTTCCAGCGCCGCTCGGCGATATAGACCGCGGCGTAAACATTTCCGCGGATCGCAGGAAACCGATCGAGGACTGCGAGAAATTCGGCGGCAGTCTTCGCGGCACCCTCGCCCACAACGAGCGGAAGTTTTTCCGGGCGGCCGGTGACTTCTTCGAGCACGGTGCCGTCGCGCGCCACGATCGCAAGCTTGCCCTGTCGCTGCCACAGCGCGAAGGCCTCGCGCTCGGTGACTTCGATCTCGATCTTGTTCGGATAATATTTGCGGACCACCGCATCGGCGATCCAGGGATTGCTTTTCAGCTTGTCGCGCGCGGCATCGGCATCGAGCAGAACGAGCGAAGTATGGGCGGTGATGCCGGCGGCAGCGAGAATCTGATCGCGGCGAAGGCGGTTGTGGCCGCGCACGTCGGCGTCGGCGATTTCAAATCCTGCGACATAGGCGATGCGATCGCCGACATCTTTCGCGAATTCCGCGACGGCCGGCATATGCCCGCCTCGCATTGCGCCGAACAGCGCAGCACCGCCAATAACGGCCAGCACAAGCAGCACTTCGGCGACGCGGACGGATTTACGATGCGAGAGATTGACGAGAACGCGGCGGAACAGAAGCGAGAATTTCGAGGGCGACGCAGCCGACAGACCACCGGCCGGGGAAACCCGGCGGCTCATCGGTTCAGGGAAGCGTCCTCCACGATCCATCGCACTAGCCCGCCAAACGACATGCCGCGATATGCGGCGAGTTCGGGCACCAGCGACGTCTCGGTCATGCCGGGTTGGGTGTTCACTTCGAGGCAGAAAAGCTCGCCCGAACCGTCTTCACGGTTATCAAAGCGAAAATCCGCCCGGCTAATTCCCCGGCAGCCGAGGGCGCGGTGCGCCTTAAGGGCCAGAATCTGCGCTTTCTGGTAAATATTTAGTTTAATTCTCGCAGGAAGAATGTGGCGGGAGCCGCCGGGGGCGTATTTCGCCTCGTAATCGTAGAAGCGGGTTGCCGCCTCGATCTCGATCACGTCGAGCGCTTCATCGCCCATGACGGCGCAGGTAAGTTCCATTCCGGGGATGTAGCGTTCTGCCAGAAGGGTTTCGCCGTGCGGCCAGTCGGGCCGCGTCAGTTCCTGCGGCGGGTGCTGGTGCTCTTCAGTCACGATGAACACGCCGACGCTTGAACCCTCCGCCACCGGCTTCAGGACATAGGGCCGCGGCAGCACATGGTCCTTCGCAGCCTCGGCGCGGGTCACGACCCGGCCTTCCGCGACGGGAACGCCGGCATTGGCCATGATGATTCGCGCCTGCCCCTTGTCCATCGAAAGCGCCGACGAGAGCACGCCCGAATGCGTGTAGGGGATGCCGAGTACCTCCAGCACACCCTGGATTGTGCCGTCTTCGCCCGGCACGCCATGCAGCACGTTGAAGGCGACGTCCGGCTTCAAAGCGGCAAGCACCTGCGCGATGTCGCGCTGCACGTCGACGCGGGTCACGCGATAGCCTTCGCTTTCCAGCGCGTCCGCGCACGCCTTGCCGGAGCGAAGCGAAACCTCGCGCTCCGCCGACCAGCCGCCCATCAGAACCGCGACGTGTTTTGTCATGCCGGAACCTTATCGGGTGTCACGCCGATTCGCTTGATTTCCCATTCCAGCTGCACGCCGGAATGTTCTTTCACGCGACGGCGAACTTCTTCGCCAAGCCCTTCGACATCCGTTGCAGTCGCGTTTCCGCGATTGATGAGGAAGTTGCAATGCAACTCCGAAACCTGCGCGTCGCCCATGATGAGGCCGCGGCATCCGGCGGCATCGATCAACTGCCATGACTTGTGGCCGGGCGGATTCTTGAAGGTCGAGCCGCCGGTGCGGCTCTTGATCGGTTGCGTCGCCTCGCGCCGCTCGGTGATCGCGTCCATTTCCGCGGAAATCGCGACGGCATCGCCCGGCGTACCGCGATAGATCGCGCGCGTGAAAATAAAATCGTCCGGCGGCGACGAATAACGATAAGTGAATCCCATGTCGGCATTCGACAGGACGTGCAGATTGCCTTTGCGGTCGATGGCGCGCGCCTCGATCAGCGCGTCCTTGGTTTCGCCGCCATAAGCGCCCGCATTCATGCGCAGCGCCCCGCCGATGGCACCCGGCACGCCACGATAGAACGCGAGACCTGCGAGCGAAGCATCCGCTGCCGCACGCGCGACCTTTACGTCCGGCACTGCCGTGCCGGTCATCACGAGATCGCCTTCGACCTTCACTTCGTTGAAGCCGCGCGCGAGCCGAACCACGATGCCGGGCACGCCGCCATCGCGCACGATCAGGTTTGAGCCGAGACCGATGACCGTGACCGGATGCGCCTCTACGCTTGCGAGAAAATACGCGAGGTCTTCTTCGTCCGCAGGCGTGAAGAGAATCTGCGCCGGGCCGCCCACGCGAAACCAGGTGATCTCGGCGAGCGACTGATTGGCGAGAAGGCGCCCGCGCAGCTTCGGTGCCGCGGCAGTCAGTTCGGGTAACAAGTCCGGAAAAGCCAATGACGACTCCTACTCGTCATGGCCGGGCTTGTCCCGGCCATCCACGCCTTTAGTGCAACACGGCTTAAAAGACGTGGATGCCCGGGACAAGGCCGGGCATGACGAAGTAAACTTCTTCACTTCTTCGCCGCCAGTTCGCCCGGCAGTGCATAGGCCCATTGCGTGATGTTGCCGGCACCGAGCAGCACGACATAATCGCCCTGCTTCGCCAACGCCGCCACCTTCGCCGCAAGTTCTTCCGGTCCTTCGAGCGGCGCGACATCACGATGCCCACGCGCGCGCATGCCCGCGACCAGCGCGTCGCGGTCCACGCCCGCAATCGGCGCTTCGCCCGCGGCATAGACCGGCGCCACGATCACATGATCCGCGTCGTTGAAGCAGGTGCAGAATTGGTCGAACAGCGCCTGCAAGCGCGTATAGCGATGCGGCTGCACCACCGCGATGACCTTGCCCTGCGTGGAGGCGCGCGCGGCTTTCAGCACCGCCGCGATCTCGACGGGGTGATGGCCGTAATCGTCGAAAATGATCGCGCCGTTCCATTCGCCAGTGCGCGTGAAGCGGCGCTTGACGCCGCCAAAGCCGGCAAGGCCCGCGCGGATCTTGTCGTCGTTGATGCCGAGTTCATGCGCGACCGCAATCGCAGCGGTCGCGTTGAGCGCGTTATGATGGCCCGGCATCGGCAACTTCAGATTCTTGATGTGATGTTCGGCACGACCTTCGCGCGCCTGAAACAAAACGCCGAACTGCGCGATGCCGCCATCGAGCTTCACGTCGACGAGCCGCGCATCGGCCTGCGGGTTCTCGCCATAGGTGATGACGCGGCGATCCGAGATCGTGCCGACCAGATCCTGCACCACCGGATGATCGATGCACATGACCGCGAAGCCATAGAACGGCACGTTCTCGACGAAGGAACGGAACGCCTTCTTCACCGCATCGAAGGTGCCGAAGTGATCGAGGTGCTCCGGATCGACATTGGTGACGATCGCGATATTCGCCGGGAGTTTGAGAAACGTTCCGTCGGATTCATCTGCTTCCACGACCATCCAGTCGCCGGTGCCGAGCCGCGCATTGGTGCCATAAGCGTTGATGATGCCGCCATTGATGACGGTCGGATCGAAGCCGCCGCCGTCCAGCAATGCCGCTACCATCGAGGTCGTTGTGGTCTTGCCATGCGTGCCCGCGATCGCGATGCAGGATTTCAGCCGCATCAGTTCGGCGAGCATTTCGGCGCGGCGCACGACCGGCAGGCGCTTCGCGCGGGCCGCAATCAGTTCGGGATTGTCGCGCTTGATCGCGGAGGAAACGACGACGACTTCCACGCCCTCGACGTTTTCGGCGCGGTGGCCGACCGCGACCTCGATGCCCTGTTCGCGCAGGCGCTTGACGTTCGCGCTGTCGGATACGTCCGAGCCGCGCACGGAATAGCCGAGATTGGCAAGCACTTCGGCGATGCCGGACATGCCGATCCCGCCAATGCCGATGAAATGAATCGTGCCGAGTTTGAGAGGAAGTTTCATCGAACCTGCGCCAGTGATTACGGCGCTACTCCTGCCACCTTGAGGACCAGATCGGCAAGCCGTTCGGCGGCATCGGCCCGGCCTTCCGCTTTTGCCGCATTTGCCATCGCAGGCAGCGCTGCAGGATCGGAGAACAATCGCGTCAATTCGGTGGCAAGCCGCGCGGCGGTAAACTCAGCCTGCGGAATGAGGAGCGCACCGCCGGTCTCCGCAAGCGAGCGCGCGTTGGCGAGTTGATCCTGATCGATCGCGCCGGGGAGCGGCACGAGAATCGAAGGCCGGCCGATCACGGCCAGTTCGGAAACCGTGGAGGCACCCGAGCGGCCAATCACAAGATGCGCCGCGGCAATCCGCGACGGCAGATCGGAGAAGAACGGCGCGAGCTCGGCATGGATATTGTGCTGCCGGTAAAGGCCCTGCACTTCCGGCAGGTCTTCCTCGCGGCATTGCTGGACGATCGCAAGCCGCGCGCGGAACTTCTCGTCGAGCTTCGCGATCCCTTCGGGCACGACCTCGCTCATCACGCGCGCACCCTGGCTGCCGCCGAACACGACGAGGTTCAGCGGCGACGTGGCCGAAAGCGGCGGATAAGGCTGCGCCGCTGCCAGTGCCACAGCGGGCCGGATCGGATTGCCGGTATGCGTCGCCTTGCGCTCGAGCGCAGCCCCCGCAACGCGCGGATAGCCGGTCGCAATCGCCTTCGCGAATTTTGCGATCAACCGGTTGGCGCGGCCCATCACGGCATTCGCGTCGTGAATGACGGTCGGAATGAACAGGAGCCTTGCCGCGATCATCGGCGGAAGCGTCGGATAGCCGCCGAAACCGACCACCGCCTTGGGCCGCAGCTTCAGCAGGAGAAAAATCGACCGCAGCGTGCCGACCCCGAGCCGAAACAGCGTGAGCGCAAGCCGCAGCGGATTGCCGCCGCGCAGCGTATCGGCCGGCACCACATGCACGTCGCCGGCGGGAAAGCGGCCGAGATAGGCCGAGACACGGTGATCGGTGACAAGATCGACGCGAAAGCCGCGCGCGACCAGCACGGTCGCCAGCGCTTCGGCGGGAAACAGATGCCCGCCGGTTCCACCCGCCGCCAGAAGGATCAGCGGCGCTTTCGCGCCGTCGCTCATGCCCGCGCGCCCTCGGCTTCGTACTCCGCTTCGACGTCGCGGAGCCGCGGATGCTTGCGCGTCAGCGCGATCAGCATGCCCATGCCGAAGGCAAGCGAGATCAGCGACGATCCGCCATAGGAGACGAAGGGCAAGGTCATGCCTTTCGACGGAATGAGATGCAGGTTCACCGCCATCGCGATCGATGACTGCAGGCCGAACAGAAGCGCGATTCCCGCGATCGCGAGCCGCACGAAGGGATCTTCTTCACGCGACGCATGCCAGAGCGCGCGCAGCACCACGAACGAGAACAGCGCGACAAGGATCAGGCACAAGACGATGCCGAATTCTTCCGCGCCGACCGCGAAAATGAAGTCCGCGTGGCCGTCCGGCAGAATACGCTTCACCGTGCCCTCGCCCGGACCGCGTCCGAGCCAGCCGCCGCGCATGAAGGACTCGATCGCGGTGTCGATCTGGAAGGTGTCGCCGGATTCCGGATTGAGGAAGCGGTCGATACGCGAACGCACGTGATGGATCGAATAATAGGCGATGACGAGCGCAGACAGCGCAGCACCGCCGATGCCGCCGACCCAGATCCAGCGCAGGCCCGAGATGAAGAACAGCGCGCACCAGACCAGCGAGATCAGCACCGTCTGGCCGAAGTCAGGCTGGCGCACCAAAAGAAACACGACCAGCCCGAGCGAAGCCACCGCCATCACGGTCGAAGGCATCTGCGGGTTGCGCTTGGCTTCGGAGAACACCCACGCCGCCAACACGATGAAGGCGGGTTTCAAAAATTCCGAAGGCTGCAGGCTGAAACCGAGGATCGAAAGCCAGCGCCGCGCGCCTTTGATTTCCGCGCCCATGAGCGGCGTCAGCGCGACCAGCACGACACTGACCGCGAACACGATCAGCGCGACACGGCGGATCTGCCGCGGCTCGAGCATGGAGGTCGAGATCAGCACGATGATCGCAGGCACTAGATAAAGCGCCTGCCGGTGCACGAAGAAGAACGGATCGACGCCGAGGCGCGTCGCGAGCGGGGGCGAGGCCGCAAGCAGCAGAATGATGCCGAGAAGCACGATGGAAAACAGGGCGCCCAGCAACAGGCGATCGACCGTCCACCACCATTCGCCGAACAGCGTTCTTTGCGCGCGCGAAACCACGGAATTCAAGCCCTCTACATACTTAACGAAGCATAGAGAGAACCAGTGAACGGAACGTATCTCCCCGGACCTCGAAGTTCGGGAACTGATCGTAGGAAGCGCAGGCGGGCGAGAGCAGCACCACCGGATGCTGCAAATTCGCGGCTTCCGCGTCCTTTGCGGCCTCAGTGAGCGCCCGGTCCAGCGTGCCGGAGATGACGTGCGGAACCGCGCCGAGCTGGCGCGAAAACGCCTCGGCCGATTCCCCGATCAGGTAGGCCTTTTTGACGCGGGGAAAGTATCCCTCGAGCCCCGCAAGGCCCCCTTCTTTCGGCTTGCCGCCCGCAATCCAGAAAATTTCGGTGAAACTTGCGAGCGCACGCGCCGCGGCGTCCGCATTGGTCGCCTTGGAGTCGTTGATGAAGAGGACATTGCCGCGTCGCGCGACCTCCTCCATGCGATGCGCGAGCCCCGGGAAAGATTTCAGCGCCGCCGCGATCTGCTCGTAGGAAATGCCGAGCGCATTGGCCGCGGCAAAGGCGCAGGCCGCGTTCTGCGCATTATGCGTGCCGCGAAGCGAGCCGATGCCGGTCAGCGCCGCTGCAAAAAGATTGGCCCCGCCTTGTGCGAAGGTCACGCGCTCGCCGTCAAGAAAGATCCCGTCCGAGAGCGGACGGCGCATCGAAACGCGTACGACCCGCGTACCCGCACGCTCCGCGCGGTCGGCAATCGCCGCCGATAGATTGTCGTCGACGCCGATGACCGCCGTGCCGCCCGGCTGCACGCCGGAAATCAGCCGAGCCTTCACGCCGGCGTAGTTCTCGAATGTACCATGCCGGTCGATGTGGTCGGGCGAGAGATTCAGCAGCACGCCGACCGAAGGATTGAGCGACGGCGCAAGATCGATCTGGAACGACGAACACTCGATCACATGCACGCGCGCCATCGACGGCGATGGAAGCGCGAGAATAGGCGTGCCGAGATTGCCGCCAAGCGCCACCTCGCGGCCCGCGCTCTGCAGGATATGCGCGATCAGCGAAGTCGTGGTCGATTTGCCGTTGGTGCCGGTGATCGCGACGAAGGGCGCGTTCGGCGCAATCGCCTTGCGCTCGCGACAGAACAACTCGATGTCGCCGATCACTTCGACCGCGGCATTGCGCGCAAGCCCCACGCTCCAGTGCGGCACCGGATGCGTGAGCGGCACGCCGGGCGCGAGCACGAGCGCCGCGACGCCATTCCAGCCGATCTCACGAAGGTCCTGCGTTTCGATGCCTTCCGCACGCGCTTTCTCGACGCTCTTCGGCGTATCGTCCCAGGCGATGACATTTGCGCCGCCGGCAATGAGCGCCTGCGCGGTCGCAATGCCGCTCGCGCCCAAACCGAATACCGCAACCGTCTTGCCGCGAAAGGTCGTAACGGGCGTCATCTTTAGCGCAGCTTCAGTGTCGAAAGCCCGACCAGCGCGAGCACGACCGCGATCACCCAGAAGCGGATCACGACCTGCGCCTCGGTCCAGCCCAGCTGCTCGAAGTGATGATGGATCGGCGCCATCTTGAAGATGCGCTTGCCGGTGAGCTTGAAGGAAATCACCTGCACGATCACCGAGACCGCCTCCAGAACAAAGAGCCCGCCCACCACCGCGAGCACGATCTCGTGCTTGGTCGCGACCGCGACGGTTGCAAGCAGCGCACCGAGCGAAAGCGAGCCGGTGTCGCCCATGAAGATCTGCGCAGGCGGGGCGTTGAACCACAGGAAGCCGAGGCCCGCGCCGACCACGGCACCGCAGATGATCGCAAGCTCGCCGGAACGCGGCACGTGCGGAATGCCGAGATAACCGGCAAAGCCCGCGTTACCCACGAGATAGGAGATCAACGCAAAGCTGAGTGCGGCGATCATCACCGGCACGATGGCAAGGCCGTCCAGCCCGTCGGTGAGGTTGACCGCGTTGCCCGCGCCGACAATCACGAAAGCACCGAAAGCGATGATGCCCCAGCCTAGATAAATGTAGATGTCTTTCAGGAACGGGATCGCGAGCGAATAGGCCGTGGAGGGGTTCGCAATCCGCGTGATCGCGTAAAGCGCGATCGCCGCGATCACGACTTCGATCACGAGCCGCATCCGCGCCGAGAACCCCGCATGCGTCTGCCGCGTCACCTTCAAATAGTCGTCGTAAAGACCGATCGCGCCGAACGACACCGTGACGCCGAGCACGACCCAGACATAGGGATTGGTGAGATTGGCCCACAACAGTGTCGAGACAATCAGCCCCGACAGGATCATGAGCCCGCCCATAGTCGGCGTGCCCTTCTTCGTAATCAGATGCGAGGCAGGTCCGTCTTCGCGGATCGGCTGGCCCTTGCCCTGCTTCACGCGCAAAAGCGCGATGATGCTCGGCCCGAACAGAAACACGAACAGAAGTGCCGTGATCACCGCGCCGCCGGCGCGGAAGGTGATGTAACGAAATACGTTGAAGCCCGGAACGACGTCGGAGAATTGCGAAAGCCAGTAAAACAAGCGGGCCTCCTCAGGCCGGATTCTGCGGCGGCACTACCGCGCCGAATTTCTGCGTCAGCGACTTCACGATTTTGCCCATGCCGCTCGCGTTCGATCCTTTGATCATCACGGCGTCACCGCCCTGCAGCGCGGAGAGCACCTGTGGCTCGAGCGCCGCAGCATCCTCCGCATAGCCTCCCCGCCGCGTCGAGGGAAGCGCCTCCCACAAGGACTGCATCAAGGGACCCGAGCAATAAACAAGATCGATCTTCCCCGCCGATAAACTTTCCGCGAGTTCCGCATGCCGTAACGTCGCCTCCGCGCCGAGTTCGAGCATATCCCCGAGCACCGCGATCCGCCGCCCTGGCTGCCCGACCGGCGCGCGGGACAGGACCTCGATGGCAGCACGCATGGAAGCCGGGTTCGCGTTGTAGCTCTCGTCGATCAGCAGTCCTTCGCCACCGGGAAGGCGGAGCCGCATTCGCAATCCCCGGCCTGCGGGCGGCACGAGATCGCCTAGCGCAATCGCGGCCTTTGCGAGATCGGCGCCTGCAATTTTCGCCGCCGCAAGCACGGCGAGCGCGTTCATCGCGAGATGCCGGCCCGGCGCACCTAACTTGAATATCAGTTTCTCGCCGAGAATGTCCGCATGCACGGTGGAGGAGTCGTCCTGCAGCGCGATCTCCAGCATTCGCGCGTCAGCGCCTTCGCTCGCACCGAAACTCACGATCCGCGAGACACCGGCCACTTTCGCCGCCGCCTCGAGCCGCGCGAACTGGCTGTTGTCGCGATTGAGGATCGCGGCACCGTCGCGCTCGATGCCGGTAAAGATCTCCGCCTTGGCATCCGCGATCGCCTCGATGCCGGAAAAATATTCGAGATGCACCGGCTCGATGGTGGTGATGATCGCAACCTGCGGCCGCACCAGTTGCACGAGCGGCGTGATCTCGCCCGCGTGGTTCATGCCGATCTCGAACACGCCGAACTTCGCTTCGCGCGAAAGCCGCGCAAGCGACAGCGGCACGCCCCAGTGATTGTTGAACGACGCACTCGACGCATGCGTCTCGCCGCTCGGTGAAAGCGCAAGCCGGAGCGCTTCCTTGGTGCCGGTCTTTCCGGCGGAGCCCGTAACGGCGATGATCTGCGCCTGCGAGCGGGCCCGCGCAGCTACGCCCGCGTCGCGCATGGCCTGCAAGGTGTCCGGCACGATCAGGAGCCGCGTATCGCCGGAGAATTTTTTTGCCGATGCTTCCTCGACCACGGCCAGCGCCGCGCCTTTTTCGAGTGCGGGCGCAACATAATCATGCCCATCGAGCCGATCGCCCTTGATCGCGAAGAAGGCCTCTCCCGGAAGCAGCGTGCGCGTATCGATGGAAATGCCGGTGACGAAATCGAGCACGTCGCCCTGCAAGCGGCCGCGCGTTGCTTGTGCAAGTTCCTGCGCTGTCCAAAGCCCTGCCCCGCTCATCCTTCGCCCTTCAGCGCGGCTTTGACCGCGTCGTGATCCGTATAAGGGATAGTGCGGTCGCGCAGGATTTGGCCGGTTTCGTGACCCTTGCCCGCGACCAGCAGCACATCCCCTGCTTTCAATGCCTGTACTGCCTGCATGATCGCTTCGGCGCGGTCGCCGATCTCGGTAGCGCCCGGCGCTTCCTGTAGGATCGCGCGGCGAATGAGTGCGGGCTCTTCGCTGCGCGGATTGTCGTCGGTGACGTAAACCTGATCGGCGAACTTCGCCGCGACCGCGCCCATCAAGGGACGCTTGCCGGAATCGCGGTCCCCGCCCGCGCCGAATACGACCGCGAGCCTTCCCCGCACATAAGGCCGCAATGCCGCGAGTGAATTTTCCAATGCGTCCGGCGTATGCGCGTAATCGATGAAGATCGGCGCGCCGTTCTTCTCGCCCGCGAACTCCAGACGGCCCGATGCACCTTTGAGATGTTCGAGCGCAGCCAGTGCTTGCGCGGCGTTCGTTCCCGTGACGATGGCGAGCCCCGCCGCAACGAGTGCATTGGAAACTTGAAACGCACCGACCAGCGGCAGCTTCACGGAATGATCTTTTCCTTCAGCGTGAATGGTCAGCCGCTGCGCGAAGCCGTCGATCTCGCTTGCGCGCAGCTGCAAATCTTTCCCAGTCTTGCCGACGCTGAAATAGTGCAAACCTTTCTGTTTCGCGATCTCCTCGACGCGCGCCGCATCCTCCTCGTCGGCATCGGCGACCGCGCCTGCACCGGCAGGGAGCAAGGTATCGAAGAGCCGCATCTTTGCCGCGCGATAACGGTCGAAGGTCTTGTGATAATCGAGATGATCGCGCGTCAGATTGGTGAAGGCTCCGGCGGCGAGCCGCACGCCGTCGAGACGGCGCTGATCGAGCCCATGCGAAGATGCCTCCATCGCCATATGCGTGACGCATTCGCGCGCGAGGCGGTCTAACAGTTCATGCAGGGAAAGCGGATCGGGCGTGGTGAGGCTTCCGCTGGTCTCACCGTTCGGCGAAACGAGCCCGATGGTGCCGATGCTTGCGGCCTTCGCACCGGTCGCCGCCCAGATCTGCCGCACGAAAGAAGCAACGGATGTTTTCCCGTTGGTGCCGGTGACAGCGATGATGGTTTGCGGTTGCGCCGGAAATACGCGCGACGCGGCAAGCGCCAGCGCGCGTCGCACGTCCGCGACCCGCACATAAGGAACGCGCGCGAGCAATTCCGCCGGTCGCTCGCCCTCGCCGATGACGACACTTACGCCACGCGCAACCGCATCGTTCGCGAAGCGCGCGCCATCGGCTTTCGCACCGGCGATGGCAAAGAACGCGAAATCCGCCGCAGCCTTGCGGCTGTCGGCGGTGATCCCTGCGACGCGCAGGTTCTCCGGCGCCTCCGCGCCGATCAGCTCACGAAGCTCGAACATCTGCGCCATGATCCTTCCTGGCAGGCGCGGGTGCGCCCGAGCATGATCCCGAAAAGTGTGAAGCGGTTTTCGGAAAAGATCATGCTCAAACAACAAGCTAAAGCGGGGTGACGATTCGAAGAAGCGTCACTTCCGCTTTAGTTAGCAGCGTTCCGCAACTGCAACATGCTCTGCGCGGTCGGCAGGTTGATGCGCGGCTCAACACCGAGGAGCGGCGCAATCCGCGCGATGATCTTGCCTGCGATGGGAGCAGCGTTCAAACCGGCGGTCGCGGCGGCGGCGCCCTCTTCGCGCTTGGGCTCGTCGAGCATGACCAGCACGAGATAGCGCGGCTTGTCGGACGGGAAAATTCCCATGAACGAAGTGAGCAGCTTGTTCTTGGAATAGCGGCCGCGCTCGACCTTTTCCGAAGTGCCGGTCTTGCCGCCGACGAAATAGCCTTCGACTTCGGCGCGCCGCGCGCTGCCGACTTCGGCGTTGAGACGCATGAGATAGCGCATCATATCGGACGTCGAGCGCTTCACGACCTGCTGCGCGTTTGCCTTGGCTTCGGCTTCGGTGCGGCGCAGGAAAGTGGGCTGAATCAGGTAGCCACCGTTGATGAGTGCAGCAGTCGCGGCGACCGCCTGCAACGGCGTCACGGAAAGCCCGTGACCGAAAGCGATCGTAACCGTATTGATCTCTTTCCACGGATTCGGAACGAGCGGCATTGCGCTTTCCGGCAGTTCCGTGCGCAGCCGATCGAGCAAGCCCAGCTTTTTCAGGAACGCCTTGTGCTCATCGACGCCGAGCGCCAGCGCGATACGCGCCGAGCCGATGTTCGACGAATAGGTGAACACTTCCGGCACCGTGAGTACGCGGCGCTGGGCGTGGAAATCATGAATCGTGTGGCGGCCATAACGCAGCGGATGCGTGGCATCGAAGCGCGAGGCAAGCGTTACCTTGCCCGAGTCGAGCGCCATGGCCATGGTCAGCGCCTTGAAGGTCGAGCCCATTTCGAACACACCGGTCATGAGCCGGTTGAAGCGCGCCGGGTCTTTCGGCGAACTCGGCTTGTTCGGATCGAAGTCCGGCAGCGACACCATGGAAACGATCTCGCCGGTGTTCACGTCGACGACCAGCGCATTCGCAGCCTGCGCCTTGAAGCGCGCTTTGCCCGCAATCAACTCGTCGCGCACCGCTTGCTGCACGTCGAGATCGAGCGCGATCTCGACCGGCGCGAGATTGTGGTTGGTCGCAAAGCCCGCCTGATGCAGCGCGCCAAGCCCGCGCGTATCGATCCACTTCTCGAGGCCAAGGATGCCATGGTTATCGACGTTGACCTGGCCGAGCACATGCGCCGCGAGATGGTTGTTCGGATAGACGCGCTTGTATTCCTTCAGGAAGCCGATGCCCGGCAAGCCGAGGCGATAGATCGCGCGCTGTTGCTCCGGCGTGATTTCGCGGCGCAGCCAGGCGAAGTAGCGCTTGGAACGCAGCCGCGCGCTGAGTTCGCCGCGGTCGAGATCTGGCAGCGTCTTGAGAAGGAGATCGGTCGCTTCATCCACATCGATGATGCGTTGCGGCTCGGCGAAGAGCGAAGGCGTGCGCACGTCGGTTGCAATCAGGCGGCCCTTGCGGTCGTACACATCCGGACGCGCCTGCGCGACGGCTTCGGCCGCGCGCGCTTTTTGCGAGGCGGATTCGGTCGCAAAGCCGAGATAAACCAGCCTTCCCGCGATCACCATGTAAACGCAGGCAAAGGCGAGGAGCAGCAATCCGATCCGCGTGCGGGCAACACCGCTGCCCTGCTTGCGCAGCGACAGATGCGACAGCATCGAACCAAGACGCGCAAGAATACTCATTACTGCTGCTCCACTGAACCCGTCGGCATCTGGTCGGGCTGTTCCTGCGTGTTCACCTGCGGAAGGTTCTCCAGCATCGTGCCGATGGCATCGACCGGCACCGGCCGATCGGGAATGGCGGCAACGCTGCCGAAGCGGCGCGGATTGATCGGCGCCATTTTCAGGTGGCGTACTGCGAGTTCCTGCACACGGTCGGGCGACGAGAGCCGCGCCCAGTCGGCGCGCGCCTGCGCGATGCGGTCTTTCTCGGCGCGGATTTCGTTGCGCAGTTTCTGCGCCTGCTGCGCTTCGCCGGTCGCGCGATACTTGATGTCATAGACATAGCCCGCGCAGCCGATCAGGCCGAGCACCATGAGGCAGTGAAGCAGTCGCAGCATCAGCGCGGCTCCCGGTCGAGCGAAGGAAGTTTATCGAGCAGCACCGCGAGCGGATCGCCGGACTGCGCCGGCGCGTCGGTGCGCTCGGCAACGCGCAGCTTCGCCGAACGCGCGCGCGGATTAATTTTGAGCTCTTCGTCATCCGCGACGAGCGCCTTGCGCTGCAGACTGCGGAAACTGAGCGGCACGGCTTTTACTTCCGGCGCATGGCGCGAGGTCGCGGGCGCCTGCGAACGGGCCTGGAGGAAAGTCTTCACCAGCCGGTCTTCCAGCGAATGGAACGAGATCGCGGCAAGCACGCCGCTGGCCTTCAGCAACTGCTCCGCCGCGAGCAATCCTTTGCCGATCTCGCCGAGTTCGTCGTTCACATAGATACGCAGCGCCTGAAAGGTGCGCGTGGCGGCATCGATGTCGCCGGGCTTGGAATGGATTGCGTCGCGCACGACCTTCGCGAGTTCGCCGGTGCGCTCGAAAGGTTTCTCTTTCCGCGCCGCCACGATCGCCTGCGCGACAAACTTCGCCTTCTTCTCTTCGCCGAGAACCGCGATGATGCGGAAGAGATCGCGCTCGTCATATTTGTTGACGACATCGGCCGCGCTGACACCGCTCGCGCTCATGCGCATGTCGAGCGGCCCGTCGAAGCGGAACGAGAAGCCGCGCTCCGCTTCGTCGAGTTGCATCGAGGACACGCCGAAGTCGAACAACACGCCGTCCACCTGGTCGAAGCCATGGCGCGGCGCGATCTCGAGCATCTCGGAAAAATTCGCTTCGACGACCGTGAGACGTCCGCCGAATTCAGCGACCGCGCCGAAGGAGTCCGCGACCGTGCGCGGATCGCGGTCGAAACCGAGCACGCGGCAGTTCGCTGCTTCCAGCAACGCGCGCGTATGCCCGCCCGCGCCGAAGGTCGCGTCGATGTATTTTCCGCCGTCTTTGGGTTTGAGGGAGGAAACGACCTCCCGGAGCATCACAGGAAGATGGCGAGCCGGTCCGCCAGCAGCGCCCGTTTCCGGGCGGCTGCGGCTCGCAATCACCCCGGAGCTCCGGAAGGTTTCCCTGAAGCACCGAGTGCCCGCTTGAAGGCGCGCACTTTCTCGGTCGCTTCCGTAAGATGGCTGCGGAAGCGCTCGGGCTCCCACATCTGAAACTTGTGGCCAAGGCCCACGAAGGTCACCGCGTCCGTGATCTGCGCGTGTTCCTTCAGCGTTTCGGTCAGCATGATGCGGCCTTCCGAGTCGGCTTTGAGCGTCTCGCTCCGGCCGAAGAGTGCCGCCGAGAATTCCTCGCGCTCCTCCGAGAACGGCGGATAGCGATCGATCAGAGATTCGATTTCCGAGATCAGCGCCGAGCCGCCCGCGTCCACCGCCTGCCGGTCGAGCGCCGGATGACAGTGCAAGCCCTCGTGTCCGTCGCGTGCAAGCACGGCACGGAACGGCGCGGGAATGGAGACTCTGCCTTTGGCGTCCAGTCGCATCGTGAATGTCGACAAAAAGCGGTTCATCGGAACACCGAACGCAACGACACCACCCGGCTGCATAAGCGTGCGAGTTCGGGAGCGGCGAGCACTTGCCTCGCCACACCACCGGATCGGCCTCACACCGCATCGGGATGATTTGGGATACCATGGGACCCTATGGTCGTCAACGAACGCGAACCAGCAAACAGCGAGCGGCCGCGCAAAAAGCGCGGCTTCTCCACAGGCGATTAACGCGCTGTAAGCCTTAAGATTCGGTTTGCGGCGGTGCGTCCGGCGGCGGCATCTTTTTCGGGAACAGAAGCCGCTGGTAGAGGAGCCCGATCCCAACCAGCACGGCGCCGAGCCCGATGAAGGAAAGCGCCCGCCACACCCCGGTCAGCCCCGCAAGGTCGATGAAGAAGACCTTGGCGATGGTGACGAGCAGTACGGCCGCCGACGCCAGCCGAATCGCCTGCGATTTGCGGATGATCCCGATCAGCAGGAGCAGCACAGAGAATACGAGCCACACCGCCGAATAAGTGTAGAGCTCGGCGTCGCTCGCATCGAAGCGGTCGAGCCGCGCCCCCTGAAACAGGAAGCGCACCTGCAGCGTGAGATAGGCCATCGCGATCACAATCGCGGTGATGCCGGCAAAGGCCCGCCAGCGCTCGTTGCGCGTCTTTTGATAGATCATCGCCAGGATGCCGGCGAGAACGGCAGGCAACAGATAGCCGAGCGTGATCAGGTTCAGGTAGCGGCTGCCCGTGACCGGCGTGCCGGTGAAGAACGGATTCTCGAACAGGAGCAATCCGAAATAGATGCCGAAGAACGACAGGGCCGCCATCAGGCGCGCGCCGAGATCGTGCACGATGTTCTTCGTCACCACGCGCGTGCGCTCGAGCCCGATGGTCATCGCAAGCCCGGTGATGACATGCAGCGCGAGTTCCGCGAGCGGCACCACATCGCGATAAATGTCGCCGCCGTTGATATAGTGGCGGATCTGCATCGAGAAGAAGAGCGCGGTGAAGACGATCGCGAGCGAGTCGGCGAAGCGCGACGGCAGATCGTCCTTTCGCTTTCTGAGCAGCCATCCCGCAACCCAGAATGAAAGCGCGGGCACGCCATAGCCCCACAACAGCCAGTTGAAGATCGGCCTCGTGCCGAGATCGGTGCCGACAATGCGCGGCTCATAGCCGACGCGCACCGCGACCAGCACGCAAGCCGCTGCCGCCAGCCAGCGCAGGAACGGCAAGCCGCGCTTGCTTTCGACGTAAGCGATACCGGCCGCCATCAGCGCCAGCGAAACCGTGAGCCAACCTTTTTCCAGTGCGAAGGTTAGCGCGAGCGCGAGCGAGATGATCGCGCCGGTCGCAAAGATCGCAGCGGCTGAGGCCAGGCCGGGCTTCGCTTCGCGCTTCGAAAGCATTTCAGTCGCGTAGGCAAAGGCGGCCGCGAGCGCGACCGCGATCCCCGCGAACGGCACCGAGCGCTCCCACACCGCAATCCGGTAATAGAGCGCAGCCATGATCGCGATTGGCGCGATGACCGCGGCGGCAGCCCAGAGGATAGACTGCATCGCGTTTTTCGTGCGCGCCTGCGCGAGAAAACCGCTCACGCCGAACGCCGCCGCGAGCGCCGCGCCGATCCATAGATGCGAACCGAACCTCGCGCGCGGCAATTCGGGAATATTACCGGCAATGGGACCGGGAGCCGCGAGCGGACTGGTGATGCGAAGCTCGACCGCCCATTGCGCGAGCACGAGGCCCGTAAGGATCGCGGCAACCGGCACCGCCGCAGTGGCGGATTCCGTGCGCCACGCGATCGCAATCGTCGCAACCGCCAGCAAAGCAAAAGCATACAACGCCGGGGCTTCGTGATTGCGCGCGACCACGAGGACCGCGACTGCGAACAGATAACCGGCTAGCGCACCCGACGAGATGCCATCGACCTTTCCATTCTCGGCCGGAGGCCCGTACAGCAATCCCGAAACGATGAGTGCCGCAGCCAGCGCGTAACCCACGACGCCGTGGAAGACATGCGGCATCAAAGATTGGCGCAGGAAGTCGTCGATGCCCGGCAGCATCCAGAACACGCTGAACGCGACTGCCGTGATCGCTAGCCACCGCCAGAGCCGCGCCCGCGCAAGCGCAAAAGCGGCAGCCGTCACTACCGCGAGATAGATGTAGAGCGCCCAGTAGTTCGGTGCGTCCGATGAAACCAGTGCTGGCGCGACATAGGCACCGACGAGGCCGAGACCGGCAAGGATCGGCCCATGCAGCAACGCGGCAGCAAGGGTCGCGAGCGCGACGAGTCCAAGCGCGATGAAAGCGGTGGCGGGTGAGAGAAATCCGTAAAGCGCATAAGCCGCATAGACGGTCGCGTAAGCAACGGTCGTACCGGCAGCCGTGAGGATGCTCGGGATATGCGCGCTCGCAACACCCGCAACGCTCGATTTGTTTTCCTTCCGCCGCATCCACTCGCCCGCGGCGACCAGCAATGCGGCAAGCAAGCCGCCAAGGAAAACCCGCGTGCCCGGACCGATCAGCCCGGCCTCGATCGATGCGCGCACGAGAAAGATGCCGCCGA
>DAORMJ010000040.1:0-20205 GCA_035440445.1 Xanthobacteraceae bacterium
ATGCGTTTCTCCGATGTGGCGCGCGATCTCGTGCATCTCCTGAAATATGGCGACCGGCTGGATCTCGTGCAGCCGTTTTCGCAATGGATGGCGCGCACGGGCGGCGAAATCCTGCAGGAATGCGACGCGCTCATTCCCGTGCCCTTGCACTGGACGCGGCTCTTTCAGCGCCGCTTCAATCAATCGGCGGCACTCGCGCAGGCCATCGCTCGGCAGAAAAATATCGCGGTGATCGACGACGTGCTCCTGCGCGTGCGCGCGACGCCGCCGCAAGTGGGGCTCGCACGCGAGGAACGCGCCAGAAACGTGCACGGCGCATTTTCCATCGCGCAGGCGGAGCGGGCCAAAGTGAAGGGCAAACGGATCGTTCTGGTCGATGACGTGTTGACCACAGGGGCGACCGCCAATGCCTGCGCGCGGGTGCTGCGCCGTGCGGGTGCCGCGCGCATCGATGTGCTGACTTTGGCGCGGGTTGTCGATCCGGCCTGAAACCCGATATTATCGGGGGAAGCAGTCAAGGAGTTTCCGGTGACCGGAACACAGACGAAATTCAATGCCGCGCTGGTGCAGATGCGCACCTCGCTCTCGATCGAAAAGAACATCGAGGATGCGAGCAAGCTGATCCGCGAAGCAAAAGAGCGCGGTGCAGACTATATCCAGACGCCCGAGATGACCAACATCATGGAGCAGGGCCGCGACGAGTTGTTCGCGCGGCTGAAAGAAGAAGAGCGCGACGACGCGCTCGCCGCATTCCGTCAGCTTGCGCGCGACCTGAAAGTTTATCTCCATCTCGGCTCGCTCGCGATCAAGGCGTCCGACGACAAGGCGGTCAATCGCAGCTTCCTGATCGACCGTGCGGGTGACATCGTCACGCGCTACGACAAGATCCATCTCTTCGACGTGCAGCTTGCGGGCGGCGAGAGCTATCGCGAATCCAACACCTATAAGCCCGGGGAAATTGCGGTCACGGCCGATCTGCCGTTCGGGCGGCTTGGCCTGACCATCTGCTACGACCTGCGTTTCCCCGCGCTCTATCGTGCGCTTGCGACCGCAGGCGCGCAGTTTCTTGCCATTCCCGCAGCCTTCACCAAGCAGACCGGCGAAGCGCATTGGCATGTGTTGCAACGCGCGCGTGCGATCGAAACCGGGTCGTTCGTTTTTGCCGCCGCGCAAGGCGGACGGCACGAAAACGGCCGCGATACGTTCGGCCATAGCCTGATCGTCGATCCCTGGGGCCGCGTGCTTGCCGAGGGCGGCACGGAGCCGGAAGTGGTGATCGCGGAGATCGATGTCGAGGAGGTCGCGCGCGTGCGTGCGCGCATTCCTTCGCTCGAGCATGGCCGCCGTTTCGAAGTTGCCGCGACTGCGCTGGAACGCAATCACCTTCATCTCGTCGGTAAAGCCTCGTGATCCGCTACGATCTTCATTGCGAAGCCGGTCACGGCTTCGAAAGCTGGTTCCGCTCGTCCGCAGACTACGACGCGCAGCGCAAGCGAAAGCTCGTGGAGTGCCCGATCTGCGGATCGCATCAGATCGAGAAGCAGATCATGGCGCCGCGCCTGAAGCGCAGCGACAAGACGGCGGCTGCGAAGCCCGCCGAGGAGAAATCCCCGGTCGCGATGATGACGCCGCAGGAAGCGGAGTTTCGTCAGAAGCTCCGCGAGTTGCGCGATCACGTGACGAAGAACGCGGAAGACGTCGGCGAGAAATTCCCCGAGCTTGCGCGCAAGATGCACAATGAAGAGATCGAGCGGCGCTCGATCTATGGCGAGGCTTCACCGGAGGAAGTGAAGTCGCTCCTTGAAGAGGAAGTGGACATTCACCCGCTGCCGCTGTTGCCGGACGACAGGAATTAGAGATTGTCGCTCAACGTCATGCCATGACGTAGATTGCCGATACGAACGGCCTCATGCTGAGGAGGGCTGCGTAGCAGCCCGTCTCGAAGCATAGGCCGCCCATCCTTCGAGACGCGGGCTTCGCCCGCTCCTCAGGATGAGGGCGGAGCGCCTTCCGATGGGCACCATTTCTTTCGCGCTGGATTCCGGGTTCACGAGCTTCGCTCGTGCCCCGGAATGACAGTTCAGTTCGGATGCGTCCAAAGCAAGAGCAGAATCCCCGCGACGAGCAGGATGATTCCGGCGGCTTCGCGCGTGCTGGTCTTTTGCGAAAACAACCCTTGCGAAACGATCTGTGCGAACAGGACTTCGATCAGCGCAAGCGTCCGCACGCTCGCGGCGGTCGCAAGCGCAAAGGCCATGAACCAGAACTGCGAGGCAAGCGCGCCGACGAAGCCTGCCGCAAGCGACGGCTTCCACGCGCGCAGGATCGCGGCAAAGACCTTGCGGTCGAACACCACGAGCCATAGCGAGAGCAGCGCCGTTTGAATCGCAAGGCTCCAGACCAGCGTATAGGCCGCGGGCATCAACACTTGGCTCGCCCCGGGCAGCGAGAGCACCGCGCCGCGGAAGCCCACGGCTGCGAGCGCGAAGAAGACACCGGCAACGATGCCGAGTGCGGCGGGCCGCGCCGAGTTCGCGGCCGCGACACCCGGCGTCCACGACATGGCGATGACGCCTGCCGTCGCAATGACGATGGCGACAGCCACCGGCCAGGTGAGCGCGTCGCCAAGAAAGGCGAGGCCGAAGATCGCGACCAGCACCGGCTCGGTCTTGATATAGGCAATTGCGACCACGAAGGAGCGGTTCTGCATCGCCATCAGCATCAGGGCGGTCGCAAAAATCTGCGAGACCGCGCCGAGCGTGCACCAGAGAAAGAAGCTCAGGTTCGGCACGGGCAGCGAAGATTTCGTCGCGAGCGCGATAGCCACGAGAAACAAGACTGAAAAGGGCAGGCCGAACAGAAAGCGCACGTGCGTTGCGCCGGCGGTGCCCGCGGTCGCCGTCAGTCCGCGCTGCAGGGCGTTCCGCGCAGTTTGCGAAAGTGCGGCCGCAATCGTGAACGCGACCCAGAGCCAGTCCTGCACGGATCACACGACTTCTTTGGCTTCGCCTTCGACGAATTCCGTGACGTTGCCCTTGGTGTTGTCGAGCAACATCAAAAGATCGAAATAGCGGATCACGGGTTCGGCGCCGGTGCGGTTCTTAACGCTTTCGCGCCAGGCGGCATCATGGCCTTTTTCCGCGGCTTCCCGCGATGGCCAGATATAGACGCCGCCGCCTTCGAGGCCGTCTTCGCTTAAGAGATAATGCTTGCGCAACAGATCAGGGTTTGCGCGCCACCGCGCGAGCGTGTGCTTTGCGTCCTCGAGAATTTCGCTCCGCGACTTGTCCTGCGGCGACTTGAAGAGAACCAGTTCGAGAATCATGCTTCACGCCTTTCTGGCTGCGATCATGTAATTCACGTCGGTGTCGTTGCCGCGCCGCCACTCGCTCGTGAGCGGATTGAAAATGATGCCGCCGCGGTCGATCTCGCTCAAGCCGCAATTCTCGAAGTGCCTGCGCATTTCTTCGGGCGTCACGAACTTGTCCCAGGTGTGGGTGCCGACCGGCAGCCAGCGCAGCACATATTCCGCGCCGACGATGGCGAGCGCGAAACTCTTGATCGTGCGGTTGATGGTGGTGACCGCCATGAAGCCGCCGGGCTTCACCATCTCGCTCGCGCGCTTCGTGAAAAGCGCGAGGTCGGCGACATGCTCCACGACTTCGGATGCGATCACGATGTCGAAGCGCTCGCCCGCATCGGCCAGCGCCTCGGCGGTGGTGGCGCGATAATCGATCTCAAGGCCGGATTCCGCCGCGTGCAGCTTGGCGACCTCGATGTTTTCGGCGGCCGGATCGACCCCGACCACGCTTGCCCCGAGACGCGCGAGCGGCTCGGACAAAATCCCGCCGCCGCAGCCGATGTCGAGCACACGCAGCCCCGCGAGGCAGTCGAGCTTGCGCGGGGAGCGGTCGAAGAGGTCGCAGGCGAGATCCTTGATGAAGGTTATGCGCACCGGGTTCAGTGCATGCAGCGGGCGCATCTTCCCCTGCGGCGCCCACCATTCCTTGCTCATGGCGGCAAAGCGCGACACTTCCGCCGGGTCGATGGTGCTTCCGTATGTCTTCTGCCGGGTCTCGATCATGGAAAAATTCCAGAAAACTAAAGCGATTTCCGCCGTTGCGGGGGGTCGCCGCGGCTTGTATCTATACGCGCCTTTTTCCGCCGGAGCGAAGGTTTTGCCCCGGCGTTTTTGTTGGAAGCTGAAGAGTAAGCGATGGCCCGTCTGGTCATGAAATTTGGCGGCACTTCGGTCGCCGATATCGAGCGCATCAAGAATGTTGCGCGTCATGTGAAGCGCGAGGTCGATGCCGGCCACGATGTCGCCGTCGTCGTCTCGGCGATGTCGGGCAAGACCAACGAGCTTGTCGCCTGGTGCCGCGAAGCCTCGCCGATGCATGACGCGCGCGAATACGACGCAGTGGTCGCCTCCGGCGAACAGGTGACGTCTGGCCTGCTCGCGATCGCGCTGCAGGGCATGGGTGTAGCCGCGCGTTCCTGGCAGGGCTGGCAGTTGCCGCTTTATACCGATGGCACCCATGGCGCGGCCCGCATCAAGGAACTGAACGGCGAGGAACTGATCAGGCGCTTCAAGGAGCGTAACGAGGTCGCCGTTATCGCGGGCTTCCAGGGCATCAACAAGGAAACCGGCCGCATCTCGACGCTCGGCCGCGGCGGTTCGGACACGAGCGCGGTCGCGGTGGCGGCGGCGATCCATGCCGATCGCTGCGATATTTATACGGACGTGGACGGCGTTTACACGACCGATCCGCGCATCGTGCCGAAGGCGCGGCGGCTCGATGCCGTCGCCTTCGAGGAAATGCTGGAGATGGCGTCGCTCGGCGCAAAGGTTTTGCAGGTTCGTTCGGTCGAGCTTGCCATGACGAAAAAGGTTCGTTTGTTCGTGCGCTCGAGCTTCGATGCGCCCGACGCGCCGCAGGTGGACGTCCATGGCCGTTCGCCCGGCACGTTGATCTGCGACGAGGAGGAAATCGTGGAAAATCAGGTCGTCACCGGAATCGCCTTCTCCAAGGACGAGGCGCAGATCGCGCTGCGCGCAGTCGCGGACAAACCGGGTGTCGCGGCCGCGATCTTCGGCCCGCTCGCGGAAGCCCATATCAATGTCGACATGATCGTGCAGAACGTCTCGGCGGACGGCAAAAGCACCGACATCACCTTCACGGTGCCGGTCGCCGAATTCGACAAGGCCAAGAAGACCATCGAAGCCGCCAAGGAAAAGATCGGCTTTGCCTCGATGGAAGGCTATGGCGACGTCGTGAAGGTCTCGGTCATCGGCGTCGGCATGCGGAGCCACGCCGGGGTCGCCGCGACCGCGTTCCGGGCGCTTGCCGAAAAGGGTATCAATATTCGCGTGATTTCCACGTCCGAGATCAAGATTTCGATCCTGATCGACGCGGCCTATACCGAACTTGCGGTCCGGACTTTGCATTCGGTATACGGACTCGACGGCTAGTTTCGCCGTCGCGACAGCCTTTGCGTATTTTTAGCGTTCTCTAACGGGCTCAGGCGCGCGCGGCGTCCGGGCTCAAAAAGGCAGGGCCCGATGCGTGGCTCCCTCGGCGGTCCGCGCGTATTGTTGAGACGTCTCCGCGAGACTATGGCGGAGCAAATCAGCGCGCAGGAGCGTCTCGACAAGATCGTGGTGCTGATCGCCGCCAACATGGTGGCGGAAGTCTGCTCCGTTTACGTTTTGCGCGTAGACGGCACGCTCGAGCTGTACGCAACCGAAGGCCTCAATCGCGAAGCCGTTCACCGCACGGTGCTGGATTCCGGCGAGGGTCTCGTCGGCCTCGTCGCCAAAGAAGCCGAAGCGCTGAACCTGCCGAACGCGCAGAACCATCCGTCCTTCTCCTACAAGCCGGAGACGGGCGAAGAAATTTACAACTCCTTCCTCGGCGTGCCGATCCTGCGCGCGGGCAATACGCTCGGCGTGCTCGTGGTGCAGAACCGCGCGCGGCGCACTTATTCCGAAGAAGAAGTCGAGGCGCTGCAGACGACCGCCATGGTCGTCGCGGAAATGATCGCCTCGGGCGAACTCACCGCACTCGCCACACCCGGTCACGAGCCGGCGGCGCGGCGCGCACTGCACCTGAACGGACTGGCGCTTGCCGAAGGCATTGGTCTCGGCCGTGTCGTGCTGCACGAGCCGCGCATTCATGCGCAGAACGTGATCGCCGACGACATGAAAGCCGAACTCGCGCGGCTCGATTCCGCAGTCGAGACGTTGCGCTCCTCCATCGACGTCATGCTCGAAGACGAAGGCATGGCGCGCGCCGGCGAGCACCGCGACGTGCTGGAGGCCTATCGTATGTTCGCGCAGGACCGCGGCTGGATGAAAAAGCTCCAGGAAGCGGTGCAGACCGGCATCACCGCGGAAGCCGCGGTCGAGCGCGTGCAATCCGATACCCGCGCGCGCATGCTGCGCCAGACCGATCCTTACATCCGCGAGCGGCTGCACGATCTCGACGATCTTGCGAACCGCTTGATGCGCGAACTGACCGGCGCGGACCCCGAAGCGCGCACGAACAATCTTCCCGACAACGCCATTCTGGTCGCGCGCAACATGAGCCCCGCGGCGCTCCTCGATTACGACCGCTCGCGGCTGCGCGGCATCGTGCTCGAGGAAGGTGCGCCGACGAGCCACGTCGCGATTGTCGCGAAGGCGCTTGGCGTTCCGACGGTCGGACAGATCACGAATGCCACCGGCCTTGCCGATCCGGGGGACGCCATCATCGTCGATGGCGAAACCGGCGAAGTGCAGCTGCGGCCGCCGCCGGATCTCGAACGCGCTTACGGCGAGAAGGTGAAGCTGCGCGCGCGCAGGCAGGCCCAATATACGGCCTTGCGCGATCGCGAGGCGATCACCAAGGACGGCGTCAAGATCGACCTGATGATGAATGCGGGGCTCCTCGTGGATCTCCCGCATCTGGCGGAAGCAGGCGCCGACGGCATCGGGCTCTTCCGCACGGAATTGCAGTTCATGATCGCGGCGGCACTGCCGCGCACCAGCGAGCAGTATCAGCTTTATCGCTCGGTACTCGACGCCGCGAAGGAAAAGCCCGTTACCTTCCGCACGCTCGATATCGGCGGCGACAAGGTGCTGCCGTATTTGCGCTCGGTCGAAGAAGAGAACCCCGCGCTCGGCTGGCGTGCGATCCGGCTCGCGCTCGATCGTCCCGGGTTGCTGCGCGCGCAGGTGCGCGCACTCCTGCGTGCTTCCGCGGGCCGGGAGCTGCGCATCATGTTTCCGATGGTTGCGGTGGTGTCCGAATTCGACAATGCCCGCGCGCTGGTCGAACGCGAACTGACCTATCTGCGCCGTCACGGGCACCGGCTTCCCAATCAGGTCATGGTCGGGGCGATGCTGGAAGTGCCGTCGCTTCTCTTTGCGCTCGACGATCTGCTGGAGCGCGCGGACTTTCTTTCGGTCGGCTCGAACGATCTCGTGCAATTTCTGTTCGCGGCCGATCGCGGCAACGCACAGGTTGCGAACCGTTTCGATCCCTTGTCGCCGCCTGCGTTACGCGTGTTGAAACTGATCGCGGACACCTGCAAGAAGCACGGCAAGCCGTTCACGCTTTGCGGCGAGCTTGCCGCCAAGCCGCTCGAGGCCATGACGCTGATCGCGCTCGGCTTCCGTTCGCTCTCGCTCTCTCCGGCGATGATCGGTCCGGTGAAAGCCATGGTGCTTGCGCTCGACGCCGCGGAAGCGGAGAAAGCGGTGCTGCCGCTCCTGCAAGCGGGCGCCTCGGGACGCGAGAAGCTCCGGGCCTTCGCTGCGGAAGCCGGCATTCCGGTTTAGGAAATCCTCATGCTGCCTGCCCAGCGCCTCGAGGCGCTCATCGCCCGTTACGCCGAACTGGAGGCCGCGCTTTCGCAGGGCGAGGGCGGAGACAAGTTCGTCAAGCTCTCGCGCGAGCACGCCGAACTCTCGCCCGTGATCGACGACATCAAGGCGCTGAAACAGGCGCAGGACGATCTCGCGGAAGCCGAGCGCATGCTCGAAGGCGATGATCCGGAAATGGCGAAGCTCGCGGCGGATGAAAAACGCGCCTCGCAAGGGAGGATCGAAGAACTCGAAAAGACGCTGCGCCTTGCGCTGATCCCGAAGGACGAAGCGGATGCGCGCGACGCGATCCTGGAAGTCCGCGCCGGCACCGGCGGCGACGAGGCGTCGCTCTTCGCGGGCGATCTCTTCCGCATGTACGAGCGCTACGCCTCGCTGCAGGGCTGGAAGGTGGAAGTGCTTTCCATGAGCGAAGGGGCGGCCGGCGGCTACAAGGAAATCATCGCGGCGATCCGCGGCCGCGGCGCGTTTGCGCGGCTCAAGTTCGAATCCGGCGTGCATCGCGTGCAGCGCGTGCCCGACACCGAAGCCTCGGGCCGCATCCATACTTCGGCGGCAACCGTGGCGGTGCTGCCCGAAGCCGAGGATGTCGATATCGATATCAACGAAGCGGACCTGAAGACGGATGTCTTCCGCGCGTCGGGCGCGGGCGGCCAGCACGTCAACAAGACGGAATCCGCCGTGCGCATCACGCATCTGCCGAGCGGCATCGTGGTCGCGGTGCAGGACGAACGCTCGCAGCACAAAAACCGCGCGCGGGCCATGACGTTGCTCAAAACCAAGCTCTACGACATGGAGCGGCAGCGGCTCGATTCCTCGCGCGCGGCAGAACGCAAAAGCAAGGTCGGCTCCGGCGATCGCTCCGAGCGCATCCGTACCTATAATTTTCCGCAGGCGCGCGTCACCGATCATCGCATCAACCTGACGCTCCACAAGCTGCCGCAGATCATGGAAGGGGTCGCGCTCGGCGAAGTGGTCGATGCGCTGATCGCCGAGCATCAGGCGGCACTCCTCGCCGACGAAGACAGCAAGCTCTCCGCATGAGCGGCGCTCCCGCGCGGCGGCAATCCTACGGCGCGTTGCGCCGCGAGGCGGCGGCGCGGTTGCGGGATGCGAAGATCGAATCTGCCGAGACCGATGCGCGGCTGCTGCTCTGCCATGCCGCAGGCTTCGATGCGGTCGCGCTGATTTCCGCCGATACGCGAGAAGCAGACGAAACGGTCGCCGCAGCTTTTGCGCGTTCGATCTTACGGCGGCTTTCCGGCGAGCCGGTTTCGCGAATTCTCGGTGAGAAAGAATTCTGGAGCCTGCGCTTTATGCTGGGCGCACAGACGCTGGTACCACGGCCGGAAACGGAAACGATCGTCGAGGCGGCATTGGCTGCAATTCCCGACAGGCATCGCGCGCTGTGCATACTCGATCTCGGCACCGGCACGGGTGCGATCCTGGCCGCACTCCTTTCCGAATTGCCGCATGCGCGCGGCGTCGCGGTGGATCGAAGCGAAGCGGCGTTGCGGGTCGCGCGCGAAAACCTGCGCAACCTTTCGCTCGGGGGCCGCGCTTCCTATCTGTGCGGCAACTGGGCGGATGCGCTTTCCGGAACTTTCGACCTGATCGTTTCCAATCCGCCTTACATTACGCTCGATGACATGGCCTTATTGTCGCCGGAAGTCCGCGAGCATGATCCGCGCCTTGCGCTGGTAGCGGGAGCCGATGGACTGGATGCGTATCGGCTGATCCTTCCGCAGCTTGGTGAACGGCTGGCCGTTGACGGCGTTGCCGTGCTGGAATTGGGGCAGGGTCAGGAAGCCGAAGTCAGCGCACTTGCCGAGGCCACGGGCCGTTTGCGGGTAGCGGGACCGGCCCGTCCGGACCTTGCAGGGATTGCCAGAGCGCTCGTTATCCACGTCAAAAGGTGAGGCAAAATAGCGCTTGGAAGGCACCGAAAGACGCTCTAGTGTCATTGCCAGATTCGATCCGGCAGACGTTTCAGTAGCATTTGGCTTCGGAAACAGGGGCTGGCCTAAAGGGCCGCGAAGCCGGATCCAACGCATCAGCAAACGAGCGCAAGACGAAAGGTTCTATGCGCGAAGCCGAGGGCGAAGCATCCGCGTTTTAAGCGCGAGATTTCCGGTCGAACGACCAAAACCAACATGGCGCGGCTATGCGAAAAATGCCGGGCAGCATGGGCGGCTTGTTTTGCAACGAGCTGCGAAGGGACGGATGAGCCGTCGCGAACATTATCGTTGCGAACTTTAACAGTCGCAGACAGAGAGAAAGTTTCTGCATGAGAAACGGACAGCAGCATCACAACAACAACCATAAGCGCATGCGCGGCCGCAATCGCCGTGGCGGCGGCGGGCACAATCCGCTCACCCGCGTTTATGAGTCAAACGGGCCTGATGTGAAGATCCGCGGTACCGCCCATCACATCGCAGAAAAATATCTGCAGCTTGCCCGCGATGCGCAGTCCGGCGGCGATCCGGTTTCCGCCGAAAGCTATCTCCAGCACGCCGAGCATTATTTCCGCCTGATCGCGGCCGCCCAGCAGCAGATGGCGCAGAACAATCCGAACTATCAGGCGCAGCCGATCCAGCGTAGCGATCAGGACGGCGGCGACGACGAAGAAGGCGATGAAGGCGATGGCGGCGATCAGCGCTTCCAGAGCCCGTTCCCAGAACATCAACAGCAGCAGCCGCAGCAAGCCCAGCAGCACAACGCGCCGCGTCCGCTGCCGCAGAATGCGCCGCAGCCGCATATCCCGGACAACGGCTTGCCCGCCTTCATCACCGGCGGTGCGCCGCAGACCAATGCAAGCGGCGACAATGCCGAGCAGGGCGAACAGCGCGGCAATCGTTTCAATCGCGGCCGTGGCCGCAACCGCTTCCGCCCGCGCAACGAGGGCGGCGACAATCGCGAACAGCCGCAGCAAGAAGCCGCGCCCGCCAAGGCCGACCCCGCGGAATAATCAAATCTGAAGCATCGCTCGGGTCAGTTCCCGGTGCATGTTTTCAAGAGAGTTGCTTCGTGTCCCCGGATCAGATCCGGGGACATTCTTTTTGCGGCATGCATGCTTTTTGCGGCAGGCGTGCCGGCATTATGCTCAGTCGAGAATTTCGACCTTGTCGTCTTCCGCGATGTTTCCTGCCGAGATGACGCGCGCGTAGATGCCGAGATCGACGTGGCCGGTCTGGCGGCGGATCGCTTCGGGAACGTCGATGTCGCGCTCCGCGGTGTCCGGGTTCACTTCCGTCGCAGCACAGCGCACCACGCGCTTGGTGATCTTCATCTCGCTGCCGCCGATGCGGATGGTTTTGCCGATCAGCTCAAGCTCCGACCACGGCTTCCAGCCGGTGAGATAGATGTTCGCGCGGAAGCGGACCGGATGAATTTCCTTTCCGATCGTGGCGGCGAGATCCTCGACGGTCGCAAGGTTCACGATATGCGCGACCTTCGCCGCGACATCCGAAAAACTGTGGCCCGGGGCTTCCAGCACCTTCACGGGGCCGCGCGCCTCGCGCCCCATGAACTCCTGAAAGAAGTATTCGACAGCAGCCCGGCCGGCCTCCGTCCGGAGGTTGCCTTCGATCATCGGCACGCCGTCCTTGGTCACGCGTAACGTGGTGCTGGCGTCGTCGTAGTTCGTCTCTAGCGCCGCGAGCTTGGCGTTGCGCATCAGACAGAGGAATTTGATCTTGGGCTGCCAGCCTGGCGCTTCCGGGTCGAAGCCCGACGGGCCGTTTTCGATGGCAAAAGCCCGGTCGGCCGGGAAGGTGGCACCTTCCCCCAAGGAGACGCTTTTCAGCTTCTCGCCGGAGAGGCCTTTGACGGGATAGCGGTAGAGAGAAACGATGCGGGCGGGAGCGGTCATGGCAGGCATCCTTGCTCAGAACCGTGGCGGCCCGGCAAGCGGTAAAGAGGCCGGTTTTTTCACTTTTGGGGTCTTTTCCCGCTGCCCGATAGTTCCCATCTACGCTCCAGGATGCCGCATCCGGGCCTTCAGGGACGAGACGCGGCAGGCCGAAGGAGAACAGCATGAATTTCGAAAAATATACCGAGCGCGCCCGGGGTTTCGTCCAGTCGGCGCAGTCGCTCGCACTTCGCGAAGGCAACCAGCAGTTCACGCCCGAGCATCTCTTGAAAGTCCTGCTCGACGACCCTGAGGGTCTTGCAGCCGGGCTGATCGACCGCGCGGGCGGCAATTCCCGTGACATTCTTTCCGCCGTCGAACTCACGCTCGGCAAGATGCCGAAGGTCGAAGGCGGCGGCGCGGGTCAGCTTTACTTGACCCCGCAACTGGCGCGCGTCTTCGCAGCAGCCGAAAAGGCCGCGGAAAAAGCGGGCGACAATTTCGTCACCGTCGAGCGGCTGTTGCTCGCGCTCACCATCGAGAAGGATTCGGAAGCGGGCAAAATTCTCGCGCGCGGCGGTCTCACGCCGCAGGCGCTGAATTCCGCGATCGAACAGCTGCGCAAGGGCCGCACGGCCGACTCCGCATCCGCCGAAAATGCCTATGACGCGCTGAAGCGCTACGCCCGCGATCTCACCGAGGCCGCGCGCACCGGGAAGCTCGATCCCGTGATCGGCCGCGAGGAAGAAATCCGCCGCACCATTCAGGTGCTTTCGCGCCGGACCAAGAACAATCCCGTGCTGATCGGCGAGCCCGGCGTCGGCAAGACCGCGATCGTCGAGGGCCTCGCGCTCCGCATCGTCAACGGCGACGTGCCGGAAAGCCTCAAGGACAAGAAGTTGCTCGCGCTCGATCTCGGCTCGCTGATCGCGGGCGCGAAATATCGCGGCGAGTTCGAGGAGCGTCTGAAAGGCGTGTTGCAGGAAGTGACCGCCGCGAACGGCGACATCATCCTCTTCATCGACGAAATGCATACGCTGATGGGTGCGGGCAAGGCGGATGGCGCGATGGACGCCGCGAACTTGCTGAAACCCGCGCTCGCCCGCGGCGAGTTGCATTGCGTCGGCGCGACCACGCTCGACGAATATCGCAAGCACGTCGAAAAGGACGCCGCACTCGCGCGGCGCTTCCAGCCGGTCTTCGTGGGTGAGCCCACGGTCGAAGACACCGTTTCGATCCTGCGCGGCATCAAGGAGAAATACGAACTCCATCACGGCGTGCGGATTCTCGACTCGGCGCTGGTCGCGGCTGCCTCGCTTTCGAACCGCTACATCACCGACCGTTTCCTGCCCGACAAGGCCATCGATCTCGTGGACGAAGCGGCGGCGCGTCTGCGCATGCAGGTGGATTCGAAGCCGGAAGAACTCGACGAAGTCGATCGCCGCCTCGTGCAGCTCAAGATCGAGCAGGAGGCGTTGAAAAAAGAAACCGACGCCGCGTCGAAAGACCGGCTGAAGAAGCTCGAGAAAGAACTTGCCTCGCTCGAGGAAGAGTCCGCCTCGCTCACGTCGCGCTGGCAGAGCGAGAAGGAAAAGCTCGGCTCCGCGCAGAAGATCAAGGCGGATCTCGAAGCGGCGCGCAACGACCTCGCGATTGCCCAGCGCAAGGGCGAGTATCAGCGCGCAGGCGAGCTGACTTACTCGATCATTCCGGGGCTCGAGAAGAAGCTCTCGGATGTCGAGGAGCAGAGCCGTGCCGCGATGGTGGAAGAGGCGGTGACGCCGAACCATGTCGCGCAGATCGTCTCGCGCTGGACCGGCGTGCCGGTCGATCGCATGCTGGAAGGCGAGCGCGAGAAGTTGCTGCGCATGGAAGACGAGATCGCCAAGCGCGTCGTCGGTCAGGCCGAAGCCGTCCATGCGGTTTCGACCGCGGTGCGCCGCGCGCGCGCGGGCTTGCAGGATCCGAACAGGCCGATCGGCTCGTTCATGTTCCTCGGGCCCACGGGCGTCGGCAAAACCGAACTCACGAAAGCGCTCGCGCGCTTCCTGTTCGACGACGAGAACGCGCTTCAGCGCATCGACATGTCGGAATACATGGAGAAGCATTCGGTCGCGCGTCTGATCGGTGCGCCTCCGGGCTATGTCGGTTACGAGGAGGGCGGCACGCTCACCGAAGCGGTGCGCCGCCGGCCCTATCAGGTGATCCTGTTCGACGAGATCGAAAAGGCGCATCCGGACGTCTTCAACGTGCTCCTGCAGGTGCTCGACGAAGGGCGTCTGACCGACGGGCAGGGCCGCACGGTGGACTTCCGCAACACGCTGATCGTGATGACCTCGAACCTGGGTGCGGAATTCCTCGTCTCGCTCGGCGAGAAGGACGATGTCGATAGCGTGCGCGAGCAGGTGATGGGTGTAGTGCGTTCGCACTTCCGCCCCGAGTTCCTGAACCGCGTCGACGAGATCATCCTGTTCCATCGGCTCAAGCGCGAGCAGATGGGTGCGATCGTCGATATCCAGATGGCGCGGCTGCAGAAGTTGCTCGACGAGCACAAGATCGAGATCGAGTTGAAGCCCGAGGCGCGCACGCTGCTCGCCGAGAAGGGCTACGATCCGGCCTTCGGCGCGCGTCCCCTGAAGCGCGCGATCCAGAAGATGCTGCAAGACCCGCTCGCGGAGAAACTGCTCGGCGGCGAGATCAAGGACGGCACCAAGGTCGAAGTCGGTGCGGCCGCCGACCGGCTGATTTTCGAAACCTCCGGCAAGAGTGCCGCCGCAAAGGCTGCGTGAGCGGCGTGCCGGGAAACAAGAAAACGGCCGGGAGAAATCCCGGCCGTTTTCTTTTCATGACGCGGTCACGTCGAGCGCGTGACCGGTCAGTGACCGTCTTTAGCGGTTGAAGGCGTTCTTCAACTCGTCGATATAGCGGCGCACGACCGGTTCGTCCGGGCCGCCGCCGAAGATGTAGTAGAGGCCTTTGGATTCCACGCAGCGGAAGCCGACCTGATAGTCGGTGCGGTCGCCGAACGTGGTCTGGCCGATGGTTTCGATGCGGCTGAATCCGGCATTGCGCATTGCTTCTTCCGCGCGCTGGTTGCACTGGCGCTGCGACAGGCGGGTTTCATCCCAGAGGCTCGTGATCGAAGGAATTTTCGACTGGGCGTGGGCGCTGCCTGCAATTGCCAGAAGCAATACGGCGGCGGTGGCGGGCAGTTTGAAGTTCATTGAGGCTCTCCATGAGGGTCGCTTGGAGCCTAGCTGGAACTGCGTTTGGCGAAAAGAACCTAACGGGCTGCCTAACGAATATGTGTAAGGGCGGGCCGTTGAGTTTCGGCGGGCCGCTGGCTTATCGTAGGCGCCAGTCAAACCGCTATTTTAGCTTTGGGGCCGATTATGAAGAAACTTCTCGCCGCCGCGTTGTTCGCCGCCGCCGCCACGTTCAGCCAGGCGGCCGTCGCAGGACCCGCCGTTACGACCGAGTGGGTCGAGGCCAAGCTCTCGCTCGACAATTGCAAAAGCCGCGTGACGGCCGCGATCCGTTCCGCCGGCGTGCGCGACGTCGATCCGAAGCAGTTCACCGTCTTCGCGCATGCGGGCGACTATACGCTTGCGATCCGCTGCATGCCGGATCAGGGCGTGATCTTCTTCATCGCGAGCGGCCCGCGTCTGCAGGAAGCCGACAAGTTGCTCGACGACGTGCTCGCCGCTTACCGACGGTAAGCGCGCGTTCCGTCTGCATCCATCTATTCTGTTTCCAGGTATTCTGTTTCCGAGACAGTCCCGGACGGGACCAGGAAGGTAAATTCATGCGCCGGTATTGGCTCGTCGGGCTGTTCGCGCTTGCGGCAGCGTTCTCTCTCTCTTCCGGCGCAAAGGCACAGACCGGCGACACCATCCTGATCCTCGACGCATCGGGCTCGATGTGGGGGCAGGTCGAGGGCCAGACCAAGATTTCGGCCGCCCGCAAGGCGGTCGATTCCATTCTGTCGAAATGGAAAGCGACCGATCGGCTCGGCCTGATGACCTATGGCCATCGCACCAAGGGCGACTGCCGCGACATCGAACTCGTGGTTCCGGTCAGTGCGTTCGATCCGGAGAAGATCCGTTCCGCGGTCAAGGCGCTGAACCCCAAGGGCAAGACGCCGATGGCGGATTCGCTCCGCGCGGCCGCAGACGCCCTGCGGGCAACGGAGAACAAGGCGACCGTCATTCTCGTCTCGGACGGCATCGAAACCTGCGCGCCCGATCCTTGCGCGGCGGCCGCCGAACTGAAGAAGGCGGGGATCAATTTCACCGCGCATGTGATCGGCTTCGACGTCACCGATCCGGTTGCGAAAAGCCAGTTGCAATGCATCGCGCGGGTCACCGGCGGCGTCTATCTCGATGCGAGCAACGCCTCGGGTCTCGAAAACGCGCTCGGCAAGGCCGTGCAGGCAACGCAAGGCACGAAGGTCGAGACGCAAGCGCCGCCCCCTCCTTCCAAATCCGAGCCCGATCCGCTCGCCGACAAGAATTTCCGCGGCATCGCACGGCTTGCTGCCGGCGCCGATCCGATCAGCGATACGAAAGCCGACGTCACCTGGACGTTCCTCAAGTCGAACAACGGCCAGCGCGGCGACTTCGTTTCCACCGCCTATAATTCGCCTGCCGCGGAAGCGGTGGAGCCGGGCGACTACATCGTCGTCGTGAAATACGGACAGGTGGAGCGCGAATTTCCGTTCAAGGTCGAGAAGGGAAAGATCTCGACGCTCGACGTCTCGCTCGATGCGGGCTTCGTCACCAGCGACGGCTCGATCGAGGGTGCCGGCAAGGCCGACAATGTGACCTGGGAAGTCCATCAGGCGAACGGCGAAATCGTCACCACGGTCTATGACGCGCTGCCGCGATTTGTGCTGCCCGCCGGTAACTACACGCTGACGCTGACCAAGGGTGCGGCAAAGACGAAAAAGGAATTCTCGATTGCGGCAGGCGATTCGATCAACGTCTCCATGGTGCTCGACGCCGGCAAGCTCGCCGTCAGCGCGGTTTATGCGCCCGGCGGTCCGCAGGTGCAGCAGGGAATTGCCGTCGAGGTGCGTCAGCCTGCAAAGAACGATGTCGAGAAGCCGGTCTGGATTGCGACGCTCTACGATCCGATCTCGCAATTCGATCTGCCTGCGGGGCGTTACGAGGTCGTGGTCAGCGTCGGTTACGCGAAGCGCGTTTTCCCTGCGGACGTGAAGTCGGGCGATACCACGCGGCTCAACTTCAATCTCGACGCAGGCGTGCTCGGCTCCAAGGTGCCGGAAGGCAGCACGATCGAGATTTTCTCGGCGGAGCGCGACATCAACAACCAGCGCACATGGATCGGCACCTATTACGAGGCCGATCATAACGTCGCGCTCAACGCCGGAAATTACGTCGTGGTCGTCACGACGAAGAGCGACAAAAAATCCGAGCACCCGATCAGCGTGACGGCCGGCAAGCGCGTCGAAATTTCGGTGAAGTAATCCCGGCGCCTGCGCGTCAGCTGCAAAGGAAAACTGCGTCCCGTCCCCGGATTAAGTCCGGGGATGGGCGTTTCAGGTGGCTCGCGTTAGCGGGTCTGCGCGGCGAGGCGGCCGGGATTGCCCTGCGCGAGAATGCCGTTGATGCGCTCGCGCTCGCGCTCGAAGGCGCGGAGGAAATCGCTTTCCAGCACGCGGCCCTGCGGCAGCTTGATGCGCATGGGATCGACGTAGTTGCCGTTGATCGCGACTTCGTAGTGCAGATGCGGGCCCGTCGAGAGGCCGGTATTGCCGACATAGCCGATGACCTGGCCCTGGCGGACCTTCTGGCCTTCCTGGATGCCGCGCGCGAAGCCCGACAAATGCGAATAGGTGGTGACGTAGCCGTTCAGATGCTGGATCTCGATGCGGCGGCCGTAGCCGGAGCTCCAGTCGGCATGAATGACGGTGCCGTTGCCGGCGGCAAAAACCGGGGAGCCGGTGTCGTCGGCCCAGTCGACGCCCGAATGCATGCGTGAATAGCCGAGGATCGGGTGACGGCGGATGCCGAAGCCGGAGCGGAAGGTGCCGCCCGCGAGCGGTTTGCGGACGAGAAACTTCTTCGCGCTCTTTCCGGTCTCGTCATAAAAATCGACGATGCTGTCGTCGGTGGTCTGGAAGCGATAATAGCGGCGCGGCGTCTCGCCGGAGAGATTGAGGGAGGCGAACTGCACTTCGCCGCGCGTGTCCGACTCGTCCTCGGCGAACAGAATGTCGAAAGAATCGCCCGGCCGTACCGGGCGCTGCAGATCGACGTCGAAGGAATAGACCTTGATCAGCGACTCGATGATGTGCGTCGGCACGTTGTTGCGAAGTGCGGTCTCGTAGATCGCATTGTAAAGGCGCATCTTGCCGGGCGTGTCGTCGTCTTCGTCGTCCTCGCGCGGATTGATCTTCGCCATCTGCATGTCGCGCGGTTCGGCGACGGCGACGTAACGGCCCATGTCCGAAAGCGCGACAGTGCCTTCGTGGCCGTTGTCGTTGAAGATGCTGACGCGCAGCGGCTGGATGCCGCCGGTCGGCGCGGGGGTCATCAGCACGCGAATGCGCAGGCCTTCTTTCAGGTTGCCATCGCGGCCGCGCCCGAAGGCAGCGATCAGCGCGCGCGACGGATCGTTCTGCGCGCCGAGTTCTTTCAGCACCGAGAGCAGCGTGTCGCCGCGCTTGGCGACCACGGTGCGCTCCGACCAGTCGTTGCCGCCTTTGGTTTCGGGGGTGGTCTTCTGCACGACCATCATGTTCTCGGCGACCGCGCGAACGGGCTCGAGAATGTTGCGCACGTTGCCTTCGGTTGCATAGGCGAGCGTGCTGCCGAGCGTGAAGCCCTGCACCGGAATCGCGGGCGAGGTGGGGTTGTTGGTCGATACTTCGAGGTGCTGGCGCACCATCATCAAGACGTCGTCGAGACGCGCGCCGCCGGCGATGCGGGTATTGGCCGGCAGATTGGTGAGATCGCGCATGACAATCGAGAGTTCGCCGGTCGGCTCGATATCCGGGTTTTCCGCGGTCTGGTCTTCTTCGCCCATCAGCTTGACGGGGTTGAACGCGGGAATGTTCGCGGAGACGTTGGAAGGCGCGAGTGCAAGATTGGTCGCGACGCGAACGAATGGACGCACGCGCACGATCTCGCGCTCGCCGACGCGCACAGTGGTGGATACGCGCAGCACCTGACGCGCGAGCACGTTCTCCGAAAGCACGTTGATGCGATCGCCCTTGCGGTTCGGATTGATCGTGCGTTCGTTGCTGGTCTTGGTCGCGACGCGGACGACTTCGGGTGCGGCGGCAAAGCGATAATCGCCATCGAGCGCGGCATAGACCGCGCCGCCCATCAGGCCCGCGCCTGCAAATGCAGTGATGACAGTCGCAGCAAGCCAGCGCACCGAAACCGTGCGGCGGTCGATCGGCTCCTCGTCATGGCCATCGACGCCAAGCGGAGGCTCGTTTCCGAGATCGATGTCCGTGGCGAGCGGTTCTTCGCCGTCGCCCACAGGCCGTCGCTGATCCACGATCTTGTCTTGCTCCCCTCGCGCAAGTCCCGATGCTCCTCTCCAGAGCCCCGGGGCAGCGGTCTTGGTCTTGCAGACGCTGTTTTGAAATGCGCGCAAACCTTAACGCGCATCAATATTTCAAACACCCCAGCATCATGGCACCAAGATGACGCAGCACTCCTGTCCTAACAAATTCGCTTTTTGTTGCGAGGAGTTAGTGCGCAGCACAAATCGACACAAAATCGTATTTTTTCTTTTTTCTTGTGCTTGACACTGGGGGAAAGGCCCGCATATAACGCGCCTCAACGGAACGCCGACGCCTCGGTGCGACTTCGTTCCGATCAAGCTTCAAATCGACCTTGGTCGCTTCCGGCCTTCCGGAAGAGAGGCTTTCGACGGCCCTTTTTTCAGCTAACGCTGAGGTGAGGGAGGGATTTCGGTCCCGCGCTGTTTGAAATTGTGGAACGGAAGAAAGAGAAACGTAGGCGGCGAAGTCCTTGCGGACGGCTCGCTCTTACGGGTGAAAACTCGTGGGTGCGGACGTCAAAAGAGACTTCGGCGGAAACTACGTTTCGATATCAAGCCAATCCAATCGCGAAAGCGATTGTTTGTGCTTGGGACTCGTCAAAATAGTAGTGACCAAAAAAGCCGATCAAAAATCTCATTCAACTTGAGAGTTTGATCCTGGCTCAGAGCGAACGCTGGCGGCAGGCTTAACACATGCAAGTCGAGCGCCTGTAGCAATACAGGAGCGGCAGACGGGTGAGTAACACGTGGGAACGTGCCTTTTGGTTCGGAATAACTCAGGGAAACTTGAGCTAATACCGAATAAGCCCTTCGGGGGAAAGATTTATCGCCGAAAGATCGGCCCGCGTAAGATTAGCTAGTTGGTGAGGTAATGGCTCACCAAGGCTACGATCTTTAGCTGGTCTGAGAGGATGATCAGCCACACTGGGACTGAGACACGGCCCAGACT
>DAORMJ010000041.1:0-526 GCA_035440445.1 Xanthobacteraceae bacterium
GTTGAAGGCGTCGCAGAAGCGCACGAAGCGCGCGGCCTTGCGCGAGGCGTCGCTATCGAGCACGCCCGCAAGCACCATCGGCTGGTTCGCGACGAAGCCCACGGTCCTTCCCTCCACGCGGCCGAAACCCGTGACCATGTTCTTCGCAAACGCTTCCTGAATTTCGAAAAAGTCACCCTCGTCGGCGAGCTTCAGGATCAGCTCCTTGATGTCATAGGGCTTGTTCGGATTTTCCGGGACGAGACTGTCGAGCGAAGGCTCGATGCGCTCGGCGTCGTCATGGCTCGGCCATTCCGGCACGCCCGCATCGTAGCTCGACGGCAGAAAGTCGATCAGCCGCCGCATCTGCAAGAGACATTCGACATCGTTCTCGAACGCGCCATCCGCCACCGAGGAGCGCGTGGTGTGCACCTTGGCACCGCCGAGTTCTTCCGCCGTCACCGTCTCGTTGGTGACGGTCTTCACGACTTCGGGGCCGGTCACGAACATGTAGCTCGTGTCCTTCACCATGAAGATGAAGTCGGTC
>DAORMJ010000041.1:550-18987 GCA_035440445.1 Xanthobacteraceae bacterium
GACGTCGCCGCCTGCGCACGGCCCCATGATGACGGAAATCTGCGGGATCACGCCGGACGCGATCACGTTACGCTTGAACACCTCGCCATAGCCGCCGAGGGCCGCGACGCCCTCCTGAATGCGCGCACCGCCCGCGTCGAACAACCCGATGATGGGTGCCCGGGTTTTCAGCGCGAGGTCCTGGATCTTGGTGATCTTCTGCGCGTGGCTTTCGGAGAGCGAGCCGCCGAACACGGTGAAGTCCTTCGCGAAAACGAAGACCTGCCGCCCGTTGACGGTGCCCCAGCCGGTGACGACGCCGTCGCCCGGCACCTTGGTCTTTTCCATGCCGAAGTCGGTGGCGCGGTGCTGCACGAAGGTATCGAATTCCTCGAAGGAGCCGCGGTCCAGCAAGAGGTTGATGCGCTCGCGCGCGGTCAGCTTGCCGCGCTTGTGCTGCGCCTCGATCCGCGCCTCGCCGCCGCCGAGTTTGGCTTCCGCGCGGCGGGTTTCCAGCGCTTCGAGAATGTCTTTCATGGGGCCCTCTTTTGTTGCGAGGAAGGTAGCACAAGGAGAAAATAAATGTCGTCGTCCCCGCGAAAGCGGGGACCCATAACCCCTGTCTCGCAAACTTACCGAGGCCGGTGGTTATGGGTCCCGGCTCGCGCGGCTGCGCCGCTTGGCCGGGACGACGGAGAGGCACCCCCTTCGCCGCATGGCGCGGCGAGCCGGTTTCGCTATTGTCCGGACCGTGACCGAGCCCGAATCCCCCTCCCCGAAGCACTCGCTGGCCGAAGACATCTTCGCGATCCTCACCGGCACGCTGTTCATCTCCTTCGGCATCGTGCTGTTTCGGAAGGCCGGGCTCTTGACCGGCGGCACCTCGGGCATCGCCTTCCTCGGGCTCTATCTCGCGGCGATCCCCTTCGGGCTCGGCTTCTTCGTGATCAACCTGCCGTTCTACGTGCTGTCGCTCATGCGCATGGGCTGGCGCTTCACGGCCAAAACCTTCCTCGCCGTGGCGCTGGTCTCTGTCTTGTCGGAGACACATGGCTATTTCATCGAGATCGGCAGGCTCGAGCCGGTCTATGCCGCGCTCTTTGGCGGGCTTCTCTTCGGCATCGGCTTCATCGTGCTGTTTCGCCATCAGGCGAGCCTGGGCGGCGTCAACATCCTCGCGCTCTATCTGCAGGACCGCTTCGGCATTCGCGCGGGCAAGGTGATGCTGTGCGTGGATTTCGTCGTGCTGATCGCGTCGCTCCTCGTGGTCGAGTGGCGACTGGTCGCCTTTTCCGTGCTCGGCTCGCTCGCGATGAACCTCGTGATCTGGGTGAACCACCGCCGCGACCGCTACGTGGCCTGGTCGGCGGCCTGAAAAATCTTTGCCGCCGGTCATTGAACCGTCACAAAGCGCGCTTATATAGCTCTCATCGGACTTCGAAGAGCGAAGCCCCTTCACCACGGATGTACTGGGAAGCGGGATTTTAGCGACGACGCGAAGACCGGTTGGCCCGCCCGGCAGGAATGCCCGGCGGGTTTCGCTTTTTGAGGGCTTGTTATTTTGGCAGCGCGCCGAGTTGCGCGAGTAAGGCCTTCGCGATCGAGATGCGCGCGGCGACATGCTTCTCCTCGTTCGGGTCGAGGTTGAGCGCGAAGATATAGGTCTCGCCGCCCCGCTCGACCCAGCCGGCGAACCACCCAATCTTGTTATCCCCGGACGGTATCCATCCGGTCTTTCCGCGCAGCGTTGCGTCCCCGATCTTTTCTAGGAACATCATGTTCTTCACGATCTGCACGTTCTTCGGATTCACCGGCAGCTTGCCGATATAAAGCCGCTCCAGAAATTCGACCTGCTGCAAGGCGGAGATGCGGAGCTTCCCGTCGAGCCAGAACGAGGCCTCGTTGCCACCGATGTCGCGGTTACCGTAACCGAACTGCGAAACATAAACGCGCATGCGCGTGGACGTGATCTCCCGCGCAATCTCCTGAAACACCCATACGGCGGATGCACGGAACGCGCTCTCCGGCGTATGATCCTTGTTCCAGGCATCGAACGTGCGCTTGGTGCCGTCCCATTTGAATACCGGATGCGAAGCATCCCGGATGACGCCCGTTTCCAGCGCGATCAGCGCATTCGGAATCTTGAAGGTCGAGGCTGGAAGATACCCGCGCATATGACGCGCGGCATTCACCACCGTCATGCGGTTCTTCGACAACTCCAGCATGACGAAGGTGCCTTCGGTGCCGATCTCCCTGAAGGCGTTTTCGAGGTCGTCGCGCACAACCACCTGCCGCTCCGTCACCTGGGCGTAGGCAGGAACCGCGGGGAGCAGCGCGAACAAAACCGGCAGGAACTTCATGAGACGGAACATTGGCGACCGGCATGGCGAAAATCCGGCATCGGCATGCGTCGCCACACCAACCCCGTCACGACTTAGATTTCGCATCACGAGGGATTTTGCACCGCTCTCTTGTTGAACTGCCAGATCGCAACGGCAATGCCGAGCGCGGAAACCCCGCCGATCAGAATCGCAAGCGGGTTTGGCCCGAGCCGCTCGAAAAACTGCGTGTAGAAGTGGATCGCACCGAACACGGCGCAGACGTTCACGACCCAGCGGCGATCGTTGCGCATCGCCCAGACGGCAAACAGGATCAGAGCAATCGCCCAGCCGATGACGAAAGCAATGCGCGGGATGGTCAGCACGTTTTCCTTCGCGCGGCCGAACAGACCGGAGAGTTGCTCGAGCCGGTCGCCCCAGAGCGAGCCGATCCAGAAGCCGAAATTGACGAGCAGGATCGAAACCCTTGCTGCCATCAGCGCCAAGCGCTCATAGGCCGCCTGCACCATGAGCGACACCTGATAGGCCGCAAGCGTCAACAGGCTGAACGCGACGATGGTGAGCGTCGGCTCCTTGATGCCGAGAAAGTAGCTTGCGTGAAAGTAACCGGTGCGCGCGCCGAGCACCGAGGAAAGAGCCAGCACCGCAAGCGCCATCAAGAGCCCGCTCCGCGCGATGACGGCTGCGATCGCAAAGCCCACCGCGCAACCGAGGAACGCCCAGACCGATCCCTCGGTCATATAGACCACGCCCCCGCCGAGCCCGAGCGCGCCCAGCAACACGCAGATATTGCCGAGCACGCCCCATTCGACCGGCTCGAAATAAAGGAGCGCAAGCCCGATCGCCAGCACGACAGAGCCGAGCACGATCCCGGTCATTGCGTCCGGCACCAGCGCGATCGCGCCGACCGCGACCGCGATCACGCCGAAGCCGATGAGAATGTTGAAGGCAAGCGACCCGGTCGATTTGACCGAAAGCTTCTTCAGCTTCTCGGCCTCTTGCGGCGTCAGCTCGCCATCCTCAACGAGTTGCGAAAGGTCGAGTACAATTTTCACGGCTTTCCCCCGCCATTGACGGCCGCTTCATAGCATGGCGGCTTCCGGGCCGGTATCTTGGCCGGTCAAAACCACGTGTCCGGTTGAAGGCCATCCCGATGAACGAAGAAGCCGCCGCGGTCAGCGGACCGCCCAGAATGATTCTGAAGCTCGAAGGGTTCGCCCTCTTCGTGATCTGCCTCTATGCCTATGCGAAACTCGGCCATTCCTGGTGGCTGTTCGGCGCGCTGATCTTCGCGCCCGACATCGGCATGCTGGGCTACCTGAAAAACCCCCGCCTCGGCGCGCAGCTTTACAATGTCTTCCACATCACAGCACTTCCGATCGGCATCGGCGCATGGGGCTACGCCTGGTCCGAGCCGCTGGCGCTTGCCATCGCGCTGGTCTGGCTTGCGCATATCGGCATGGATCGCATGCTGGGATACGGCCTGAAATATGAGACCGGCTTCACCAATACGCATCTCGGGAAAATCGGGAAGGAAAGTTAGAAGTCTTGTCATTCCGGGGCGATGCGGAACGCATCGAACCCGGAATCCAGAGCCGTTTGCGCAAGCCGCCCTGGATTCCGGATCGCGCTTTCAGCGCGTCCGGAATGACAATGAGTTTATTTGCCGCGCAGCAACGCCAGCATTTTGGCAGCCGCCGAGAACTCGCCGTGGCGCGCGGCGAGCCTGCGCTGCGCCTCCTCATCCTCGCCCCACTGGCTGATATTCCACTGCTCGTCGACATGGGCCGCATTCCAGGCCTCATCGCCGGAGAGCGCGCCGCGCGCGAGCGCAAGCGCGATCAAGGCGGAGCCGCCAATGTTCGTAGCGCTCGCGGTCGCCGTCAAAGCAAAGGGCCGGTCCAGTTGCTCCACCGCGTCGCGGACAGCCGCCAGAGACGCATCCGGCTGGCGCACATGCATGACGCCTTCCGCGAGCAGAAACCGCACCCCGAGATTGGCCGAAGCCCAGTCCAGCACCGGATTCCACCGCTCGTTCTGCAACGCGACGAGCCCGGCTGGCCCTTCGGCGCGGTAGAATACGAGGTCGGTGCCGGCGTACTGCACAATCTCGTCGATCACCGGTTGCGGTGCTTGCGTGACCGCATCGATGGCGAGATTGGCGAGCCGTGTCAGCGGCAGGAGCGACGGATCGATCTGCCCTTCGATCGCATTCCATTCCGCTGCGACCGCGGATGCGAGTGCGGCATTTGGGAGTGCGAGCGTCTTACGTGCCGGCGTCTTTGCCGCGCGGCCGTCGAGCAGGATCGAAAAGCCTTCCGCGCTCTCCGCGAAGGCCGCTTCTTTGTAAAAGCGCTTCGGGAGCGCGGCGCGCATCGCTTCTTGCGCGCGCTTCATCGGGTTATCGTCTTCGCTCATTCTTCCGGCGCGTCCAGAATCGGATCATAGGCCTTGGCATCGAAGCCGAGCAGATTCCACGATTGCTGCATGTGCGGCGGCAGCGGCGCGGAGACATCGATCACGCCCTTGCCCTTCGGGTGCGGAATCACGAGACGGCGCGCCAAGAGATGCAAGCGGTTCTGCATGCCGCCGGGAAATTCCCAGTTCTCGATCGAGAAATATTTCGGATCGCCGACGATCGGATGACCGATATGCGCCGTATGCGCGCGCAGCTGATGCGTGCGGCCAGTGACGGGCTTGAGCGAAATCCACGAAACCTTCTGCGCGGCCTGCTCGATCACCGCGTAATAGGTGACGGCGTGGCTCGCTTCGTCTTCGCCGTGCTTGGCGACCCGCATGAGTTCGCCGCCCTCGCCCGCGCCCTTGGCGAGATAGGTCGAGATACGGCCCTGCCGTGGCTTCGGCACGCCGGCAACCAGCGCCCAGTAAATCTTCCGCGCAGAACGCGAGCGAAACGTCTTCGCCAAGGTCGCGGCGGCCAATCGCGTCTTGGCGATCAGGAGAATGCCGCAGGTGTCCTTGTCGATACGGTGCACGAGGCGCGGCTTCTGCCCGTCTCTGCCGCGCAGCGCTTCCAGCATGCCATCGATATGCCGCGTGGTCCCGGAGCCGCCTTGCACCGCAAGGCCGAACGGCTTGTTCAGCACCATGACTTCGCGGTCTTCGTAGATCGTGATCGATTTGATGAAGGCGGCGTCGGCCTTTGCGTCGCCCATCTTCGAGGGCGGCTTGATCGGCGCGCCAGTGCGCGCGGGCTCGGTGCCGTTCGTGCTTCCCTCATGCTCGAAGGCGCTTTCCGTGCGCGAAAGCGGCGGCACCCGCACGGCCATGCCGGGCTCGAGCCGCGTATTGGTTTTGGCGCGCGCGCCATCGACACGCACCTGCCCTGTGCGCAGGAGCTTCTGCAGATGACCGAACGAAAGATCGGGGAAATGGGTCTTGAACCAGCGGTCCAGACGCATGCCTTCTTCGTCGGCTTTTACCTTGCGGTTCTGTACGGCCATCGGATCACGCAAATGATCGCACGAGCCTGAGCCCGGCGAAAATCGCAAGCAGCGACACGGCTACGGAAGCGACGACATATCCCGCTGCAAGCATGGTGTCTCCACGCTGAAACAATTGCTCGAAATCGAGCGAGAACGCGGAGAACGTCGTGAAACCGCCGAGAATGCCTGTGGTGAGGAAGAGACGAAGCGATTGCGCGGAGGCGCGCTCGCCGCGGAAAGCGAACCACGCCGCGAGGATTCCGATCAGGAACGAGCCGGCGACGTTCACCGCCAACGTCCCCCACGGAAAATTCGCGCCGAGATAGTGTTCGGCTGCGAGATTGACGCCGTGGCGCAGACCCGCACCAATGCTGCCGCCGAGAACAACCAGAAACAACGCGTACATGAAAGCCGCTGCGTTTGAAGGAACTTTCGCGGAACCTACTGCCCTCGTCTCGCGTTAGCAATGTTGGCAACCCCATTCAGCGCGAGGAAATCAACGCGATATGCGCAAGCACTTTGCCTTCATTCTGCTGCTCGCGGCACCCTTGATTCAGACGCCAATGGCCTATGGCCAATCCGCGGGCGCCCTATCCCCGCCTACGACAGCATCCCCCGCGCCAGAGATCACCGACGCCCAGAAAGACCGGATTCGCGACTCTGTGAAAAACGCAAAGGTCGACCATGTGGCGAAACTTCCGATCCCCCTTACTGTCGGCGCAGAGGTGCCACGCAATCTCCACTTTTACCCCTTCCCCAAGGAAGTCGCCGAGATCGCGCCTGAATATGGCGGATTTTTCTACGTAGTAGCCGCCGAAAAGATCGTGGTGATCGATCCGTTAAGCTACCGGATCGTCGCGATTTTGCCCGTTTAAGGGAAAAGCATCCTTATTCCGGAACACGGCGTTAAGGGCCGGCGTTTATGTCTCGGCAGCGCGGGCGGCGACGCCCCAAGATACGCCCCAAGAAACGCCCACAGGAGGCGATCATGCGTAACATTCTGATGGCAATGGCGGTGGTGACCGCGTTCACCTTCGGCATGGGCGCATCCATGGCGCAGCAACCCAAACAGATGGACCCGGGCACGATCAAGGTGAACCCGCCGGCTCCCGCTCCCCAGTTGCAAACGCAGCCTTCGACGCCGCCGAACCTGAATACGTCGAAGAACCCTTACGACAATCAGCGCTATCAGCGCCCCGTCGTGCCGCAGACCAATCAGCGCTAGCTGACCGCGCAGCTTCAGTCTTCCTTCCGTTCGCGCAGCTTCGCCCAATAGTCCATGCGCTTCTTCAGTTCGCGCTCGAAGCCGCGCTCGACCGGATGGTAAAATTCCTGCCGCCCGAGTTTTTCCGGAAAGTAGTCCTGACCCGAGAAGGCATCTTCGCTGTCGTGGTCATAGGCGTAGCCCGATGAGTAGCCCTCTTCTTTCATGAGCTTGGTAGGCGCATTCAGGATATGCTTCGGCGGCATCAGCGAACCGGCATCCTTGGCGGTTCGGACGGCTGCTTTGTACGCAACATAAGCTGCATTCGATTTCGGCGCGGTGGCGAGATAGATCACGGCCTGCGCGATCGCGAGTTCGCCTTCGGGACTGCCGAGAAAATCATAAGCGTCCTTCGCCGCATTCGCGATCGAAAGCGCCTGCGGATCGGCGAGACCGATGTCTTCCACCGCCATGCGAACGACGCGGCGCGCGATGTAAAGCGGGTTCTCGCCGGCATCGAGCATCCGCGCGAGATAATAGAGCGCGGCATCGGCATCGGAACCGCGCACGCTCTTATGCAGTGCCGAGATGAGATTGTAGTGACCGTCCTGCGACTTGTCGTAGATCGGCGCGCGGCGCTGCACGATCTCCTGTAGGCGTTTGGAGTCGAACACCTCGCCCTTGCGGGCGGCGCGCCAGACTTCTTCCGCGAGCGTCAGCGAGGCGCGGCCGTCGCCATCGGCCATGCGAACGAGCGTGAGCCGCGCTTCTTCGTCGAGCGGTAGTTTCTTGCCTTCCACTTCCTCCGCGCGCGTGAGCAATTCGCCGATCGCCTCTTCGTCGAGCGACTTGAAGACGAGCACCCGCGCACGCGAAAGCAGCGCCGCGTTGAGTTCGAAGGATGGGTTTTCCGTGGTTGCGCCGACCAGCGTGATCGTGCCGTCTTCCATCACCGGCAGGAAGGAATCCTGCTGCGCGCGATTGAAGCGATGAATCTCATCGACGAAGAGCAGCGTGCCCTTCCCGGTCTCGCGCCGCATGCGCGCGGTATCGAACACCTTCTTGAGTTCGGCGACGCCGGAAAAGATCGCGGACACCTGCTCGAAGTGCAGGTCCGTTTCATGCGCCAGCAACCGCGCCACCGTGGTCTTGCCCGTGCCCGGCGGTCCCCAGAACACGAGCGAGCCGAGCGACTTCGACTCCAGCATGCGCGTGAGCGCGCCGTCCGGACCGATCAGCGATTTCTGGCCGACCACCTCGCCGAGCGTCTTCGGCCTGAGCTTGTCCGCAAGCGGACGCGGCGCATCGTCGGCAAAGCCCGCCGCCTCGAATAAATTCGTGGACGCGCTGGTGGTGCGCTTGGCGCTCATCCGCGGATCACGACATTCCGGCGCTGCCCGCCCCGCGAGATCACGAAGCGCCATTCGCGTGTTTGCTGCTGCGCGGCGCGGTCGAGGTCGCCGGTGTTCTCAATCTTCGAGCCATTGACTTCGAGGATGACGTCGCCCGGGCGCAAGCCCACCCGCTGCGCGCTCGAGCCATCGGCGATATTGACGACGACCACGCCCTCCGCGGTCGCCGGATCGGCACGCAGCCGGTTCGCAATTTCTGCGGTGAAGTTGGAGACCCGCGCACCGTTGAACGGCGAGCGCGCAGAAATTTCGATCTCGTCCGCGGCGCGTTCGGGTGCGGCTTCGAGCCGGATGTTCACCTGAATCTGGCGGCCATTGCGCTCGACGGTCAGCCGCGCGGTGCTGCCGATGGATTTGAGCGCATAGCGATACTGCAACGCAGCCGGGTCATCGACGCCGACGTCGTCCACCGCGAGCACGACGTCGCCCGCGCGCAATCCTGCCTTCGCCGCCGGACTGTCGGGGATGATGCTTGCGACCAGCGCACCTGCGGGGCGCTTCAGGTTCAGGCTTTCGGCAATCTCGGCGGTGACCGGCTGCATCCGCGCGCCGAAATAAGGCCGCTGCACCACCTTGTCGCCCGCGAGCGCCGACGCGATCACCACCCGCACCATGTTGGTGGGAATGGCGAAGCCGATGCCATGCGACCCGCCGGAGCGGGAGAAGATCGCCGTGTTGATGCCGACGAGACGGCCGTTGACATCGACCAGCGCGCCGCCCGAGTTGCCCGGATTGATCGCGGCATCGGTCTGGATGAAGAACTGGAAGTCGGTGATGCCGACGCGCGTGCGCGCGGTCGCCGAGACGATGCCCTGCGTCACGGTCTGGCCGACGCCGAAGGGATCGCCGATCGCTAGCACCAGATCGCCGACCTCGACCTCATCGGAATCCGCGATTTCGATGGGCGCGAAACGCTCTTTGGTGCGCTGGATCCGCAGCACCGCAAGATCCGAACGCGGATCGAGCAGCACGACCTCGGCTTCGAACTCACGCCGGTCGCCGAGTGCGATGCGGATTTCGTTCGCACCCTGAATGACGTGATGGTTCGTAATCACGAGACCCGATTCGTGCACGATCACGCCCGAGCCGAGCGAGCGCTGCACCCGCTCCATAGGAGCCGCACTTTGCGGCGAGCCGAAGAAGCGGCGGAAGAATTCCTCGTCCATGAAGGGATTGTTCGGCCGCTGGGTCGTGCGTTTCAGCGCATAGACGTTGACGACCGCGGGTGCCGCCTTCTTCACCGTCGGCGCGAAACTGAGCGCCATTTCTGCGCGGCTGACCGGCACCTGCTTCTGCGCCTGCGCGGGCAAAGCCATCAGCAGCGGCGCGGAAACGAGTGCGAGCGAGAGCAAGCGGGTTCTCTTCATCATCTTACCTTCGGCTGCGGCATCCCCGCGCATGACGCGCGAAACGCCGAAAAATACGTTGCGTTTATAGCACACCCCGGACGGGAGACTGGCTTGTCACGAAATTGGGGTCAAACCGTTACAAACCATTTCTAGCGTCCTCCACGCGAGGCGGGAAACCGGCCGCCCTCGCACGTTCGGTGGGCATCGGGAGACGTGGGGCGGATAGCCCCTCTCCCACGGGGCAAGTCGGACGTCCAGACAATTGAAAGAGAGACAACGCTGCGAACGAAAGCGTTCGCAGCGAATGCGCGGGCTTTTGCCGGTTGGTCCGCGCCATAGAGGGGTTAAGAGATGTTACGCAAGACTTTCGGCCTGACGATCGCAGGCTTCACGGCCACGCTGCTCGCAGGCACGGCGATCGCACAGGAAGCGCCGCAATCGAAAGAACAGATCGAACAGATGCGCGCGCAGCTCATCCAGCTGCAGCGTCAGGTCGATGCGCTCAAGGGGCGCGTCACCCACCAGGAGAAGAACGCTGCGGAAGTCGCGGCCTCGAAGTTCAACAAGGCTAAGAAGAAGAACAATCCCGAACCCATCGTCATCATGGGCTCGAACAACCGGCCCGGCATCTGCACGCATGACAAGTTCAATTGCGTTTACATCACCGGCCGCTTCCATCTCGATGCCGCCGCCTACAATTTCGATCCGGCATCGGCGCTGACCGCGCCGCAGAACCCGCACAACAACGTCAATGCCCGCCGCGCCAGAATCGGCCTCACCGGCAATTTCATGCGCGACTGGCACTGGACGCTGGTCGGCGAATTCGGCGGCTCCCAGGATGGCACGGCGCAGCTGAACAACGCCTTCCTGCAGTATCGCGGCTTCGGCAACACCTGGATCGAAGCCGGCTATATGCTGGTCCCCTACACGCTCGACACGCAGGTCGGTTCGAACAACGTCCTGTTCATGGAGAGCGCAACACCGCAGGTACTGGCAATCGACCTCGCAGCCGGCGACAACCGCTCCGCCGTCGGTTTCCGCACCTTCGGCAAAAACTACTGGTTCGGAAGCTACATCACGGGTCCGGTCGTCGGTGCAGACCACACGCAGCGCTCCTCGGTTGGTGTCACCGCCCGCGCCGTGTTCGCGCCGGTGCGTAGCGACAACTTCAACTGGATCGTCGAAGGCGACTACCAGAACCTGATCACGGTGCCGGTCAACAACACGCTTCGCCTGCGCGACCGCATCGAAGTCCGCGTCGATCCGGGCGTCCGCCTGCTCGACACCGGCACCCTCAACAACGTAACGGGCGCCGACGTGCTCAGCGCAGGCACCGCATTCGGCTATAACAATCTCTACTTCCAGGGCGAATACTTCCACTATCGCATTTCGCGCGATGTCGGCGGCGACGTGCAGTTCAACGGCGGCTATGTGCAGGCGGCCTACACGATCACCGGCGAAGCCCGCCGCTACAGTGAAAGCAGCGGCGCGTTCGGCGGCATCAACCCGAAGAAGCCGTTCCTGCTGGGCAGCGGCGGCTGGGGTGCATGGGAAGTAGCGTTGCGCTACAGCCACGCCGACCTCAACGACATGGATACCGCGGCAGTCGTGCGCGGCGGCGTTCAGCGCAACATCACGCTCGGCCTGAACTGGTATCCGACCCAGAACGTCCGCTTCATGGTCAACTGGATCCATGGCGAAGTGGAGCGCTACAACGCCGCGAACGTGAACCTCGGCGCGGAATACGACGTGCTCGCCACCCGTATGCAGATCGCCTTCTGATCAGGCTCTCTCTCGACCTGAACGGCCCCGGAGCGTACGCGCTCCGGGGTTTTTCTTTACATCCGGCTTTGCCAGCCGCTCGGAACGATCACGGAGCGCTGCGCGATATCAACCGTGATGCGCGGCGGATACCCCGTCTTCTCGTTGGAGAGCGGATTGCGGATCGGGCTCGGGCCGGTGACGCGCTCGATCGGTTCGGCGACGCGCGCACCGAGCGCCTGCGGCGTCGGAACGCCCACCCCAAGCACATCAAGCTTCTGGTCGCGGGTCCGGATGACCGACACTTCCGCCGAGATCGGCGCATAGGCGATGGCCGCGCAGGAAATCCGCAACGGGTCGTTGCCGCGCGGAACGCCGATTGCCGGCTTGGAAATCGAAACCTGCCCATAGGAGGTATTGCCGACGAAAACCTCGCACTCCGTCGTCGGCTGCGTGAACACGAAGGTCACGACGTCGTCGGTAGTCGTATTGAATGTCGTGCAGCCGGCGCAAAAGAGCACCAACGCCGCAACGGGCGGCAAAAAACAACGCAACGGTACCTATTCCCCTGACCCGTCTCGACCCGCACCTACCATAGGTACGATCGCGGCCAAAATCGGGACCGGCACCCTTCCGGCTGCCCTTGCCAAACAAAACCCCGGCATCGGGCCGGGGCAAGTTTACGGGGGAGCTACAGGTTTCTCGGAACAGCTCAGTGCTTGATTTCCGGTGCCGCCTCCTCATCCCAGAGGCCTATCCAGCCGCGCGTCGCGATGACCGGCACGCGGGACTTGAAGGCACAGCGGCATGCTGGATTGGAACACTCGTAGAATCGGGCTTCCGTCTGGCTGCCGGGCTTCTCGCAGATGACGACCAGACGAGCGACTTCACCACATTCCGTGCAATGCAGATCCGGATAGACGCGAAAACCCATGGTCCCTCCTGACAGGAGGAGAGGCCTGCGCCAGCCATTGCGTTCCGAGGGAACGAGCGTCGGCCGGGTTCATGGTAAACAAAAAGAAAACCCCGGCGATGCCGGGGTTTTCCATTTCGGGGTCACGCGATTTCGCTAGCCAGCGATCAAACGCCTGCTCCGCGCGGTTTCGCGATCATGCCGTAGATGAACAGCACGATCACCGCACCGACGACAGCGCCGATCAAACCGGCACCCTGTCCCGCGGCGTACCAGCCGAGCGCTTGCCCGAGCCAGGTGGCAACGAAAGCGCCCACGATGCCGAGCAGCGTGGTGAGGATGAAGCCTTGCGGCTCGTTATCGCCCGGCATGATGAACTTCGCGATGATGCCGGCGACGAACCCGATGATGATCGTCCAAAGAAAACCCATCATGCTCTCCCTTGTGCTGCGCCGGCGGGCAACTGCCCTTCCGGCGTGTATTTATCGACGGCATCCGGCAGCTCGCGGCAAAGCCGCGACAACAATTCATCCTTTGACAGACCGGTGTGCTGCGTCAGGGTTTCGATTGTCTCAGCCCCAAGAGCCTTTTCGAGATCGGCCTGCGAGCAGCTCTGGTTCGGGCCGGTCTTGACCCAGGACTCAGCCTTGTCGCCCTGTCCGTTCTGCTTGAAGCGATCGAGCAACTCGCCGAGACCACCGGTCAGAATCCCACCCGTTCCGGCAGTTTTCGTATCGAGACCAAGCTTCTCCAGCAGGCCGCCAAGCCCGCCTTTTCCATCCGGTCCCGGCGTGTTCAGCTTGCCCAGCATTTCCGCGATCTTGTCACGGTTCTGATATCCCGCGACGGCAAGCATCGCGAGCAAGGCCGTCATGGACGGAAATCCGCGCTTCATGAAATTCTCTCCCGTTACGCGGGTGAACGAAATCCCGCGCGATTGGTTCCATTTATTAAGTCAGGCGCGGCATTCAAGCGTTGCGCGAAGAAATTAAAAAACCCCGGCGCGATGGCCGGGGTTTGTTTTCCTCAAAGAAACGCCCGTCAGAAGCGGTAGTTCAGACCGGCCCGCACCACGTGGAAATCAAGGTCGCGTACGATCAGGTTGAAGAGACTCGCATAGGTGGCGTCGCCAAGATCGACGTAGAGATATTCGAGCTTCATGCTCCAGCGCGGCGCAATCGCGAACTCGCCGCCCACGCCAGCGGTCCAGCCGGTAACGGTCTCTGATCCAGCCGGGAACGCGCCGATGATCGAGCCTTCCACTTCGCCGAATGCAAGACCGCCGGTGACATAGATCAGCGCGCGATCGAACGCATATCCTGCGCGTCCGCGAAACGTGCCGAACCACTTCACGTCGGTGGTACAGCCGCCCGCGCAGCCGAAGCCAGGTGCTACGGGCAGCACGCCCTTGATCCCGGACAGGGAAATATCGAACTCGAGGCCCAAGACCCAGCGGGTGCCTGGCGCCTGCCAGTTGACGCCGAGCGTCAGGCCGCCGGTAAAACCGTCAATGTCAAAGTTCTGCGAGCCGACGCCGACGAAAGTATTGAAATGCCTGTTGTCGCCCCAGCCATAGCCAACGGTGCCGCCAACGTAGAAGCCGGTCCAGTTGAAGACGGGTGCCGGCACGGCTTTGTAGATCGGCTTGTTTACCGGAAGGTCGGCAGCAGCCGCGACGCCGCAGAGCGCAATCGCTCCGGCGACGCCCATCACCAATTTTCGCAACATTATGAGCCCCAAAATTAAATGCGGTCAGGTGGTCTGGCGGCGACGCCTACCAGCGGTAATTCACGCCCAATCGCACGATATCGAACGCGCTATAGGCCGCCGAGCAACCCGTGCCGCCGCAAAGCAGCGCGGTGTCGTAATTGATGGTGTCGCCAAGATCGACGCGGAGATATTCGACCTTCGCTGACCAGTTGCGGCCGAGCGCATACTCAAGACCGGCGCCGACGACCCAGCCGATTTCGGTGTTGCTGCCACGGGACGCGCCGTCCGCGATCGAGGCCTTGATGCGGCCGTAAGCAAGACCGCCCGTGATGTATGGCAGGAACGGACCGTTCGCGAGGCCGATACGGCCGCGGAAGGTGCCGAACCACTCGAGGCTGGTGGCGCAGAGGCCGCCGCAACCGAAACCGTTATTGCTCGGGCTGGTGCCGCTGATGTCCGAATAGGAGATGTCCGTCTCGATGCCGAAGACGAAGGCGCCGCGCTGCCAGTTCTTGCCGAGCGTCACGCCCGCGACCATGCCGTCTATGTCGAAAGGCAAAGTGTTTGCCGCGCCCTGAAAGTGAAAGCTGTCGCCCCAGCCATAGCCGACGGTACCGCCGATATAGGTCCCATCCCACGTGAAAGCGGGAGCCGGTACCGCTTTATAAACCGGCAGATCAGCGGCAGACGCCGAACCAGCGACCGCGAGCGCCGCAATTGCGCTCAGAACGAGCTTACGAACCATCAGTGTATTCCCCCAAGTATGTTGTGGGGAGGATATCCAGTCCGATACCGGACACAATGACAATTGCTAGTTATTGGTGCAATTGCGAAGCCTGTGGCGCGGAATCCACAGCGTTAATCTCTTGAATAATAAAGCATTTTTCCCGCATTCACAGATGATGGCAAAATTGACCGCTTCAACTGCAACCAATCCGCAGTGGTGCAATGATGAAAGAGCCAGCGCCGCGCAACTGCGTCGTCGAGACAGCGAATCTACAGGGCTCTGAAAGCCCCTCTCCGGCTTCCCCGCTTTGCTCACCACGGGCGCTTGCGTGAACGTCGCGGCCGCTTTCGAAAGCAAAAACCCCGGCGCGATGGCCGGGGTTTTCTTCAGGAAGGGAGTACTGCTTACCAGCGATAGTTCACGCCAAGGCGCACGACGTGGAAGTTCAGATCGTCGACCACGATGTTGTTGCCAGCAACGACGGCGTACTGCGCCTGATCCATGGAAACATAAAGATATTCGGCCTTCATGCTCCAGCGCGGGGCAATCGCGAACTCGATGCCGGCACCAGCGGTCCAGCCGAGTACGGTCTCCGAACCACGGCCGGTCAAACCGATGATTGATCCCTCGACTTCGCCGAAAGCGAGACCGCCGGTGGCGTAGATCATGGAGCGATCGAAGGCGTAGCCGAGACGGCCGCGGAAGGTGCCGAACCACTTCAGATCGGTCGTACATCCGCCGACGCAGCCGAAGCCCGGCGCGACGGGAAGAACACCGTTGACGTCCGCGTAAGACACGTCGAGCTCAAGACCCCAGACCCAATTGCTGCCGGGACCCTGCCAGTTGTAGCCAAGCGTGGCGCCAGCGACGAAGCCATCAACGTCGAAATCCTGCGAGCCGATGCCGGTCGTGGTGTTGAGATGACGGTTGCTGCCCCAGCCGTAGCCGACGGTGCCGCCCACGTAAAAGCCGGTCCAGTTGAACACGGCAACCGGCGGGGCTTTGTAATAGGCGGGTGCGCGCGGCATGTCGGCCGCATTGGCAATTCCAAGGAAAGAGACAGCGGCGATCGCGCCGAGCAGCAACTTCCGTAACATTGTAGCCCCCAGAGAGGATTAGACGTTATAAGATTGCGCATAATTACTATGGTACTACCGCTCGCAACAATGTCGGCAACGGACATAACAGCAAATTGAATCGGTTGTGCTTTCCGGACAACACAAGCAAAGCGCGTTGTTTTTGCTATGAAATTTTTCAGGCGCTGAAAGCAATTTAGCTGCGCAACAACGGCAATTTGCTTGGTTGCAAAGAGGCGCTAATGCCCCTCACCCGCTCGTTCTAGCGTTGAGAATCTGAGACGGCCAAGCGCCGATCAGACCGTCGCCGGACGCCGCCGAACAACCAGCGCGTAAAGGCACCCAAGGCCGGAGGCCGCGATACAGACTGCGGCAGCGGAAGGCCGGCCGAGCGACAAGGCATGAAACGCCATCGCGGAATTTGCCGCCGAGAAGAACGCTGTCTGCCAGAACATCCGGTCTTCCTCCCTGCCGGTTCCGGAAAGGGAACCCATGCCGCTTCCAAAAGCAGAAGCCCCGGCACGATGGCCGGGGCTTGCTTTCGATTCTTCTAAAGCATGATCCCGAAAAGTGCGAAGCGGTTTTCGGAAAAGATCATGCTCAAACAAGAGAGCGCATTATGCCGGAACGGACTGCTGCTCTTCCCGCGGCTGCGTCTTCAGCCAGGCTTCGTGACGGGCGAGATCTTCCTTGCCCTTCGCGCTCTCGTCGCGATCAACGAACTCGATCACTGCAAGCGGCGCCATGTCACCATAGCGGAAGCCCGCCTTGATGATGCGCAGATAGCCGCCGTTCCGCGACGCGTAACGCGGCGCAAGCACGTCGAAGAGTTTCTTGACCGCTTCGCGATCGCGCATCTCCGAGATCGCCTGACGGCGTGCATGCAGGCTCGCCTTCTTGCCGAGCGTGACGAGCTTCTCGACGATCGGACGAATGTCCTTCGCCTTGGGCAGCGTCGTGACGATCTGCTCGTGCGTGATCAGGGAAGCCGCCATGTTGGCGAGCATCGCCTTGCGGTGTTCCGGGCGGCGGTTGAAGCGGCGATTGGTTTTACCGTGACGCATAATTCTTTCCTCCGAAGCGCAAGCGCGCGCCTCAGTAATGATCCTCAAAGCGCTTCGCGAGCTCTTCGATGTTCTCCGGCGGCCAGCCCTGCACTTCCATACCGAGATGCAGGCCCATGGTCGCGAGCACTTCCTTGATTTCGTTCAGCGACTTGCGGCCGAAGTTCGGGGTGCGGAGCATTTCCGCTTCCGACTTCTGGATCAGGTCGCCGATGTAAACGATGTTGTCGTTCTTCAGGCAGTTCGCCGAACGGACCGAAAGCTCGAGCTCGTCCACCTTCTTGAGCATGGCCGGCGGGAACGGCAGTTCCTGGATCGGCGCAGCTTCCACCTCGCGGCGGGGCTCTTCGAAATTGACGAATATGTTGAGCTGGTCCTGCAGGATGCGCGCCGAATAAGCGAGCGCATCTTCCGGCGAGATCGAACCATCGGTTTCGATCGTCATCGTCAGCTTGTCGTAGTCGAGGATCTGACCTTCGCGGGTGTTTTCCACGCGATAGGAAACCTTGCGAACCGGCGAATAGAGGCTATCGACCGGGATCAGGCCGATCGGGCTGTCTTCTGCGCGGTTGCGGTCGGCGGCGATATAGCCCTTGCCGGTGTTGACGGTGAATTCCATGCGGATTTCAGCGCCTTCGTCGAGCGTGCAGAGCACGAGGTCGGGATTGAGAACCTGCACGTCGCCGACAGTTTGGATGTCGCCGGCGGTGACAGCACCCGGGCCCTGCTTCTTCACGACCATGCGCTTCGGGCCTTCGCCCTGCATCTTGATCGCGATGTCCTTGATGTTCAGGACGATGTCGGTGACGTCTTCGCGGACACCCGGGATCGACGAGAACTCATGCAGCACGCCGTCGATCTGCACCGAGGTCACCGCGGCACCCTGCAGCGACGACAAGAGAATGCGGCGCAGTGCGTTGCCGAGCGTCAGGCCAAAGCCACGCTCGAGCGGCTCGGCGACAACGGTGGCAAAACGCTTCGGATCCGGCCCGCCCTGCACGTTGAGCTTTTCGGGCTTGATCAGCTCCTGCCAGTTCTTCTGGATCACAGTCGTCATCCTTACGTCCTTTTGTGCGAGGCCCGGAGCCCGCAAACCGCGGCGAACGCGGCGATGAACGAAACCCGGCGAAGCCGCCGGAAGAAACAAAACGATTAAACGCGCCGGCGCTTGCGCGGACGGCAACCATTGTGCGGGATCGGCGTCACGTCGCGGATCGACGTCACGGTGAAGCCCGCCGACTGCAGCGCGCGAAGCGCCGACTCGCGGCCCGAACCCGGGCCGGAAACTTCCACTTCCAACGTGCGCATGCCGTGTTCGGCTGCCTTCTTCGCGGCATCTTCGGCTGCGACCTGCGCCGCATACGGCGTCGACTTGCGCGAGCCCTTGAAGCCCATGGTGCCCGACGACGACCAGGCAATCGTGTTGCCCTGCGCGTCGGTGATGGTGATCATCGTGT
>DAORMJ010000042.1:0-15065 GCA_035440445.1 Xanthobacteraceae bacterium
GCCTTCCAGCCGGCGATCGAGGAGCCGTCGAACATCGTGCCTTCGGCGAAAATCTCTTCGTCGATCATGCTGATGTCGAAGGTGACGTGCTGCCACTTGCCGCGCGGATCGGTGAAGCGCAGGTCGACATATTTCACGTCCTGATCCTTGATCAGCTTCAGGACATCTTTCGCGGTAGCCATTGCGGTAGTTCCCCTCGTGGTTCAGATCCCCGGGCCCGGGGACGTATCTGTTTGCGTTGTTTTTCGTGCGGTTGGTCTAGACGGCGTCGTCGCCCGACTCGCCGGTGCGAATGCGGATCGCTTCTTCGATGTTGGAAACGAAAATCTTGCCGTCGCCGATGCGGCCCGTCTGCGCGGCCTTGCGGATCGCGTCGATGGCTTTCTCGACCATCGGATCGGTCAGAACGATCTCGATTTTCACCTTGGGCAGAAAATCGACCACATATTCTGCGCCCCGGTAGAGCTCGGTATGCCCTTTCTGGCGGCCGAAGCCCTTGGCTTCGGTCACAGTAATGCCTTGCAGACCGACTTCCTGCAGTGCTTCCTTCACCTCATCGAGCTTGAACGGCTTGATGATGGCCTCGACCTTCTTCATTGGCTTCTTTTCCTCTCCGGGGTCGCTCGCGCAAAACGGTGCGCATTCGAGCCGGGCTCGCATTAGCAGGGTCCGTGCCAGCCTCCGGCTTGAGCCGACACGTTGATTTTGCAGGCAAAACCGGAGCGTCCGCTACCCTATGAAACTCCGGCATCCAGTGTGAGCCTAACTTGTAGGCGATTTGACTAGAAAAGTGGCAGATCGCTTGCGCTCGTTCGCTGCGCAAGAGCGTTCAGTTTAGGCAGAAGCGCCCGTTACCGCCAGTATCGGGCGCTGCCTTTTGCCGTGATATGCCTAGGTCATGATGGAAGTGCTCACGCCGCACGAAATGGGCGAGGCCGACCGGCTGACAATCGCGGCCGGGACGCCGGGGATCGAACTGATGGAGCGGGCCGGTGCCGCGGTCGCGCGCGCCGCTTCTGAACTTGCTGGCAGCGGCAGACGGATCGCCGTGCTTTGCGGGCCCGGCAACAATGGCGGCGATGGCTTCGTCGCCGCGCGCTTGCTGCAAGAGCAGGGTTTCGACGTCCGGCTTTTTCTCCTTGGCGAGAAGGGCAAGTTGAAAGGCGATGCCGCTAAGGCCGCAGCGCGCTGGCATGGCTCGACAGAGCCGCTCGATTCGACCGCGTTCACCGGCTTTGACCTTGTGATCGACGCGCTGTTCGGCGCGGGTCTTGCGCGTGAGCTGACCGGTGTGGCGAAGCGGACGATCGAGGCAATGAACGCGGCGAGCGTGCCGGTGCTCGCGGTCGACCTGCCCAGCGGAATCGACGGTGCGACCGGGCAGGTGCGCGGTGCCGCCGTGCGCGCGAAGGCGAGCGTGACGTTCTGCCGGCTGAAGCCGGGCCATCTTCTGATGCCGGGGCGGGCGCATGCCGGAGAGGTCGCGGTCGCGGATATCGGGATTGCCGACCGCTTCGTCCGCGAGGTGGCCGGACCGCTGATGCTCAATGAGCCGGACTGCTGGATCGGTGCTTATCCATGGCCCCGGCTTGAAGGTCACAAATACAAGCGCGGACACGCCGTCGTCGTGAGTGGCCCGATGCATTCGACGGGTGCGGCGCGGCTTGCCGCCAATGCAGCGCTGCGCGCCGGTGCGGGCCTCGTGACGGTTGCCGCGCCGAAGGCGGCGCTGCCGGTGCTCGCTGCGAACCTGGAAGCCGTCATGGTGCGCGAAGCGGGAGGTGCTGTCGGGCTCGCAAAGCTACTCGGCGACAAGCGCCTGAACGCGATCCTGCTAGGGCCGGGCAACGGCGTCGGTGGCGCCACGAGAAGCGCCGTCGCGGCCGCCGCGAAGGCAAAGCGCGCGCTGGTCCTCGATGCCGATGCGATTTCAAGTTTCGCTGGAGAGTCGGAAAAGCTCGCCAAGCAATTGAAGATGAATCGGATTTCGCCGTTGCTCACCCCGCATGACGGCGAGTTTGCGAAGCTCTTTGCCGGGCCGAAGTCGAAAATCGTTCGCATCGAATCGAAAATCGAAAAGGCGTGCGCGGCAGCAAAAGCACTCGGCGCAGTCATTCTCCTGAAAGGACCGGATACGGTGGTTGCCGCCCCCGACGGCCGTGCAACGATCTCGAACAACGCGCCGCCATGGCTCGCGACGGCGGGTGCGGGTGACGTCCTCGGTGGCATCGCGCTCGGTCTGATCGCGCAAGGAATGCCCGTGTTCGAAGCGGCGAGTGCTGCGGTCTGGCTGCACGGCGAAGCGGCGCGCGAGGCCGGATTCGGCATGACCTCGGAAGATCTATCGCCCGCGCTGAAACGCGTGCTGGAGCGGCTTTACGTTTCCTTCGCGCCGGCGCCCTGAGCGAGCGCGTCGGCAACGATCTCGTTGTGGTCGAATGCGAGTTCTTTCGCGCGGTAGTCCGCCACGAATTCGGCTTCCGCCGCGTCGTCGCCCGCGACCGGTGCTTGTCCGCGCGCATCGATGCGATAGACCGCCGACACGCAATGGCCGCGCGGGTCGCGGTCGGGCCGCGAATAAACGCCGACAAGGCCGATGAGCGTGCCGTCGATTCCGGTTTCTTCTTTCAGCTCACGCAGCGCCGCGTCTTCCATGCGCTCGCCATAGTCCACGAAACCACCGGGCAGCGCATATTGTCCCTGAAACGGCGGGTTCCTGCGGCGGATCAGGAGCAGGCGGCCTTCACGGTCGAAGACCACGCAGTCGGCGGCAAGCGCGGGCTGTTTGTGCATGCGGGCACCTTGTCGATTGAGCGTTCAAGGGAAACGAGTTGAACGGCGTAAGTGCCATGCTATACCCCCCTCGCCAAATCAGTGCCGGGCAGGCCCCGTGCATTCCCTTGCGGGTGTGGCGGAATTGGCAGACGCACTGGATTTAGGTTCCAGCGCCGCAAGGCATGGGGGTTCAAGTCCCTCCACCCGCACCAGATCGTTTCAGTCTCGCAGCACGCGTGGTTCTGCCGCGCAGCCACATCATCAGGCCGGTGATGGCGAGCAGTACCGGCAGAATCCCGGTCGTGAATACGGTGACGCTCCATAGCGTGCCGAAGCCGTCGCCTTCATGCAGATGATGCACGACGCGCGCGACTTGGGTGCCACCGCGCGGCGGCGGCACGGCCGTCATTTCTCCGGTGGCATCGTTGAGGAAAAACGAGTGTCCGGCGCCGCTGCAATCCAGCGCGTAGAGGTGCCACAAGACTTGCTGGGGCTGATCTTTCTTCTCTCCGCGATACTGCAGCGGGAGTTGCAGCGAAACGAGCCGTGTATCGGGCTGCTTCTCGCGCAATATCGCTGCCGCTTGGTCGGCGGTAAGCCGCGCTTCGACGCGCCTGTTCCTGTCAGCGCGGGCATCGCGGGGACCGTATTCGGTGAAGGCCGCTGTGACGCTGCGCGCGGTCTGCGGGAAGGAGAGATAGACGCCGGTGATGGCGACCACCGCAAGCGGCAGCGCGATCCAGAAGCCGCCGGCGTAATGGAGATTGAGCGAGGTGCGCGGACCGCGCCGCCAGCGCAGGCCATTCACGAACTTGCCGCGCGGCCACCAGAGCCAAACGCCTGTCAGCGTCAGGAATAACAACCCGACGCCGATCCAGCCGACGATCTGCCGTCCTGACCAGTCCGGCACCAGGAGGTCGCGATGCAGCCGCCGGATCGTGCCGGTGAAACTCGTGCGCGGATTGGCGATCCCAAGCACGCGCGCAGTGGGCGGATCGAGATAGGCCACGAGTTCGCGCTCGAGGTCGTCGCGATCGATCAACTCGGTCTTGCGCAGAATCACGCGGACCGGCCAGCCGTCGCTTTGGGGAAGCCTGATCGTGGTGGGTGAATAGCCCGCGCCAGCCGATGCCGTCGCGTTGACGAGATATTGTGCGAGCGGCTCTCGCAATTCGGTGCCGCTGATTGCGAAAAGATGCGGCGATACCAACGCATCGACGTGATCGCGCCAGACCAGCAGACTGCCGGTGAACGCAATCGGCACCAGCGCGATCCCGATGCCGAGACCGATCCAACGATGAAGGCGCCGCCACAATGAAGTGACGGCGCCGCCTGTTCGTTTCGTTGTTTTCGGAGCGGTTTCTATGGTTGGTCCTCGCGGCGAGCGCTGGAGCTTACCACTGATAGGTGCTCCGGATCTGGTAGGCGCGATAGGTCTGCTCGACCGAGCGCGATGCGTTCGCGATCGTGCCGCCAGCGTTGTAGTTCGTCACCAGGCGATCGTCCTTCTCGCCGAGCAGGTTCAGTGCGGCAAAAGAAACGGTCCAGTTCGGCGCGAGCGTAGTCTTCATCGAGAAGTCGAGCCGGTTGAAGGTCGGGAAATCCGTAATCTGCCGCAGGTTGGTGCCGCCGGAGTTGATCAGGATGTCCTGCGTGTAGGCGTAAACGGTGTTGTAGTTCAGGCCGAAGGTCGTCTTGATCTGCGGGACATAGTAGTCGACGCCGATGTTCGAGAAGACGTCCGGCTGATCGGTGAAGCGGCGGCTCTGGCCGGTCGCCGGATCGTTGAGTTCGGTGCGCACGGCCGTCAGGTTGCCCCACACGGTCACGTTCGGAAGATTGAGCGCAACCAGCGGAATACGCGCTTCGAGTTCGACGCCGTACATGTGGCCGCTGCCGGTGTTCTGGATCGTGGAAGTCCAGACGCCGCCGGGGTTCGTGAGGAAGCGCTCGATCTTGTCCTCGAAGTGGCGCGAGAACACGTTGAAGCCGATGAGGCCGAGCTTGTCGTAGAGATAGCGATTGACGCCGACATCGAGGCCCCAGACTTTCTCGGCGTCGAGGTTGGGGTTGCCGACAACGAAAGCCGAGCCAGGTCCGAGACCGTTGCCGCTTGCCGGAGTCGGCGTCAGTTCGCGGAAGTTCGGGCGGCGCACGGTGCGCGCGAAGCCGAAGCGGAATTCGGTCTCCTCCGCGATGGGCGCGCGATACTGCACCGAAGGATTGAGCATGGTCAGGTCTTTGGTGGTGTCCTGACCGAGATTGTCGGTGAGCGTCGTCACGCTGTGTTCGAGGCGAACGCCGAGCGTCAAGAGGTCGCCGCGGCCGAGCGGCGAAAACTTGTCGCTGAGAAATGCGTAGTAGATCGCTTCATCGACACCATAGATGCGGTTAGCAGTCGCCGGTCCGGTGCTGTCGCTGTTGTTCTCCTTGCGCGACTGATAGTTCACACCAAAGCCGGTCTGCAGCAAATGCCCGTTCAGCGTGAAGTCCGCAGTGTAGCCCGGTGCCACGCGAAACAGCTGGTGGTCTTCCGTGCGGAAGCGCAGGTTGGTGGCCGTCGTGAACGGCGGGCTCATGCGGAAGCTGTTGCGGGTCGTCGTTTCGGTGCCGTACTGCACATCGAAGAACGCGCGCGTGACGGTCCAGTTGTTCGGAAGGTGCTTCCATTCCGTGTAAAGGCCGACCGTTTCGCGGTCGCGGCGGCGGACTTCGAAATCGCGGCGGTCGTTGACGTTCGCAGCGGTGAGCCGGTAGTCGCTCTGGTCGCGATATTCCTTGGTCAGGAAGTAGGTCGGCGCGATCGTGATGGAATTGGCGGGATCCGCCGAGAACACGAAATTGCCGAGTACCGCGCCCTCATTGAAGGTGCGCTTCTGCGTCTGGTCGTTGCCGCCGGCATAGGTGAAGGCAGGGCCGGTATAGTTGTAGGTGTCGGCGCTTTCTTCGACGCGCCGGCGCTGCACGCCGCCACCGATGAAATAATTCCAGTTGCCGGTCTGGCCGCCGGTCCAGCCCGAGGTTTCGTAGGTCAGGCCGTTGTTGTCGAGATAGCCGATGCCTGCGCTGATGGCCGCGCCCTTCGGTCCGGTCGAGCGCTTGGTGATGATGTTCACCGAGCCGGCCACGCCCTGCGAATCCTGCGTCGCGAGCGGGCTGCGGGTAATCTCGATCCTTTCGATCAGGATCGCCGGGATGCGATCGACCTGCATGGCGCGCGACGAATCGGCGTCGAGCAGGGGACGGCCGTCGAGGTAAACCGTCGTGTATTCCTTGCCGAGGGCGCGGAGTTTGATTTCGCGCGAGCGGTTCGGCCCGTCGAACACCACGCCCGGCAGCCGGCGGACAGCATCGCCAACGCTCATGTCGTTGAACTGGTTGAGTTGTTCGCCCTCGATGACGATCACCGAGTTCGGCGCCGTGGAGCGGGCGACGTTTGCTGCCCGCGCGGAGTTGCCGATGATGTCGCCTTCGACGAGCAAGTCCGGAAGCTGCTGCACCTGCTGGCCGTAAGCCAGCGACGAGAAGGAGGTCGCCATCGTCAGTGATGCGATGAGCGGAAGGCTCTTTTTCATTGTTTGTCGTCGCCCCGTAAAAATACTGCTCTGACCTACATGGGGCGAAGCGGGGACGTCAAACTTTTGTCACACTTTAGAACGTCTGTAATCATGTTATAAAACAATGTCTTATAATGATATTGTTGAAGTATTCTGCGAGCCTGCCACCATATCCGGCTCAGGGTGACGCAATATTGCCACACTGCGGATGGCTCGCAACCGGATTGCGGCGGGTCAACTTGCCGTGCCGCAAAAGTTGCTGCCGATGACGAGGTTCTATAAGTAACCGCGCATCCCGCATCGTGACGTAACGATTGGTGCCGGCAGGCCGGCACCCTGAAGGTTTGATACCCATGCAAATGAAGGAAACCCTCTCCGAGGGCCTGAAGCGCGAATACGAAGTTGTGGTCCCGGCCGCCGATCTCGACCAGCGCGTCAACGCGAAGCTCGATGAAATCAAAGGCCGCGTGAACATCGCTGGCTTCCGCCCCGGCAAGGTGCCGATGAGCCACCTCAAGCGCGTTTACGGCAAGTCCGTGATGAGCGAAGTGATCCAGCAGGCCGTGAACGAAGCCAACCAGAAGATCGTGGACGACGGCAAGTTCAAGCTGGCGATGGAGCCGCAGGTGAAGCTCGCCGCCGAGGACGAGGCTTCGGTGAAGCAGATCGTCGATGGCAAGAGCGACCTTGCCTACAAGGTCTCGATGGAAATTCTGCCGAAGATCGAATTTCCCGACTTCAAGAAGATCAGGGTCACGCGCCCGACCACGGATGCGAGCGACGCGGACGTCGATCAGGCGCTGCAGAAGATCGCGGAAGCCAACCAGCAATATGAGCCCAAGGGCGGCAAGGCCGAGACCGGCGATCAGGTGACGATCGACTTCAAGGGCTCGATCGACGGCACGCCGTTCGATGGCGGTGCTGCCGAAGACGCGCCGCTCGTGCTCGGCTCGAACACCTTCATTCCCGGCTTTGAAGAACAGCTCGTCGGCGTCGCCGATGGCGACGAAAAGGACATCACCGTCAAGTTCCCCGAGGACTACGGCGCGGATCATCTGGCCGGCAAGCATGCCGTATTCGCCATTAAGGTGAAGAAGGTCGAGAAGCCGAAGAAGGCCGAGATCGACGACGAATTCGCGAAGAGCGTCGGCGCGGAAAACCTCGCCAAGCTCAAGGAGCAGGTCCGCGAGCGCATCGAGCGCGACTTCAAGCAGGTGTCGCGCGCCAAGGCCAAGCGCTCTCTGCTCGACGCGCTCGACGAAACCATGAAGTTCGACACCCCGCCGTCGCTGGTCGAGCAGGAGTTCGACACGGTCTGGAAGGCCGTGAACAACGACCTGCAGCGCCGCAACGCGACCTGGGCGGACGAGGAAACCACCGAGGACGAAGCCAAGGCGGAATATCAGCGCATCGCCGACCGCCGCGTTCGTCTCGGCCTCGCCATTGCGGAACTGGGTGAGAAGAACAATATCCAGGTCTCCGAAGACGAGCTCACCCGCGCCCTCGTGGAGCAGGCGAGGCAGTTCCCGGGTCAGGAGCAGCAGGTTTGGGATCATTTCCGCAAGAACCCGCAGGCCATGGCCGGCATCCGCGCGCCGCTGTTCGAGGACAAGGTGATCGATTTCATCCTTGAGCTTGCCGACGTTACGGAAAAGCCGGTTACGCGCGACGAGTTGCTGGCCGACGACGAGGAGACCTCCTCGCGCCCGCAGATCGGCAAGAACAAGAAAAAGTAAGGCTCCGGGTTAACCCACTCGAACCGGCGCCGGGCTAGATTTCCGCGGTACCGATTCGAGTGGAGCCTCTAGGAGAAGACGACATGCGCGATCCGATTGCGACCTATATGAACCTGGTGCCGATGGTGGTCGAGCAGACCAACCGCGGCGAACGCGCCTATGATATTTTCTCCCGGCTTCTGAAAGAGCGGATCATTTTCATTACCGGTCCGATCGAGGACGGTATGGCGACGCTCGTCGTCGCGCAGCTTTTGTTCCTCGAAGCCGAGAATCCCAAAAAAGAAATCTCGATGTACATCAACTCGCCGGGTGGCGTGGTGACGTCGGGCATGTCGATTTACGACACCATGCAGTTCATCCGCCCGCCGGTTTCCACGCTCTGCACCGGACAGGCCGCCTCCATGGGTTCGCTCCTGCTTGCCGCGGGCGAAAAGGGCATGCGCTTCGCCCTCCCGAACGCGCGCGTCATGGTCCACCAGCCGTCAGGCGGCTTCCAGGGGCAGGCGACCGACATCATGCTGCATGCGCAGGAGATCCTCGCGCTGAAGAAGCGGCTCAACGAAATCTATGTGAAGCACACCGGACAGCCGCTGAAGGTGATCGAGGACGCGCTGGAGCGTGACAAGTTCCTGACCGCGGACGCGGCCGCCGAATTCGGTCTCGTCGATAAGGTCATCGACAAGCGCCCGAACGACGAGTTGCTCGCGAAGGCATCATAACGGGTCATAGAAGCCCTTATCTTCTGCACACATCTTCGAGATCGAACGCCGCCAAGTCTCATTTGAGTCTTGGCGGCGTTTTCGGTTCCGACTAGCATCCGCGCTTTCCGGAATACCTGCGGGGCGCAGCGGGCTGTGTGGACTGAACTTCTCAATTTCAAAGACCCAAAATTCATCCTGCTCCTGCAGATTCTCGTGGTGGTCGGCATCCCGCTGGTGCTGTGGCGCTACCTCGGGCTGCGGCGCGCGTTTCCACTCGCGATCATCCAGATCTTCGTCGGCATCGTGCTCGGCGAATCCATCTTCGGGTATTTCGCGCCGGACGCATTCAAGTATCTGTTCGGCCCGCCCGCGGTGAAGCTCGGCGTCGGCACGCTTGCGCAGGTCGCGGTGGTGCTGTTCGTGTTTCTCGCCGGTTGCGAAGCGGACCGGTCGATCGTCAACAACGCGGCCGGCATGATCCTTAAGATCGGCGTGACGGGCGTATTCACGCCATGGATTCTCGGCGGCGTCACGGCCTTCCTGATCGCGGGCTATTACGGCGCGATCCCCGGCAGCACGGTGGTCGGCGTGCGCGGGGATCTTCTCTATGCCATTGCCTTCGGCCTTTGCATGGCCGTCACGGCCTTGCCGGTGCTGGTCATCGTGCTGCGCGAACTGGGCTTCAACCAGAAGCCGATCGGCACGGTGGCGCTCGCGGTCGGCGGCGTGGATGACGGGCTGCTGTGGTTGTCGCTTGCGCTGATTTTGCCGCTCGCACCGCTCGGCGTTGCGACGCAATCCTTCGTCAGCGCGACGACGCTGATCGCGTTCCTGTTTGCGATCGGCGGCGGCATCGTGGTCGGGCTCCTGATCCATTTCGCTATCAACCCGCTGCTGAACAGCCTCATCAAGCAGAACTCGCCCGAGCGCACGCTGATGTCTGCGGTCATCATCGCGGTGTTCCTGTGCTCGGCCATCACCGAGCTCACCGGGCTGCATGCGGTGTTCGGCGCGTTTCTGCTCGGCCTGTTGATGCCGGAAAAGCTCCGGCACATGGCGCAGGACCGCTTCGACGTCCCGGTCAGCCTGTTGCTGTTGCCGTTCTTTTTCCTCGCCACGGGCCTCAAGACCAAGTTTGAATTCGGCAATAGCGAGATGTGGTTCGTTTTCGCGATTGCGATGGTGGTCTGCATCTCCGGCAAGTTTCTGGGCGTGACCATTCCCGCCTATCTGTCGGGCCAGTCGCTGCCGTTCTCGATCACGCTCGGCACGCTGATGCAGTGCAAGGGGCTGATGGAGATCGTGGTCGTCACGCTGCTCTATGAGCGCGGCGTATTCGGACAAAGCACGTTTACCGCGCTCATTCTGGTGGCGCTGGTTTCGACCGCGATCACCGCTCCACTATCCAAACTCGCGCAATGGTATTTCGGCGAGGCCGCAACCCAGACACGCGAGCAGGAAAAAGTGGAAGTCAGCGTGCCGACGGTGCCCGATCTGCCGCAGTCGGAGCAGGCGGGCGAGGTGGTCGGGGATCGCGCGAAAGTCGAGGGTGCCTCGCTCGACTTCGAGCATTCGATCGGCAAGGTCGCGGTTTCGAGCCCCGATGTCGTGATCGGACGCCACAAGGACGACGGCATCCGCGTCAACGACGTGCGCGTCTCGCGCGGACATGCGCGGCTGCAGAAGCTCGGCGACGGCACCTACGAGATCACTAATCTCACGGCGACGCGCAACGAACCCAATCCCATCACCATCAATGGCGTGGAGAAGGAAAAAGCGATCCTTCACAACGGCGATCTGGTGTCGCTGAACGGCGTGAACTTCAAATTCCGTAACGCGGCGTAAGCGCCGCGGGGCGGTTACGGCTGCGTAAGCTTCAGCGTGGTCTCGCCGAGCTTGATCGTGTCGCCGAATTTGATCGCCTCGTCGGCGGTGATGCGCGTGCCGTTGACCCATAGGCCGCCCGGCTTGCCGCCATCGTAGATGCGGACCTCGAGTGCCTTGGAATCGAAGGTGATAACCGCGTGCTGCTGGCGGGAGATCGTGTCGTCGCCGAAGTTGATCTGCACGCGCATGTCGTCGCCGCGGCCGATCTGGTTCGTGCCGGTGTAGATGTTCACCGACTGCCCGGCACCCGGACCCTCGACGATCGTGAGCTTGCCCACGACCTGGTTCGACTTATCCCGGATCAGCTGTGTGGAAATATCGTCCAGCGCTTCGCCGCTGCCGGCTTCGCCCTGCCGTTTGATTCTGGTCTCGTTGCCCGACATGCCTGTACCGTAACCGTCACACCTTGAATGAGCGCAAAACTAACGCATATGGCGGCAGCAGGCCACGGAGTGGCGGATCACAAGCGCGAAGGGAACCTCGATTTCGGCGGAAACTGGCGGCAGACACGTTTTCGCGACTTCTGGCGGCGGATCGTCGCAAGACCGCGAGCCGGAGAAAAATGCGCTGGCAGGCCGAATTTCTGACGAAAGCCGAAAACTCCCCGGTTCCGGTAGCACTTGGATAGGATTTGGGTCGTAAGATCGTCACATCCGAATCGTGGAGGTCAGCCCCGCTAAGGTTAAGCAAAACTTGATCCCGCAAGTGGTAGCGTGCTTCGCTGCTGCATTGCAGGGTGGGGTGGGATTCTCGAAGTACCCGGACCAGTAATCGGACCGGACAAGCGCGGCAGGGGCAGGAGGCTCCGGTCGCGAAGGAACGGAGAAGTGGAATGAGCAAGGCCGGCGGCGAGTCCAAGAGCACCCTTTACTGCTCTTTTTGCGGCAAGAGCCAGCACGAGGTCCGGAAACTGATTGCCGGTCCGACCGTCTTTATCTGCGACGAATGCGTCGAACTCTGCATGGACATCATTCGCGAGGAGAACAAATCCTCGCTCGTGAAGTCGCGCGACGGCATTCCGACGCCGAAGGAAATCCGCAAGGTCCTCGATGACTATGTCATCGGGCAGGACCGCGCGAAGAAGGTGCTCTCGGTCGCGGTGCACAACCACTACAAGCGGTTGAACCACGCGACGAAGCACAACGACGTCGAACTCGCGAAGTCGAACATCCTGCTGATCGGGCCGACCGGCTCGGGCAAGACGCTGCTCGCGCAGACGCTGGCCCGCATCCTCGACGTGCCGTTCACGATGGCCGACGCGACCACGCTGACCGAAGCCGGATACGTGGGTGAGGACGTCGAAAACATCATTCTGAAGCTGTTGCAGGCCGCCGACTACAACGTCGAGCGCGCCCAGCGCGGCATCGTCTATATCGACGAAATCGACAAGATTTCCCGCAAGTCCGACAATCCGTCGATCACGCGCGACGTGTCGGGCGAGGGTGTGCAGCAGGCGCTCCTGAAAATCATGGAAGGCACGGTTGCCTCCGTGCCTCCGCAGGGCGGCCGCAAGCATCCGCAGCAGGAATTCCTGCAGGTCGATACCACGAACATCCTGTTCATCTGCGGCGGCGCTTTTGGCGGCCTCGAGCGGATCATCTCGTCCCGCGGTGTAGGCACCTCGATCGGCTTCGGCGCGACCGTGCGTTCGCCGGAAGACCGCAAGCCCGGTGAAGTGTTCCGCAACGTCGAGCCGGAAGATCTGCTGAAATACGGCCTGATCCCCGAGTTCATCGGACGTTTGCCGGTGCTGGCGACGCTCGGCGATCTCGACGAGGAAGCGCTCAAGAAGATCCTGCTGGAGCCGAAGAATGCGCTCGTGAAGCAGTATCAGCGGCTGTTCGAGATGGAGAACGTCCACCTCACGATCCACGAGGAAGCGCTCGGCGCGATCGCCCGCAAGGCCATCGAACGCAAAACCGGCGCGCGCGGCCTGCGCTCGATCATGGAAGGCATCCTCTTGGAGACCATGTTCGACCTGCCGAGCCTCGAAGGCGTGGAAGAGGTCGTCATCTCCCGCGAGGTGGTCGAAGGCGGCGCGCGTCCGCTCTACACCTACTCGGATCGAGCCGGCGAGCAGAGTGCGCCGGCGAGCGCTTAAGGCTCAGTCGCAGCGTTCAATTTTTTCGATGGCCGGGGTTTGCCCCGGCCATTTCGTTTCCGGAGAGTGTTTCCGTTGCTCTCATGCGCGGTCCCCGCGCAGGCGAGGACCCTTAAGCACGACTGGGCGTCGTTTTTGCGGACCGTGGCGATAAGGTGCGATACCGGGAGTATGGATCCCCGCTTTCGCGGGGATGACAAACTAGGGAGTGCTGTCCGCTCGTCGCAGTGCACGTAGCCGCTAGCTGCCTGGCGTGCTAAAGTTGTCACCATGACCGTCAAAGATCTTGAGAAAGCCGTCTCCAAACTCGCGCCGGAACAGCTTGCGGAATTCCGCGCCTGGTTCGAGGCGTTCGAGGCTGCGCGCTTTGACGAGAAGATTGAACGCGATGCAGCCGGAGGGAAGCTGGACCGCTTCGCCACAGACGCACTTGGCGACTTCAAACGCGGCAATGCCCGCGATCTATGAAGCACTTCGCAAGCCGCCGCTTCTGGCAGGCTTATGAAAACCTTCCTCAACACGTTCGCGAGCTTGCCGACAAGAATTTTGCGCTGTTGAAGAAAGATCCGGCGCATCCTTCGCTTCACTTCAAGAAGATCGGCCGTTTTTGGTCAGCTCGCGTGGGGCTCTCGTACCGCGCGATTGCTGTTGAAGACGAGGGCAGCCTGGTGTGGTTCTGGGTCGGCTCGCACGCCGAATATGACCGGCTGATTGAGGGATAACTACCGCGCGGCGGACCCTATATGCCTGCGGCATGAATTGTCTTGACTTTCCTGCGCATAGGAATATTATCCTTTTCGTTCTGGTCCACGAGGGGCGCGTGAGCTCGCGTAGCTTTCGTCGCGGACCGGGAGCGGTGGTTGCGGGCAGGGCGTAACGCACTCTCTTCGCAGCGGCTGAAGTCGTCTGGTTCCGGCGAGCCGTTCCGCTCGTCACAGGGCCTTCCTTGGCGGCCTGCTTGGGATGCGCGCCAACGCATCACAGCAAAGCCGAGAAGGTCCGCCAGTGGGGGATAAATGGAGTCTCCCAGGGATCAGGCGAAGCAGGCCGAAAACCCATCGCGCGTGGACGCCGGAGGTGCTCCGGCTTTCGCGGTGAAGACAACTCATCTGCACTTTTTTACTCGTGCAGGTGGCCGTGGAGGACGGCAAATCCTCCGGCGTCCCCGCCGCCCTTAACGCGCTTGGCGTTTACGCCATTCGCGAAAAGTAGGCGTGCGCGAATGGCCGACGCGCTTGTCGCTTGCGACATTCGCGCAAAAAGGAGGCCAAGCGCGCGCACAGAAACGGGTGGTGCAAGTTGCGTAGACCTCGGCTCATGCAGAGCGCGGGAAGAATGCCGCATGCCGGAACGGGCCGGACTGGCCGAAACCGGCCTTTTGTTAGCCAAAACCGCCGAAAACAGGGGGAAATGGCCCGAAACATGCGTTTTTAGGCACTTGAACCCCTATGGTTCGTTGCTACCTATGTTCCCGAACAAGATTCCGGCAGGAATCGCCCGCAATTCACTCGTAACTACCCGAGGGCCGATTTCTTTCCCGGAGCCGAAGAAAGGGCCGAAATGACCGCCCAGAAGCCTCGTCCCCCGCTAGTTCCAGGTCAGAGCCAGAACTATCCCGTCCTCCCGCTGCGCGACATCGTGGTTTTCCCCCACATGATCGTGCCGCTCTTCGTTGGCCGCGAGAAATCGATCCGCGCCCTCGAAGAGGTGATGAAGAACGACACCTACATCCTCCTCGCGACGCAGATGAATGCGAGCGACGACGAGCCGAAGGCCGACGCCATTTTCAAGGTCGGCACGCTCGCGTCCGTCCTGCAGTTGCTTAAGCTGCCCGACGGCACCGTGAAGGTGCTCGTGGAAGGCATCGAGCGCGCGAACATCTCGAACTACACCGACCGCCCGGAATATTTCGAAGCGGAAGCCGCGACCCTGACTGCCGAAGAAGAAGAGCATGTCGAGGTCGAAGCGCTCGCGCGTTCGGTCGTGAACGAGTTCGAAAACTACGTGAAGCTCAACAAGAAAGTGTCGCCGGAAGTCGTCGGCGTGGTCACGCAGATCGATGACCACTCGAAGCTTGCCGACACGGTCGCTTCGCATCTTGCGGTCAAGATCGCCGATAAGCAGGCGGTGCTTGAACTCAAGAGCGTGGGCGCACGCCTCGAGAAGGTGCTTGCGTTGATGGAAAGCGAAATCTCGGTCTTGCAGGTCGAGAAGCGCATCCGCACGCGCGTCAAGCGCCAGATGGAGAAGACCCAGCGCGAGTATTACCTCAACGAGCAGATCAAGGCGATCCAGAAGGAACTCGGCG
>DAORMJ010000043.1:0-12462 GCA_035440445.1 Xanthobacteraceae bacterium
GAAGCCCATGGTGCCCGACGACGACCAGGCAATCGTGTTGCCCTGCACGTCGGTGATGGTGATCATCGTGTTGTTGAACGAGGCCGCGACATGCGCGACGCCGGCCGCGATGTTCTTGCGCTCGCGCTTGCGGACGACTTTTGCTTCTTTCGCCATGACGGTCCTGTTTCTCTATCTCGTTAGCGTTTAGCGCGTTGCCATCTTCTTGCCGGCGATTGCCTTCGCCGGACCCTTGCGCGTGCGCGCATTGGTGTGCGTGCGCTGGCCGTGAACCGGCAGACCCTTGCGGTGACGCAGACCGCGATAGCAGCCGAGGTCCTGCAGGCGCTTGATGTTCATCGAAACTTCGCGGCGCAAATCGCCTTCGACCAGATAGTCGCGGTCGATCATTTCGCGGATCTGCAAAACTTCCTGGTCGGTGAGCTGGTTCACGCGGCGCTCGGCCGGGATCTTCAGTTCGTCGACGATCTTCTTCGCGCGCAGCTGACCGATGCCGTGGATGTATTGAAGCGCAATCACTACGCGCTTGCCGGTCGGGATATTGACGCCTGCGATACGGGCCATCGTCTCGTCTCCATGTGGGCCACCCGCTTGGGTGGCGCGTGAATTGACCCGCGTCCGGTGGAGGCCGGCCCTTGCGAGTATTTCAATCAAAAAACTGGCTTCGCTCCGAAAGAGCGGCCAGCCTCTAACCGATTGGAATGTGGTGCAGATAGGCCACTGTCGCGTCGGAGTCAACTGCCCGGAGCAACTTTCATGCCCCTGCTAAGCCTCGGAAATATCTTCAGAAATTGAGCTCGGTTCACGGCAGCCGGTGCGACGGCCCGAGCAGGAACGCGACTCGCGGGGCTCGACGGGTGCGGACCGCTTACTGAAGCGCCTTGAGCTTCGTGTCGATCGCAGCAGTCACCGCGTCGATCGAAAGCATCCCGTCGATTTCCTGCAACGTGCCCTTCTTGGCGTAATAAGCCGAGAGCGGCGCAGTCTGAATCCGGTAAGCGTCAAGGCGCTTTTTCAGGGATTCGGGGTTGTCGTCGGCACGGACGGCCTCGCCACGCGCGGTCATCTCGGCGATCCGGGTCTCGATACGCTTGAGCAGGATGCCCTCGTCCACCTTGAGTTCCACGACGGCGTCGAGCCGGATTCCCTTGGCCGCGAGCAACTGGTCCAGCGCCTCCGCCTGCGCAACCGTGCGCGGGAAGCCATCCAGAATGAAGCCCTTCGCCACGTCCGATTCGTTCAGGCGGTCGCCGATGATGCCGATGACGACGTCGTCCGACACGAGCTCGCCGCGGGCCATGATGTCCTTCGCCTTCAGCCCGATCGGCGTCTCTGCCTTCACAGCCGCACGCAGCATGTCGCCGGTGGAGAGACGAACGATTCCATGCCGTTCGATGAGCCGATCGCCCTGTGTGCCCTTCCCCGCCCCCGGGGGTCCGAGCAGAACAAGTCTCATCGCCGCGCTCCGCGAAGTTTCGACTTCTTGATCAGCCCTTCATACTGGTGCGCGAGCAGATAGCCCTGCACCTGGGCGACCGTATCCATCGTCACCGAAACCACGATCAGTAGCGAGGTGCCGCCGAAGTAGAATGGCACGCCCGCATAAGCGACCAGGAACTCCGGCAAGAGACAGACGAGCACGAGATAGGCAGCGCCCACGACCGTGATTCGCGTCAGCACGTAGTCGATATACTTCGCCGTGTTCTCGCCCGGACGGATGCCAGGAATGAAGCCGCCATGCTTCTTCAAATTGTCGGCGGTCTCCGCCGGATTGAAGACGATCGCGGTGTAGAAGAACGCGAAGAAGATGATCAGAAGCGCATAGAGCGCCATATAGGCCGGACGGCCGTGACCAAGCATGGTCGTCAGCCACTGCAGCCACTCCGGGCCCTGCCCCGCGGTAAACTGCGCAATCGTCGTCGGCACGAGCAGAAGCGACGAGGCGAAGATCGGCGGGATCACGCCGGAAGAGTTCAGCTTCAGCGGCAGATGCGACGACTGGCCTTCGAACAGCTTGTTGCCGACTTGCCGCTTTGGATACTGGATCAGCAATCGCCGCTGCGCTCGTTCCATGAACACGATGAACATGATCGCGGCGATAGCGACGACGATGATGAGCAGGATTACGGCGGTCGAAATCGCGCCGGTCCGGCCGAGATCCAGAAGGCCCGCGAGCGCCGCCGGCAGTTCCGCGACGATGCCGGCGAAGATGATCAGCGAAATACCGTTGCCGATGCCGCGCGCGGTGATCTGCTCGCCGAGCCACATCAGAAAGACGGTGCCGCCGGTAAGCGTGATGACCGTCGAAATGCGGAAGAACCAGCCCGGATCCTGCACGATGCCGCCCGCACCGCCCTCGAGACCGACGGCAATGCCATAGGCCTGCAGCACGGCGAGAACGACCGTGAGATAGCGCGTGTACTGGTTGATGACCTTGCGGCCCTGCTCGCCCTCTTTCTTCAACGCTTCGAGCGTCGGCGAAACCGTGGTGAGCAGCTGCAGAATAATGGATGCCGAGATGTACGGCATAATGTTGAGCGCAAAGATCGCCATGCGCTCGACGGCACCGCCGGAGAACATGTTGAACAGGCCAAGAATGCCGCCACGCGCCTGGTTGAAGGCGTTGGTGAAGGCAACCGGATCGATGCCTGGCATCGGAATGAACGTGCCAAGCCGATAAACCAGGAGCGCACCCAGCGTGAACCAGATGCGCTTCTTCAGATCCTCAGCCTTCGCAAGTGCGCTGAAGTTCAAATTTGCCGCGAGTTGTTCGGCTGCCGACGCCATATTCGCTCCGATCCGCCCCGACTAATTCCCCGAGATAAAAACGGCCAGCTTTACTTGGCCGCTTCCTTCTTCGGCTTCTTCTGCATCTTGCCCGGCTTTTCCCGGTCGGCTTTCTTCACGACGAGCTGCTTGACGCTGCCGCCGAGCTTCTCGACCGCTTCGATCGCGGACTTGGAAGCGCCTGCGACTTCGAACGAGAGCTTGGTCTTGAGCTCGCCCTTGCCGAGCAGGCGCACGCCGTTACCGGCGCGGCGAACGACGCCGGCCTTCACGAGCGAATCCGCCGTGACGGTGTCACCTGCCTTGATCAGCTTCGCATCGACCGCCTGCTGGATGCGGTCGAGGTTCACTTCGCTGTATTCGATCGCGAAGATGTTGTTGAAGCCGCGCTTCGGCAGACGGCGATGCAGCGGCATCTGACCGCCTTCGCGGCCCTTGATGCGCACGCCGGTGCGGGACTTCTGACCCTTTACGCCACGGCCGCCGGTCTTGCCTTTGCCGGAGCCGATGCCGCGACCGACGCGAATGCGGTTCTTCCGCGCGCCTTCGTTATCGGCAATCTCGTTGAGTTTCATCGTATCCTCACTTGCCTTCGACGATCCGCACCATGTGCGCGACCTTCGCGACCATGCCGCGCACTGCCGGCGTATCGACCAGCTCGCGCTTCTTGCCGCGCTTGTTGAGGCCAAGACCGATAAGGGTCTTTTCCTGCTTGCCGTCACGGCGGATCGGGCTACCGAACTGCTCGACGGTGATTTTCTTACCGGCCATCGCGGATCTCCTTAGCCTTCCGCCGACGCATCAACGTCGGTGTTGCGGCGGCGAGCCTGCAAGGTCGAAACCTTGATGCCGCGGCGAGCCGCGACCGCGCGCGGATTGTCCTGGTTCTTGAGCGCATCGAAAGTCGCGCGAACCATGTTGTAGGGGTTCGACGAGCCGAACGACTTCGCGACGACATCCTGCACGCCGACGGTCTCGAACACCGCGCGCATCGGGCCGCCAGCGATGATGCCGGTACCGGCCGGAGCCGAACGCAGCACGACCTTGCCGGCACCGTGATGGCCGTTGACGTCATGATGAAGCGTGCGGCCGTCGCGCAGGTTCACGCGGATCATTGCGCGCTTGGCGGAATCGGTTGCCTTGCGGATCGCTTCCGGCACTTCGCGCGCCTTGCCGTGACCGAAGCCGACGCGGCCCTTCTGGTCGCCGACGACGACGAGTGCCGCAAAGCCGAAGCGCTTACCGCCCTTTACGACCTTCGCAACACGGTTGATGTGAACGAGCTTGTCCACCAGACCGCTGTCGCGATCGTCCCGGTCGCGATCGCGATCCCGGCCCCGGCCTCGTTTTTCGTCTCTTTCGCGTGCCATGATGCTGTCCTTAGAAACTCAATCCGCCTTCGCGCGCCGCGTCGGCGAGTGCCTTGACGCGGCCGTGAAAGCGATAGGAGCCGCGGTCGAAAATGACTTCCTTCACGCCTTTCGCTTTCGCGCGTTCGGCGATCAGGCTGCCGACCGCTTTCGCGGCTTCGACATTCGCGCCCGACTTCAATTTCCCGCGCATGTCCTTTTCGAGCGTCGAAGCGGACGCGAGCGTCGCGCCCTTCGTGTCGTCGATGATCTGCGCGTAGATGTTCATGCCCGAGCGGTGAACCGACAGGCGCGGGCGGCCGTAGGCCGAAGCCTTCAGCGACCTGCGCACGCTGGCTTTGCGGCGCTTGGAGCGTTCTGCAACTGATGCCATCGTGTTCCCCGTTACTTCTTCTTGCCTTCCTTGCGGAAGATGAATTCGCCTTCGTACTTCACACCCTTGCCCTTGTAAGGCTCCGGCTTGCGATAGGCGCGGATTTCGGAAGCGACCTGACCGACTTTCTGCTTGTCGATGCCGGAGATCACGATTTCGGTCGGCTTCGGCGTTGCGATCGTAACGCCGGCCGGCACTTCATAGACCACGTCGTGGCTGTAGCCGAGCGACAGGTTCAGGTTCTTGCCCTGCATTGCCGCACGGTAGCCGACGCCGGTGATTTCGAGCTTGCGCTCGAAACCCTTCGAGACACCCGTGACCACGTTGTTCACGAGCGAACGATAGAGTCCCCAGGACGCCTGGTCCTGCTTCTCCTCGCCCTTCTTCTCGAAGGTGATCTGGTTCTTGTCGAGCTTCGGCGTGACGTTGTCGTTCAACACGACCGAAAGCTCGCCCTTCGGACCTTTGACCTTGACGGTCTGGCCCGTAACGGTCGCCGTGACGCCGGACGGAATGGCGACGGGGCGTTTGCCGATTTTGGACATCTTTTCCCGTTCCTTCCTTAGAACACCGTGCAGAGCACTTCGCCGCCGACGTTCTGCTCGCGGGCGTTGTGATCTGCCATCACGCCCTTCGGCGTCGAGACAATCGCAATACCGAGACCGTTGTTGACGCGGGGCAGTGCATCGACGGAGGCGTAAACGCGGCGACCAGGCTTGGAGACGCGCGCAACTTCGCGGATCGCCGGCTCGCCTTCAGCGTACTTCAGTTCGATATCGAACTCGGTACGGCCGTTGCCGAACTCGGTAGTGGAATAACCGCGGATGTAGCCTTCGTCCTTGAGCACGTCGAGAACGCGCGCGCGGAACGAAGAACCGGGCGTGGAAACCGTATCGCGCTTGCGCATCTGCGCGTTGCGGATGCGGGTCAGCATATCGCCGAGAGGATCATGCAATGCCATTTTTCGATGCTCCTCTTACCAGCTCGACTTTACGAGGCCGGGGATCATCCCCTTCGCGCCGAACTCGCGCAGCGCGAGGCGCGACATCTTCAGCTTGCGATAGGTCGCGCGCGGACGGCCCGTCACTTCGCAACGGTTGCGGATGCGCTCTTTTGCCGAGTTGCGCGGCAGTTTCGAGAGTTTCAGCACGGCTTCAAAGCGGTCTTCGATGGAAATCTTCTTGTCCATCACGACAGCCTTCAGCTTCGCGCGCTTTGCAGCGGCGTTCGCCGTCATCTTACGGCGGCGCTTGTTCTTCTCGATTGCACTCTTCTTCGCCATTTCAGCTCCTAGTCACCGCGTTTGAAGCGTTGCTTCACTGCCGGAAGGGAAAGTTCAAAGCCACGAGCAGCGCCCGTGCCTCATCGTCGCTTTTCGCCGTCGTGCAGACGGTGATGTCCATGCCCCAGACCGACTCGACCTTGTCGTAATCGATTTCCGGGAAAATGATGTGTTCCTTGATGCCCATCGTGTAGTTGCCGCGGCCATCGAAGCTCTTCGGGTTGAGGCCGCGGAAGTCGCGGACGCGCGGAAGAGCGACAGTGACCAGACGGTCGACGAACTCGAACATGCGGTCGCCGCGCAGCGTCACCTTGGCGCCGATGCCGATGTTCTCGCGCAGCTTGAAGTTCGCGATCGCCTTGCGTGCCTTCGTCACGACCGACTTCTGTCCCGCGATCGCGGTCAGATCGTTGGCGGCGGCGGTGACCTTCTTCTGGTCGGAGGCCCCCTCGCCCACGCCCATGTTGATCACGACCTTGTCGAGCCGCGGCACGGCGAACGGGTTCGTGTAACCGAACTGTTCGACCAGCTTCGGGCGAATGGTCTTCTCGAACTGCGTTTTCAGACGCGGGATGTAAGTCTGCTCAGCCATCGATCTGCTCTCCCGAGCGGCGCGCCACGCGCACCTTCTCGCCCTTTACCTCTTTGAAGCCGACGCGCGTCGCCTTCTTCGGATCCTTCGGATCCTGCAGCGCGAGATTCGAGATGTGAATCGGCGCTTCCTTGGAAATGATGCCGCCCTGCGTCTGCGCGGTCTGGCGCTGATGCCGGCGCACGATATTGATCCCGCGCACAAGCGCGCGGCTCTCGGTCGGACGGACCTCGATCACCTCGCCCGACTTTCCTTTGTCGCGGCCGGTGAGAACGATGACCTTGTCGCCCTTGCGAATCTTCGCGGACATCACAGCACCTCCGGCGCAAGCGAAATGATCTTCATGTGGTTCTTGGCGCGGAGTTCGCGCGGCACCGGTCCGAAGATACGCGTGCCGACCGGCTCCATCTGGTTGTTGATGAGAACCGCGGCATTGCGATCAAAGCGGATGACCGAACCGTCGGCGCGGCGCAGGTCCTTGCGGATGCGCACGACGACAGCCTTCATCACTTCGCCCTTCTTCACGCGGCCGCGCGGGATCGCTTCCTTGACCGAAACGACGATGACGTCGCCCACGGTCGCGTACTTCCGCTTCGAGCCGCCCAGGACCTTGATGCACATGACACGGCGCGCGCCGGAATTGTCAGCGACGTCGAGGTTTGTTTGCATCTGAATCATTAGGCACCTTTATTCTTGTTCGCCGCCCGAAAGCGGGATTTTCTCAGTTCAGGCTTTTTCGTTTTCGACGACGATCCAGCGCTTCAGCTTCGAGATCGGCTTGTGCTCGGAGATCGAGACGGTATCGCCAACCTTGTGCTTGTTGCCTTCGTCATGCGCGTGGAATTTCTTCGAACGGCGCACGGTCTTCTTGAGCAGCGGATGGGTGTAGCGGCGCTCGACCAGGACCACGACGGTCTTGTCCTGCTTGTCGCTGACAACAGTGCCCTGCAATACGCGCTTCGGCATCTTACTTGCCCTTCTTGGCGCCGGAGGCGCGCTTCTCGCTGGCTACGGTGGCAAGACGCGCGATGTCGCGCCGCACCTGCCGCACCCGCGAGGTGTTTTCCAACTGACCCGTCGCTTTCTGGAAGCGAAGGTTGAACTGTTCCTTCTTCAGCTCGGCGATCTTCTCGGTGAGCTGATCGGGAGTCATCTGACGAACGTCTTCGACTTTCATCCTGCTTCTCCCTTACTGAATACGCGTGACGAAACGGGTTTTGATCGGAAGCTTGGCAGCGGCGAGACGCAGCGCTTCGCGCGCCGTCGTTTCATCGACACCGTCGAGCTCGAACATGATGCGGCCCGGCTTGACGCGCGCCGCCCAGAACTCCGGCTGACCCTTGCCCTTGCCCATGCGGACTTCGGTCGGCTTCTTGGAGATCGGCACATCCGGGAAGATGTTGATCCACACGCGGCCGGCACGCTTCATGTGACGGGTCATGGCGCGGCGGGCAGCCTCGATCTGGCGCGCGGTTACGCGTTCAGGCTCGAGCGCCTTGAGGCCATACTCGCCGAAAGCGAGCACGGTACCGCCCTTCGCAGTGCCACGGATGCGGCCCTTGAACTGCTTGCGGAATTTAGTGCGCTTGGGTTGCAACATTGTCGTTACTCTTCAATTCCTGGCTTAAGCCGCCTGCTCACGGCGCGGGCGTCCGCCCTCACCTTCAGCAAGCTTCTTGTCCTGCGCCATCGGATCGTGTTCGAGGATCTCGCCCTTGAAGATCCAGACCTTCACGCCGCAGGTTCCGTAGGTCGTGAACGCGGTGGCAGTGCCGTAATCGACGTCGGCACGAAGCGTATGCAGCGGCACGCGACCTTCGCGATACCATTCCATGCGCGCGATTTCGTTGCCGCCGAGACGGCCCGAGCAGTTGATGCGGATGCCTTCGGCGCCGAGACGGATCGCCGACTGCACGGCCCGCTTCATCGCGCGGCGGAACGCGACGCGGCGCTCGAGCTGCTGCGCGATCGAGTCGGCAACGAGGTGCGCGTCGATTTCCGGCTTGCGGATTTCGAGGATGTTGATGATCACCTCGGAGTCCGTCATCTTCGAAATCTGCTTGCGCAGCTTGTCGATGTCCGCACCCTTCTTGCCGATAACGACGCCCGGGCGGCCCGAGTGAATCGTGACGCGGCACTTCTTGTGAGGACGCTCGATCACGACGCGCGCGACCGCAGCCTGCTTCAGCTGCTTCATCAGGAAGTCGCGGATCTTGATGTCCTCGTGCAGGAGCTTGCCGTACTCACCCTTGCGGGCGAACCAGCGCGAATCCCACGTGCGATTGATGCCGAGCCGCAGACCGGTCGGATTAACTTTCTGTCCCATCAGGCGCTCGCTTTCGCTTCTGCTTTGGGTTTCGACTTCTTTTTCGGCGCCTCTTCTTCCTTCTCACGAACCACGATCGTGATGTTGGAGAACGGCTTTTCGATCGGCGACGAGCGGCCGCGGCCGCGCGAGGTGAAGCGGTGCATCACCAGCGACTTGCCGATATAGGCCTCCGACACGACGAGGGTATCCACGTCGAGCTGGTGGTTGTTCTCGGCATTCGCGATAGCGCTATCGAGGCACTTCTTCACGTCCTTCGCGATACGCTTCTTCGAGAAGGTGAGATCGGCGAGCGCAGTCTGCACCTTCTTGCCGCGGATCAAACCCGCGACCAGGTCGAGCTTGCGCGGCGAGATCCGCAGGTTGCGCGCAACCGCCTTCGCCTCGTTGTCCTTCAGGACTCGTTTTCTGGATGGCTTGCCCATGTCTTAAGCCTTCTTGGCCTTCTTGTCGGCCGCGGTGTGGCCGGTGAACGTGCGGGTCGGCGAGAACTCGCCGAACTTGTGGCCCACCATTTCTTCGGAGACGTAGACCGGAACATGCTTCTGGCCGTTGTAAACGCCGAAAGTCAGGCCGACGAACTGCGGCAGGATCGTCGAGCGGCGGCTCCAGATCTTGATGACATCGTTGCGGCCGGACGCGCGCGCGGCATCTGCCTTCTTGAGCAGATAGCCATCGACGAACGGACCTTTCCAGATTGAACGGGCCATCGGTTACGCCTTCTTCTTCCGCGCGTGGCGGTTCGCAATGATGAACTTGTTGGTGCGCTTGTTCTTGCGCGTCTTCTTACCCTTGGTCGGGAAACCCCACGGCGTGACCGGATGACGGCCGCCCGAGGTACGGCCTTCGCCGCCGCCGTGCGGATGGTCGACCGGGTTCATGGTGACGCCACGGTTGCCGGGCTTGCGGCCCTTCCAGATGTTACGGCCGGCCTTGCCGATCGACGTATTCATGTGATCGGGGTTCGACACCGCGCCTACGGTCGCAAAGCAGCGGCCGTGTACCAGGCGCTGTTCGCCCGAGTGCAGACGCAGGATGCAATAGCCCTGGTCGCGGCCGACGATCTGCGCGTAGGTTCCGGCGGAACGGGCGATCTGACCGCCCTTGCCGATCTTCAGCTCGATGTTGTGCACGATCGTACCGACCGGCATGTTCTCGAGCGGCATCGCGTTGCCCGGCTTCACGTCCACGTCTTCGCCGGCAATGAGCTTGTCGCCTGCCGAGACGCGTTGCGGCGCGAGGATGTAGGCGAGCTTGCCGTCATCGTACTTCAGGAGCGCGATATAGGCGGTACGGTTCGGATCATACTCGATCCGCTCGACGGTACCGACGATGTCGCGCACGGAGCGCTTGAAGTCGACGTTACGCAGCGCACGCTTGTGACCGCCGCCACGGAAGCGGACGGTGATGCGGCCATTGTTGTTGCGCGCGCCCGTATTCGTCTTGCCGACGGTGAGGCTCTTTTCCGGCTTGCCCTTGTGCAGGCCGGTGCGATCAACGGAAATGTACTGCCGGAGGCCGGGAGTAATGGGTCTGTATGTTCTGAGTGCCATTTCTGTTTACCTCAGAGGCCCGTCGTGATGTCGATCGTCTGGCCTTCGGCCAGTGTCACGATCGCTTTTTTCACGTCGCCCTGCTTGCCGGGACGCCCCTTGAACACCTTGTTCTTGCCCTTGCGGGTAAGCGTGTTCACGCGCGTCACCTTCACCTCGAAAAGCTTTTCGACGGCGTTCTTGATCTCGATCTTGGTCGCGTCGTTGCGAACCTTGAACACGACCTTGTTCTTCTCAGAGGCGGCAGTGGCCTTTTCGGTCACGACCGGCGAGAGGATCACGTCGTAATGGCGCGGCTCTTTGCTCATTTGAATCGCGCCTCCAGTGCGTCGAGCGCCGCCTTGGTCAGAACCAGCTTCTGACGGCGCATGATGTCGTAAACATTGATGCCCTGAACCGGCAGCACATCGACTTCGTGCAGGTTGCGCGCGGCAAGACCGAAGTTCTTTTCGATTTCGGCGCCGCCGATCACGAGCACGCTGCCGAGACCGAGGTTCTTCAGGTTCTGCGCGAGCATCTTCGTCTTCGGCTCGGACATGGTGGCGTCCGCGAGCACGACGATCGAAGCGTTCTTCGCCTTCGCCGAAAGCGCATGCTTCAGCGCGAGCTGACGCAGCTTCTTCGGCAGTTCGGTTTCATGCGAACGCACGACCGGACCGAAGGCGCGGCCGCCGCCACGGAACTGCGGCACGCGGGCCGAGCCGTGACGGGCATTACCGGTGCCCTTCTGGCCGTACATCTTCTTGCCCGTGCGCCAGATTTCCGCTCGGTTCTTCACCTTGTGCGTACCGGCACGGCGCTTGTTGAGCTGCCAGTTGACGGCGCGGTGCAGAAGATCCTGACGAACTTCGAGACCGAAAATCTCGTCGTTCAGCGTGACCTTCCCGCCCTCTTTGCCGTCGAGCGAAATTACGGAGAGTTCCATTATGCGCCCTCCTTCACTTCAGCTTCGGCCGCCGGAGCAGCATCGGAATTCTTGTTGGCTTCATCGGCGAGACGGAACTTGCCCGGCTTCGGCGCATCCTTGGGAAGCGCTTTCTTCACGGCGTCGCGCACCATGATCCAGCCGCCCTTCGAACCCGGCACCGCGCCCTCGACCAGAAGGAGACCCTTCTCGACGTCGGTGCGGATGACCTTGAGGTTCAGCGTGGTGACGGTGTCGTCACCCATGTGGCCGGCCATCTTCTTGTTCTTGAAGGTCTTGCCCGGATCCTGACGGCCACCGGTACCACCGATCGAACGATGCGAAACCGAAACGCCGTGGGTCGCACGCAGACCGCGGAAATTCCAGCGCTTCATGCCGCCGGCGAAACCCTTACCGATCGAGGTGCCCGTCACATCGACGAACTGCCCGACCACGAAGTGGTCCGCAGTGATTTCAGCGCCGACCGGGATGAGCGCGTCGGCCGGCACGCGGAATTCCGCGAGCTTGCGCTTCGGCTCGATCTTGGAGACGGCGAAGTGACCGCGCATGGCCTTCGACACGCGCGAAGTGCGGCGGGTGCCGGCGCCAAGCTGGAGCGCGACATAGCCGTTCTTCTCGACCGTGCGATGGCCGACGACCTGGCAGTTTTCGAGTTTCAGCACTGTAACGGGGACATGCTCACCGGCGTCGGTGAAGACGCGGGTCATTCCCAGTTTCTGTGCAATCACGCCGGAGCGCATTTTATTTACCTCGTTCTACAAAAGCTTAGAGCTTGATCTCGACGTCGACACCGGCGGCCAGGTCGAGCTTCATCAGCGCGTCCACAGTCTGCGGCGTCGGGTCGACGATGTCCAAAAGGCGCTTATGGGTGCGCATTTCGAACTGCTCGCGGCTCTTCTTGTCGATGTGCGGAGAGCGGTTCACGGTGAACTTTTCAATCCGCGTCGGCAGCGGGATGGGCCCGCGTACCTGCGCGCCCGTGCGCTTGGCCGTCGCCACGATCTCGCGCGTAGAAGTGTCGAGAATGCGGTGGTCGAAAGCCTTGAGGCGGATTCGGATATTCTGGCCGTTCATCGCTTACTCCGGGGTGTCCCCGCGTTAAAGTTTATTGCTCGTCTCGTACGCTGAAGGATCACTCGATGATCTTTGCGACGACGCCAGCACCAACCGTGCGGCCGCCTTCGCGGATGGCGAAGCGCAGCTTTTCTTCCATCGCGATCGGAACGATCAGCTGCACTTCCATCGAGATGTTGT
>DAORMJ010000044.1:0-11302 GCA_035440445.1 Xanthobacteraceae bacterium
AGAAGATCCAGCGCCGCGTCGAGCACGACCTCTATTACATCGAGAACTGGTCGGTCTTCTTCGACATCTACATCATCGCGAAAACGCCGGTATCCCTGCTGAAGACAGAGAACGCTTACTGATGTCCGGCGCGGCGGCCCTATCCCCCGCGCTGACGATTTCGCCCGCGCGCGCGGTCGAGAAGCTGCGGCATCTGATGCTCTGGATGACCGGGTTTTCGGGCGCGTTCGTTTTCACCGAGCCGTCGCCTTACGAAATCTTCGCGTCGGCCACCATCTTCGTTTTCTTCGCAAGCGGCCTTGCGCTGCGGCGCGGACATCTGCCGCTTTTGGCACTGCTGATCCTCTACTGCTTCGGGCTGACGATTGCCGTCATTCCGGTCGTCGCCGAGAAGAAGACCGCGCTCTGGGTCGCGGTTTCGTGGTTTTTGGCCGCGACCACGCTGTTCTTCGCCTGCGTGATTGCGGAAGACACCGAGCGCCGCCTCCGCATCCTGATGAACGGATACATGGCGGCGGCAATCGTCGCATCGCTCATCGCGATCCTGAGTTATTTCCGGCTGCTACCCGGCGCGGACACGTTCCTCCTCTACGGCCGCGCCAAGGCGACCTTCAACGACCCCAACGTGCTCGGCCCGTTTCTCGTCTTGCCGGGCCTGCTTGCGATCAAACGCGCGCTATCCTTCCGGCTGAAAGACCTCCTGATCGGCGGTACGCAGGTTTCGATTATCGCGATCGCGGTCCTGCTGACTTTCTCGCGCGGCGCATGGGGACATTTCGCCGGATCCGCGGCGATTTTCATCGGCCTCCTGTTCATCGTGAGCAACGACTCGCGTGAACGCACGCGCATCGTCGCCGCGACTGTAGCCGGCGTTCTCGTTCTCGGGCTTCTGCTGGTCGCGCTCCTGTCGATGCAAGGCGTCGGTGCGCTCTTCAGCGAGCGCGCGACACTCGACCAGAGCTACGACATGGGCCAGCTCGGCCGTTTCGGGCGTCATGCGCTCGGCTTTCAGCTTGCGCTCGACCAGCCTTGGGGCCTCGGGCCGTTTCAGTTCTCGAAGATATTCCCCGAGGACCCGCACAACGTCTATCTGAATGCCTTCATGACCGGCGGCTGGCTCGGCGGAATGACCTACCTGTTGTTCGTCGTGATCACGCTATGGGTCGGCTTCACCGGCGCGATGCGGGCGACACCCTGGCGGCCCGTCATGCTTGCGATTTGGGCTACCTTCATCGCCGTCGCCGTCGAAGGCGCAATCATCGACAGCGACCACTGGCGGCATTTCTGGCTGCTCGCGGGGCTTCTCTGGGGCGGCGCGATTGCGGCAAACCGTCATCATGCCGGTTTGGCGCGGAGGCGGGCTGCAAAACCTATTGCAGAAGATACCCCTGCATCGTTGCAGCGCACAGGTGACATCACTATAGTCCGCCCCCTGTCGGAGCGTGGCGCAGCCCGGTTAGCGCACTAGTCTGGGGGACTAGGGGTCGTGGGTTCAAATCCCGCCGCTCCGACCATTTTTCCAAGCAAATCGCAGTTCCAAACGCCCCCGGGGCAGCGAAATGGCGGGACATCACACCCGTAAAAATTCGGGCGCCCATTCGCCACGGTGATTCTCCGCGGGAATTGCGCCAAGAAAATATATGGATTCCGCAAGCGCCCCGCGGGGGCGGATTAATTCAACGCTTCGTCGATTTCTGGATAATCAGGCCTCGGCTGGCATCGTTCTGATGGCCGCCGCTGTACTCGCACTCGTTGTCGCCAACTCGCCGCTCGCACCGTTCTATTTTGCAGCGCTGAAGACCTATCTCGGTCCGCTCAGCCTGCTGCACTGGATCAACGATCTGCTGATGGCATTGTTTTTCCTGATGGTCGGTCTCGAGATCAAGCGCGAGATGATCGACGGCCAGTTGTCGAGCTGGAGCCGCCGCATTCTTCCGGGCGTCGCCGCGCTTGGTGGCATGCTCGGGCCTGCAGTCATTTATGCAGCGCTCAACAGCGGCAATCCCGCGGCTTTGCGCGGCTGGGCAATCCCGGCTGCCACCGACATCGCCTTCGCTCTTGGCGTGCTGTCGCTGCTCGGCCCGCGTGTTCCGGCATCGCTGAAGGTATTCCTGGCCGCCCTTGCAATCATCGACGACCTTGGTGCGGTGCTCGTTATCGCGGTCTTCTACACCGCAGATTTGCAGTATCACTACTTGCTTGCTTCGGCAGTGATCGTTGTCGCGCTATTTGTCCTCCATCAACGGAGGGTCAACACGCTCGTTCCCTATCTGCTGCTCGGCGCGGCGCTATGGTATTGCGTGCTGCGCTCCGGCGTGCACGCGACGCTGGCGGGTGTAATGCTCGCCATGTTCATTCCCATCAAGCGCACGCCAGCGTCTCCCGAGGCATCGCCAGCGGAATCTCCGCTGCACCGGCTCGAACACGCGCTCCATCTCCCGGTTGCGTTCGTCATCGTACCGGTTTTCGGCTTCGCAAACGCCGGCGTTTCCTTCGCCGGAGCCTCGCTGCAAATCTTTGGCGATACGATCGTGGCGGGAATTGCGCTGGGCCTCGTTCTCGGCAAGGTGGTGGGAATTCTCGGCACCGTCTGGCTGCTGGTAAGGCTCAACCTCGCGGATATTCCCGCGGCGGCAAGCAAGACCCAGATATTTGGCGTCTCGCTTCTTTGCGGCATCGGCTTCACGATGAGCCTCTTCATCGCGCTCCTCGCCTTTGAAGACCCTTCGATGCAGTACCGCGCAAAATTCGGAATTCTCTCCGGCTCGCTCGTGGCAGGCGTGCTGGGGTATCTGGTGTTGCGGTTCGCGAAACGCGAAGAACTGCGCCCGGCCGTCCCGGCAAACTAGGGACAGCCACACATTTTGCTCAAGCCCGTCTAGTCACGGCCCGCAACAAATTCGAGGATCTCCGCCACCAGACGCTCCCAAACCGGATCGTCAGGCAGCGGAACGTGATTCTCCGTTTCCAATGTCACGAAACGCGCGCCTGCAATCCCGGCAGCGATGGCCCGGCCTTGCGCATAGGACACGACATTGTCGTGCCGCGCGTGCAGCACGAGCGTCGGCACCCGAACCTGCGGAAGTAAATCGGCAACATCGATGTCGTCGCAGGCCGCGCGCAATCTTGCGGCAACCACCCCCGAAGTCGCCATGCGTTGCATGTCGGAGAACCACCTGATCTGCTCGCTCGTGCCATTGGGCAGATAGATTGAGCTGAACGCACGCATGAATGCGGAGCCTTCATTGCCCCATCCTTGTCGCATGAGCGCGAGCAACGCCTGCGCTTTGTCGCGATCCGCTGCATCCCCGCTCCGGTTCCTGCCCTGCGCGTAGCCACCATAAAGAATGAGCTTCGAAACACGATCGGGGTTGCGCACGGCATAGGCGATCGCGGCAGCGACACCTTGCGAGAGTCCCAGCAGCGCAAACCGCTCCGGGACAAGCGTTTCCGCAACGGCTGCAAGATCGCGCAGGAACCCGTCGAAGGAGATGTCGCCAACCTCGCGGTCGGCCAGACCGCTGCCGCGCCCGTCATAGCGGACCAGACAGAGCCGCTCCGCCAGGCGAGAGAAGAGCGGCGACCAGATCGGACTCTCCCAGTCGAACTCCAGATGATTGAGCCAGTTGGCCGTTTTCAGCAGCACCGGCCCTTGCCCCGCGCGGGCGACCGCAACGCTGACTCCGTCTGCCGCGCGAACGAACTGGACTGTCTGCTGCGGAACCGGCACAGGCGCGAACGAAGGCCGCGCACGCTCCACCGCGCCTTCCCTGATTTCGCCGACAAAACGAAAGCCTTTGCGCGGAGTCGTCTTGATGAGGCGCTGATCGGTGCCGTTGTCGCCGATCGCGTTCCTCGCGGCGTTGATGCGGGAAGCCATTGCCGACTCGGAGACGATGCGCCCTTTCCAGATATGCGCGATCAACTCGTCACGGCTGACGACGGCGTCACGCCGCCTGATCAGCAATTCGAGCAGGTCGAACACCTGCGGCTCGACGGCGACCTCCCGCCCATCGCGCCGCAATTCGCGCCGGCCGGTATCAAGCGTGAAATTACCGAAGCACACCAGCAAAGCGGAAAGCTCCAACCTTCAGGCGATTCAAGACAATCCAAAGGAAAACACAAAGCTATCTAAAAGCCGGCCAAGGTAAAGGCTGGCACCGTCCTCCCATCGAACACGATGGAGGATGCGATGCAAAGCGATAACCAGCACATCAGACGGACGGCCGAAGGCGTGATCGATATTGCGCATTACGCAAGGATCGCAGCGACCGAGCGCGGTCAGGTCAGAACGCGCGCCTTCCGCTCGATTGCGCGTGGCCTGGTGAAGACCGGCCTCGCAATGAAAGCGATTGTGGGGTTCTGGTACCTTCCGCCCCTCGGCCCAAGCGCGAAGGAATGGCCTTACCGCTGATCCGGGAGACGGGCCGATTAGGCACCCGTCCGGTCATCCGTCGAAGGGATAGTTTTTTCTGGGAAGTTGGTGCAGAAGATCGCCCGATCCTTCCGAGACCCTCGCCGATGCTCCTCCGTACAATCCTTTTTGCGCTCGCCATCCTTGCCGGCTTGGCCGCCCCGCACGCCGCATTGGCCCAGCGTGGCGGCGAAGTCACCGTCACCATCACGCCGCCGCCGGACATCAAGGCAGCCTCGCAGGTCTATGCCGCGTCGGGAGAGCACAAGCTGCACTTCCACAACACGACCTCGCGCGACGCGAAGATCATCTCGATGGAGCTTCTCTTCATCGAGCAGTCTGAGCACAGCAAGTCCTGCGATCTTTTCTTCGGCAATGTCATCGGCGCAGCGGTGCGCAAGTACGAACTGAAGGAAGTCTTCGTCCCCTCGGCCAAGACCGCGACCGCCACAGCGCGCATGTTGCCCGCAGACAGTGCCGGCGACTACCGGGCTGAGCCCTCCGAACGCGCGCCCGCCTCACGCACCATCATCATCGCCTGCTACAAATTCGTATTCGAACTCGATGACGCCGAGCTTGAAGTTACGCAGCTAGCCGGCCGCTGGACTTTCGAGCGCAAGACCGGAAAGCTGCTCACGAAAAACGTGAACGCTAAGGCCGAACTGTTGCCGCGCTGATCAGGCGCCGGTTTTTCTGATGCTTGCGTCGAGCAAACGGCGGCATTCGCCGAGCTCATACAACGTCGCTTTCAAAAGCCGTACCGCTTCCGAAGACAAACGCATCGATCCCGCTGGCTCCGCCATCGGCGCGCGCGGCGATACCATGCGCGGCTGGGGAGCCACCACGCGGGGCTCGGGCTGCGGCGCGACCGGACGCGGCTCGTAGCGAACCTCGCGCTGGATCCGCGGCTCCTGATACGCAACGGGCTCAACGTGAACCCGCGGCTCCGCATGAACCCGCGGTTCATACGAAACACGAGGCTCGTAACGCTCCTCCTGAAGCGGCTGCTCCTCCGGCATCATGCGCGGGTCGTAGCGTTCTTCCGGAGCAGCTACCGGCTCGTAGCCGCGCTCCTCGGCCTGCGGCCGGGGCGCCATGCGTGGCGGCTCCTCGCGGTCCGGCACCGGTGCGAAGCGGCGGAACGGAATAGCCGGTCCGTCATCATCATACGGCTCGGGCTGCTGCACCTGTGGACGCGATACCTCGACGATACGCGGCTCGAGCGTTCGCGGAATTTCCTGTCGGGGCATTTCAGGCTCGGGACGCGCGCGCGGTGGCGGCGCGAAGCTCACCACCCCGCCACGAGAGCCCGCCGATGCGCTGACGCTCGCGCTCTGCTCCTCAGCCGCATCCTCGGCGTAATCGACATCGCGCAGCCGTCCGGGTTCCGTTTCGGCGGAACGCCCGATCGTCTGCACATAACGCAAACCCTGATCTTTCAGAATCTGCTGCACGCCGCGAATGGTGTAGCCCTCTCCATAGAGGAGATGCCGGATGCCACGCAGCAGATCGACATCGTCGGGACGATAATAGCGGCGTCCGCCGCCGCGCTTCATCGGCTTGATCTGCGTAAAACGCGTTTCCCAAAAACGAAGCACGTGCTGCGGCAGGTCGAGATCGTCTGCGACCTCGCTGATGGTGCGGAATGCGTCCGGACCTTTTTCCACTGAACCTGCCTCTGACCGCCGCTCGGGTCCAATTCAACTCCGCTGAATCGGATCGTCGCTTCTCTGTTGACTGAGCATGAAATTCCCGAAAACCGCTCCGCACTTTTCGGGATCACGCTTCCAGCGGAGGATCAGCTTTTCTTCGCGTCGCCGTTCCGCCCGTTGATTCGTTGCTTAAGAATATTCGATGGCTTGAAAACCATCACCCTCCGGGGCTCAATCGGAACTTCCTCTCCCGTCTTCGGATTGCGCCCGACGCGCTCGCCTTTCTGGCGAACGATGAAGGAGCCGAACGAGGACAGTTTGACGTTCTCACCGCGTGCGAGAGAGTCGGCAAGCTCGGTAAGAACAAGCTCAACAAGTGCCGCCGACTCCGTACGCGATAATCCGACCTTCTGGTAAACCACCTCACTCAGGTCAGCGCGCGTAATGGTCTTCCCGCTCATTGCCGCCCCCGCGGTTTAAACTCTATGGTACTGATAAAGCGACGTTATTTGCCGCCTACGCCGGGGTCAACCGCCTAACGATAATTCTGTCGCTGACTGTATTACCAGCGCAACAGCGTTGACCCCCAAGTAAATCCTCCACCCATTGCCTCGAGCAGGACGAGATCACCCTTTTTGATGCGCCCATCGCTCACCGCGGTGGAAAGAGCGAGCGGAATCGACGCCGCTGACGTGTTTCCGTGCTTGTCGACGGTCACCACGACCTTATTCGGGGCAATTTTAAGCTTCTTGGCGCTGCCGTCGATGATCCGCAGGTTCGCCTGATGGGGAACGAACCAGTCGATATCCTCCGAGCTATAGCCGGTCGCGGCATAGGCTTCCTCGATCACATCTGTGATCATGCCCACCGCATGGCGGAATACTTCCTTCCCTTCCATGCGCAAGTGACCGACCGTTCCCGTCGAGCCGGGCCCGCCATCCACGAAGAGCTTCGACTTGTGCCGCCCGTCCGAGCGCAAGCGCGAGATGAGGATACCACGGTCCTCCCGCGTGCCCGGCTGCTCGGTCCGCTCGAGGACGACAGCCCCCGCACCATCGCCGAACAACACGCAGGTCGTACGGTCATTCCAGTCGAGGATCCGAGAAAAGGTCTCCGCGCCGATGACCAGCGCGCATTTGAAGTCGCCTGAGCGCAGGTATTGATCGGCCGTCGACATTGCATAGACGAAGCCCGAGCAGACCGCCTGCAAGTCGAACGCGGCACCGCGCATGATGCCGAGTTCCGCCTGTACTGTGGTCGCGGTCGCGGGAAAGGTAAGATCGGGCGTCGAGGTCGCCACTACGACAAGGTCGATCTCGTCCACCGACATCCCGGCATTGGCAAGTGCCGCCTTCGCTGCGGCGATCGCAAGATCGGAGGTCTTCTCGCCTTTGGCAGCGATATGCCGCTCGCGGATGCCCGTGCGCTGCACGATCCACTCGTCCGAGGTATCGACCATATCGGCGAGTTCGGCGTTGGTCAGGGTGCGGGCCGGGAGATAGGAACCGACGCCCCGCACGACCGAACGGAATACTGTCACTGTGGCATTTCCTCTGCCGCTTCGGCTTGCGCTGGCGCCTCGCGCCGCAGGCCGTCGGCAATTCCTTTTATAAGATTATGGCGGACCACGTCGTAGCCGATTTCGATTGCGGAAGCGAAGCCTTCGGCATCGGTTCCACCATGACTTTTCACGACAAGCCCGTTCAGCCCGAGGAACAGCCCGCCGTTCATGCGGCGCGGATCCATCTTCTCGCGCAACACGCGGAAAGCCCCGCGCGCGAACAAATAACCGATCTTTGCGCTCAAGGTCCGGCTCATGGCCGAACGCAGATACTCGCCGATCTGCCGCGCCGTGCCCTCGGCGGTCTTCAGCGCGATATTGCCGGAGAACCCTTCGGTGACGATGACATCCACCGTACCCTTGCCGATGTCGTCACCTTCGACGAAGCCCCGGTAATCGAAGCCCGGAAGGCTGAGGTCGCGGATCATCTGCCCCGCTTCGCGGACCGCCTCGACGCCTTTCATCTCCTCGACGCCGACATTCAGGAGGCCGACCGAAGGCCGCTCCAGATCGAACAGCACGCGAGCCATGGCGGCACCCATCACCGCGTTGTCGACGAGTTGCTTCGCGTCCGCGCCGATCGACGCGCCGACATCGAGCACGATGCTTTCGCCGCGAATGGTCGGCCACACGGCCGCGATTGCAGGACGGTCGATGCCCGCGAGCGGCTTCAGGCAGAACAGGCTCATCGCCATCAGCGCGCCGGTGTTGCCGGCGGAAATCGCGACGTCCGCTTCGCCTTTCTTCACCGCCTCGATGGCAAGCCACATCGACGAGACCTTGCGGCCCTTGCGCAAGGCCTGGCTCGGCTTGTCGTCCATGCGGACGGCGACGTCGGTGTGCACCACCTTCGCAGTCCGGATGCGATTCTGCTGCGCAAGGATTGGCGCGATCTGCTTCTCGTCGCCGAACAGGAGATACTCCGTGTCCGGCCTGCGAAGGGCAGCTATCTCGGCACCGGGTACGGTAATGGCGGCGCCGTTATCGCCCCCCATGACGTCGATCGCGATGCGAACCGTTCTGGACATTCGAACTTGCACGGAGGCTGTCGGGCTCAGCCGGAATTCAAGGAATCTGCCCGGCCCCGCACCGCGCGCGGCGGCGACAATAGCGGTTCGGCTGCCCGGTTCAACCGGAGGAGAAAGATTATTTTAAACTCAATAACTTAGCTGTCTTTTTTGAGTTTATCTTTCAAGCCCGAAAGGCGCTCGAATGGATTGGGTTTGGCCTCCGGCTCGCCCGGTTCCTCGATGATCGCTTTGAACGCCACACCCGGTTTGCGCGGGTAAGGGTCGATCGCGAGGATCAGGAACTCCGTAGCCAGCGCGCCAAGATCGATTTTTCCGTCGACGATGGGGTCGGGAACATCTTCGACCCCCTCGTCGTCCTCCCCATCGGCATCGCGCGCAGGTGCGGACGAGAAATCGACCGAGATATCTTCCTCTATCGCGCTGTCGAACTCTTCGAGGCTGACGACGCAGGTCTGGCGCACGACACCTTTCAGTGTTCCCTGGACCTTCGCGTCATTCGCCCCCAGCGGGGTCACGCGCAGCGAAATCTTCAGCGAAGGGATCGATACCAGTTCCGCGACCTCCGCGAGCTGTTCGCGGGTCGCAGCATCCGGAGCGAGTTCGACGTCCATGCCGCCGTCGGGCACGGCCGATACTTCGATCAAATGGCTCCAGGGCAGATCATTCTGCATGTGCGGCCTTCATCGGTTCGGGAAAAACGATCTCATCGGCAAGCAGCTTGTCGCTGGGCTGCGCGCGCAGCGCGCTGGAAACCCGAAGCATATAGTCCGCGAGCGAGCGCGCATTTGCTTCCACTTCGCTGCTGCCAAGAATGTTGCGGGAGATCGCCTGCGCAAGCGCAGCCGCATCCCCTTTTTCGATTGCCGCTCCATAGGTCGCGGAACGGCCCAGATAAGCCTCCGCAATCGTGCGCATTTTCTTCGGCACGGTGAGGTCGCCAATTCCGAGCTCGCGCAGACTTCCGTCCATGTCCTCGAAGAAGTGGTCGAGCACTTCCTGCCCTACGGCCACCCCGGCCTCGCCCGCTTCCACAAGCCGGGTGTTCGCCAGATGCATATGCAGCACGAGCAGGTCGAAGCGGCCCTCGACCGTATCTGGAACGCCGAAATCGAGGTAGAAAACGGGCGCCCGGGCCTGCGCCACGATCGCGCCATAGAGCCGTTCGATGGTCTTTCGCCGCGCGTCATCGCGCTTCTTGAACAGGAACATATCGGGGGCCAATTTGCGTTTCGTTGCCGCGCGGGGTAGTCGCGGGGTCGCGACAAGTCAATCCGGCAATTATTAATGCTCGTAGCGCCGTTGCAGATCAAATCCCTTCGCCGCGCCCTCTCGGCAGCGGCCGTGCTCTCTTCCGTTTTCGCCGCTGGATGCAGCAGCGGCGTCAACGTACCCGTGAGCGGAATCACCCAGACCTATAACCGGGGCTATGTGCTCGACGAAAACGCACTTCAGCAGGTGCCGATCGGAGCAAGCCAGGAGCAGGTGCTGCTCGTCCTCGGCACGCCATCGACCGTTGCCACCGTATCGGGCGAAGCGTTCTATTATATTTCGCAGAAGACGCAGCAGACCGCATTCCTGCGTCCGCAGGTGATCGATCAGCGCGTGCTAGTCGTCTATTTCAGCCCCGACCGCCGCGTCACCCGTATCGCCAATTACGGTCTGCAGGACGGCAAGATCTTCGACTTCATCAGCCGTACCACCATGGCGGGCGACATCCCCAAGCGCCTGCCCGCCGTGCACGCCTTCTCGGCACTGCCGGAAGCCGCCGCGCTGGCCGCCGCCAACAAGCGCGTCGGCAACATCCTGAAGAACGTCACCAACATCAACCCGTTTGGCGCCGGCAATTAGCGCGCCACGCAAAGCCGGAAAGACAAAGCCCGCGAGGATCGCTCCCCGCGGGCTTTTTCGTTCTGTATCGCGCGATGGCTTAGTGCGCGAGGATCGCGAGCAAGAGCAGCGCCACGATGTTCGTGATCTTAATCATCGGGTTCACTGCGGGACCGGCCGTATCCTTGTAGGGATCGCCGACGGTGTCGCCCGTGACGGACGCCTTGTGCGGCTCGGAGCCCTTGCCGCCGAAGTGACCGTCCTCGATGTACTTCTTGGCGTTGTCCCAAGCACCGCCACCGGCGGTCATGGAGATCGCGACGAAGAGACCCGTCACGATCACGCCGAGCAGCATCGCGCCGAGAGCTGCGAAGCCCGCAGCCTTACCGGCCGCTCCACCACCCGCGATGTAGTAGATCGCGAAGTAGGCAACGATCGGCGACAGCACCGGAAGCAGCGAAGGAATGATCATTTCCTTGATCGCAGCCTTGGTCAGCAGGTCAACGGCCTTGCCGTAGTCCGGCTTGTCCTTGCCCTGCATGATGCCCGGCTTTTCGCGGAACTGACGGCGCACTTCCTCGACGATCGAACCGGCAGCACGGCCAACGGCCATCATGCCCATCGATCCGAACAGGTACGGCAACAGACCGCCGAACAACAGACCCACGACGACGTAAGGATTCGACAATGAGAAGTCGACCTTGACGCCCGTAAAGTATTTGAACTGCGCGGAGTTCGCGACGAAGTAATTGAGGTCCGAGGTATAGGCCGCGAACAGCACCAGCGCGCCGAGGCCCGCCGAACCGATCGCATAGCC
>DAORMJ010000045.1:0-2591 GCA_035440445.1 Xanthobacteraceae bacterium
CAATCGTGCCAATGTTCACATGCGGCTTGTTGCGTTCAAATTTTTCCTTGGCCATCTTGCTCTCCGTTCAGCCTAAGCGGCGAAGTCCTGTTTGATTTCAAATGCGAAAGGCTCAGGCGTATTTCGCCTGAACCTCTTGCGCGACGTTATTCGGAACCTGTTCGTAGTGATCGAACTGCATAGTGAAGGTCGCGCGGCCCTGCGAGAATGAACGCAGGTTGTTCACGTAACCAAACATGTTGGCGAGCGGCACCATCGCATTGATGACGTTCGCGTTGCCGCGCATGTCCTGACCCTGGATCTGACCACGGCGGGAGTTGAGGTCGCCGATGACCGAGCCGGTGTAATCTTCCGGAGTCACGACTTCGACTTTCATGATCGGCTCGAGCAGCACCGAGCCGCCCTTCTGCAGACCTTCGCGAAGTGCAGCGCGCGACGCGATTTCGAAGGCGAGCGCCGACGAGTCGACGTCATGGTACGCGCCGTCAACCAGGCGAACCTTGAGATCGACCACCGGGAAGCCGGCGAGCACGCCCGCACCCAGCACGGACTCAAGGCCCTTCTCGACGCCGGGGATGTATTCCTTCGGCACGGCGCCGCCGACGATTTCGTTCTCGAACACGAAGCCGGTGCCGGGTTCGGCAGGCTCGATCTCGAGCTTCACGCGCGCGAACTGACCCGAACCACCCGACTGCTTCTTGTGGGTGTAATCGACCGTCGCGGGCTTCGAAACCTTTTCGCGATACGCAACCTGCGGCGCGCCGATGTTAGCATCGACCTTATAGGTGCGCTTCAGGATATCGACCTTGATGTCGAGATGGAGTTCGCCCATGCCCTTCAGAATGGTCTGGCCGGACTCCTGATCGGTCGAAACGCGGAACGACGGATCTTCGGCAGCGAGCTTCGCCAGCGCGACGCCGAGCTTTTCCTGATCGGCCTTCGACTTCGGCTCGATCGCGATTTCGATGACCGGCTCCGGGAATTCCATGCGCTCGAGAATGACCGGCTTGTCGGGGTCGCACAGCGTATCGCCGGTGCGGACTTCCTTCAGGCCCGCAAGCGCAACGATGTCGCCCGCATAGGCTTCTTTGATGTCTTCGCGGTTGTTCGCATGCATCAGCAACATGCGGCCGATGCGCTCTTTCTTGTCGCGCGTGGAGTTCACGACGCCGGTGCCGGTTTGCAGCACGCCCGAATAGATGCGGCAGAAGGTGATCGTGCCGACGAACGGGTCGTCCATGATCTTGAATGCGAGGAGCGCCATCGGCTCCTTGTCGTCCGGCTTGCGGACGACTTCGTTGCCATTCGCGTCTTCGCCCTTGATCGCGGGAACGTCGAGCGGCGACGGCAGATAGGCCACGACGGCGTCGAGCAGCGGCTGCACGCCCTTGTTCTTGAAGGACGAGCCGCACAGCACCGGATAGAACGCGCTGGTCAGCACGGCCTTGCGGATCAGCTTCTGCAGCGTCGCAACATCCGGCTCAACGCCTTCGAGGTACTTTTCCATGACGGAGTCGTCGAGTTCGACGGCCGCCTCGAGCAGCTTCTCGCGATACTCTTTCGCCTGATCGGCGAGATCGGCAGGGATTTCGCCGGTCGTGAAGTTCTGGCCGGAATCGTCCTGCCAGGTGATCGCCTGCATCTGCACGAGATCGACGACGCCCTTGAAATTGCTTTCCGCGCCGATCGGCAGCTGGATCGCAACGGGCTTCGCGCCAAGGCGCTTCACGATGTCGTCGAGGCACTTGAAGAAATCAGCGCCGATCTTGTCCATCTTGTTCGCGAACACGATGCGCGGCACGCGATACTTGTCGCCCTGACGCCATACGGTTTCGGTCTGCGGCTCGACGCCCTGGTTACCGTCGAGCACGACGACCGCGCCGTCGAGCACGCGCAGCGAGCGCTCGACTTCGATCGTGAAGTCGACGTGACCTGGCGTGTCGATAATGTTCAGGCGCTTATCGGCCCAGAACGCAGTGGTCGCAGCGGACGTGATCGTGATGCCACGCTCCTGCTCCTGCTCCATCCAGTCCATCGTAGCGGCGCCGTCATGGACTTCGCCAATCTTGTGGGACTTGCCGGTGAAGAAAAGAATCCGCTCGGTCGTCGTCGTCTTGCCGGCATCGATGTGAGCCATGATGCCGAAGTTGCGGTAGTCTTCGATTTTATGTGAGCGGGGCATGTTCTGTCCTCGAGCCGGTGCGCGGCGTTACCAGCGATAATGGGAGAAGGCGCGGTTCGCTTCGGCCATGCGATGCGTGTCTTCGCGCTTCTTGACGGCGTTACCCCGGTTATTGCTTGCGTCGAGCAGCTCGCCCGACAGACGATCGATCATCGTCTTTTCGTTGCGATCGCGCGCGGCATTGATCAGCCAGCGGATGGCAAGCGCCTGACGGCGGTCGGGACGGACTTCGACCGGAACCTGATAGGTGGCGCCACCGACGCGGCGGGAACGGACTTCAACGGCCGGCGCGACGTTGTCGAGCGCGGACTGGAATACGGTGAGCGGCGCGGTCTTGGCCTTGGCCTCGATCTGCTCGAGCGCGCCATAGACGATCGATTCGGCGACCGACTTTTTGCCCTCTTTCATG
>DAORMJ010000045.1:2710-10449 GCA_035440445.1 Xanthobacteraceae bacterium
CGTAGAGCGAACGGCGCTGTTTACGGTTCTTGACGCCCTGCGTATCGAGGACGCCGCGGAGAATGTGGTAGCGGACGCCCGGAAGGTCCTTCACGCGGCCACCGCGGATCATGACCACCGAGTGCTCCTGAAGGTTGTGGCCTTCGCCCGGGATGTAACCGATCACTTCGAAGCCGTTGGTCAGGCGAACCTTGGCGACCTTACGAAGCGCGGAGTTCGGCTTCTTCGGGGTCGTCGTATAGACGCGCGTGCAGACGCCGCGCTTCTGCGGCGACGCCTGAAGCGCCGGCACTTTGTTGCGGTAGCGCGGCGCGACCCGGGGCTTCCGGATGAGCTGGTTAATCGTAGGCATTCGGCCTTCACCCTCATTTCGCCGAGACCCGCGTCCGGGACCGGCAGTAGAAAAACGAGCAAACGAAACGCGCGCTGTTTCCGTGTGGCCCACGGAAAAGCGCCCATTGTCTGCACAGAGGACCGGTTTCGGGTTGCCCCGGACCGGTCATACGACCCTGATCTGACGTCTTAGTAGTCAGAGGCAGCGTCTCGGAGCCCTTGATCTGCGCTGCTGCGCTAATCCGCGGTTCCGACCGCCTGCCGCATAATTCGAGGCGGGTTCTAGACTCGCGAGTCGGGTTACGTCAAGGCAAAAAGCCCTTGGGAATCGCGGGTTTTTGCAATTCCGCCGGATCCGCGCCTGTCATACTCCTCACGGCTAGTTTGCGGCCGCACAAAACCACGCCGAAACTACCTGAATACCGCGAACAAACGCTATTGCGCGCTCCAGAAGCCGCCCTCCAGCCGGCAAACCCGTCCCTGAAACGTCGGATTCGCACCGCCATCCGCTTTGTGATGCACGATGTGGATGAATTGACGGCAGATTCGCTGCCCGCCCGCCTCGGGAACCTCAGCGCCTGAGATGATCGTGCCATAGGCTCCATCGGGCCCGCGCCAATGGTAACCGGCGATTCCCCACCGCTGGGACAGCACGGCCGTCTCGGCGTCATAGGCAGCGACCCTGTCGTCGTCGCTCAAAAGCGCCGTCTCGGCCTGCGCAAGCAAACGCGGAAGGCGGCTATCTGCCGCCATGTTGGCCGTAGCGGCAGCCAGAGCAAGCATCGCGAGGAGCGCCGGGAGTGCTACCGCCGTTCGACCGACCACCTGCCCTCCCAATCCCGGCAGACATTTCCTTCAAAAGTCGCGTTAACGCCGCCATCGGCCGGATGCCGAATGATATGGATCAAGTTTCGGCAACGGCCCATTCCGTAAAAATCTGGATGGTGTCCGCTGACGATAATCAGTCCTGATGCACCGTCCGGACCGCGCCACGCGAAATCGCGCACGGCTTCGTCGCGATCCAGCGCCTCCGCTTCCGCATTTGCCGCGATATGGCGGTCCGCTGCACTCAGCGCGCTGGTTTCCGATCGCGCCAGAATTTCGTGCGCTTGCGCAGAAAAACTCGCCGCAGAAAGCAAGCCAACCATCCCAAGAAGTAGCGCGATCCGCGTCATTCCTCACTGATACCGCGAATTGCAAAACAATAAGAGCCGCTCTCGCGAGCGGCTCTGGAGGTGATGAAAATCAAGGCTGGCAATTCGGCTATTGGCATCCAATCAATAAGAACAATAGGCCGGACCATGCCAACGGTTCAAAACTACGCAGCGTTGCCACGATCCGCTTCCCCCGAATGCGGTACGGACTTCAAAAAAGTTAGCTTCCGTTAACGGCAAGCGTCAGATTTTTTGGCGAGCCGTTATGAGAGCGCCTTGCCCGCCAGTAGCGCGACCAATTCCGCTTGGCGGCTCATGCCGGTCTTTGCAAGAACCGATGCAAGTTGCGTGCGAACCGTTTCGCGCGACACACCGTTTGAAAGGGCGATCACTTCAACGGTGTTTCCCTGCGCGACGGCCCTTGCGACCCTCGCCTCGGCAGGCGTCAGATCGAACAGCACCTGGATCACTTCCGCGGTCGGAACCAGCGCCCGGTCGATCGGCGTGCCAATGACAAGCGCAAGACCTCGCGAGAAAAGGTCGTTCGCGGCACCAGAAACCGGAAACACGTGAAAAATTAAAGGTGGCCGGCCATCCTGTGCCGGCACGGGGATTGAACGCGAGCGCCCGGCGGCACTGCTTGATCCCGTGCGCATCAAAGTATCTGCCAACAGCTTATCGGCAGTCTCGTCCGTCAGCAGCATACGATCGCGGCGATCCTGCACCACGAGCGGCATGAGCTTATGAAAGTGCTCGTTGGCGAGCGACAGTTTTCCACTCGTCCGCAGCACTGCGGCTGGCGTGCCGATCGCATTCAACCCCTCGATCATGCCTTTCGCGCGCTCAAGGCCGAGCTGCGATGACAGCACGGCCGCACGGCCGAGATGCGGGCGGATCGCGTTCAACGCACCAATAAACGTCTCCTCGAACGGTCCGCGTTCCTTCGTGCGCTCGAACCCGATCCGGACCGTATCGCCGGCAGGCAGATGGAACGCCGTTTCCGCGAACCAGCCGAAATTGCGCGGATGCAGAAACTCCTTATAGGTCGGATGTTCAAAAATCGCCGGATCGTTGAGATCAAGATCGGTATAGAAACCATCGTGCTGCAGCTTCTCCGCCTTTATCAGACGAATGCTCTCAAGCGGCGGGGTGATCGCTTGAAATTCATTGAAAAGACGCGTGGCGCCTTCGGTTCCGATCCAGCGAAAACTGCCGTCGGGGTTCTGAATATAAATACTGCCTAGCGCGGCATCGACCCGCTCGGAAATGCGCTCGAACAGGCGTGGCCAAAGCTCAGGCACGAACGCGGCTTCATAGATTGCATCGGCAATAGAAAGATCGTCATTCACTTATTTTGTCTCCGATGGCCTTGCCACCGAGAAGCGCCACGAGTTCCGTTTGCCGCTTCAAACCGATTTTACCAAGCGCTGCATAAAGTTGCGAACGGACTGTTTCCCGCGAAACCCCATGAGCGGCTGCGATCTGATCAATCGTTCTGGAGGCAGCGATATTCTGTGCAACACGGGATTCGGAAGGCGTAAGATCGAAAAGACCTTGCAATACATCTGCAGCAGGAACGGCTCGCTTGTCCACCGGGGTAACGACAAGCAGGGCCGTGGCGCGAGAAAATATATCGTAAGCCGCCCCGCGCACCGGAAGCACGTGGACGATCAGCGGAGACGTCGTCTCCGTTCCCCGCACCGGGATTGAACACGCCGCCTGCGCCGCATGAGATCCACTCAGTAAATCCAGCGCCGTACCTACGCGAAGGTCAGCGCCTGCGTCCTTGACGGCGACACGGCCGGGCCCGTCGTCGAACGTTCCGGGGATCAGTGCTTCAAACGACGCGTTGGCTGCATAGAGCCGGCCTCGTTCGCGCAACACCGCCGCGGGTAGCCCGACGATATGGAGTGCCTGCGCCATCGCCTGCGCCCGTTTCAGATCGAGCCGCGCCGAAAGAAGTGCCGCACGCGCAAGGTGCGGCCGCATCCCATCCAGCGCGATCAGTTCGTGATCCTCGAACGGCCCCTTTTTAAACGCGCGGTCAACACTGAATGCGAGCAAGTCCCCGCTCGGCGCGCGCACCATAGTGGCTGCGGTCCATCCCATGCCTCTCGGCGCGAGAAAGTCTGTATAGAATTTGTCCTGATCAATCTCTTCCGGCGTGAACGCGTCGAAGTCACACGCAAAGCCTTCGTAGTTCAGTGCAGCCAGTTTCGCCGGCCGCGGATTGGTCGGTCCCTGACCGCTGCTGATGAATTCCTCCAGATGCGGGCGGATATCCGGCGAGGCAGCCCAGTGCTGCGAACCGTTCGAACCGAAGACGAACAGCACACCCCCGGCTCCCGCATATTGTTGCGAAAGGCTGTGAAGAACATCGGGCCACGTTTCCGCAATTACACCGGCTTCGTAGATGCGATCGAAAAGCGCGGATGCCTCAGACATTCGCGCCCTCGGCAATACCCTTGCCGCTGAGCAGTGCAACCAGTTCGGCCTGGCGATTAAGACCCGTCTTTGCGAGCACCGAAGCGACCTGCGTTCGAACGGTCTCGCGCGAAACACCCTTGGTCAGCGCAATGACTTCGATCGTCTTTCCTTCGACAATACTGCGGGCAATGCGAGCCTCGGCGGGCGTGAGATCGAACAGCGCCTGCAACACCTCCGCCGTTGGCACGAGCGAACGGTCCACGGGCGTCGCGATCAGCAAGGCGATCCCGGACGAGAAAATGTCGTTTGCCGCTCCGCGCACCGGAATCAGGTGAAAGATGACCGCAGGTCTTTCCCCTTTTGCCGCGACCGGAATTGAGCTCACGGTGGTGCCTGCCTCTTTTGCTCTCGCCCGCACGATCGCAGCTTCCAGCAAGGCATCGGCATTCGGATCGGCCAACACCACGCGATCGCGGCGATCCTGCGCGACGGCCGGGATCAGTTTCGCGAACGCTTCATTCGCCACATATAAGCGTCCAGTCTGCCGCAACACCGCGCCCGGTATGCCGAGCACGTTCAGTGCCTGCGCCATGCCTTTGGCTCTCTCCAGACCCAGTCTCGCCGACAGCACGGCAGCTCTTCCGAAATGCGGTCGCATCGCATCCAGCGCGACCACGGCCTCCGGCTCGAAAGCACCGCGGCTCTTGCGTCGCTCGAAGCTGACCGAAACAACATCTCCGCTCGGCAATGGAAAATGCGTGCAGGCGACCCATCCGTAACCGCGCGGATACATGAAGTCGCGATAGAATGGGTCGTCTGCGATCTCGCGCTCCGAGAAGAAGTCATGGTCGGTCACGAAGCCGGGACTGTTCAGCGCGAGCGAACGATCTATGCGCGAATTCAGCTTTGGCTGACCGAGGGCGACATAATCGGAGACGAGCCGCTCCGATTCCGGCGTGCCCACGAATTTGTGCACGCCGTCGCGGTATATGAAGACCGTACCAAACGCCGAATCCGTTTTGCGCGAGACCGCCTCAAGGACTGCCGACCATTGCTCCGGAACCAGCGCAGCCTCGTATATTCCATCGATGATCTCCCGCTCGCTCTTCACGCCACCGCCTCCGCATGAGCGCGTACCGAGTTCCGTGGGGTAATTCGCCGTCGAAAGGACAAGGCCACCGATAGCGCCTTCGGCGAAGCAAGCCATTTCCCGACGACAAAAGCAGCGCATCTGACGCTGCCTACGGCCATGACAATCGGCCTGAGCATCCGGCCTCCGGAAAAATCACTAAAAAAAAACAAGTGCAGACTCTCAAAAAATAAGGGCCGTCGCAAGCGACGGCCCTCATCATTCTTTTGCGCAACGCAGCGGGAGAGACTTACTCCGCTGCAGGCAACGCCGGTGCTGCTTCCGGCTTGTCCTTGTCGCGCTCGGCGACAATGAGATCGTCCCGCTTGGTCGCGACCGTGCGGAGTTGCGCCATGGCAGCACCCGTACCCGCCGGGATGAGGCGGCCGACGATGACGTTCTCCTTGAGGCCCTCGAGCGTATCGACCTTGCCGTTGACGGCAGCTTCGGTGAGGACGCGCGTGGTCTCCTGGAACGACGCCGCGGAGATGAAGGAACGGGTCTGCAAGGACGCCTTGGTGATGCCGAGCAGCACCGGGGTAGCCGTCGCAGTCTTCTTGCCTTCTTCCTTGGCCTTGGCGTTGATCTGGTCGAACTCCACCTTGTCCATCTGCTCGGCCTTGAGCAGACCGGTCTCGCCCGGATCGGACACCTCGACCTTCTGCAGCATCTGGCGAACGATCACCTCGATGTGCTTGTCGTTGATGCCGACGCCCTGCAGACGATAGACCTCCTGGATCTCGTTCACGAGGTAAGCAGCAAGCTCCTCGATGCCCTTGATCGCAAGAATGTCGTGCGGCGCGGGATTACCGTCCACGATGTAGTCGCCCTTCTCGACCGTATCGCCGTCCTGCACATAGACGTGACGGCTCTTCGGAATGAGATATTCGACCGGCTCGACGTTGCCGTCGCTCGGGATGATCGAGAGACGATACTTGTTCTTGTAGTCCTTGCCGAAGGAGATCGTGCCTGCGGTCTCGGCGATGATCGCCGATTCCTTCGGACGGCGGGCTTCGAACAGTTCCGCCACGCGCGGCAGACCGCCCGTGATGTCACGCGTCTTGGCACCTTCGGTCGGCACACGTGCAAGCACGTCGCCGGCCTTGACCGCCTCGCCCGGATCGACCGAGAGGATCGCATCGACCGGAAGCGTGTAGCGCGCTTCCGCGCCGCTCTTGCGGGTCTTGATCTTCGCCGTCGCCGAGTCACCGCCCTTGATGACGATCGCCGGACGCAGTTCTTCGTTCTTGCGAACCGAACCACGCCAGTCGGTGACCATACGGCGGGAGATACCCGTCGCTTCGTCGACCGTTTCGGAGAGCGAGGCACCTTCCACGAGATCCTCGAAAGCGACGTTGCCGTCGACTTCGGTGAGGATCGGACGCGAATAGCTGTCCCACTCCGCCATGCGCTGGCCGCGCGTGACCTTGCTGCCGTCGTCAACCTTCACGCGCGCACCGAACGGAATACGGTGGGTCGCACGCTCGGTGCCGTCCTGATCGACGATGATGATCGACATGTTGCGGGTCATCGCGATGATGTCGTTATCCGAGTTCTGGGCAAGATCGCGGTTCTTGATCTTGACCGTGCCTTCGAAGTTCGACTCGACGAAAGACTGCTCCGCAAGCTGCGCCGCGCCGCCGATGTGGAACGTGCGCATCGTCAGCTGCGTGCCGGGCTCGCCGATCGACTGGGCGGCAATGACGCCGACAGCCTCGCCGAGGTTGACCGGCGTACCGCGGGCAAGATCACGCCCGTAGCACTTGCGGCAGATGCCCGTGACCGTTTCGCAGGTCAGCGGCGAACGGATGCGGACTTCCTGCACCTTGGCCTTGGCGACCTGATCGACATGAGACTCTTCGAGCAGCACGCCCTTCTTCACCACGACCCTGCCGGTGGCAGGCTCGGTGATATCCTCGAGCACGGTACGGCCGAGGATGCGGCTCGCGAGCGAGGCAACCACGGTGCCCGCGTCCACGATCGAGCGCATCTTGATGCCCTGCTCCGTGCCGCAATCCTCTTCGGTCACGATGCAGTCCTGCGCGACGTCGACGAGACGGCGCGTCAGGTAACCCGAGTTCGCGGTCTTGAGCGCGGTGTCGGCCAGACCCTTACGCGCGCCGTGGGTCGAGTTGAAGTACTCGAGAACCGACAGACCTTCCTTGAAGTTCGAGATGATCGGGCTCTCGATGATCTCGCCGGAGGGCTTCGCCATCGGACCGCGCATACCCGCGAGCTGCTTCATCTGCTCCGGAGAACCGCGCGCACCCGAGTGCGACATCATATAGATCGAGTTGATGGTCTCGCGACCGGACGCGTCTTTCTTGACCGACGAGATTTCCTTCATCATCTCCTCGGCGATGCGCTTGGTGCACTTGTCCCACGCATCGACGACTTTGTTGTACTTCTCGCGCTCGGTGGTCAGACCGTCGTTGTACTCCTGCTCGAATTCTTTCACGAGCGTACGGGTCTGATCGACGAGATCCCACTTCTTGGTCGGAACGACCATGTCGTCCTTGCCGAAGGAAATGCCCGCCTTGTAGGCGTGGTAGAAGCCGAGCGCCATGATGCGGTCGCAGAAGATCACCGACTCCTTCTGCCCGCAGAAGCGGTAGACGGTGTCGATCATCGCCGAGATCTCCTTCTTCGTCATCAGCTTGTTGGCTGCGTCGAAGGGAACCTTGGGCGACTTGGGC
>DAORMJ010000045.1:10611-10832 GCA_035440445.1 Xanthobacteraceae bacterium
CTTGCCCTGGCCGGGCATGCCGTCGGACATCAGCGAGACGTAGTAGAGGCCGAGCACGATGTCCTGCGAGGGCACGATGATCGGCGCGCCGTTCGCCGGATGCAGGATGTTGTTGGTCGACATCATGAGGACGCGCGCTTCCAGCTGCGCCTCGAGCGACAGCGGGACGTGCACGGCCATCTGGTCGCCGTCGAAGTCGGCGTTGAAGGCCGAGCAGACCA
>DAORMJ010000046.1:0-10600 GCA_035440445.1 Xanthobacteraceae bacterium
GGATCATCCACTCGCCCAGGTCGCGCCCATCGATGATCTGGATCGGATCGTGTTGCCGGTATGGAACGAACACTACGCGTCCGGGAATGTCCTTTATCCGCTGATCGCAAGCGGAATTCTCAGTTGTGGCAGCACGCCGCTGATCCGCAAATCCTGCATCGAGCGGGTAGGCGGGTATGATGAAACGCTGACGCTCGCGGAGGACTGGAAGTTTTACACCGCACTCGCGGGCGAATGCGATTTCGAGGTAATTCCCGAGTGTCTGACAGGGTACCGCATTCGCGGGGACAGCAGTTCGGTGCAGGTCGAGCCAATGGAAGCCGCACTCGAACAATGTACGCAATGGATAAGGCAGACCTGGCCCGGCACGCCGGAGATCGTTTTTCGGGAGAGGGCGTTCACCATCGAAACCTATCTCGCGTTCATGTCGATCCGCGCGAGGAGGTATGGTGCCGTGCCGCAGTATCTTTGGCGCGCCGCACGAGTAAAGCCGGCGGCGCTGTTGGGGCTCTCGATATGGGAGCTTGCGCTGCTTTCGATCGCGCATGCAGCGGGGCTGCGCCGCTACGAATGGGCTCTCTGGCGAAAGCCCAAGCGTTTTGAAAGCGGCCTTTAACGCAGCGATCTGCCGACCGAAGCGCCGATCAGCGCGTCCAGCGTGAGGCTTCCGCGCCCGAACTTTACGGTCGGGTCGCTATAGGTCTTGTCTCTTATCATCCGGATAAGCAGTTTGACGCGCACCATGAACGAGCGCTCGGAGTAGAGATCTAACCGGCGCTTCACATAACTTGTTACATGCGTGTAGTGATCGAGGACACGAGAAAGATGTTCGTCGCGCATGGGTAATCCGGAACGTAACGATTGCAGCAGCTCGATCCGGTTCAGCATGGCCTTATGTGACGAGCGGACATAAAAATTCGCATGCGCGATGCAGTGAAGCGCATAGGCAAGCGGTTTGGCCGGGAGCCAACCGGAGACATTGTCGCCATGAAGGCGATAGGAGGCGAGCGGAGACGCGATGTATCGCACCTTGCCGAGAACGCTCGCTAGAAAAAGATACCACTGATCATGCGGCATCTCTTCATGGAGCTCGAACATATCGATCGAGCGTTGCTGGAGGTCGTTGTGATCCAGCAGACTACGCCGGATCACCTGCGTGAAGCCGGGAACGATCCGCCATGGCTCGACTTCGGAATAGTGAAGTGTTGCGCTCTTTTCGCGCTTCCTGAAGATCGCGCCAGACGAGCGGCCGTTCGCGTCGATCAGATCGGCGTTGTGATAGACCATCAGCACGTCGGGATCGAAGAACTCACGCATCACGGTTGCGAATTTGTCGTTCTTCCAGAGGTCATCCTGATCGCAGAAGGCGATGAAGTCGCCGGCGCACAACGACGCGGCGCGCATGAAGTTCCTGCGATAACCGAGACGCTCCGGGTTGCGGAAAATCCGGATACTGAACGGCGCCGTCTTTTGGAATGATTCGATGATATCGATGGTGCTGTCGGAAGAGCCGTCATCCACAACGACCAATTCATCGGGCAACAATGTTTGATCGGCGATCGTTGCCAGCTGTGCCGGAAGGAACCGCTCGCCATTTAATGTCGCTAAAGCGACCGAAATTGAATTTTTAGATTTCATAACCCGTCAATTCAAGGTATTTTACTACCGGTTCATCACACATTCGGGCGAAGATTCTAATTTTAGACACCGCTATAGGAACTTCATTGGGCCGCCAAAGGGTAAAAAGTAATCGTATTGCTCTGCGGAATCGATAACATGACGTAAGGAGTCCCGACGGAGGAGTGTTGTTAATTGCCGTGATGCGTTGTTCGTTCTGCGTATAAGACAGAAAACGATTTGCTGGTATTAAGTCCATGAATTCAGTGCATTATTTGCGTGACAAGATAGCGATCGTTGGTTGGTCTTGCCGTCTTCCCGGCGCAACGACAGTGAATCAACTTTGGGAATTGCTCCTGGACGGCAGATGCACTGTCACGGAAGTGCCCGAAGATCGCTTTTTGAAGGAGCGGTTCGGACATCCGCGAAAGCAGGAGAAGGGCAAGAGCTACACGTGGGCCGCCGGTGTGCTCGACGATCTCTGGGGCTTCGATCCGACGGTTTTCGGAATTTCGCCGCGCGAGGCGCTTCAATTGGACCCGCAGCAGCGCTTGCTGCTGCAAATGACCTGGGAAGCGCTTGAAGACGCCGGAATCCGTCCGTCTTCACTGGTCGGTTCCGAAACGGGGGTGTTCGTCGGCGGTTCGCAGTCCGATTACGGGCAGATGTTCTTCGCCGATCATGCGATCGCCGACTCCCAGTTCGCGACGGGAACTGCGCTCGCCATTCTGTCGAACCGCATTTCATATGCATTTGATTTCCGTGGTCCAAGCCTGACAGTTGATACTGCCTGCTCCTCCTCGTTGGTGGCGCTTCATCAGGCGATGGATGCTCTGCGTTCGGGACGCATCGATACTGCGATCGTCGCTGGCATCAATGCGATTTCGAGTCCTGCAGCTTTCATCGCGTTCTCACAGGCGTCCATGCTTTCGCCGACGGGACGCTGTCATGCTTTCTCCGATGATGCCGACGGCTTTGTGCGCGCGGAGGGTGGCGTCGTATTGGTTTTGCGAAACGCTTCGCAAGCAAAGGCTGACCTCAATCCGATTCACGGTTTCGTCCATGCGACCGACGTAAACTCCGACGGCAGGACAAACGGCATTTCTCTGCCCTCGATAGAAGCTCAGGAAGCCCTCCTGAAGCGGATCTATACGCGGGCCGACGTGCCATCGGATCAACTCGCGTTCGTGGAAGCGCACGGGACCGGCACGCAGGCGGGCGATCCTATCGAGGCGACCGCGCTTGGCCGCGCTTTGGGAGCGAACCGTTCAACGCCGCTTCCCATAGGTTCGATCAAGACCAATATCGGCCATCTCGAACCGGCATCTGGTCTCGCCGGTATTCTCAAGGCGATCCTTGCTCTTAACCACGGCCTCTTACCGAAGTCGCTGCACTACAGAAAGCCAAGTCCTCATATCGACTTCGACGACCTGCGCTTGCGCGTGTGCGCCGAACCCTTGCTGCTGGACGTCCAGCACAAGCTGGCCGGCGTAAACTCGTTCGGCTTTGGGGGGACGAATGCGCACGCGATCGTTGAAGGCGGAGTTTCACGGAGACCCATTGCCAATAGCGCGGTCACAAAGCGCGAGGGCGGGCTGTTCTTCGTCTCGGCTGAGACCAAGGCCGCGCTCCGGGAACTTGCAGGCTCGCATGCCTCGGGCGTTTTGCAGGACTCCAACCGCGACGTCTCCAATCTTGCGAGCGGAATAGCCTATCGGCGCCAGCATATGAGCGAGCGCATTGTCGTCTGCTCGACCGACAGCAACGATGTCAGCGGTGCGCTAGACGACTATACCAACGCCCGCGAAAACAGCCTGCTGGTCACGGGAGCGGTGGTTGCGAACGACGCACCCGTTGCCTTCGTTTATTCCGGTAATGGCTCGCAATTTCCGGGCATGGGACGCGCCGCCTACAACAAGAACCGGGTTTTCCGCGAATGCTTCGATGAAGTGGACCGGTATTTTTCCGCGTTGTCAGGTTGGTCGCTAAAGGAGGCGATGTTCGGCGACGATCTGGAAGATCGTCTCGGCTACACCTCCGTTGCACAGCCTCTGATCTTCGGTATCCAATATGCGGCCACCGAGGCGCTGAAGGCTTCCGGACTGCGTCCGGCCGTTGTGCTCGGCCACAGTATCGGTGAAGTGGCGGCGGCAACGGCCGCCGGTGCGCTCGATCTGAAGACCGCGGTGAAGGTCATCTTCTATCGCAGTAAACATCAGGAACTCGTTCGCTTCGCGGGCCGCATGGCCGTCGCCGTCACGCCGGAAGAAAATGCCGCCGCGATCATCGCCGATATCGAGGGCATCGAGATCGCCGCGGTGAACAGCCCGAGGGCCGTCACGCTGGCGGGCACGGATGAAGCGCTGCAGAAGTTCAAGCAGGTCGCCGCCGCCAAGCGTATTGCGATGGTGGAGCTCGACCTCGACTACCCGTTCCATACGAAGCTGCTGGACGCGATTCAGCAGCCGCTGGTCAGCGATCTCGCAGGAATTCAGCCGCGCGACGCAACGACACCGTTCATGTCGACGGTCACTGGCGTCGCCATGCCGGGAAGCCGCCTGAACGCGAACTACTGGTGGCAGAATATTCGCAAGCCGGTGAATTTCGCGGGCGCGGTCAGAGCGGCAGCGAAGCTCGGCGCGCGTTGCTTTGTCGAGATTGGACCGAGCGGAACGCTGACGCGCCACATCGAGAATACGCTGGAGGCAGAGCCGTTTTCCGTGGCCAAGCTTTCCGTGCTTGAGAAGCAGGATAGCGAAGTTGATCCTTTCGTGAAGGCAGTCGCGAAAGCGCTGGTGTTCGGCGCGCGCGTCGAATTGCCGACGCTGTTTGGCGAGAACCCCGGACCGGGCGTTCTGTTGCCGCTCTATCCTTGGCAGCAGGTGCCGTACCGTTTCGCGCCGTCGGTCGAAGCGGTGGGCGCGCAGACGGATATCCACCCGCTGTTAGGCTACCGGCTGAATGCCGATATGCTGGAATGGCGCTCGCAGATCGATACGGAGCGCTTTCCGGCGTTCTCCGACCATAAGCTCGCCGATCAAACCATATTCCCCGGCATGGGCTATCTTGAGATCGCCTTCGCCGCGGCGACGCGCTGGCTGAAGGACGAGCGCTTTATCATCGCGGATTGCGAAATCTTGCGTCCGCTCGATCTCTCGAACGGAGAGACGCGCGAACTGATGACGCGAATTTCTCCCGGCTCAAGCACGATCGAATTATTCAGCAGGCCACGGCTTTCCCAAGCCGCGTGGCTGCTGCATACGCGCTCGAAGATCGTGCGCGCGAGCGCGGCGGCGGCGCCCCGGCGCTTTGAAATTCCTGCCGTCACGCAGTCCGTTCCGCACGAGAAGCTCTATGAGATGGGTGCGGTTACCGGCCTCAATTACGGACCGGAATTCAGTCTGGTGCAGGAGGCGAAGCTGCATGGCGATCGCTTCATCAGCGTCAGCCTGCTGCCGTCGAACGCAGAATCGTCGCCTTATCTCGCCGACCCGGTGCGCTTCGATGCGTGCCTGCATGGAATGTTGACGACGTTCCCGGGGCTTGAGGCGGAGCAGCGTGGCATCACCTACGTGCCGATCCGCGTGGACGAGGCCGAGCTTTTCAAGCCGGGTGCGGTTCCCGACCGGGCGGAGATGGAGATTCTCACGAAGTCCGAGCGCTCCATGCTTGCGAACTTCACGATTTACGATGCCCATAACGATGTGATCGCAACGTTGCGGGGGGCTCGCTGTCATGCGATCCCGCTTCGCCGCACGCGGGCAATTCTCGACACCGCGGTCGTGGAGAGCATGCGTTATATATCCGGCGAATTGTCCGGCGAGCGTGGCATCGGAGCGACCCCGGAGGACTTGCTGGCGTCCGCAAAGGAAAGCGGAAATCTGAACGCCGAACCTGCACAGGACGCCGCGTTGCTCGTCGACGGCTGGGCTACGGCGGCAGCGTACGAAATCGCGCGCGCATTCGCGGCCAGAAACGGCAGCATCGACGTCGAGCGGCTTGTCGAGTCGGAGCGCCTTAAGCCTGACCATAAACAATGGCTGCACAATCTCTTGATTCAGCTTGAGGGTGCAAGGCTGGCCGAGAACGACGCCGGCGTCTGGAAGGTATTGCCGGACAAGTCTCTCCCGAAGAGCATCGACATCGTGAGTTCTCTTGGCGAGGAGCATCCAAGGCTCGCCGCCGAGTTGTTGATCGCGGGCGCGATTTCCCGCCTGCCGGGAGATATCAAACGGCGCGGCACGCTCGGCGAGGCGCGTATGATCACGCCCGCCGTTACCGAATTCTATGACTACGCGAGCAACGCGACCCGCGCTGCGAGCGAAACGCTCGGTCGAGCGCTCGCAAAAACAATGGACAAGCGGCCCGGCAAACGGACGCTGCGGGTGCTTCAGCTTTGTGACGCGCCCTTGGCCGAGCTGATCGCGTCGGGCAATACCGGGATAGATCTCTACCTGCTTGAGGAAGCTGCCGGATCGCTTGATCGCGCGCGGCGCAGGCTTTCGCCGCTGGCAAACGTGACGGTTCTCGATGCGGCGTCGCAGTCGCCGGCCGGCACTTTCGATCTCATCGTCTCGGCGCATGGTCTTCATCGTCTGCCCGCAAGCGTCACGCTGGAAGGCCTCCGGAGTCTACTCGCACCGGGGGGCGTATTCGCCGCGATCGAGCCGCTGCCATCGTTGTTCAAGGATATCGCCTTTGGCTTCAATCCGGACTGGTTTGCAAAAAGCGTCGAAGGATTTCCGATCGGCGCATTGCAGAGCGCGGAGCATTGGCTCAACGATCTGAAGCGCGCAGGCTTCGATGGCGCATGTGTCGAGCCGATCGGATACGGCGACGAAGTCGGCAGTTTGCTTGTCGCGACCGCGACTGCAGCGACCGAGACGGCCGATGCGGGAAGCGGCCGCAAGAAAGTATTGGTGGCAGCGGGTGAGAAAATCGCCGAGCACCTTGCGTTCGATCCGGCGCTGGAGATCGTCGCGACCGGGCGGGATCTGAGCGAATACGACCTCGTTGCGCCGGATGCAGTGGTCTTCGAAACGGCCATATCTTCTGGAAGTTCGAATTCAACGGTGATTGCCGATCGCTGTCTCGAGCTCAAGCAATGCGCGGAGCGGATGGCGAACGCGCCGGCGACGCTGTGGCTGATTTTTTCAGGGGCCCGCGCAGACGACAGACATGCCGATCCGATAGAGACGGCCGTATGGGCGTTCTCCCGCGTGCTGGCAAACGAGTTCCAGAAACTCGACGTGCGCCGTGTTGATATTGCCAAAGGCACCGATCCGGAAAAAGCGACAGCTGCGCTGGCAAAGCTGATTGCGAGCACGACGGAAGAAACCGAGTTTCAGATCGATGCGGCCGGTGTTCGGGTGCTTCGCTTTCAGGAACTGGTCAATCTGCCCATCAAGCCGAGCGGTCCGAAGCTCACCGGCGCGAAGCTCGTGCGTCAGGTGCGATCGCAGGCGCGCATGGCCTGGCAGCCGGCGCGGCGCGGCGAACTCGGACCGGATGACGTGGAAATCGCAGTCGAGGCGACCGGCCTGAACTTCCGCGACCTCATGTGGGTCATGGGTCTGTTGCCCGACGATATGCTCGAGAACGGTTACACTGGTCCAGCACTCGGTCTGGAGTGTGCAGGAAGTGTCAGCCGCGTCGGGCAGAACGTGAAAACGGTAAAGCCCGGTGAGCGCGTTCTTGCCATGGCGCCGTTCGCATTCTCGACGCATGCGATCGTTGCTGCAGAGCGTGTGGCGAGAATTCCTGAGGGGCTTTCCTATGAAGGTGCCGCGACGATTCCGGTCGCGTTCCTGACGGCCTATTACGGTCTCGTAACGCTCGCGAAGATCAAGCGGAACGAATGGGTGCTGATCCACGGTGCGGCCGGTGGAGTGGGACTGGCCGCCATTCAGGTTGCGCGCAACAAAGGCGCCAAAATCATCGCCACGGCGGGCTCGGTCGCGAAACGCGACATGTTGCGCTCGCTCGGCATCGTGCACGTGCTGGATTCCCGTGCGGTCAATATCACCGAAGACGTTCGCAAGATCGCGCCGCAGGGCGTTGACGTGGTTCTGAACAGCCTCGCCGGTGACGCGATGGAGCGTTCGATCGCCTGTCTGCGTCCGTTCGGCAGGTTTGTTGAACTCGGCAAGCGCGACTACGTTTCCAATACGCATATCGGTCTGCGGCCATTCCGGCGGAATCTGAGTTATTTCGGCGTGGACGTGGATCAACTCACGGGCGAGCATCGCGAGCTTGGCGAGAAAGTCTTCCGCGAAGTGATGAAGCAGTTCGCCAAGGGTGTGTACAAGCCGTTGCCGCATAGCGTCTTCGCTGCCGCGGACGTGGCCGATGCGTTCGAGCTGATGCAGCGCTCGCATCACATCGGCAAGATCGTGGTGCAGCCGCCCAAAATTCAGGAACTGAAAGTTACGCCGCAGCCGTTCGCGATCAGTGCCACAGGCACGCATGTGATCACGGGTGCGTTTGGCGGATTCGGCCTTGAGACGGCGAAGTGGCTGGCCGATCGCGGCGCGCGCTATCTCGTCATGGTCGGACGCCGCGACGTGCGCACGCCCGAAGTGCAGAAAGTCCTCGCCGCTTTGAAGAATGCGGGAGCGAAGGTGCTGACTGCAGCCTGCGACGTCAGCGACGCGCTTTCGGTGCAGAAGCTGTTCGAGAAAATCGATGCCGGCATGCCGCCGGTGGCGGGCATCATTCACTCCGCGATGGTGCTGGACGACGCGATCATTCCCAATCTCGATTTCGAGCGCTTCGTGAGCGTGCTCAATCCGAAAGTGCTTGGAGCGGACAACCTCGACGCCGTGACGCGAGATCGCAAGCTTGAATACTTCGTCATGTTCTCGTCGGTGACGACCTCCATGGGCAATCCGGGGCAGGGCAACTACGTTGCCGCGAACGCTTATATGGAAGGGCTTGCCCGCAAACGCCGCGCGGATGGTCTGCCGGCGCTCGCGATCGGTTGGGGCCCCATTCTGGACGTGGGCGTGCTCGCGCGAAACGAGAAGCTGCAGCAGAACCTGAAGAAGGTGATGGGCGTCTCCGGCCTGCGTGCGCGCGAGGGGCTTGAGCTGATGCATCATGCGCTCTCGTATGCGCCGCTGCATCCCGATGCTGCGGTGATGACGATCTCGCCGAACGACGGCGGTTTCTCGAGCGATCTCCTGCCGGTCCTGAAGTCGCCGACCTATGCACGCCTGACCCGTGGCGGCCGTGCGGCGGACGGCGGTGCGGCGCAGATCGACGTGAAGGCGCTCCTGAAGGCGGAGGGCACCGACAAGGCGCGGGTGAAGATCAGCGGCATCATCGTCACGCATCTAGCGCGCGTGCTTCACGCACCCGAGGAAGATATCAGCCGCACGCGTCCGCTCGCCGATATCGGCCTCGACTCGCTCATGGCGCTGGAACTCGTTTCCGGGCTCGAGCAGACCTTCGGGATCAGTATTCCGTTGTCGGCGTCGGCTGGCACGCTCACGGTCGTCGGCATCGCGGAAGCGATCCTTTCGGACGCCGCGGGTGGCGAGCAGGAAGCCGGCGAAGAGGCGGGCGTCGCCAAATTCGCCGAGTCTCATTTGACGGCGACGTCGGCCGAGAAGATTGCCATTGCCCAGAAGATGGTGAAGGATTCGAGCGTTCGATCAGCCGGATCCAAGTAAATGGCGAAGAAACCGGGGCTAGATGCGTCGTCGCGCGACAGGCTGCTCGCGCGCGTCCAGACCATGCGCGGATCGGACCGGAGTAAAGCTGCCGCCGACGCGGCCCTGAAAGCGCAGCGCGCGGTCTTCACGAAGTTCGAAACGCTGCCGGGTTTCGAGGAAATCCGGATGCAACGGCTGTTCGGCGAACGCTTCGGGCTCGCCAATCCCTATTTCAAGATGCACGACGGCCTAGCCAGTGCCCGCACCAGCATCGGTGGCAAGGAATATCTGAACTTCTCCTGCTACGACTATCTCAGTCTCAACGGACATCCCGAGATCGTCGAGGCCGCGAAAGATGCGATCGATCGCTTCGGCATTTCCTGTTCGGGAAGCCGGGTCGTCGCCGGCGAGCGCATCGTGCACCGGCAGCTGGAAGAGGGGCTTGCCAAACATTACGGCACAGAGGACGCGCTGCTCTTCGTCAGCGGCTACGGCACGAACGTCTGCGTCATCGGACAGATGCTTGGCGCCAAGGATCTCGTGCTGTTCGATTCCGCCGCGCATAACAGCATCGTCACGGGCGCGGTGATGTCGGGCGCAGCGCGCCGGACTTTTCCGCATAACGACATGGATGCGCTGGAGGCGCAGCTCGAGCAGCTTCGCGACCGCTACGAGCGCGTGATGATCGTGGTGGAAGGCCATTACAGCATGGACGGCGACTATCCCGACATGCCGCGGCTGCTCGAGATCAAGGAAAAATTCGGCTGCTGGCTGATGGTGGACGAGGCGCATTCCTTGGGCGTACTCGGCGCGACCGGCCATGGCGTGACGGAAGTATTCGGCTTCGATCCCACGCGCGTCGATATCTGGATGGGGACGCTCTCGAAGACGCTGGTGGGAACCGGCGGGTATGTGGCGGGAAGTGCGGTGATGATCGACTTTCTCCGCTCGCTGGGCGGCGCATTCGTCTATAGCGTCGCGCTGCCATCGGTGATTGCCGCGACGGCTGCGAAGGCGCTGGAGATCATGCACCGCGAACCAGAGCGCGTGCAGAAGCTGCAGGCGAATGCGCGGTACTTTGCCGAAACGGCGAAAGCGAAGGGGCTGAACCTCGGCACCAGCATGCAAACCGCAGTCAGCCCCGTGATCGTGGGAGATTCGCTTCCTGCCGCCATGCTGTCCGACCGGATGTTCAAGCGCGGTGTCAACGTGCAGCCGGTGCTCTATCCCGGCGTGCCGCCGAAGACCTCGCGGTTACGGTTTTTCCTGAACACGTCGCATAGCTTTGCGGATATCGATCATGCACTCAATGTCGTGGTCGAAGAGCT
>DAORMJ010000047.1:0-9865 GCA_035440445.1 Xanthobacteraceae bacterium
CCGCGAGCGGCTGGTTGCGCTGGTCGCGCGCCACGTGAAGGGCGAGGGCGCGAAAGAACGCGCGGCGGCTTTCGTGGCGCTGATGGTGGGCGCGCTGATCAACGCCCGCATTGCCGATGGTGCGGCGTCCGATGCGATCCTGCGCGCAGCAAAACGCGAGCTATATCAGCGCATTGAAGAGCAGGGATAACTGCGAGCGCGACTCGCAAGCCGCTTTCCTGCTCTGCTAGGGTGCCGCGCCATGCAGGATGCGGCTTCAATAAATTCGAGTAACGAACCGGCTCACGACGCGCCCCCGCGCGTCACGCCGATGATGGAACAGTATATCGAGATCAAGGCGGCCAATCCCGGCTCGCTGCTGTTCTACCGGATGGGCGACTTCTACGAACTCTTCTTCGAAGACGCGGAGAAGGCGTCCCGCGCGCTCGGCATCGTGCTGACCAAGCGCGGCAAGCATCAAGGCCACGACATTCCGATGTGCGGCGTTCCGGTCGAGCGCTCCGAAGAATATCTGCATCGTTTGATCGCGAAAGGTTTTCGCGTTGCGGTCTGCGAGCAGACCGAGGATCCGGCGGAAGCCAAGAAGCGCGGTGCGAAGTCGGTCGTGAAACGCGGGGTCGTCCGCCTCGTCACGCCCGGAACGCTCACGGAAGACACGCTGCTCGAAGCCAAGCGCAACAACTGGCTGATGGCGATCGCGCGCGCAAAGACCTCCGACGACGATGTGCAATATGGCCTTGCCTGGCTCGATCTTTCGACCGGCGAGTTTCGTGTCGCGGAAGCCGAACAGACTGGCCTTGCCGCCGAGATCGCGCGGATCGAGCCCGGCGAAATCCTGCTTTCCGATACGCTCTATGACGATCCCGAACTCAAAGGTTATTGGCGCTCGCTCCCGAACGTGACGCCCATGGCCAAGGAGCTCTTCGAAAGCGCGACCGCCGAGCGGCGGCTGGCTGCCTTCTTCAATGTTGCGACGTCGAATTCCTTCGGCGCTTTCACGCGGCTCGAGCTTTCCGCGGCCGCCGCCGCCGCGACCTATATCGAACGCACGCAACTCGGCGCGCGTCCCGCGCTCGCGCCGCCCGCACGCGAGCTTGCCAGCGGCGTCATGCAGATCGACGCCTCGACCCGCAACAATCTCGAATTGCTCCGCACGATGTCGGGCGAAACACGCGGCAGCCTGTTGTCGGTCATCGACAGCACCGTCACCGCGGCAGGCGCGCGGCTTTTGGCAAGAAGGCTCGCAAGCCCGCTCTGCGATGCTGCGCTCGTCGGCAAGCGTCTCGATGGCGTGGAATATTTCTTCGAGCACTGGACGCTGCGCGCGGAAATTCGCAAGGCGCTCTCCGGTGCGCCGGATTTGTCTCGTTCGCTCTCGCGGATCGCGCTCGACCGCGGGGGTCCACGCGATCTTGCCGCGATCGGTCAGGCGCTGAGTGCAGCCTTTGCGCTTTCGACCGTGCTTGGAAATTCCGAAGGGGTTCCAGAAGAAATCGCGCTGGCCGCGCAAGCGATGGCGGCCCCCGACCGCGGCCTGCGCGATGCCATCGCGCGCGCGCTCGCCGACGAATTGCCGCTATCGAAACGCGATGGCGGTTTTGTGCGCGAAGGCTTCGACCGGGATCTCGACGAGGCGCGCAATTTGCGGGACGAGGCGCGCGGCATCATCGCAGGCTTGCAGCAAAGTTATGCCGATGAAACGCAAGTTAAATCGCTGAAGGTCAAATACAACAACGTGCTCGGCTATTTCATCGAAGTGCCGAGCCAGCACGGCGAGAAAATTCTGAACTCCAAGGCGCGCGAGCGTTTCATCCATCGCCAGTCGATGGCAGGCGCGATGCGTTTCTCGACCACCGAACTCGGCGAACTGGAATCGAAGATCGCGTCCGCTGGCGAACGCGCGCTGCAGATCGAACTCGGCATCTTCGGCGAACTTTGCGCGCGCGTGCTGGAACAGGCGTCGCTCCTCGAAATGGTCGCCAATGCCCTGGCCGAGATCGACGTTGCCGCAGCGCTCGCCGAGCGTGCGTCCGACTCAGGCTGGGTGCGGCCGGAGATAGACGGCTCGCTTGCGTTTGAAATCGAAGGCGGGCGCCATCCCGTGGTCGAGGCGTCGATCCTGCACAACGGCGGCCCCTTCGTGCCGAATGATTGCTCGCTCTCACCACCGGATAGCGCGGATGCGGGAGCGATCTGGCTCGTGACCGGCCCGAACATGGCCGGTAAATCCACCTTCCTCCGCCAGAACGCGATCCTTGCGATCTTGGCGCAGGCAGGCTCTTTCGTGCCGGCGCGGCGCGCAAAAATCGGCATCGTCGATCGCCTGTTCTCGCGCGTGGGTGCGGCCGACGATCTCGCACGCGGCCGCTCGACTTTCATGGTCGAGATGGTGGAAACCGCGGCGATCCTGCATCAGGCGACTTCGCGCTCGCTTGTGATCCTGGATGAAATCGGACGCGGCACGGCGACATTCGACGGCCTTTCCATTGCCTGGGCGACGCTTGAGCATCTCCACGAAGTCAATCGCTGTCGCGGTCTCTTTGCCACCCACTTTCACGAACTGACTACGCTCGCCGCGCGTTTGCGGCGGCAGATCAATGCCACGGTGCGCGTCAAGGAGTGGGAAAACGAAGTGATCTTCCTGCACGAAGTCGTGCGCGGCACGGCGGACCGCTCTTACGGCATTCAGGTTGCAAAGCTCGCCGGGCTTCCGGGGAGCGTGATCGAGCGTGCGCGTGTGGTGCTGGCCGAGCTTGAATCGGAATCACGCGCGAAGCCTTTGCAGGGCTTCGAAGACCTCCCGCTGTTTCAGAATGTGAAGGCGCCGCCGCGCGGTGCTATCGAAAGCGAAGCCAAGCCCGATCCGCTCGGTGCCGCGCTCGATGCCATGCATCCCGACGAGATGTCGCCGCGCGAGGCGCTCGAAGCGCTCTACAAGCTGAAAGGCCTCTTGCGGCGGAACTAGAGCTTCAGTTTGCCGCGCAGCGCGAAGACGCCAAGATTCCAAGTGACCGTGATGCAAAGCGCAATCGTGAGCGCGAGCGGCACGCCGAGCGGAATGACGGTGTTGTGCAATGTATAGGCGGCAATCCCGAAGCCGATCAGTCCGGTAATGCCGTTCGCCATGACCGCGGCACAGGCCGGGCCGCCATAGCGCCGGTGCAGGATCAGCATCATGCTCGTGAAGACGATCGGGAAGGCCGCGAGCGCGCCGGTGGCAAGCGGCCCCATCACCGCATGCAGGCCGAGAATGACGCCGACCAGCGTGCCGACGATGCCGGCGCGGAAGGCGAAATCATACCAGCGCAGTTTCATCTTCGGCATGCGCACATCTCGATAGCGCCGCACCAGCACGAAGCAGGTTGCGAAGACGACGATGTTCAGAAGTGCAGCGGCATTTCCCGAGCGGAAGAAATGCGAGAACAGGAAGAGCGAACCTAGCCATGCTGTGATCGCCGCCGGCACGCAGATGATGAAGGGTTGCCGTTGCGACAGCAGCACATAGGTTGTTGCATAAACCGCGGTCGAGGCGTTCAGGAGCAGGCTGCCGAGCGCGCTCTGCGAAATGAACGCGGCATCCTGCTCGAAGGCGAGAAAGAAATAGGAAGGCCCCGCCGAAACCGGAAGGGTCGCGACCAATGCGCCGATCAGAGGACCGGCGCGTTCGGCTGCGATGGTCGCGCCGATCACGACGGAACCTGCGATCGCCATTTTTACGGCGATCGTCAGCCAGTAAAGAATTTCCGGAGACATGATTGCGGGCAGCGGGTCCTGTTCGGCGCTCCCATCAAGCGCGCTGCAGCAGAACGTCCACCTTCGGCCCGGCCTTGATCGTTTGATAGACTACGCAATAGCGCTCGGTCAGCTTCAAGAGTTGGTCGAGCTTTTCCTGCGGCGCGTCGGTTTCGACCTCGAAACGCAGGCGGATTTCCCGGAAGCCGACCGGGGCATCCTTGGCGACGCCGAGCGTCCCGCGGAAATCGAGATCGCCTTCCGCGAACACCTTGCCGGTTGCGAGCGGAATTTCGATCGCGGTCGCAACTGCCTTCAGCGTCACACCCGCACAGGCGACGAGCGCTTCGAGCAGCATGTCACCGGAGCAAAGCTCCCGGCCCGAACCCCCGGTCGCCGGATGGAGGCCCGCGAGTTCGATCGCGCGGCCGGTTTCGACCTTGCAGGAGATCCCTTCGTCGAGCGTGCCGTTCGCCTTGAGCGTGATGACGGCGGCATCCGGATCGGTCTTGTACTTTTCCTTGATCGGCGCCTGAAGCGAGCGAAGTTCTGCTGCGTCCATGGATAGCTCCTCCCGTTTTCCCGGGCCTTATGTCAGATCGCGGCGGCCGGCACCAGTTCGTCGCCGGCGCTGCGCGCGCGTAGCGACTGGTCGAGCGCATTGAGGATACGCCGCTTCGCCGCTTCCAGCTCCGGGCTGTAGCGGTCGCGCGGCCGCTTCAGGTCGAGTTCAAACGTCGAAGAAATCCGTCCGGGCTGTGGACGCATCACGACGACCCGGTCCGCGAGATAGGCGGCCTCCTCCACGTCATGCGTGACGAGCACGAGCGTCGGCCGCAAGGCGCGCCAGAGTTCGAGCAGATGTTCGTGCAGGCTCGCGCGCGTGAAAGCATCGAGCGCGGAGAACGGCTCGTCGAGCAGAAGCACTTTGGGCCGTGGCGCAAGTGCGCGCGCGATCGCGACACGCTGCGCCTGTCCGCCGGAGAGTTCGCGCGGCCAGCGGTCCGCGTAATCCGAAAGCCCGACACGAAGCAGCACTTCGCCGACAATGGCGTCGCGCTTGCCGAGCGGAAGGTGTGAAATTCCGAACGCGACGTTGCCGGCGACGGTCAGCCAGGGCAGCAGGCGCGGCTCCTGAAAGATCATGCCAACGCAAGGATGCGGCGACAGAATGGTTTCGCCGTCGATCTCGACCGCGCCGCGCGTTGCCGGATCGAGTCCTGCGATCAGGCGCAGAAGCGTGCTCTTGCCGCAACCCGATCCGCCGACGATCGCGACGATCTCGCCCTGTTCGACATCGAGCCGGACGCGATCGAGCGCGCGCACGCCATTGGGATAAACTTTATCAACCGACTGGATGTTGAGCATGACTAGTTTTTCGGTGCGAAGGCATCTTGCCAGGTGAGGAAGGGCGCGGTTGCCGCTGCGAGCAGGCCGTCAGTGATCTTGCCGAGGATCGCGAAGGTGAGGATCGCGGCCAGAATCTGATCCGGCTTGCCGAGTTGCTGGCCGTCCACGAGCAGATAGCCAAGACCCTCGGAGGCGCCCATGAATTCCGCGGCGACCACGAACATCCAGCCCAAGCCCAGACCCTGCCGGAGCGCTAGCACGTAAGCGGGAAGGATCGCAGGCAGCAGAATTCTGCGCACGAGTTGAAACTGCGAGAGCCGGAACATGCGGCCGACTTCGACGGTCTTGCGATCGACCGAGGAGATCGCGCCGAACACCCCGAGATAAACCGGGAAGAAGCATCCGACCGCGATCAGCGCGATCTTCGATTCCTCGAAAATGCCGAGCCACAGAATAAAGAGCGGCACCCACGCGATCGACGGCACCGATCGCAACCCTTGCAGCGTCGGATCGATGATGTCCTTTGTCAGCCGCGAGGCACCCGCGATCGCGCCGACCAGCGTGCCGACAATCGTGCCGAGCGCGAAACCCGCAAGCACACGCGCGAGCGTGGCGCCGATGTGCCGCCAGAGTTCGCCGGTGATGGCAAGATCATAAAGCGTTTTGAAAAGACGGCTTGGCGGCGGCATCAGCCGACCTTGCGCAAAGCCCGTCGCGACGGCGATTTCCCAGCCGAGCGCCAGCGCGACCGGCAGCAGAATTCCAAGAACGAAGGTCCTGCCAAAGCGCGGCTTCGCCGCCGGCGTTGAAGGAATAGGGGACGCCGCTTGTGCAGCGGCGTCCCGGTGTTGAACGGCATCCATGATGCTCATTAGCAGCGATCGATACTCAGTTCGAGAGCGTCGCGTTGAAGCGCTCGTCGATCAGGCTGTTCAGCACTTGCTCGACATTGACCTTCGCGTCGATGACGCCGGCTTTCTGAAGTGCAATGCCGGCGGCGAGAATGGAGTCGCGCTGCGGCTTGCCGATCGCGCTATGCGTGAGCTCGGTCCGCTCCTTCAACTGCTTGGCGGCGACGTTTTCCGGAATCTTCGCGGCGGCGGCGAGCGCCTTCGTCACTTCATCGGGATTGGCGAGCGCCCAGCGGCGGCCTTGCTCATAGACCTTCAGCACGCGCTGCACGAGTTGCGGATGCTTGTTCGCGAACTCTTCGCGCACGTTCAGGATGCCCCAGGTATTCGCCTCGGGCTTCCGATAGAAGAGCTTCGCACCTTCATCGAGTTCGGCCGACGCCATCATCGGATCGAGACCGGCCCAGGCCTGCACGTCGCCACGCGAGAGCGCGAGACGGCCGTCGGCGTGTTGCAGAAGCACGAAACGGACGTCTTTGTCGGTGAGTCCGGCTTCCGCGAGCGCGCGGACGAGGAAGATGTGCGGATCGGTGCCGCGCGTGACGGCGACGGCTTTGCCCTTCAGGTCGGCGACCGTCTTGATGTCCGACTTCGCGCCGGTGACGAGCGCGGTCCATTCAGGGCGCGAATAGACATAGATCGACTTGATCGGGTTGCCGTTGATTTTCGCGACCAGTGCGGCAGACCCCGCGGTCGAGCCGAAATCGATCGAGCCCGCGTTGAGAAACTCCAGCGCCTTGTTGGAGCCCGCCGACTGCACCCAGCGAACCTTGATCCCGTCTTTCTCGAATTCTTTTTCGAGCAGACCTTGCTGCTTGAGGATGACCGAAACCGGATTGTAGGTCGCCCAGTCGATCCGGATTTCGTTGACCTGCGCGCTCGCGGCGGAGGTCAGCGCGATCGTGGCGGCAGCCGCGGCCACGATCTGCGCCAGTCGAGATTTGATGCTCATTGTAACGTACCCCTGAGAAATTCCGTGAATTGCATGGGGTAATCTCGTTCATACGAATATAAACTGTCAATAGAATATTATAACATAAATAATCTGTTGTATAAGGGTGCCCGAAATGACGGCGTGCAGCTAATCGGCTATTCCGAAGCGCAAGAATTCTCGGCTATCCCTTTCTCCGCATGTCGCTCGCAGCAAAAAGCCGCCGGCGGGCCAAGCCAGGCCAGGCCGACCTCATCAACATCGTCAAACTTCGCGAAGAACTCGCGGGGCTTTCCGCCGCGCATGATGGCCGCACCGGCGACATTCGCGCAGCGCTCACGCAAATCCTGAAAGCGGCGATGACGGAAGGCCGCGCGAATGCCGAGCAGCGTTTGCTGAACGGTCTGCACGGCCGCGGCTGCGCCGAGGCGCTGTCGCGCTTGATGGATTCCATCATCACGCTCGCTTACGAGGTTGCCGCCGGACAACTTTATCGTTCCGAAAATCCATCCTCTTCCGAACGCATGAGCGTGATCGCAGTCGGCGGCTATGGCCGCGGGCTGCTCGCGCCGGGCTCCGACATCGATCTGCTCTTTCTGCTTCCCTACAAGCAGACGGCCTGGGGTGAGAGCGTCGCCGAAGCGATCCTGTATGCACTGTGGGACATGGGGCTGAAGGTCGGTCACTCCACCCGCTCGGTCGATGAGTGCATCCGCCAGTCGCGCGCCGACATGACGATCCGCACCGCATTGCTGGAAGCCCGCCTGCTCGTCGGCGATCAAAGCCTTTTCGATGAATTGCAGACCCGCTTTGAAAAAGAAGTCGTGCAGGGAACGGCGGCGGAGTTTGTTACCGCAAAGCTCGCCGAACGCGACGAGCGCCACAAGCGCGCCGGCCAGTCGCGCTATCTGGTCGAACCGAACGTCAAGGACGGCAAAGGCGGCCTGCGCGATCTGCATACGCTGAACTGGATCGGCAAATACGTCTATCACGTCCGCGACGTCGAAGAACTCGTGGGCAAGGGGCTCTTCACCAAGGCGGAGCGGGCGCTGTTTCGCCGTTGCGCGGACTTTCTTTGGGCCGTGCGCTGCCACCTGCATTTCCTCACCGGCCGCGCCGAGGAGCGGCTCTCCTTCGAGGTGCAGGAGGAAATGGCGCGCCGCCTCGGCTACACCGATCATCCGGGCCAGCGCGACGTCGAGCGCTTCATGAAGCACTATTTTCTCGTCGCCAAGGACGTCGGCGACCTGACCGGCATCGTTTGCGCGGAGCTCGAAGAAATTCACGTCAAAAGCGCGCCCGCACTGACGCGCGTGATCTCCCGTTTCGCCCGGCGAAAGAAAAAGCCGGTCAAGGATTATCCGGATTTCGTGATCGACAACGAACGCGTCAACGTCGCGAACGAGAAAGTTTTCCAGAAAGCGCCGATCAATCTGTTGCGGCTCTTTCATATTGCCGATCAGCACGACCTCGACTTCCATCCGGATGCGCTCCGGCTCGCCCGCTCCTCACTGAAACTGATCGACGCGGACCTGCGTGCGAACGAAGACGCGAACAAGCTCTTCCGCGAAATCGTTTCCTCGAAGCATGCGCCGGAAATCGTACTGCGCAAGATGAACGAGGCGGGCGTTCTCGGCCGCTTCGTTCCCGAATTCGGCCACGTCGTCGCGATGATGCAGTTCAGCCTCTACCATCACTATACGGTGGACGAGCATCTGATCCGTTGCATCGGCGTGCTTGCCGAAATCGAGCGCGGCACCACGCCCGAATACGGGCTCGCGAACGAATTGATGAAGACCATCAAGAATCGCGAGCTCCTCTATATCGCGCTGTTTCTCCACGACATCGCCAAAGGCAGGCCGGAAGATCATTCGATTGCCGGAGCAAGGGTCGCCCGCAAGTTCTGCGCGCGGATCGGTCTCAATCAAGCCGATACCGAAACGATCGCCTGGCTGATCGAACAGCACCTGACGATGTCCACCATCGCGCAGTCGCGCGACCTTTCCGACCGCAAGACCATCGAGGACTTCGCGGCCGTCGTGCAAAATCTCGAGCGGCTGAAGATGCTCCTGATTCTCACGACCGCGGATATTCGCGCGGTCGGACCCGGCGTCTGGAACGGCTGGAAATCGCAGCTCCTGCGCACGCTCTATTATGAGACCGAGCCGGTGCTGACCGGCGGCTTCTCGGAAGTGAACCGCTCGCGCCGGGTCGAGATGGCGCAGGACGAATTCCGAGCGGCTTACGGCAGTGAAAACCGGCAGGAACTGGACCGCTATATCCTGCGGCATTATCCGCCTTACTGGCTCAAGGTCGATCTCGCGCGCAAGCTCGAGCACGCCCGCTTCATCCGCGAAGCGGAAGCGGCGAAGAACATGGTTGCGACTTCGGTGCGTACCGAGCCTTCGCGCGGGGTCACCGAGCTCACGCTCTTCACGCCGGATCATCCACGGCTCTTGTCGATCATCGCGGGCGCCTGTGCGGGTGCTGGAGGCAACATCGTGGACGCGCAGATCAACACGACGACCGACGGCTATGCGCTCGACACCATTTCGATCTCGCGCGAATTCGATTTCGACGAAGACGAGATCCGCCGCGCGCAGCGCATTGCCAAAAGCATCGAACAGGCGCTGCGCGGCGAAGTGCGGCTGCCCGATGTCGTCGCGCGGCGTCAGCCCGCGCAGCGCATCAAGGCGTTCCGTTTGCAGCCGGAAGTCAGCGTCAACAATAGCTGGTCAGACCGCCATACCGTGATCGAGGTCACCGGCCTCGATCGGCCCGGTTTGCTTTATGACCTCACCACCACCATCTCGCGGCTGAACCTCAATATCGCCTCCGCGCATGTCGCGACCTTCGGCGAGCGCGCGGTGGACGTGTTCTATGTCACCGACCTGATGGGCGCGAAAATCGTCTCGCCCCAGCGCCAGGCCTCGATCAAACG
>DAORMJ010000048.1:0-6689 GCA_035440445.1 Xanthobacteraceae bacterium
TGGTCGCGATCCTGTTCATCATCTTCGACCTTGAAGTGGCCTTCCTGTTTCCCTGGGCGATCGTATTCGGGGAGCTCGGCTCGTTCGGCTTCTGGTCGATGATGATCTTCCTCGGCGTGCTCACCATCGGCTTCATCTACGAGTGGAAGAAGGGGGCGCTGGAATGGGATTAGTCGCTCCCGCGCCCAAGGGTATTCTCGACCCGCGCACCGGCAAGCCGGTTGGCGCGGACGACCCGTTCTATCAGGGGTTGTCGAACGAACTCGCGGACAAGGGCTTTCTCGTCACCGCGACTGACGATCTCATCAACTGGGCGCGCACCGGCTCGCTGATGTGGATGACCTTCGGGCTCGCCTGCTGCGCCGTCGAAATGATGCAGGCCTCGATGCCGCGCTATGACGTCGAGCGTTTCGGTTTCGCGCCGCGCGCATCTCCGCGCCAGTCCGACGTCATGATTGTCGCGGGCACGCTGACCAACAAAATGGCTCCGGCTTTGCGCAAGGTCTATGACCAGATGCCGGAGCCGCGCTACGTGATCTCCATGGGATCCTGCGCAAACGGCGGCGGCTATTATCACTATTCCTATTCCGTCGTGCGCGGCTGCGACCGCATCGTGCCGGTGGATATCTATGTGCCGGGCTGCCCGCCGACCGCGGAAGCGCTGGTTTACGGCATCCTCCTGCTGCAGCGGAAAATCCGCCGCACCGGCACCATCGAGCGCTGAGAAACGTCATGGCTGAAGAAGCGCTGCACGAACTGGGACAGGACCTCGCGGCGTCGCTTGGCGGCGCGGTGGTGAGTGTCGCGGTTGCCTATGGCGAACTGAATGTCGTTGCGGAAGCAGCCAGCATCGAAGCCGTGATGAAGTTTCTTCGCGATGACGAGAAGTGCCGTTTCGTCTCGATCATCGATGTCTGCGGCGCGGACTATCCGACGCGCGAGCAGCGCTTCGACGTCGTCTATCACCTGCTGTCGCCGTCGAAGAACCTTCGCGTGCGCGTGAAGGTGATGACGGACGAGAATACGCCGGTGCCCTCGATCTGCGGCGTGTTTCCGGGCGCGAACTGGTTCGAACGCGAAGCCTACGACCTTTATGGAATCCTGTTCACCGGCCATCCCGAACTGCGGCGCCTGCTGACCGACTACGGCTTCGAAGGCCATCCGCTGCGCAAGGACTTTCCGCTCACCGGCTTCGTCGAGGTGCGCTGGGACGACGAGGTGAAGCGCGTGGTTTACGAGCCTGTGCGTCTCGCGCAGGAGTTTCGCAATTTCGATTTCCTCTCGCCGTGGGAAGGCACCGATTACGTGCTGCCGGGCGATGAGAAAGCCAACGCGGAGGCGAAGAAGTGAACGCACCGCAGCAGCCGACCAGAAATTTCACGATCAACTTCGGCCCGCAGCATCCGGCGGCGCACGGGGTGTTGCGCCTGGTGCTGGAGCTTGATGGCGAAATCGTCGAGCGCGTCGATCCGCACATTGGTCTCCTGCATCGCGGCACCGAGAAGCTGATCGAAGCCAAGACCTATCTGCAGGCGATCCCGTATTTCGACCGGCTCGATTACGTCGCGCCGATGAATCAGGAGCATGCTTTCTGCCTCGCAGTAGAGAAGCTGCTGGGCATCGAAGTGCCGATCCGCGGGCAACTGATACGCGTACTTTACTCCGAGATCGGCCGCATCCTCTCGCATCTCCTCAACGTCACCACGCAGGCGATGGACGTCGGCGCGCTGACGCCGCCGCTGTGGGGCTTCGAAGAGCGCGAAAAGCTCATGGTGTTTTATGAGCGCGCGTCCGGCTCGCGCATGCACGCGGCGTATTTCCGCGTGGGCGGCGTGCATCAGGATATTCCGCAACAGCTTGTCGACGATATCCGCGCCTTCTGCGATCCGTTCCTGAAAGTGGTCGACGATCTCGACCGGCTGCTTTCGGAGAACCGCATCTTCAAGCAGCGCAACGCCGACATCGGCATCGTCACGCTGGAAGAAGCGTGGGCCTGGGGCTTCTCGGGCGTCATGGTGCGTGGATCCGGCGCGTCGTGGGACTTGCGCAAGTCGCAGCCCTACGAATGTTATGCCGATCTCGAATTCGATATTCCCATCGGCAAGAACGGCGACTGCTACGACCGCTATCACATCCGCATGGAAGAGATGCGGCAGTCGATCCGCATCATGAAGCAGTGCCTCGACAGGCTCGACAAGGAAAAGGGCCCGGTATCGGCGCGGGACCAGAAGATCGTGCCGCCGAAGCGTGGCGAGATGAAGCGCTCGATGGAAGCGCTCATTCATCACTTCAAACTTTACACCGAAGGCTTCCACGTGCCGGCCGGCGAGGTCTATGCCGCGGTCGAAGCGCCGAAGGGCGAGTTCGGCGTCTATCTCGTCGCCGACGGCACCAACAAGCCATATCGCTGCAAAATCCGCGCGCCCGGTTTCGCGCATCTGCAGGCGATGGATTATCTCTCGCGCGGTTACATGCTCGCGGACGTCTCGGCGATCCTCGGATCGCTCGACATCGTGTTCGGGGAGGTCGACCGCTGATGGCGCAGACCTTCCGTGAGCCCACTGCTTTTGCCCGCGCGCTCGCTGGCGGCTTGCGTGCCTATGGTGCGCGGGAAAGCGTGAACTGGAAAGTGTTCACGAAGCTCGCGAAGCTCGCGCGCGTCGCGCATCTGAAGAACGGCCTCACGAGCGTTCAGCTTGGAGCCGACACGCGTTTCATTTTTCCGCTGGGCGATCATTACTGGCACGGCGTGTTTCTCGGCCGCGTTTACGAGCCGGTGGTGGACTGGCTGTTTCGCCACATCAAGGATGAGCCGTTCACGCTGATCGATTGCGGCGCGAACATGGGCTACTGGTCGCTGCGGGTTTCGAGCAAGGAATTCGGGGCGCACAAAGCGGTCGCGATCGAGGCGTCGCAAAGCAACTTCGATTTGCTCCAGAACAATGCGGAAGCGAATGGCGGCCGCTTTACTCCCATCCATCGCGCGATTTCGGACAAGTCTGGAGAGGTCTTGAAGCTCTACGGAAAGATGCATTTTGGCCGCTCGCTTAAGGCCGACTGGCACCGGGATGCGGAAGCGCACGCGGAAAGCGTGGAGACCATCACCATCGACGACGTGGCCGAGAAATTCGTGCCGCGCGACGGCGCGCCGATCGTGATCAAGCTCGACGTCGAGGGCGTCGAGGTTGCGGCGATCAAGGGCGGGCGCAAGGCGCTCGAAGCCGGTGCGCTCCTCGTTTACGAGGATCACGAAAAGGAACTGACGCATCCCGCCTCGGCACATTTGCTGGCGGATGGCGGTTTCGAAATCTGGCATATCGGCAATGGTCGGTCGCTTTCGAAAATTCAGACGCTCGATCAGGTTGCGCAGGCCAAGCGGTCCGCACGCGATTTCTTCGCCTATAAGCGCGGGTCGAACTGGTCGAAATATTTCAGCGAAGGGGTGCACTGATGGCAGTCCGTCGTCTTGCTGCCGAACAGCCCGAGAGCTTTGCGTTTAGCGCGCAGAACGAGGAATGGGCGAAGAAGCAGATCGCCAAATATCCCGAGGGGCGGCAAGCCTCCGCGGTGATTCCGCTATTGTGGCGCGCGCAGAAGCAGGCCGGCGGCTGGTTGCCGGAGGCCGCGATGCGTCACGTCGCCGACAAGCTTGGCATGGCGCATATTCGCGTGCTCGAAGTCGCGACCTTCTACACGATGTTCAATCTGGAGCCGGTCGGGAAGCATTTCATTCAGGTCTGCGGTACGACGCCCTGCGCGCTGCGCGGCGCGGAAGGCCTGATCAAGGTCTGCAAGAAGCGGATCGGCGAACAGCGCGAAGTCACGGCGGACGGCAACTTCTCGTGGCTCGAAGTGGAATGCCTGGGCGCCTGCGTGAACGCGCCCATGGTGCAGATTAACGACGATTATTACGAGGATCTCACGCCGGAACTACTCGAAAAGCTGATGGACGATCTTGCCGCCGGAAAGCCTGTGAAGGTCGGCCCGCAGATCGAGCGGCAGTATTCCGCGCCGGTTGGCGGACCGACGACGCTGAAAGGCGAGGCGGGACCTTCGCGCGGCCCGGTCGCCGATCCGGCATTGAGCGACGCCGATGCGAAGCGGCCCGGGGACGCTGCAAACTTCCGTGATGCCGGGACGCCAAAAGCGCCTGCGCGCGATCAATCGGGCAAGGAAACCAAGTAATGCTCGCCGATAAAGATCGCATCTTCCGCAATCTCTACGGGATCCATGACTGGGGCCTGAAGGGCGCGATGCAGCGCGGCGCCTGGGATGGCACCAAGGACCTCATCACCAAGGGCCGCGACTGGATCATCAACGAGATGAAAGCGTCGGGCTTGCGCGGCCGCGGTGGCGCTGGATTTCCGACCGGCCTCAAGTGGTCCTTCATGCCGAAGGAGTCGGACGGCCGCCCGAGCTATCTCGTCGTGAACGCCGACGAGTCCGAGCCCGGCACCTGCAAGGATCGCGAGATCATGCGGCACGATCCGCATCTTCTCATCGAGGGGTGTTTGATCGCGGGTTTCGCGATGAATGCGCATGCCGGCTACATTTATGTGCGCGGCGAATATATCCACGAGCGGGAGCGCCTGGATGCCGCGATCGATCAGGCTTACGAAGCCGGGTTGCTTGGCAAGAACAACAAATGCGGCTGGGACTTCGATCTCTATGTCCATCACGGCGCGGGCGCTTACATCTGCGGCGAAGAGACGGCGCTGCTCGAAAGCCTCGAGGGCAAGAAGGGCATGCCGCGGCTGAAGCCGCCGTTCCCGGCGAATATGGGCCTCTATGGCTGCCCGACCACGGTGAACAACGTCGAGTCGATTGCGGTCGCGCCGGACATTCTGCGCCGTGGCGCGGGCTGGTTCGCGAGCTTCGGCCGTCCGAACAATGCCGGCACCAAACTCTTCTGCATCTCCGGGCACGTCAACACGCCGTGCAACGTCGAAGAGGCGATGAGCATTCCGTTCCGTGAACTGATCGACAAGCACTGCGGCGGGATTCGCGGCGGCTGGGATAACCTGCTCGCGGTGATCCCGGGCGGCTCGTCGGTGCCGGTCGTGCCCGCCGCACAGATCATCGATACGCCGATGGATTTTGATGCGCTGCGCGAATTGCGTTCGGGCCTCGGCACGGCAGCGGTGATCGTGATGGACAAGTCGACCGACATCGTTCGCGCGATCGCGCGCATCTCTTATTTCTACAAGCACGAGAGCTGCGGCCAGTGCACGCCGTGCCGCGAAGGCACCGGCTGGATGTGGCGCGTGCTGAACCGGATGGCGGAAGGCCGCGCGCAGAAGAAAGAGATCGATCTTTTGCTTGACGTCGCGGGGCAGGTCGAAGGCCACACCATCTGCGCGCTCGGCGACGCGGCGGCGTGGCCGGTGCAGGGGCTCATCCGGCACTTCCGGCATGAAATCGAGAAGCGCATCGACGACTATGCGGCCAATCCGCATAGCGAGTCCGTGCTGCAGGCTGCGGAATAACCTTGGGGGACTGACATGAGTGGAGATGTTGCCGGACAGCTAGCGATTTATCTCGTTGCGCTCGTTATCTACTTCGGAATCTTTGGCGTGCCGCTGATGCAGCTTCTTGCCCGTACCGGACACTCCCGGTTCTGGATTCTGATCGCGTTGGTGCCGCTCGTGAACATCATCTTCCTGTGGGTCTGGGCGTTCAAACGCTGGCCCATCGACGTCTAATCACACGAAGGCTGGATACTTCCATGCGTGGCAAAGTGATCGCATACGACGACAACGACGGGCGCGGCATCATTAGCGGCGACGACGGTAACCGCTATGAATTCGTGCGCGGCGCGATCGGCGGCAATGCACGCTCGCTCCGCACCGGCACCGATGTCGATTTCAACGTCGCCGGGCAACTGGCGACGGACATCTTTCCTTATCGTAACGCCGGCACCGGCGGTCAGGTCGGGCAGAAGTCCAAGGTGGCAGCGGGCCTGCTTGCAATCCTGCTCGGCGGCCTCGGCATTCACAAGTTCTACCTCGGCTATACCGGTGCCGGGGTCATCATGCTGCTGCTCTTCATCTTCGGCTTCATTCTGCTCGCGCTGCCGTCGATCATCATCAGCGTGATCGCGCTGGTCGAAGGCATCATCTACCTGACCAAGACGGACGAAGAATTCTATCAAACCTACGAGGTCGGCTCGCGGAGCTGGTTCTAAAAGGCCGACACCAACATCATGCCCAAACTGATCGTCGACGGAAAAGAAATCGAAGTACCGGCCGAGTTCACGTTGTTGCAGGCGTGCGAAGCCGCGGGTGCGGAGATTCCGCGCTTCTGTTTCCACGAGCGTCTTTCGATCGCGGGCAACTGCGTATGTGCCTCGTCGAGCTGAAAGGCTCGCCGAAGCCTGTCGCTTCCTGCGCATGGGCCGTGCGCGATTGCCGTCCGGGACCGAACGGCGAACCGCCGGTCGTCAATACCAAGACGGCGATGGTGAAGAAGGCGCGCGAAGGCGTGATGGAGTTCCTGCTGATCAACCATCCGCTCGATTGTCCGATCTGCGATCAGGGCGGCGAGTGCGACCTGCAGGATCAGGCCATGGCCTATGGCGTCGACAAGTCGCGCTATCACGAGAACAAGCGCGCGGTCGAAGACAAATATATCGGCCCGCTCGTGAAAACGATCATGACGCGCTGCATTCACTGCACGCGTTGCGTCCGCTT
>DAORMJ010000048.1:6712-9646 GCA_035440445.1 Xanthobacteraceae bacterium
CCGAACTCGGCGCCATCGGCCGCGGCGAGGACATGGAGATCACGACCTATCTCGAACAGGCAATGACTTCGGAGTTGCAGGGGAACGTTATCGACCTGTGCCCGGTCGGCGCGCTGACCTCGAAGCCTTATGCCTTCCAGGCGCGGCCGTGGGAATTGAACAAGACCGAGTCCATCGATGCGATGGATGCGGCGGGCTCGAACATCCGCGTCGATACGCGCGGCCGCGAAGTGCAGCGCATCCTGCCGCGGCTCCACGAGGACGTAAACGAGGAGTGGATCTCCGATAAGACCCGCTTCATCTGGGACGGCCTGCGCACGCAGCGGCTCGACCGGCCTTATGTGCGCGTGAACGGCAAGCTGCAGCCTGCGACCTGGGCGGAAGCCTTTGCGGCAATTGCCGCGAAAGTGCGCGCGGCGAATGCGCAGAAGATCGGCGCGATCGTCGGCGATCTTGCCACCACGGAAGAGGCGTTCTCTCTGAAGAAGCTGATGGACGCGATCGGCTCTCCCAATCTCGACTGCCGGCAGGACGGCTCCGTGTTGCATCCGAAGTATGGCCGCGCGAGCTACCTGTTCAACGCGACGATTGCGGGAATCGAAGAAGCCGACGGCCTCATGATCATCGGCTCGAACCCGCGCAAGGAAGCGCCGGTCATCAACGCGCGCATCCGCAAGCGCTGGCTGCGCGGCGACTTCAAGATCGGTGTCATCGGCGAACAGGCCGACCTCACTTACGAATATGCCTATCTCGGTGCAGGCCCGGAAACGCTTGCCACCTTCACGACCCACAAACCGGCGCAGCTCAAGAAGCAGATCTGGCTCATCGGTCAGGGTGCGCTCGCGCGGGAAGACGGCAACGCCGTGCTTTCGATGTTCGCGAAGTCCGTGCAGGCGGTCGGCGGTGTCGCCGATGGCTGGAACGGGTTCTCGGTGCTTCATACGGCGGCCTCGCGCGTAGGCGCGCTCGATGTCGGCGCGGTGCCGGGCGAGAGCGGTCTCGCGGCAAAGCAGATGGTGCAGGCGAAAGCGCTCGACGTCTTGTTCCTGCTCGGTGCCGACGAGATCGAAGTCGAAAGCGGTGCGTTCGTCGTCTATGTCGGCACGCATGGCGATCGCGGCGCGCATCGCGCCGACGTGATCCTTCCGGCAGCGGCTTACACCGAGAAGTCCGGCATCTTCGTCAACACCGAGGGCCGGCCGCAGCTTGGCAAGCGCGCGGCTTTCGCGCCCGGGGATGCGCGCGAAGACTGGGCGATCCTGCGCGCGCTCTCCGACGTGATCGGGCACAAGCTGCCGTGGGATTCGCTTAGCGCCTTGCGCCAGCAGATGTTCGCAGCACACCCGCATCTCGCCAGGATCGATCAGATCGTTCCGGCGGATGCAGCGAGCCTCGCGTCGCTTGGTACGCTGAGCGGCGAGGCGAAGAAGAATGCGTTCAAATCGCCGGTGACGGATTTCTATCTCACCAATCCCATTGCGCGCGCCTCCGCCATCATGGCCGAGTGTTCGCGGCTGGCGGCCGGCAGGCTGCCCCAGGCTGCGGAGTGAGCGCGATGAACTGGACCGATTTCTTCTGGCAGACGCTGTGGCCCATCATCATCATTCTCGGGCAGAGCTTGCTGTTGCTCGTCGCGCTGCTGATTTTCATCGCCTACATTCTGCTTGCCGACCGCAAGATCTGGGCGGCCGTGCAGATGCGCCGCGGACCGAACGTGGTGGGGCCGTTTGGCCTGCTGCAATCCTTCGCGGACCTTCTGAAGTTCGTGCTGAAAGAGCCGATTATTCCGGCGGGCGCGAACAAGGGCGTGTTTCTACTCGCGCCGCTCGTGACCTGCGTGCTCGCGCTTGCGGCCTGGGCCGTGATTCCGGTGCATCCGGGCTGGTCGATTGCCGAGATCAATGTCGGCATTCTCTACATCTTCGCGATTTCGTCCCTGATGGTGTACGGCGTGATCATGGCGGGCTGGGCTTCGAACTCGAAGTACCCGTTCCTCGCGGCACTCCGTTCGGCCGCGCAGATGGTGTCCTATGAGGTCTCGATCGGCTTCGTCATCATCACGGTGCTGCTCTGCGTCGGCTCGCTGAACCTGACCAAGATCGTCGAAGCGCAGAACGGCCCTTGGGGCATGCTGCAGTGGTACTGGCTGCCGCTCTTGCCGATGTTCGTGGTGTTCTTCGTCTCCGCGCTTGCGGAAACCAACCGTCCGCCGTTCGATCTCGTTGAGGCGGAGTCCGAACTCGTCGCGGGCTTCATGGTCGAATATTCCTCCACGCCCTATCTTCTGTTCATGCTCGGCGAATACGTCGCGATCGTCACCATGTGCGCGATGGGAACGATCCTGTTCCTCGGCGGCTGGCTGCCGCCGTTCCCGGTCGCGCCGTTTACCTGGGTGCCGGGTGTCGTCTGGTTCGTGCTGAAGCTCTGCTTCATGTTCTTCCTCTTCGCCATGGCGAAGGCCATGGTCCCGCGCTACCGCTACGACCAGTTGATGCGGCTGGGCTGGAAAGTGTTCCTGCCGTTGTCGCTCGTCATGGTCGTCGTGGTTGCCGCCGTTCTTCACTTCACGGGATGGGCTCCGAAATGAAACTGGATCGCGTCGCCCGTTCGATCTTCCTCTGGGAATTCGTGTCAGCGTTCTTCCTCGCGATGCGCTATTTCTTCGCGAAGAAATCGACGCTGAACTATCCGTTCGAGAAGGGCTACCTGTCACCGCGCTTTCGGGGCGAGCATGCGCTGCGCCGCTATCCGAACGGCGAAGAGCGTTGCATCGCCTGCAAGCTCTGCGAGGCGATCTGCCCGGCGCAGGCCATCACCATCGAGGCCGGTCCACGCCGCAACGACGGCACACGGCGGACGACGCGCTACGACATCGACATGACGAAGTGCATCTATTGCGGGCTTTGCCAGGAAGCATGCCCCGTCGACGCCATC
>DAORMJ010000049.1:0-8746 GCA_035440445.1 Xanthobacteraceae bacterium
CCGGTACTAATAGCTCGATCGGCTTGATTGCTCTCATCGTCCATATCCACTTCGGATGTCGGACGACTTCTTTGAGAGAAAAGACAAGACGACACTTAAAATGAACAGAGAACCTCGTGGCTTCGGCCGCGAGACTGCTAACTAAAAAGACGCTTGCTTCAAAAACTGTTTTCGGCCGGTCTGGTGGTTTTGGCGAGAAGCTCAAACCCGATCCCATTCCGAACTCGGCCGTTAATCTTCTCAGCGCTGATGGTACTAAGTCTCAAGGCTTGGGAGAGTAAGTCGCTGCCAGACCTGCCGAGAACAGTTTGCTCTCTTCATGATGTCGAATGCCTCGACGCGGAAAGAGCCGCCTTGGACAATTTCCAGGCGGCTTTTTCTTTTGTCATTTTCCCTGAAAAATCCGGGGCCGGCATTCTCACCGCGCGTAGCGCTTTTCTTCCACGCGAGCGCCTTCTCGAGGGGTCAGGATTGTTCGTCGGGTGTGTCTTCGATCGCGCGTGGCGGGGATTGCAAAGGGATCCGCGTCGACTTCAGCCGCACGACCAGAAGAAACACGCCGATCGCGGCGAGCTCGAGTGCGATCGTCGATAGAATCGCAACACCGAAGGAAATCCTTCCGCCGGCGTAGCCCCAGATCCAGAGGATCATGGGAATCGCGGTCCAACAGGCGACGAAGATGGCGAGTGCGATCCAGCCCTGCTTCGCGATCGGGCGCGCGACGATCTTGCCCCGCGAAGCGGCATGTTCGCGCTTCCAGTCCGCGCCCGGCCCGTTCGCATCCTTCGGCGTCATCACCAGAAACCAGGGCTTGCTGCCGGCCATCGCAATCTCCCGAATGCTTGCGCGATCTAAGCGCGTTCCGCGTGCGCCGCCAAGATGTGAGGTCCCGCGCGAAAGCGGGTCGCCCGCTCCGGCAGCTTTGCTAGACTGTGCCTCATGACCACGCAGCAATTCACGATCTTCGACACGTCCCTTGGTCACTGCGGCATCGTCTGGACTGCGCGCGGTATTGCCGGCGTCAATCTCCCCGAAGGTTCGGACGAGAAAACGCGCGCGCGGCTACGCAAACGCTTTCCCGATGCGCAGGAAGAGGCGCCGCCTCCCACGGTTCAGCAAATCATTCGCGACGTCATCGCACTTGTCGCCGGCGAGAAGATCGACTTCTCCTATGTAGAGCTCGATCACGCGCCGCTGCCGGAATTTTCGCAGCGCGTCTATGCAATCGTTCGCAATATTCCGATCGGCCACACCCTCACGTACGGCGATGTCGCAAAGCAGCTCGGCGACGTTTCGCTTTCGCGCGAAGTCGGGCAGGCCATGGGGCGAAATCCGACGCCGATCATCATGCCCTGCCATCGCGTGGTGGCGGCGAGTGGAAAGACCGGCGGCTTTTCCGCGCCCGGCGGCGTGGATACCAAGATGACGCTCCTCTCCATCGAGCGGCGTCACGGCGATCATCCGCCCACGCTGTTCGACGATGACGCGGCCTTCCGATATGCGGCGAAAAAGGGTTGAATGGAACCGGGAACTCCGCACAACCCATTGATTTCATTAGAATAAAAATTTTGTTGGAACACCTTGCCACGGGCTCCGGTTTTATTCGCGACACGAATTTCCCGCGAACCCCTGGAGGGCTCCGCCATGACGAACCCTGTTCGGCATTTGCCTCTGCTTGCGCTTGTTGCCGGTCTTGCAGCCGTCGCGCCCGCGAAGGCGCAGACATTCTCGCTGCTTCCGAATCTGTTTCAGGAAGAAACCCGCACGCTTTCCTATGCGCCTGAAGATGAAGTGATTCAGGAAGCAACGCCTTATGAAGCACCCTCGCATCTTCGCCGTCAGGTCGTGAACTATCCGACCAACGAAGCGCCGGGCACCATCATCGTCGATACCGCGAACACGTATCTCTATCTCGTGCTCGGAGACGGCCGCGCGATGCGCTACGGCATCGGCGTCGGCCGCGACGGCTTCACCTGGTCCGGCACGCAACGGATCGCCGAAAAGAGAGAGTGGCCGGACTGGCGTCCGCCGTCGGAGATGATTGCGCGCCAGCCGTATCTGCCGCGCTTCGTCGCGGGCGGCCCGCACAACCCGCTCGGCGCCCGCGCGCTCTATCTCGGCAATACGCAGTATCGCATTCACGGCACCAACGTGCCGCAGACTATCGGCCAGCGCGTTTCGTCGGGCTGCATCCGCATGACCAATGACGATGTCAGCGATCTTTATTCGCGCGTCGCCGTCGGTTCCAAGGTTGTCGTGCTGCCGGCGAATGGCGCGACGCGGACCGCCGCACGTCACGAACGCCAGCCGGTGCAGCGCATAGCCCGCGGCAACGACGATCAGGATCTTCTGCCGCGCAACGCGCGTCCGGTTCGCCTGCAGGGTCCGAGCGTGATCCGCGCCTCCGACCTCTACTGATACGGATTGTTTCCCGGAAGACACCTTTTCCCCCGCGCGGTCCGCGGGGGATTTTTTTTGCTCTAGCGCGCGGCCCGGAAATCCCGGAGCCGGTTCAGGAGATCGGTGATCGGGTTTGCGATCCAGCCGTCCTGCACGTAGTCGCGATGGTTTTCCTCGTTACCGCCGCCGATGAAGACCACGGTGCCGGGCTGGAGCCGGCGGATGCCGTCGAGCGTGGTGCGGACCGGGACGCCGCGATCCCGCAGTTGCTTCATGAGTTCCATGTTGCGCGCGCGCGTCGAGCCTAGATAGGTCGAGATGAAGAAGCGCTTGCGGTCGGCCAGAACCCAGCTCTCGAACTTGTCCATTTCGCCATAGAGCGAATCCAGCAGGAGCACGCCCTTCACGCGGTTCTGGGTGTCGCCGCGCGTGATCGCGAGCGCCGCGGCGCGATAGCCGCCGCTATAGGAAATCAGGATCACCGGCATGGACTGGAAATGGCGTATCGTGCGCTGGTCACCGTGCAGGATCGCGAGATGGGTCGCGGCCTCGTTCAGGAAGCGGTTGAAGGCGCCGGGTTCGGCGAAGCGGCCGGGATTGGAATCCGCGGCGTTGACGGCGAATTGCGGGGCGACCAGCACGGCATTCGCGGCGGAAGCCGAAATCTGCTCCGGCAAAGCCTGCCGGTCGCGGATGTCGCGTTCCAGCACCGCGCCATGGCCATGGAAGAAGACCACGATCACGCCTTGCTTGCGCAGGTCGAACTTGGCCGGGATGTGCAGGAGCACCCGCTGGTCGTTATAGGTCTCGTTCTCCCAGTAAACCCGCCCGGTCGCGGTCTGCCGGCCGCGCTTGCCGTTCTCGTTGATATTGAAATATTCGCCGGCCGCACTCGATCCATCGAGCGGGAAGGGGCTGGTCACGAATTCGGCAATGCTGGTTTTCCCGGCGCGAAGCTGTGCCGCGGCCGGTCCTGCCGCCGCGGCCAGAACGGCGCAGGCGAGAACCAGCCCGGAAACTTGCAGCAATCGTCCTGTTTTGTCGCTCACGCGGGAAGCGGCTCCGGGCCCAAGATCCAAGCCTTTGGCCGGACTGCTTCCCCGGGGGAACCGGATCGGCGGGCCGGCGCACGAATCACAGAAAAAGTTTGTAGCCGATAAAACCCAATCGCGACCGCATCGTGATCGAGAAGTTTTGACTTCCGGACAGTAGGCCGCACCAAAAGCTTCGGCTATAAGCGCCCCCGCGCGACCGCGAGGGGGCTTCGGGCGCGACTTAGGGAAATTCAGGTCTCATTCAGCTTAGGAGCGCCATGGGACTGGCGCGAGGTGGAAATATGCGAGTGTTATTGAAGAGTGCAGTGCTGGCCGCAGGGCTCTTGGCCGCCGCTGGCTCGTATGCGGCGGCTCAGGAACAAAATCCGGCGGATGTCGCCCGCTTCTATGCGGGGCTTTCCGTGCCGGCCGATTCCGCCGTCGGAAAATTTGCCGAAGCCAAAGCCTGGCAGGCTTACGCCAAGGCCTTCGACGCCTCGTGGGAAAAGATCGACGCGCGCCAGCTCGTCAAGGTTCGCGCCTGGCAGGCAGCGAACGTCAAAGGCGCGAAGGACACGCTCTATTATTTCTTCGGCGGTCCCGACTTCCTCTATGCCAACCTGTTCTATCCCGAAGCCAAGACTTACATCCTCGTCGGTCTTGAGCCGGTCGGTCCGATCCCGTCGGTCGATGCGCGCACGGTGCAGGTGCTGCCGGCGGTTCGTGCCGCACTCGAGCACTCGCTGAATCTCAGCTTCTTCATCACGCAGGACATGAACTCGCGCCTGCGCGGGCAGACGGTGAAGGGCACGCTCCCGCTGATCTATACCTACATGGCGCGCAGCGGCGCGACCATTAAGAGCGTGAAGCTTATTCAGCTCGACAAGGACGGCACCGAAGTCGCCGCCGAAGAGTTCAAGGGCCGCGCGCTTGCGCCGGGCGTGAAGATCACCTTCGCCAAGGCGGACGGTGTCGAACGCACCTTCTATTATTTCTCGACCGACCTCTCGAACGGTGGCGTCGCCGCCAGCGGCTTGCTGAAGTTCGCGGAGAAGTTCGGCCAGGGCAATGCGCTCTTCAAGAGCGCGTCGTATCTCCCGCATGGCGGCGGGTTCTCTTCCGTGCGCGACTTCGTGCTGAAGCATGCCGACGTCATCGTGCAGGACGATACCGGCGTTCCGGTTCGCTTCTTCAAGGAAGAGGAATGGGACCTGCGCCCGTTCGGCGTCTATATCGGACCGATCCCGATTTTCGGCATGAGCCCGGAGCCCGCAGCGCAGCGGCTGTTCCATCCCAAGAACAAGCCGGAGAAGCTCGACTTCGGTATCGGCTATCGCAACCGGATCAAGGACTCGAACTTGCTGTTCGCGACCCGGAAAGAAAAGAAGAACTAAACTCTTCTTTCTCCTCACCAATAGAAACGCCGCGCTTCGAAAGAAGCGCGGCGTTTTGCTTTATTCCGGTTGCTGCTGCCAGAGCGCGCGGATCTCTTCGCGAAACGCGTGCGGCCGCGGCGCGAAGAGGTGCGCCGCAAGTTTCTGTGCCTGCGCGAGATGCTTCTTCTGCCGCCGCGCAATGGCTGGCAGCAGGTCTTCGGAAAATTCATGCAAGGGGCTGCCTGATTCGGCCGTGATGCGAAGTAGCGCTAGATCGCGGTGCATGCCGAGCGCGTCCCGCAGGCGTTGCGCGTCATCGACGCGTGCCTTCACGGCCTCCGGCGAGAGCGGCTTGATCAACTCGATCTGGTAGCGATGATCGATCACGCGCTTGCGGAAGTCGTGAAGCGTTTCCTCATCGGCCGCGGCAAAGCGCTTTGGCGCGGCTTTGCGCGCGCGGCGGTAACCTTTCGCGAGCGCTTTGGAGAATTCATCAATTCCTATGCCCTTGAAATTCCAGCGCGAGACCGTCTGCTGCCAGAGCAGAACCTCGCGCCCGGCGGCTTCCCGGAGCGGCATGTCGGCGTGTGTCGTTTCCGCTTCGGCAAGAAGCGGCAGAATGCGGTCGCGCGCGCGATCCAGCACCGTTGCGTCCGGACCACCTCGGCGGCGCAGATCTTCGATCGCGTCCAGGGTTGCACGCAGGTCCCGCGCGCGGCCGAGCTTGCGGGAAGGGTCTCTTGCTGCACGTTGAAGCGCTTTGGCTTCGTCACCGATGACAGGCTCGACCAGCCGCAGGAAGGCGCGCCAGCGCTTGATCGCCTTCCTGAAATCATGAACCGCTTCATCGGCGGGTGCCTCCGGGAAAGACACCGCAGCATGCGCATCATGCAGCAGGTCTGCGGCCATCGCTGCGAGGGTTTCTCCGGGCGGGGTGGAAGCGGTCAGCTTTGTCATCAGCAGGCTTTTTGACGTTGTCCGTGACAGATTTATAAAATCGCGGCCCCGCAGGCATCTCTCGCAGCCATGATGGCTCCTATGTACTTCTTTCTGACGATCCTTGCCGGCTTCGCCGGGCTGCTGATTTTCGCGACGGTCTATAAATATTTCGAGGTGCTGATCGCCGCGCGCTGGTCTTCAGTGCCCGGGACAATTCTTTCGGCAAAGGTCGTGCAGCGCAAGGCGGGCGGGACCGGCCGCGACCAGACGCACGCCGAGCTGCGCAACTTCGCCGAAATTACCTACGAATATGCCGTGCAGGGCAAACGGTACCGGGCGGCCCGTGTCAGCATCGGCGAAGACCTCGGTAACTACCGGGTCGAAGAGACGCTTGCAAAATATCCAGTCGGCGCGCGCGTGACGGTTTTCTATAATCCCACGAATCCCGGCGAGGCTGTGCTCGAGCGCTATCCGCCTGAAGGCATCTTCTCCTTCATGTTCTCGCTGATCGCGGGGATTGTTGCGATCGGTCTTGCGCTGATTTTCGGGATCGATCGTCTCAACCAATGGCTCCGCACTGCGTTGCCGTCGGAAGCCAATCCCGGTCTTGCGATGATGCTCGGCTTCATGGGCGTGTTCGTGTTGCTGATCGCGCGCGCGATCTTGCACGAAGCGAAGCAGGCCGCGGGCTGGCATTCGACCTCCGGCGTCATCGAGGAATCCGGCATCGAAAAGTTTCAGACGCTGGATGACGGCCGCCGGAAGACCATGAAGCGCGCGAATGTCGTCTATCGCTATCAGGTCAACGGCAACACCTATCGCAGCAGCCGTCTTGCCGCCTCGCGCTGGAGCATCGCGTCGAATATCGGGGCGCTGACCGGGGGTGCGGACAAAAAATATCCGCCGGGCCGGCCGGTTGAAGTGTTCTTCAACCCAGCCAATCCGGCGGAAGCGGTGCTCGAACCCCGCGCGAAAGGCGCGGGCTTTCTTTATGCCGCGGGCTTCTTGCTGCTGGCCGCGGCGGCGAGAGTGGCGGGCTTCCTCTAGCTCTGCTTCGCCTTCAGGAAGAGAAGCGGCGTGCCGAGCGCCAATACGCCGATTCCGAAGAGCGAGCCGACGCCGGCATAGGCTGCGGTCGAATAGAGCAGCCATGCGCAAGCCGCGCAGAACAGGATCGGCGTGATCGGATAGAGCGGCACGCGATAGGGGTTCGGTGCTTCCGGCTCGCGGTTGCGCAGGATGAATACTGCGATGCCGACCAGAAGCAGGAAGAACCAGAATACCGGCGCGGTATATTCGATCATCGACTTCAGGCCGTCCTTGGCAAAGCCGCCGAGGACGATGAGTGCCAGCGCGATCGCGCCTTGCAACAGAAGCGCGTTGCCCGGCTTGTGGGCCTTCTCGTCCCACTTCGAGAAGATCGCGAAAGCCTGCAGATCGCGGCCGAGCGCGTAGTACGTGCGCGCACCGGTAAGCACGGTCGCGTTCAGCGTCGAGAGCGCACAGATCACGACCATCGCGGCAAGGATGCTCGCGCCGCGGTCGCCCATCAGGAGCCGCAGCACATCGACGCCGACCGCCTTCGAATCACGCAGGCTCTGCAGGCCGAGTGCGGAGAGATAGGCGTAGTTGATGAGCAGATAGAGCAGCGTAACGATTGCCGTGGAGATGGCGACGGTTTTCGCAAGGTTCTTGCGGACGTCCTTCATGTCGTTGGTGAGATAGGAAATCTCGTTCCAGCCGCCATAGGTGAAGAGCACGAAGACGAGCGCGAGGCCGGCAGCGCCCAGCGACTGCGAGCCGCCGGTCACGCTAACCGCCGCACTTGCAGCCGGGGTTGCGAGGAAGCCTGCAATGGTGACGGCAACAAGCGACGACACTTCGAGGATCGTTAGCAGCGCTTGCGTCCGCTTAGTCGGATCGAGGCCCGCGATGTTTATCGCGGTCAGCACGATCAGCGCGATCGCTGCGTGAATGGCTGACGAATATCCGCCCGGGATCGGCAGAAGCTGGGACATGTAGTCGCCATAGACAAAGGCGACCGCGGCGATGGCGCCGGTCTGGATGACCGTGCCGCGCGCCCAGGCGAACAGGACCGCGAGCTTCTGGCCATAGGCCTTGCCGAGATAGCGGTACTCGCCGCCGGGGCCGGGAAAGGCGGTGCCAAGCTCGGCGTAACACAGCACGCCGATCAGGGTGACGAGCCCGCCGAGCAGCCAGAAGCCCAGGAAGATTGCCGGACTGGCCGACATGGTCGCGACCAGCGGCGGCAAGGCGAAGATGCCGACCCCGATGATCATGCCGACGATCAGGACGGTCGCGTCGAAAACGGAGATCTGTCCGCTTGTGCTTTGTTTTTCAGCCATGTCTGCCCCCGTAATCCTTACGACGCTTTCTTAGCGGTCCAGTTGTTGCCGGTGATCGTGTTGCCGTCCACCTTGCCTTCGAATTTCACCGGCTTGCCTGCGATGTCGAGCGTGAACTCGATCGCACCGCCGTTGAGTTTGCCGTCTTTGATCTCTGCGGTCTTGCCGCCGACCGTGGCGGAACCTGTGAAGCGCTGGAAATGCTGCTTCAGATCGAGATCGATCTTGCCGGCGCTTGTCTCGAGCGACCATTTGCCTTCGATCTTCGCGGGCACGATGTAAAGATAAACCCGCCGCGAGCCCTTATAGCCGTCGTTGTCGAATTCGACGTTCTCGGTGTGGTCGGGAGCCCAGTCCGCCATGTCGAAGCTCTGCGTCACGATGCGCGTGCCGGGGCGCATGTTCAGGATGGTAGGACGCAGTTTGAAATTCAGCGTCGAGAGCAGATAGAGCGAAACGACATTCGCTTCGCTGAAATCCGTCTCGAAAATGTTCTGGCGCAGGAAGGTCACGCGGTCGCCGACGCCGGACTTGGCGAGGTTCGCGTTCGCTTCCTTGATGCGCTGCGGGTCGAGGTCGATGCCGACGCCCTTCTTCGCCTTGAAGTCCTTGACCGCGGCGATCACGATGC
>DAORMJ010000050.1:0-7230 GCA_035440445.1 Xanthobacteraceae bacterium
ACTTCATGCGCGCATCGTCGAAGGCGTTGAAGCCGCATTCGTAGGCCGAGAGCTTTTCCGGGTCCGGCTTCTGGTAGGCCAGCAGAAACGGCGAAATAAGCAGCGCGAGGCCAATTACAGCCGCAACGCCGATAAAGATTACTACCGGAAGATAGTCGTTGATCAGAACCGTCATCGGAACCCTCACGGGGCACAACATTGGCGCCTTCGGATCGAAGGCTGCGCCTCCCGATTTCGCAGTTGCGAATGGTTCGAAAGACGCTAGGGAGTAACGCAGCCCCCCAGCCGAAGCAAGGGTTCAATCAGTCTAAAAACGGCGTATTCCAATGACTTCCCGCCGTTCCCGAAGCGAGCTACGCTCGCGCTTGGCAGCTTTGTAAAGGAAACATGATGCGGGCCCTTTCGCGTACCCAGAAGACCGCATGGTACCTTTTGATACCTGCGACCTTGTTGATCGCCGGATGCGCCGGAACCGGCGTGAATATCCCGAGTATGACGACGACACCGGCAGCCTCCCCGCCGGCCTATACCGCCGACCAGCTCGCCGGACGCTACGGCCTGGCGGCCTATCAGCGCGACGAAGACCGGACCCGCACCGAGGCGGAAGCCCGCCAGCAATGCCGCCAGCCCTATGAAATCGTCAGGGGCCCGAATGGCGGACTTGTCATGCATCTCGCCGACCAGACTGTTCCCGAGGAACTCCAGTTGAAGGGGCTGGCCGGGAAAACCTTTGTCGGGCCCGAAGGCGAAGCCGGCGGCGAGCAGGATCGGGAAATCCTCTCGTTCGACGGAAAAGTTCTAGTGATGCGATGGGTCAGTGCGGAGATTGCTTCGCGATACGGAACCGCGATCTACGTCCGTTGCGAGGGAACGACGCCGACGCGCACGAAGAAAAAATCGCCGCCGAAGAAGAAAACCACCAAGCAGAAGCAGCAACCTGCCGAAGCGCCTGCGCCGCAAACGGACCGGCCCGTTTTCATGGCTCCACCGCCACCGAGCAGCAACTAGAAGCGCTGTTTGTCGCCCGTCCCCGGACCTGAGCCGGGGACGCGATGCGTTCTCACCGCCTCAGCGGATCGGCGGCGCGTACTGGATGCCGCCGGCGCTCCAGAGATGGTTGAGGCCGCGCGGGATCATCACCTTCGACTTCATGCCGATATTGCGCTCGAACACGTCGCTGTAGCTGCCGACGTGGCGCACGATCCGGACAACCCAGTCACGGGTCAGTCCGAGTTTCTCGCCGTAATCGCCGTCGCGGCCCAGCAGGCGTTTCAGGTCTGCCTTTTCGGATTTCAAGGCGTCGGTAAGTTTGGCATTGTGAACGCCGAGCTCGTCCGCGTTCAACATTGCGAAATTGACCCACTTCACGACGTCGAACCACTGTTCGTCGCCCTTTCGGACGGCGGGGCCGAGCGGTTCTTTGGAAATGACGTCCGCAAGAATCGTGTGCTCGTTTGGCTTTGCGAGTTCGAGCCGTATCGCATAGAGCTGCGAGACATCGCCGGTCAGCACGTCGCACTTCGCGTTTTCGTAGGCCTTGATGAGGTCGTGAATGTTCGCGACCTTCACGATCTCGAAGCGCATGCCGTTCTGATTGAAATAATCGACGAGATTGAGCTCCGTCGTGGTCCCTGCCTGAACGCAAACCTTCACGTTCGCGAGGTCCATGGAGGTCATTACGTTACGAGTCTTGCGGACCATGAAGCCCTGACCGTCGTAATAGGTCACACCGGCGAAGGTCAGCCCTTCCGTTTCGCGGCCGAGCGTCCAGGTGGAGTTACGCGACAGGATATCGATCTTTCCGGCTTTCAACGCATCGAATCGCTCGGAGGCGTTGAGCGGCACGAAGGTGACCTTGTTAGGGTCGTCGAAAATCGCCGCTGCGACCGCGCGGCAGAAATCAACGTCGAAGCCGGTCCATTTGTCCTTGCCATCGCTCTCGGAGAACCCCGGAAGCCCTTGGCTTACGCCGCAAACCAGCGAGCCGCGGTCCTTTACGGCCTTGAGGGTCTGCGCATGCCCCGCGCTCACCGTCACGAAGAGGACGGCGGCGGACCAGAACAGGATCTTCAGTTTTGTCATGGCGCTTTCCTCCACCGATTCGCTACATCGTCGGCGCGTGCTTGACGATCACGCGGGTCCCGACCGGCACACGGTCGAACAGATCGACCACGTCGTTATTGACCATGCGGAAACAGCCTGACGACACCGCATGCCCGATGGTGTGCGGCTGATTGGTGCCGTGGATACGATAAATCGTATTGCCGATGTACAGCGCGCGTGCGCCCAGCGGGTTGCCGGGGCCGCCTGCCATGAAGCGCGGAAGATAAGGCTGGCGCTCGATCATCTCCGGCGGCGGACGCCAATCCGGCCACTCCGCTTTGCGCGTGATCTTGTGCAGCCCCATCCAGGTAAAGCCATCTCGGCCCACGCCGACGCCGTAGCGAAGCGCCCTGTTATTCCCCATCACGAGATAGAGAAAGCGCTCACTGGTGTGGATGATGATGGTGCCCGGCTCTTCATTGGTCCGGAAGAAAACAACCTGCTTCTGAAACTGCGGCGCTGCTTCTTCCTGTTTGGGAATCACACCGGGCGTTTCGCCATCCGGCAGTTCGTCTTGTGCGTAGATGACCTGTGGTCCACGCTGCGATGCAGCAGGACCCGCCGCCATAGCGACAAAAAACAAGGCGAGCGAAGCAGGCAGCCAACCAAATCGCATGAATCAGCCCTTATTCAATGCCGCCAAGCGGCGACTTTCACGCCAGCGGACCACGGTTCCTCCGCGCGGTAAAGACCGCAGAAAATCACATTTATTTCAATGGATTGGAGGAAGTGGCGGGAGCGACGGGACTCGAACCCGCGGCCTCCGGCGTGACAGGCCGGCGCTCTAACCAACTGAGCTACGCCCCCGAAGGGAGAGTGGTCCGGATAAAGACCGTAATCCCTTTAGTCAAGGCGCTTTCCACGACCCTGAATGCAAAAAACCCCGGAAAATGGGTGCTTCCTGATAGTCGGCTCGTTCCGAATCGTCTAAACGCCAGAAATTGCAACGTTCCTACGCCGCTTGATGACAAAGGAGCTCATCCATGGCTGAGAAGAAGTCGGCGACGCCCGCCACGCACACGCTTAAGCATCTGGCGGCGCAGCTAGCCGAAGAACACGAACTGTCGAAGAAGCAGAGCGAGCAGATCCTCAACGATCTGGTCGCGAAGATCACCAAGCTGCTCAAGAAGGGCGATCGGGTCCGCATGAGCGGTCTCGGTATCCTTCAGGTCCGCAAGCGCGCTGCCCGCATGGGCCGCAACCCGGCGACCGGCGAGCAGATCCAGATCAAGGCCTCGAAGAAGGTCGCTTTCCGTGCGGCCAAGGAATTGAAGGAAGCGGTCTAAGCTTCTTTCTTTCTACGAGCCTAGTTAGTTCCAACGGCGATGCGCGAAAGCGCGTCGCCGTTTGTATTTTTGCCGACTCCTCCAAGCGGCGCATTGCTGAACAATCCACATTGCAAAAACGATATGCCTGCCTCCCGGCGATAGCTGATAGGAAACGGAGGAATTTTCAGCGGCGCTCCAGCCGCACTTCAATCTAACGTGGAGAAATCAATTGGCGCTCAAACTACAAGTCATCATCGGCAGCACCCGCCCCGGCCGCAACGGGCCAACTGTCGCAAAGTGGTTCGCTGAATTCGCGAAGCAGCACGGTAAGTTCGACGTGGAGCTTGTCGATATCGCGGACTTCAATCTGCCCGTTTATGACGAACCGAAGCATCCCGCGACCGGCCAGTATCAGCACGAGCATACCAAGCGCTGGAGCGCGAAGATCAAGGAAGCCGACGCCTACGTCTTCGTTCACCCCGAATACAATTTCTTCGCGCCACCCGCCCTCGTGAACGCGCTCAACTACATTTTCTCGGAATGGAATTACAAACCGGCTGGACTGCTCAGCTACGGCGGCATTTCCGGGGGCTTACGCGCGGCGCAATCGCTCAAGGAAATTCTAACGACCTTGAAGATGATGCCGATCACCGAGGGCGTGCCGGTGCCGATGGTTGCCAGCATGATCAAGGATGGCGTCTTTCAGCCGACCGATCCGGTCAAGGAAGGCTCGACCAAAATGCTCGACGAACTACTGCGCTGGGCGGAAGCCCTGAAAACGATGCGCAAGTAAGCGATCCGGCGACGTAGGATTGGGCGGCGGTGCGCAGAGGCGCGCCGCCGCTTTCTTTTCTAACGCTTCACCCAAACGCCGTCCGAGGAATTCCAGGACTCCGCATCCAGCAGAGCCGCCAGGATTTCCGGCTCGACATTGATGACAATGCCTTCCGGCGGCCCCGCATACAGGTAGAGAGGCACGAAAGTCAGACGGTTTCCGCTGCGCTCGTCGACAACCTCGCCCGAGATCGTCGGCCCCCAGATCAACGCATTGTTCGTCTCGCCGAAGCGGTCCGCAGTCACCAGCGCCGTCATCTGGTAGGTTTCCGTCAGGCCAAGGCCGGGAAACAGCTTCGACGGGCGCTTGAACGAGACTTTCAGTTCTCCGCTTTTTGCATCCCAGTTCGTCCCCGTGATGCTTGCCCCGACATGTTTTGCGACGGCAGCAGCGAGATCGCCGGCGACCTTCTGCCGATCCAGCACGCCTTTGCTGACCCACCGCGCCTTGCCGACGCGGACTGTCGGCGTCCACAGCTGCGGTGTACTCCATCCGGCGCGCAACACATTCGGCAGCTTGCGCAGCCGCTCGACAAGCGCCTGCGATTCTTCCGGCGCCGTGATGAGCCGTAGATACTCCTCGCCGGAACGCAGCGAAGCGCAGCGGTCGATTGCGCTCGACGTGAGGTCGATCTTCACGTTGGCGTCGCGCAAGGCCTCCAGCAGCACCGGCAGCGTCCCACGTCGGTATTTGATGCCCACGGTATTCGGAGAGTTGCCCTCGTCAAACCCCTCCGGCCCCTCGACGATATTGACGTATTCCGTTTCCGGCGAAGGCTCGGCTCCGCCTGTCGGTTCGCTGGTTACTGGAAAGCTCTTGCCGCCAATCTCGATGATCCCCGAGAAAACGAGGCGGCCATCGCTTGCGGCACGCCGCTGCAGCTTCACCGCAACCGGCTCTTTCTTCTCGCTTGAAGTCGCGTTGCCGGTGAGGCTTGCGCCATCGGCCCTCAACGGTAGCAACAGGCGATCGTAATCGCCGAGCGTCAGGACGCCGTTGCTGTTATCGACGTTGAAGGCGTAGCAGAGATCGAAGGTGGTTGTGCCCTCGCCGCGATCTTCGATGATCCGCAGGTCCGCCGTGGTGTTATCGCCGAGTGCAATGGGTGGCGAGTAAATCCGGAGCTCCTGCGCCGTGGCAGTTGCCGCCATCGAAAACCAAAACAAAAAAGCGAGTTGAACGGCTCTGACCATGACGCCCTCCGGGTGCGAAAGGCTACCCGGCCAAACCGCCCCGAAAAAGTAACAAGTCAAGGAGTGATGGTGCGCGCTGACGGGCTCGAACCGCCGACCCTCTCGGTGTAAACGAGATGCTCTACCAGCTGAGCTAAGCGCGCCTGGCAGGGCGCCCGTTTACGACGCGCGCCCGCCGGGATCAACCGTCTCGCCTTCAGCGGTTGACGGCGTCTTTCAGGCCCTTCCCGGCCGAGAATTTCGGCGCCTTGGATGCGGGAATATGCACCGCTTCGCCGGTGCGCGGATTGCGGCCTTCGCGCGCCGCGCGATTCGCAACCGTGAAGGTGCCGAAGCCGACGATCTTCACTTCGTCTCCCGCTTTCAGCGCCTTGGTCATCAGGTCGAAGGTCGCTTCGACCGCGGCTGTCGCCTGGATACGGGTCAAGTTGGAGACTTCCGAAACCTGTACGATCAGATCGTTCTTGGTCATTCGAATTTCCTTCCCTGGCTGCGTTCTCTCTCCGGGCCCCGGTCCGTTCTCCGGCCGAGGTTCAGCCTTTTGGCCCGGAACGCAAGCGATGGTAGCCGGTTAGGGGATGATTCGCATCGGAAAGCGTCCGGAAACGAAAAGCGCCCGCGGAAGGTTTCCCCGCCGCGGGCGCCGGTATCATTCGTCGCTTAGTGCGCGATCACCGAGGAAGAATCTTCCTTGCCGACCGGCTTGGCGTTGGCGGCTTCCGCCGCCTCGTCCCATTCAATCGGCTCGGGCTTGCGGACCAGCGCGTGCGCGAGCACCTCGTCCATCCGCGAAACCGGCACGATCTCAAGACCGCCTTTGATCTGATCCGAAATCTCGGTCAGGTCTTTTGCGTTCTCTTCCGGGATCAGCACCTTCTTGATGCCGCCACGGTGGGCCGCAAGGAGCTTCTCCTTCAGGCCGCCGATCGGAAGCACCCGGCCGCGCAGCGTGATCTCGCCGGTCATTGCGACATCGCGGCGGACCGGAATGCCGGTCATCACCGAAACGATCGCCGTGACCATCGCGACACCTGCCGACGGTCCGTCCTTCGGGGTCGCCCCTTCCGGAACGTGGACGTGGATGTCCCGCTTCTCGAATAGCGGCGGCTTGATGCCGAAGTCGATGGCGCGCGAGCGAACGTAGGACGCCGCCGCGGAGATCGATTCCTTCATCACGTCACGCAGGTTGCCAGTGACCGTCATCTTGCCCTTGCCGGGCATCATCAGGCCTTCGATCGTGAGCAGTTCGCCGCCCACTTCCGTCCAGGCAAGACCGGTAACGACGCCGGTCATGTCCTCGCGCTCCGCCTCGCCGTAGCGATACTTCGGCACGCCGAGATACGTCTCGAGGTTGTCCGCCGTCACCGAAACCTTTTCCTTGTTCTCGGTGATGAGCTCCTTCACGCCCTTGCGGATAACGGTCGCAAGTTCGCGCTCGAGCGAACGCACGCCCGCTTCGCGGGTGTAGCGGCGGATCACGGTGAGCAGCGCGTCGTCGCTGATCGACCACTCTTCCGGCTTCAGCCCGTGCTTGGCAGCCACCTCGGGAATGAGATGGCGGCGCGCGATCTCGACCTTCTCGTTCTCGGTATAACCCGCGATGCGGATCACTTCCATACGATCGAGCAGTGCCGGCGGGATGTTGAGCGTATTCGCCGTGGTCACGAACATCACGTTCGAGAGGTCGTAATCGACCTCCAGATAGTGGTCCGCGAACGTCGAGTTCTGCTCCGGATCCAGCACTTCGAGCAGCGCCGAGGAAGGGTCGCCGCGGAAGTCCGCGCCCATCTTGTCGATCTCGTCGAGCAGGAAGAGCGGGTTCGACTTCTTC
>DAORMJ010000051.1:0-6494 GCA_035440445.1 Xanthobacteraceae bacterium
CGTCAGGCCGCCCGGTCCGAGCGCCGAGAGACGACGCTTGTGCGTGATCTCGGACAGCGGATTGGTCTGGTCCATGAACTGCGAGAGCTGCGAGGAACCGAAGAACTCGCGGACAGCGGCTGCCGCCGGCTTCGCGTTGATCAGGTCCTGCGGCATGACGGTGTCGATATCGACCGACGACATGCGCTCCTTGATCGCGCGCTCCATGCGCAACAGGCCGAGACGATACTGATTTTCCATCAGTTCGCCGACCGAACGCACGCGGCGGTTGCCGAGGTGATCGATGTCGTCGATGTCACCCTTGCCGTCACGCAGGTCGAGCAGCGTGCGGATCACGGCGATGATGTCTTCCTTGCGGAGCACCCGCACCGTGTCCGGGCAGTCGAGGTCAAGACGCATGTTCATCTTCACGCGGCCAACCGCGGAGAGATCGTAACGCTCCGGATCGAAGAACAGCGAATGGAACATCGCTTCCGCGGTGTCGACGGTGGGCGGCTCGCCCGGACGCATTACGCGATAGATGTCGAACAGCGCTTCTTCGCGCGTGTTGTTCTTGTCCACCGTGAGCGTGTTGCGGATATAGGCACCGACTGTCACGTGGTCGATGTCGAGGATCGGCATCTCGTCGTAACCGGCCTCGTCCAGCGTCTCGATGACCTTCTCGTCGATTTCGGCACCGGCTTCGACGAAGATTTCGCCGGTTTCCGGATTGACGATGTCCTCGGCGATGTACTGGCCGTAGATGTCTTCGTTGGTGAGCTTGATCGCCTTCAGGCCCTTGTCGGCAAGCTGCCGGGCCTGACGCACCGAAAGTTTCTTGCCGGCCTCGATCACGACTTCGCCGGTGTCGGCGTCGTAGAGATCGACGATGGCCTGGAAGCCCTTCATGCGGCGCGGGTCGAACGGCACGCGCCAGCCGCCGTCCTTGGTGCGCTTGTAGGTGATGATTTCATAGAACGTGCGCAGGATTTCCTCGGCGTCGAGACCGAGCGCATAGAGCAGCGACGTCACCGGAATCTTGCGGCGACGGTCGGTGCGCGCGTGCACGATGTCCTTCGCGTCGAACTCGATGTCGAGCCACGAGCCGCGATAGGGAATGATGCGGGCGGCGAACAGCAGCTTGCCCGACGAGTGGCTCTTGCCCTTGTCGTGATCGAAGAACACGCCCGGCGAGCGGTGCATCTGCGAGACGATGACGCGCTCGGTGCCGTTGACGATGAAGGTGCCGTTCGACGTCATGAGCGGAATGTCGCCCATGTAGACGTCCTGCTCCTTGATGTCCTTGACCGACTTCGCCTGCGTTTCCGGGTCCACATCGAATACGATGAGGCGCAGCGTCACTTTGAGCGGCGCAGCGAAGGTCATGCCGCGCTGGCGGCATTCATCGACGTCATACTTCGGCTGTTCGAACTCGTACTTCACGAATTCGAGCATCGACGTGCCGGCAAAGTCCGAAATCGGAAATACCGATTTGAAGACTGCCTGCAATCCGTCGTCCGGGCGGCCGCCCTCCGGTTCGTCGATCTGCAGGAACTGGTCGTAAGATGCCTTCTGAACCTCGATGAGGTTCGGCATCTCCGCCACTTCCGCGATCTTCCCGAAGAATTTGCGAACCCGCTTCCGGCCAGTGAAAGTTTGCGCCATCTCTTTCCTCGCTCCGGTTGGCAACAGCCGCGTTCATCGCGCTGCCCGCCGTTTTCCGCATGGTGCTTCCGTTCGAAAAGAACGGAAAAGAATCTCGTCCGCTAGAATTGAAGCGGCAGTACCGGGCGGCGCAGAACGCCGCCCGGCTTACGCAAGCACTTACTTGAGTTCGACCTTGGCGCCGACTTTCTCGAGGGTCGCCTTGATCTTGTTGGCTTCGTCCTTGTTCACGCCTTCCTTGACGGTCTTCGGCGCGCCTTCGACGAGGTCTTTCGCCTCCTTCAGTCCGAGGCCGGTGAGACCGCGGACTTCCTTGATCACTTCGATCTTCTTGTCGCCTGCGGCGGCGAGCACGACCGTGAATTCGGTCTTCTCTTCCACCGGAGCAGCGGCGGCGCCAGCCGGGCCTGCAACCGCAACCGCGGCAGCAGCCGAAACGCCCCACTTTTCTTCAAGCATCTTTGCGAGCTCGGCCGCCTCGAGGACGGTGAGCGACGAAAGATCGTCAACGATTTTTGCCAGATCGGCCATTTGTCAGTTTCCTTATTTAGGTTCGAACCAGAATGTTGCTACCGGACCGCCTCACGCGGATTCCTTCGCTCCATAAGCACCAAACACCCGCGCCAGCTTCGCAGCCGGTGCGTTGGCGAGCTGTGCGATCTTGGTCGCCGGCGCCTGAACGAGGCCGATGATCTTCGCGCGCAGTTCGTCGAGCGACGGCAGCGAGGCAAGTGCCTTCACCGCGTCGGGGTTCAGAGAGGTTGCGCCCATCGCGCCACCAAGGATCACGAACTTTTCGTTCGCCTTGGCGAAATCGACGGCAACCTTCGGCGCTGCAATTGGGTCATCAGAATAGGCAATGACCGTCGGCCCCTTCAGAAGGGGCGAGACATGAGCAACGTCGGTACCTTCAAGAGCAATCTTGGCGAGGCGGTTTTTCGCGACCTTCACGCCGGCTCCCTGCTTCTTCATCTGCCGGCGCAAGTCCGACATCTGAGCAACAGTGAGACCGGAATAATGAGCCACCACGACTGCACCAGCCGACTTCATCGTCTGGTTGAAGCTCGTGACGAACTCGCGCTTTTCCGCTCGGTCCACTTTCACTTCTCCGGTTGACGGCAACGGGACTTCCCGTGACCGCCGGCTTCGACAATGCCGGCCCGTCTTCGCGCGTATCAGGCGAGAAGAGCGGAACGGCGCTCTACTGCCCTGTCCCCGTTCGCCCGGGATCGCTCCCGAACGCGCGGTCTTTGGTTCGAACCGTCAAGGGCGCGCATGACTTGGAAGGACATGGCGCCAATTCCGGTCTTCTCCGTCTATTGCTGGCCCTTGAGGGGATTAAGTTTCGCGAACGAAACACCGGCAGTCTCGGACAGGACCACCGGAAGAACGTTTCAGGCTCTTCCGATGTAACCACGCGGACGCAAGCGCCCGCGCGGAAACTCTTTCGTCAGGCGTTGAGCGCGGACTGCGTATCAACGCGAACGCCAGGTCCCATCGAGGACGAGATGGCGATCTTCTTGATGAAGGTGCCCTTCGAGGCAGCCGGCTTCGACTTCGAAACGGCGTCCACGAAAGTGCGGATATTCTGCGAAAGCTGCTCGGCCGAGAACGACGCCTTGCCGACGCCGGCCTGCACGATGCCCGCCTTCTCGATGCGGAACTCGACGGAGCCGCCCTTGGCGCCCTTGACCGCATTCGTGACATCCATGGTCACGGTGCCGACCTTCGGGTTCGGCATCATGCCGCGGGGACCGAGCACCTTACCGAGGCGGCCGACGAGGCCCATCATGTCCGGGGTCGCAATGCAGCGATCGAAGTTAATGTTGCCCGCGCTGACCTGTTCGAACAGATCTTCCGCACCGACGACATCCGCACCGGCTTTCTTGGCTTCTTCGGCCTTCGCACCCTTGGCGAAGACCGCAACGCGCGCCGTACGGCCAGTGCCGTTCGGCAACGTCACGACGCCACGGACCATCTGATCGGTCTGCTTGGCATCGACGCCGAGGTTCATTGCGATTTCGATGGTTTCGTCAAACTTCGCTTTCGCGCGCTCTTTGACCATCTTCACGGCTTCGTCGAGGCCGTAGAGCTTCAGCGGCTCGATGCCTTCGACGATCTTGTTGTAACGCTTGTTCTTTGCCATGGCGCTTATCCTGTCACCGCAAGGCCCATCGAACGCGCCGATCCTTCGATCATGCGCATCGCGGCTTCGACCGTATCGCAATTGAGATCGGCCATTTTCTTCTCGGCGATCTCCTTGATCTGCGCCTTCGAGACCGAACCGACCGGCTCGCGTCCCGGAGTCTTCGCGCCCGACTGCACCTTCGCGGCCTTCTTGAGGAAGTACGAAATCGGTGCCGTCCTCATCTCAAACGTAAAGGAGCGATCCGCGTAGATCGTGATGGTGACGGGAACGGGCATTCCCTTCTCCATCTGCTGCGTCTTCGCGTTGAACGCCTTGCAGAATTCCATGATGTTCAGGCCGCGCTGACCCAGAGCCGGGCCAATCGGCGGAGCCGGATTTGCAGCGCCCGCAGGCACCTGCAACTTCAGATAGCCGGTTATTTTCTTCGCCATCGTCTTCTCCTAATTCGCCCGGTCTATTCCGGACGACAGTGTCGTGGTGCGGCTTCCGGCCAGACGCGGCGAAGCGCCTGCCCTGCCTCCCACAATGCCGGTCAGGTCTTCTCGACCTGGCCGAATTCCAGCTCGACCGGGGTCGCCCGGCCGAAAATCGATACCGCCACTTTCAGGCGCGCGCGGCCGTCGTCGACTTCTTCGACGGTGCCGTTGAACGAGGCGAACGGGCCGTCGGCGACGCGAACCTGCTCGCCGATCTCGAACGTGATCGAGGGCTTCGGACGCTCGATGCCTTCCTGCACCTGCTGCAGGATGCGCTGCGCTTCCGCTTCCGGAATCGGCAGCGGCTTCGACTTGTCCGCCCCCAGAAACCCCGTGACCTTCGGGGTGTTCTTGATGAGGTGATAAATCTCGTCCGTCATTTCGCATTTCACGAGCACGTAGCCCGGGAAAAACTTGCGGTCGGTCTCGACCTTCCGCCCGCGGCGGACTTCGGTGACCTTCTCGGTCGGCACGAGAATCTCTTCGAAGTGGTCCGCAAGGCCGCGGCTCTGCGCGCCTTCGCGGATGGACTCCTGAACCTTCTTCTCGAAATTCGAGTAGGCGTGAACGATGTACCAGCGCTTGGCCACTTGCTTCTCCGTCAGCGCAGGAGGTTCAAAAGGAAGTTCATGCCGAACCGGATGATCTGATCGGCAAGCAGGAAAAAGATCGCGGCGACCGTCGCCATCACGAACACCATGATGGTCGTCAGAATCGTCTCGCGGCGGGTCGGCCAGGTGACCTTGGAGGTCTCCGCGCGCACCTGCTGGAGGAATTCGAAGGGTTTGATCGCCATTTTACTTTCTTCGCCGTCGCCTATTCGCCCCGCGCGGAATTGCGCGATGTTTTCTTTCCTCGCCCTGCTTCGCGATCCTTGCCGCCACTCGTTGGCTGGCAGGAGTGGAGGGACTCGAACCCCCAACCCCCGGTTTTGGAGACCGGTGCTCTAGCCAATTGAGCTACACTCCTCCGCAAGCGGGAAAGGCGGCAAAAAGGCCATAAGGCCCGCCGCGGGGGACTAATGCAGTATCGGATCAGTGTTTGCAAGGGCGAATGGCGCTGAATATAGGGCCAATTCGGTCATTTGTAAGGGCTTTTATGCCCGCCGTAAGCTTTCCACCGTAACATTCGCCAGTTTGCCGCCACAGGCCAAGGGGTTCCGCTCAGAATGTCCGTATTTTCCAGCGCCATTGGCTGGCTCGCGAATCGTATGCCTTTCGCCACCAGGACGCCCCATTTCGTCAGGGACCAGCGCGCGCAGGCTCTGGCGCTTACCCTCACGGTCGGGAGGGACGCCGGGGCTCGATTATCCGTTGGAGGCGAATTCGAAGCCTTCGGGAAAATCGAACTGGCGCTCTTGCGCAGCCTCGGCTTATCGGATGCGTCCTCCATTGTAGATATCGGTTGCGGCAGCGGGCGCCTGGCCAATGCGCTGAACGCCGCCATGCCCAAAGTGAACTACCACGGTACCGATGTCGTGCCGCGACTGCTGAAATACGCGCGAGCGCACGCGCCCGCTCACTTCCGTTTCACCGCAGTCGAAGGACTGACCATTCCGGAGAAGGACAATGTTGCCGACTTCGTGACCTTCTTCTCGGTCGTCACTCACCTCGCCCATCACGAATCCTATCGCTATCTCGAGGAGGCGCGGCGGGTAGCCAAGCCCGGCGGATTGATCGTCGTGTCGTTTTTGCAGTTCACCAACCCGGCCCACTGGCCGAACTTTCAGGACGTTCTAGAAAACGCCTCCAAGGCGTTTTTCAAGCCACCAATCAACGTCTTCATCGAGCCGGACATATTTGGGGTCTGGTGCGAGCATCTTGGACTGCAGCTCGAAAAACTCATTCCAGGCGATCAAAGCGTTATACCGCTTACCGAGCCCGTGGAATGCGAAAGTGGATTGCGGCTGACGGGCGCGGCGTCCTTCGGCCAGTCGATAGCGGTAATTCGCAAACCTATAGTTTGAGGCGCTTTGAGCTTCAAATTGAGAAGGGGCGCCTGCTTAAGGCGCCCCTTTTCTTGGACCTGCACCGGGCGCGCGGACGATTTACCGCCTTCGCGCCATTTTGGATTCGGTTGTCGCTAACGGGCTCGTTGCTCAAATCATTCAATGATTTTCGCAACAACCCCTGCACCAACCGTGCGGCCGCCTTCGCGGATGGCGAAGCGGAGCTTTTCTTCCATCGCGATCGGAACGATCAGCTGCACTTCCATCGAGATGTTGT
>DAORMJ010000052.1:0-5392 GCA_035440445.1 Xanthobacteraceae bacterium
CGGCCAGCGTCGCCTTGCGGCGGAAGTCGCCGCGATACATGCCGCCGATCTGCGGGATGGTGACGTGGCTTTCGTCCACGAAGACGATGGCGTTGTCCGGCACGTATTCGAACAGCGTCGGCGGCGGATCGCCGGGATTGCGGCCCGTGAGCCAGCGCGAATAATTTTCGATGCCGGAGCAGACGCCGGCCGCCATCAGCATTTCGAGGTCGAACATCGTGCGCTGCTCGAGCCGCTGCGCTTCGAGAAGGCGTCCGGCGTCGATCAGTTCCTTCAGTCGCATTTTCAGTTCGTCGCGGATGCCTTCGATCGCCTGATTGAGCGTCGGGCGCGGCGTCACGTAATGCGAGTTCGCGTAGATCTTGATGAATTCGAGCTCGTTGTGCTTCGCGCCGGTGAGCGGATCGAATTCGTGGATTGCCTCCACGTCGTCGCCGAACAGCGAGACGCGCCAGGCGCGGTCCTCGTAGTGCGCGGGGAAGATTTCGATGACGTCGCCGCGCACGCGGAAGGAGCCGCGCGCGAAATCCATGTCGGTGCGGCGATATTGAAGCGCCACGAGATCGGCGATGAGCTGACGCTGGTCGAGCTTCGCGCCCTTCTTGATGTCGAAGGTCATGCGCGAATAGGTTTCGACCGAGCCGATGCCGTAAATGCAGGACACCGAGGCGACGATGATGACGTCGTCGCGCTCCAGGAGCGCGCGCGTCGCCGAGTGGCGCATGCGGTCGATCTGCTCGTTGATCGCGGAATCTTTCTCGATGTAAGTGTCCGTGCGCGGGACATAGGCTTCCGGCTGGTAGTAGTCATAGTACGAGACGAAATACTCGACCGCGTTCTCGGGAAAGAACGCCTTGAACTCGCCGTAAAGCTGCGCGGCGAGCGTCTTGTTCGGCGCGAGGATGAGTGCGGGGCGCTGCGTGCGCTCGATCACCTGCGCCATGGTGAAGGTCTTGCCGGAGCCGGTGACGCCCAAGAGCACCTGCGTGCGTTCGTTCTCCTGCACGCCTTTCACGAGTTCGTCGATCGCGGTTGGCTGGTCGCCGGCGGGCGCGAATTCGGAAACGAGCTTGAACTTGATGCCGCCCTCGGATTTCGCCGGACGTTCCGGGCGATGCGGCATCCAGGCGGTGTTGTTGATCTCGGGGCGGCCCTTGGCGATCAGGTCGGTCAGCGCGTCAGCGCTCTTCGACGAGCCCAGCGCGGGGCGGAAATCCTGCTCATCCTGCGGCTTCTCGAAGCCGGCCGCGCGCGCGAGTTCCGGGTCCACTACCGGGGCCAGCGCGGGCGCGGGTTCGAAGCCGAGCTGCGGGCGTTCCGCCATGCCGTGGCTGACGCCGCGGGCGGTGCGGTAGGGCTTTTCGGCCTTACCGGCCTTGGATTTCGGTGCTTTGGGCATGCCGCCAATATGGGCGCGGGAAGGCGGCATGGAAAGGGCGGCGCATTGGCCGGGATTGCTAATTCGGCGAAGTTTCCGGCGTCCGGCTCGCGGATTTTTCCTGCAGCCACTGGCGTACGATCTGCGCGATCCGGTCGGGCGAGGTATTCGGCGGATAGAAGCCGAGATAGCGCCCCTCGGCATTGAGCAGATAGACGAAGGCGGAGTGATCGACGGTGTAGTCGTTCGCGCCTTCGCCGAGCTTCGTCTTCTGGAAATAGACCTTGTAGAGGTTCGCAGCGCTGCGGATCTCGCCCGGCGTGCCGGTGAGCGCGACCAGCCGCGGGTGGAATAGCGAAATATACTGCGAAAGTTTTTCCGGCGTGTCGCGTTCGGGATCGAGCGTTACGAAAACGAGATTCACCTTCTCGCCGTCGCTCCCTAGCTCCTCGATCGCTTTCGACATCGAATAAAGATCGGTCGGGCAGATGTCCGGGCAATTGGTGAAGCCGAAATAGAGCAGCGTAAAGCGCCCGCGGAAATCGTCGAGCGCGCGCTTCTTGCCGGTATGATCGGTGAGCGTGAAGGGACCGCCGATCTTGGTGCGGTTCCACATCAGTTCTTCCATAAGCCGCGCCTGCGGGGCTTCCAGCACCACGTTCTGCTCGGCAACGCGCGCCTGCAGATCATAGACGCGTTTGGCGTAGCTCGCGGCTCCCGCCGCCGAAGCGGCGAAAGCTGCGAGTGCGATGACGGCAAGAACGGTGCGTTCGCGGTTCATGCTGCGAACTGGATCGTGGTGCCGGTGGTGGAGAGGATCAGCTTCTCCGGCAACTGCTCCTGCACCGCGCGCACGAAGTTCGTGCCGGAGCAGTGCATCGGGATCACCACGTCCGGATTGACCTGCTTCAGTTCGGCAACCGCCTGCGCGAGATATTCGGGTGCGGCCGGCGCGAGATGGAAGCCGCCGACCAGCGCATGAATTTTCTCGATACCGGAAACCTTCTGCGCCTGCTTGATCGTATTCAGAATACCGGCGTGGCCGCAGGAGGTGATGACCACAAGGCCTTTGCCCTTGATGTTGAAGACGGTTGCATGCTCGTGGTGATGCAGGTCGGGAACGATCTTTCCCTGCAATTCTGCAGCCGTGTAGTGCGTGGCATCGCAACCAAGGCCGTCTTTCTTCGGCGCGTATTCGACGAGCGTATTCGGAATCACTTTCTCGAACGTCGTGCGTTCGATCTTCCCGGTGGTGAAGGCATGGCCGACCACGGTGGGACTTTCGGCAAGGACGACCGGCACGCGCTGCTGTTCGATCTCGCGGCGGTCGAGCGTGCCGAAATCGGTGAACTGGCCTTCGACCGGCGTGCGGGAAACGCGGTGGCAGAAATTGTCTTCGCCGCCGGCATAGAGCTTGATGTCCGCTGGCAGCTTGTCGCGGAATTTCGCGAGAAAGCCGTTCAGCCCGCCGAAATGATCGAAGTGGCCATGGCTCACGATCAGCGCGCTGATCTTCGAGGGATCGACTTTCAGGATTTCGATGTTGTTGAGCAGCGCGTCGGGGCTATAGCCGAAATCGAGCAGCGACGCGCGCTGGTCGCCTGCCTGTTCGGATTCGAGCAGCAGCGACAGGCCCCACTGGTTATGCAGCGTGCGGCGATAGTCTTCCGCGGCGCGTGCGCGGGTCGCCTTGACGCCGTTCACTTCCTGGCCGCGCAGGAAAATATCGTGCGCGCTGTCGAGCAGGACGCGAATGGTCAGCTTGTCCACGACCGGCGGCGTAATCGGCGCCGCATTGGCGATTTCGAAGCAGATGAAGTTGCTCGCCGCCGTGGCACCTGCCACCGCAGCCGTGCCTTTCAGAAAGTCGCGCCGCCCCACAGACATGATATTCTCCGTAATTATCGCGTTATTTGATTATATAACTCTGATATGAATGTGAAATTGAGTCAATATACGAGATTACCAAGTGTTACTTGGCTGCCATGCGAAATTTGCCTTTCGGGGAAGGTCGGCTGGATCAGCCCGGGATGTTCTGCAGCCGCTCGAGCTTGCGGACGAGATCGGCGCTGGACTGCGCGGTTACCGCGTAGCGCGTGAAAAGCGCGATCGGGCGCGGGGGAATGTTTTCGACATCCAGCGCGTCGACCGCGCCGGGAATCGCCTCGCCCTTGCCGGCAGCGGTGAGGTCCACGAGCGCGGCGTCCAGAAACTTCATCATAGCCGCTTCGTCTTTCTCGTAGATCGCGGTGGGACGCGCTGGCAGCGTTTCGTCGCGTGCGAGCACCCGCGCCATGCGCTCCATGATGAGTGAATGGACGGAGAAGAGCGTTTTTACCGGGAGCCGTCCGCCCCAGATGGTTTTCATCACGGCGAAGCCGCTGTTCGTCTGCGAAAGCAGTACGCGGTCGCCTTTGCCGAATTCGATGTTCGCGAAGGCGTTGCCGCCCTGGTCGAGGTATTTATGGAGGATCATGAACGCTTCAGGAGAATTTCAGTCGCCGCCGCCGATATAGCCCGCGATCAGCCAGTTGCCATTGCGCTTCACATAGCACAAGCGTGGGTCGAGCAAGGTGAGAAGTTCGCCAGGTTGTACGAACGCGCGTTTGCCGTCCGGCATAATGACCGGCGTCCAGTCTTTCGCGGGATCGAAGTTTTCGGGGCGAGCGGCAAGATCCGTATAGACGAAGTTCATGGCGAGCTTGCCGGCTTCCGGCGAGCCATGCGCGCTTTGCTCCCGCGCGATGACGTGGCCGTGCGCGGGATAACTCCATTCATAGGCGTCGCTATTCGTATGCTTCAGCAGCGCCTCGAACGCCTTCTCGTCGTAGCGCGGGGCGGGCGGGCCGCAGAACACGCCCTTCTTCTTTTCGTGGGGACCGCTGAGTTGATCGGAGAAGGCGGCGAGGTGGCGCCAGCCGATCGCATTCTCGCCATCGAGTTCGAGCGCCGCTGCGAAATTGCGGAAGGCACCTTTCTTCTTGTCGTAGCCGCCGCCGAAATCACGCTCCCAGAAGAAATCGCGCGCGATATATTTTTCCAGCGCCTTGTGGTCCTGCTTTCGTGCGACGTCTGCGAGGATCGAGCGGAATACCGTGAGCGCCGGATCGTTCGAGCGCTTCGGGAAAGCGACGGTGACGGGCTCGTAGCTCGTCCATTTCGGTTGCGCTTCAGCGATACCGGCGAACGCAAGCGCGATCAGCGCGGCGGCTGCCAGACGGCTCTCGATCAACGGCCCGCCCCCCTTTGTCAGCCCGCAGCCTAGCACGATCGCGGAAAATGGAAGCGGTTTTGCGGATTAGCGGATCGTGCATGCGTCACGGACGGGGGATACCTGCGCAAAAATTTTTGTGATGGCGGCGGAGGGAAACCAGCCGAAATCGCTCTTGATCAGCCGACCGTCGCGCACCTGCTTCTCGACCGCAAAGGCGATGCGATCGCGCAGCGATTGGATCTGGCCAAGCGTGAGATTGTCATCGGCCGACCGCGATTTACTCGGGATGTCGCCTGCAAGCAGTCTGTCGAACGAACGCATATAGCGGTTGACGCCATCAACCACCATCGCGCGATTGTCCGCATCACAGATAGCCGTGGGATCGTGTTCGAGGGCGCAAAGCAGCATAGGCCCGAACATTCCTACATAGCCCTCGGGATTGTTGAAACTCATGTTCATCAGCATGCCAAGGATCTGCGGGTTCACCTGGGTTTTCGGCCCGAGCTCGCTAATCTGGGCAACTGCATGGATGCAGGCACGATAGAGCGGTGCGACCTCGGCCCGGCCAAGGCGTTTGCCCGAGCATGCGATATACACGTTCTGTTTCTTGACGGCCGTTTCCGCGGTGCCGATCAGCGTATCGCGAACCCGGCCTGCGATGCCGGGTTCGCCCAGCAGCACGACCCGATCCATCGTCTGCAAGGGTTGGCGGGCATCCGCAACTGGCTCCCCGGCCTGGTCGAAGGCTTCACCGCGCACCTGCTCCATCGGCATCATGCTGAAGCTCAGGTCCAGGTCGA
>DAORMJ010000053.1:0-4468 GCA_035440445.1 Xanthobacteraceae bacterium
GCATGAACGTCGTCGGCGACCTGTTCGGCGCGGGCAAGATGTTCCTGCCGCAGGTCGTGAAATCCGCGCGCGTCATGAAGCAGGCGGTCGCCTACCTCATGCCCTTCATGGAAGAAGAGAAGAGGCGCTCCGGCGAAACCGCGAAGTCGAACGGCAAGATCCTGCTCGCGACGGTGAAGGGCGATGTCCACGACATCGGCAAGAACATCGTCGGCGTCGTGCTCCAGTGCAACAACTACGAGATCGTCGATCTCGGCGTGATGGTGCCGGCCGCGAAGATTCTCGAAACGGCGAAGAACGAGAAGTGCGACGTCATCGGCCTTTCCGGCCTGATCACGCCATCGCTCGACGAGATGTGTCACGTTGCGAGCGAACTGGAGCGCGAGGGCTTCGACCTTCCGTTGCTCATCGGCGGCGCCACCACGAGCCGCGTGCATACGGCGGTGAAAATTTCACCGAACTATCGCCGCAGCCAGGCGGTGCATGTGCTCGACGCGAGCCGCGCCGTCGGCGTCGTGTCGAAGCTGATGAACCCGGATTCGCGCGTCGTCGAACTCGCCGCCGTGCGCAAGGAATACGAGAAGGTTGCAGAAGCCCATGCGCGTGGCTCGCAGGAGCAGCGCCGCATTTCGATCGAGGATGCGCGGGCGAACAAGCTGAAGCTCGAATTTGCGAACGGCGAGACGCACAAGCCTGCTTTTCTCGGCACCAAGGAATTCGTGCAATACGATCTGGCCGAGCTCGTGCCGCTGATCGACTGGACGCCGTTCTTCCAGTCGTGGGAGCTGACGGGGCGCTATCCGCAGATTTTCGACGATCCGAAGCAGGGCGAGGCTGCACGCACGCTCTATAAGGATGCGAAGGCGCTGCTCGACCGTATCGTCAACGAAAAATGGTTCGAGGCGCGCGCAGTGATCGGCTTCTGGCCTGCGAATGCAGTTGGCGACGACGTCGTGCTCTACAAGGACGAGACGCGGAAGGAAAAGCTCGCGACCTTCCATACGCTGCGCCAGCAGATGCCGAAGCGCGACGAGCGCGCAAACATCGCGCTCTCCGATTTCGTCGCGCCCGTAGAAACCAAGGTGCCGGACTATATGGGTGGCTTCGTCGTCACCACTGGCATCGGGGAAGACGAGAAGGCCGACGAATTCAAGAAGAAGAACGACGATTATAACGCGATCCTCGTGAAAGCGCTGGCCGACCGACTCGCGGAAGCCTTTGCCGAGCGCATGCACCAGCGCGTGCGCAAGGAGTTCTGGGCTTACGAGCCGGACGAGCGGCTTACCAACGAAGATCTGATCGCCGAGGAGTATCGCGGCATTCGTCCCGCGCCGGGCTATCCCGCGCAGCCCGATCACACCGAGAAGGCGACGCTGTTCAAGCTGCTCGACGCGACCAAGGCGACCAGCGTTCAGCTCACGGAGTCTTACGCGATGTGGCCGGGGGCGGCGGTGTCGGGGCTTTATTTTTCGCATCCCGAAAGCGCTTACTTCGGCGTCGGCCGGATCGATCGCGATCAGGTCGAGGATTATGCCGCGCGCAAGGGCTGGACCGTCGCGGAAGCCGAGCGCTGGCTTGCGCCGCTCTTGTCCTACGACCCGGCGCGCATCCCGCGGGAGGCGGCAGAATAATCCTGGAGTCGCGGTCTCTGCGATCTGCGCGCAGAGGTTGCGGGTAGAGGCAAAACAAAGCGCCGGATAGCTGGAGCTGTCCGGCGCCTACGCAAGCGAACTGAATTCAAAAGGCTCAGAACATTCCGAGCACGATCGCCCCAATGAAAGCAAAGGAGGCGACGATCGCCAGTACGTCAATCCTGCGGGTGAGAAGCATGGTCAGTCTCCCCTTTGGTTGCGCTGATCCCAAGGCTGCCAGCGGGCGGGTCCCTTGGGAAGCGGAAATTGATCGAAAGTCGAACGTGGCACCTTAACGCCTGTTCATGCTGGGTTGTTCCCTGCAAAGAGGGTGTGGATAAGGTAATTAAATACCGCTGATTTTCGTCAAATTGGAATGGCGAAGGCCCGGCCGTCGTCCCGCCGGGCCCTCTCAGTCTTCAAGTATCAGCCGGCCTGTAAGCCGGGTTCTGTATGGCGGGGTCGCCCCCACGTGGCAGCCATTCCTCTGGGACGCCCGTCGCCGGACGCCTCAAGCAGCCAACCCGGACGGCTGGTCCGAAGACCGACCGGCTCTTAAAGAGCCGCGCCATCCCTATTTGGCTTTGCTCCCGGTGGGGTTTGCCGTGCCGCTCCTGTTGCCAGGCGCGCGGTGCGCTCTTACCGCACCTTTTCACCCTTACCGCCCGAGGGCGGCGGTTCGTTCTCTGTGGCACTTTCCCTGGGGTCACCCCCGCCGGACGTTATCCGGCACCGCATCTTCGTGGAGCCCGGACTTTCCTCGACGCGATGAACGCCGCGGCTGCCCGGCCGACTGACGCAGCACAGATGAGGCCGCGGCTCGGCGCGGTCAAGAAAAAAGCCCCCGCGCGGGGCGGGGGCTTGGTTCGCTATCTGATGACGCGCGCTTTAGCGCGCGGCCGCCATGTGGCTCTTTACCTTGGCGCAATAGGCGTTTGCGGCAGGGCTCATGCGGGTCACGCGATGGCCGCCCTGATATTTCATGACCGCGCCGCAGGGCGTGTTACCGCCGAGCTTCCAGGCCATGGCCAGATATTTCATTCCCCATTTGAGGTTGGTGTCGGGGTCATAGAGTTCTTCGCGCGTGCCGGTGAAGCCGATGCCGCGCGCGGTCTCGAACTTGATCTGCATGAGGCCGACTTCGCGCTGGCGGCCGGTTGCGCGGGGGTTGAACTTGCTTTCGATCTGCACAATCGCGCGCGCGAATGCGGCGGGCAGGCCATGGGTCGCGGCATGTTTGTCGACGAGCGCCACGATCTGCGCGTTGCTCGCGTTGATCACGGGCGCAATGGCGCGGACCGGCGCGACCGCAGCCGCGGTCAATCCGTTCCACGGATTGTCGTTCTGCTTCGTCTTGCGGGTTTGCGGTTCTGGTTCGACGTTTGCGACCTGCGCGGTCGCGGGTTTGTCTTCATCGCTGGCCGGCTGGGTTGCGGCGGGCGTGAACTCCTCGTTCAGAAACTGACGCACCGGATTTTCTTCTGCAGCGGCAGCCTGACAACTGAGTGCGGCGGCAAGCGCCGCAGCAGGCAGCGCCAGTCGAAAAAACTTCATTTCGAGATGAATCCTCGTGTCCCCGTAATGCGTAAGGGGCAGATGCCATCCCAAATGGGGCCTTAATCTGTCAAAGAGCGAGGAAATTACGCCGCGGTATCGGGCTTTGCCTGATTTTCGCAGATCGTTCCGAGCGCCGCCGCCAATTGTGGCCCGATGGAACCGGAGGGTTCAACGCAGAGGCCGTGAAGCGAGCAGCCGCTCCAGCGTGCGCAGCGTCGAATGATCGGCAATGCCGTCCACGCGCGCGGGACGGAAATGGCGCTGGAACGCCGTTACCACCGCGCCGGTGAGCGGATCGAACTCGCCGTTCGTTTCGACGCCGTAGCCGTATTCCTTGAGCGCGGCCTGCATCGCCGCAACCGCAGGACCGCGATCGCCGGGTTGCAGCAAGGCGCCTTCCGCAATCACGACCGGTGCGATCCAGTGGCCGACGCCGGCTTCGTAAAGCGGCTCCCACGGAAACTTCTCGCCCGGATCCTGCTTTCTCGTCGGCGCGACATCCGAATGCGCGAGCACGCGCGTCGGCCTGATCTTGTGGCGCGCGACGATGTCGAAGCAGAGTTCGGTGACGGCTTCCATCTGCTCGTCGGGAAAATCGCGATAGCCGTGCTCATGCCCGGGATTGACGATCTCGATTCCGATCGAGCGCGAATTGATGTCGGTGATGCCTTCCCACGACGAAATGCCGGCGTGATGACCGCGCACGGATTCCGGTACGAGTTGCGTGACCTTGCCGTCCTCGTCGACGAAGTAATGCGAGGACACCTTGCTGATCGGATCGCAGAGCCATTTGAGCGCGCCATCCGCGTTCGGCATGCCGGTGTAATGCAGGAGCAGAATGTCCGGCGCGCAGGTCCGCTCGCTCACATTCGGCGACGGCGAGACGCGGTTGACGCAACGGGAATCGGGCGCAAATTCTTTCGGCACACCGTCCGCAATTCCACTTCCGCCCGTTTTTCACAAGGGGGTGAGGCAGCTTCGTTTCGGTTATCCCGTGGAGTAACATCGTAGGGCCGAAGAAGCGGGGGAAGACCGATGGAATGGCTGCTGCTGGGACTGCTGGTCCTCGCTTTACCGGTTATGGCGATCATCGCCTTCTTCAAGTCGCTCTCGCTCGGCGGGCAGCTTCGCACCATCGATGCACGACTGCGCGAGATCGAGAAGCGCTTCGGCATCGAAACGCCTTCGCCCTTCGTTCCGGCGCCGCGTCCTCCGCGCGCGCCCGCGCAACCGGCCGCCGCAGCACCTGCGCCTGTGGTTCGCGAAACGCCTTCGCCATT
>DAORMJ010000054.1:0-4335 GCA_035440445.1 Xanthobacteraceae bacterium
GTTCTGATCGCCCGTCTGCTCGTCGTCGCCGTCCGCGTTGTCGGCGGCAGCGGTTTCCACTTCTTCTCCCTGATCCTCTTCGTCTTCGACGAGATCGTCGGCTTCGTCGAAGGCATCGACCGGAAGTTCGGAGCCGGGACGTGCAAGGGCGGGATTGGCGACGCCGCTTGCGGCTCCGCCTTTCTCGACCGTGAAATATTGCTGGCCGATGATCGTGGTGTCGGATTCCACGATGATCGCTACGCCGAAGCGTCCTTCAAGATCGCGCAAATGCGCGCGCTTGTGGTTCAGGAGATAGAGCGCCGTATCGGGCCGCGTGCGCACGATCAGATCGTTCGCTGCCGATTTCAGCAGTTGCTCTTCGAGCGCGCGCAACAGGTGCAGCGCGACCGAGGAAACCGAACGCATGTGGCCGGTGCCGCCGCAGGTCGGGCAGATTTCCGTGGAGCTTTCCAGGACGCCCTGACGGATGCGCTGGCGCGACATTTCCATCAGGCCGAAATGCGAGATGCGTCCGACCTGGATGCGCGCGCGGTCGTGCTTCAGGCAATCCTTCAGCTTGCGCTCGACCGTGCGATTGTTGCGGTTCTCCTCCATGTCGATGAAGTCGATCACGATGAGACCGGCAAGATCGCGCAGGCGAAGCTGTCGCGCGATTTCTTCCGACGCTTCGATATTGGTCTTGAGTGCGGTGTCCTCGATGTTGTGCTCGCGCGTGGCGCGGCCCGAGTTCACGTCGATCGACACCAGCGCTTCGGTCGGGTTGATGACGATGTAGCCGCCGGACTTCAACTGCACGACCGGCGAGAACATCGCGTCGAGCTGATGCTCGACACCGTAACGCGAGAATACGGGCAGCGTATCGCGGTAGAGCTTCACGTTCTTCGCATGGCTCGGCATGAGCATGCGCATGAAGTCCTTGGCGTCTTTGAACGACTGGTCGCCCGCGACGATCACCTCGTCGATCTCTTTGTTGTAAACGTCGCGGATCGCGCGCTTCACCAGCGAGCCTTCCTCATAGACGAGGGCGGGGGCGGTGGAGTTCAGCGTCTGCTCGCGGACCTGCTCCCACTGGCGCAGAAGATATTCGAAGTCGCGCTTGATTTCGGTCTTGGTGCGCGACGCGCCTGCGGTGCGCAGGATCACGCCCATGCCGTCCGGCACGTCGAGATCGGAGACGAGTTCTTTCAGGCGGCGGCGGTCGGCGCCGTCGGTGATCTTGCGGGAGATGCCGCCGCCGCGCGCAGTATTCGGCATCAGCACGGAGTAGCGTCCGGCCAGCGAAAGATAGGTGGTGAGCGCCGCACCCTTGGTGCCGCGCTCTTCTTTCACGACCTGCACCAGGATGATCTGGCGGCGCTTGATGACTTCCTGGATCTTGTAGGTACGGTGACGGCGCGGCGCGCGCTCCGGCACTTCCTCCATGGCGTCGCCGGAAACGACCGACTCCACCGTCTCGGGCGCGGAAGAATCGTCCGCCGGCGTCTCCTCGACATGCGAGCCGTTGTCTTCGCCGTGATCCCCGTCGTCGTGCTGATCGTCGTCCTGCTGGGCGGCCGCTTCGCCGGTTTCTTCGGCGGAGGCTACCACTGTCTCGGACTGCACCTCGGCTTCGCCTGCAAACGCGGCCGGTTCGGCGTTGTTTTCTGGCGCGGCGGCGTCGTGCTGCGTTTCCGCGGCAGGCTCGCCGTCATGCGTTTCGTCCGCATGGACATCCTGCTCGTGGTCCTCGTGATGATCGCCCTCGGCCGAAAGCTCCGCGTCTTCGGAAAGGCTTTCCGACGCCTGCGCTTTCTTCGGCTGGTTGCGCCGCTTGCGGCGCTGGTCGGCTTCCTCGGCTGCGCGCTGATCTTCTTCGATCAGCCGCTGCCGGTCCGCGACCGGGATCTGGTAGTAGTCCGGATGGATTTCGCCGAAGGCGAGAAATCCGTGCCGGTTGCCGCCGTAATCGACGAAGGCGGCCTGCAGCGAAGGCTCGACGCGCGTGACCTTCGCTAGATAGATGTTGCCGCGAAGCGGGCGGCGATTGGCAGCTTCGAAGTCGAATTCCTCGACCCGGTTGCCGCGGACCACCACAACCCGGGTTTCTTCCGGGTGGGTGGCATCAATAAGCATCTTATTGGCCATGAGATTCCCATTGCGCGCGCAAGCGCTGCGCGCGTCACAAACTGGTTACTGACAAAACTTGGATCACATGACGCGGATACGCGGCTGCGCGGGGTCATCTTTCGATCCCGTGAGATTTGCGTAGCTGCCATCGGCGTCGCTTCCTAACTCTGGCGGGCAGCGTCGCGAACGAAATGCGCGAGGCCTTGTCGCCATCACGGTTATTGGCGGCGAAGTATCGGGCGGCTCTGGGCGCGCTACGCGTCGCGGCAGTCTCATCTGCCGGTCGCGGACCCGCGCCTTCCGTTCGCCCGGACGAATCCCGCTCGCGAACCGTGATGCTTTTATGTAGGGCGCGCGACGCCCGCTTGGCAAGCAGAGAGGCTAACTCTCTCGATTTGTTGATTTATTTGACGGAAATTTCCACGGTAAACGCCGGTTTAACTTAAACACCGCTAAAACCGGCCCATATCTGACGGACGGGGCAGGAATGCGGATTGCCGGTATTTTCTTGGGATTGATGCTCGCGGCAGGGGTTTCGGGGCCTGTTTATGCCCAGCAAACCGCCGGGCGGACGCTTGCGCTGGACGCGCGGCTCGCCGGCGACACCAACCGGACCCGGCTCGTGATCGATCTCAACCGCAAGGTGGAGGTCCGCGCCTACCAGATCGCCAACCCCAACCGGATCGTCATCGACCTGCCGGAAGTGACCTTCGACCTGCCGGTCGGAGCCGGAAAGCAGTCCCGCGGACTGATCGCGGCCTATCGCTACGGCAATTTCGCTCCCGGCAAGGCGAGGATCGTGATCGACCTGCGCGAACCCGCGAATATCGACAAGACCTTCGTGATCCCGGCCGTCGAGGACCAGCCGGCGCGGCTCGTCATCGATCTCGTTCGGACCGACGCTGCGAACTTCCTGAAACAGGCCATCATTCCCGAAAAGCCGCAGCCCAAGGCGCAGGTGCAACAGCCCCCCGCGGATCTACGCCCGCTGATCGTCATCGATCCGGGTCACGGCGGGCCGGATACGGGCGCGATCGCCAAAACCGGCGACGAGGAAAAGGAAGTCGTGCTGCAGGTCGCGAAACAGCTGCGCGCCGAGCTTTTGAAGACCAACCGCTATCGCGTGATCATGACGCGGGACGACGACACCTTCGTGCCGCTCGACGAGCGCGTCTCGATTGCGCGCACGAATGCCGCGGCACTCTTTATATCCGTCCACGCGGACTCGCTCTCCAAGGGAACGGGCGAGGCTTCGGGCGCGACGGTCTATACGGTTTCCGAGCGCGCCTCCGACAAGGAAGCCCAGAGCCTCGCCGACAAGGAGAACCGTGCCGACATTCTCGCGGGCTATAATCTCGCCTCGCAGCCGGACGATGTTGCGAACATTCTCTTCAATCTGGCGCAGCGCGACACCATGAATGCGTCGGCGATGTTCGCGCGGACCTTGGTCGGCACGCTCAAGAAATCCGCGCGCCTGCATAAATCACCGCTGAAATCGGCGGGTTTCGTGGTCTTGCGCTCGCCGGAGGTTCCCTCGGTGCTGCTCGAACTCGGCTACCTCTCGAGCCCGGCCGATCTCAAGCAGATGACGTCCGAAGCATGGCGCGAGAAGGTTTCCCGTTCGGTCGTGGAGGCTATCGACAAGTTCTTCGCGAGCCGTACTTCCACCCTCGTAGGCCGATAGGGCTCACCGCGCTATATAGCGGCGGCAAGGGAACGGGGACGAGTCGAGCGGGTGCCCACCGACTATTACAGGCCAATCGCGAACGCGGTGGGGCGGCTTGCGCCCAACACTTTCGCTGCACGTCGCTCGATCTACGATCAAGCGCGGCAATTGCTATTCGAGGAAGCGCAGACCGCCCGTCCGCCGATGGCGGTGAGCGAACTCTTCGCGGAGCAGCGCGCGCTCGAAGACGCGATCGAGCGCGTGGAGAGCGACTACGCGCCCGACGAGCATCAGCCCCGCGGCGTCCATCCCTTGCAGCGCCAGTTGCAGGCCGATGCCGATTATCCCGAGGAGGAAGCATTCCGGCCGCGCGATGCGGAGGAGCCGGTGTTCGTGCCGGAGCCGGGCTACGGTCCCGCGCAGGACGATCCGCCGGAGGATTTTCCCGAACCGGAATACGTGCCGGAGGAGCACTACGATCCCGAACCCGCGCCGCAACCCGATCCGCGCGTGCAGGCGCGCGCCGAACGCGCCTCGGCGGCCTTCGAGGCGTCGAAGGC
>DAORMJ010000055.1:0-2536 GCA_035440445.1 Xanthobacteraceae bacterium
ATTCAGGAGCGGCAGGCTCGACACGATGGCCGCGAGCGGCGGCTTGGCGTGGGCACCGATCGTGTTGTCGAGTGCGAAGGCGTCGCCTTCGACCACGTTCACTTCGGGAAAGCTGCGGCGCAGGCGCGCGCAGAAATCCTTATCGTATTCGACGAGGACGAGGCGCTTGGGATCGATGCCCCGTTCCAGAAGTGCTGTGGTAACCGGTCCAGTACCAGGCCCGAGTTCGACAATGGGCCCTTCAATCGATGGATCGATAATTGCCGCCATAGCCCGCGACAGCGCGGGGCCCGAAGGCGCGATCGCGCCGACCGTCTTCGGGTTGCGGAACCATGACGTCAGAAAATTCAGCAGTGCGGGCTGCGTCGAAACTGGTTCGTTGCCGGGATGCTGCATAGGCCGCCAGTCTTTTGAAGGAATCGAGTTCAACAGCGTCGAAACTCGCCGCTCGTCTGCTTGATCGGACACTGAATGAGTGGCCTAGCGCTTTGGCCGCAACGTGGTCAAGCGAACGCGTTACTCGAAGAATTCACGCATTTTTGCAAAGAATCCGGCCGATTCCGGCTGCGTATCCTTCGAACTTTCCTTGTCGAACTCTTTGAGGAGTTCCTTCTGGCGCTTGGTCAGTTTCTGCGGGGTTTCCACCGCGACCTGCACATACATGTCGCCATGCGCACGCGAGCGCAGCACCGGCATGCCCTTGCCGTTCAGGCGGAAGCGTTTGCCAGTCTGCGTGCCTTCAGGGATTTTCACGTTGGCCCGGGCACCATCGACTGTCGGCACGTCGAACTCGCCGCCGAGGGCTGCCGTCACCATGGATACCGGCACGCGGCAATAAAGGTCCGCGCCCTCACGCTGGAAAATCTGGTGCGGCGAAACGGAGAGGAAAATATAGAGGTCGCCCGCACCGCCGCCGCGCGCGCCGGCCTCGCCCTCGCCGCCCAAACGAATGCGGGTGCCGTCTTCTACACCCGGCGGAATATTGACCTCCAGCGTGCGCTCCTTGACCACGCGGCCCGCGCCCGAGCAGGTCTTGCACGGATCCTTGATAACCGAGCCGCGGCCCTGACAGGCAACGCAGGTACGCTCGAGCGTGAAGAAGCCTTGCGCGTGACGAATGCGGCCCGAACCCTGGCAGGTCGTGCAGGTGACGGGCTGCGTGCCCGCCTTCGCGCCCGTGCCGGAACAGGTTTCGCAGGCGACATTGGTCGGCAGTTCGATCTTCGCGGTCTTGCCGTGAAACGCTTCTTCGAGCGTGATCTCGAGATTGTAGCGAAGATCCGCACCGCGCTCGCGGCCGCCGCTGCGTGCGCCGCGCCGGCCACCCATCCCACCGAACAGATCGTCGAAGATGTCGGAGAAGGCCGAAGTGAAATCTCCGCCGAAGCCGCCATGCCCGCCGGCCCCGCCATTCTCGAAGGCGGCGTGACCATAGCGGTCATAGGCTGCGCGCTTCTGCGCGTCCTTCAGGCAGTCATAGGCTTCGTTGATTTCCTTGAACTTCGTTTCGGAGTCGGCATTGCCCGGATTCTTGTCAGGATGCCACTGCATCGCGAGCTTGCGATAGGAGGTCTTGATCTCTCCGTCCGACGCGGTGCGCGAGACGCTCAGAACTTCGTAATAGTCGCGCTTCGACATCCGCATCAGTCTCTTACAAAAAACCTCGTCCTGAGGAGGCCGAAGGCCGTCTCGAAGGGCGAGGTTTGATTCGATTGACCCTCATCCTTCGAGACGCGCTCGCTATCACTCGCGCTCCTCAGGATGAGGGCCATGCTTGCTCTCCGCCTTTACGCGGACTTCTTCTTGTCGTCGTCGTCCTTCACTTCCGTGAATTCCGCATCGACGACATCGTCCTTCTTCGCATTTGCGTCAGCTTCGCCTGCGTTGTTCTCCGCCGATTTCGCGGAATACATGGCTTCGCCGAGCTTCATCGAGGACTGCGCGAGCGCGTTGGTCTTGGCCTTGATGTCCTCGGCGTTGTCGCCCTTCACGGCCTCCTTGAGCTCGTTCAGCGCGGACTCGATCGAAGACTTGGTCGCGGCATCAACCTTGTCGCCGAACTCGGCGAGCGACTTTTCGGTCGCATGCACGAGCGCTTCGCCCTGGTTCTTGGCCTCGACGGTTTCGCGGCGCGCCTTGTCTTCGGAGGCGTGCAGCTCGGCATCCTTGACCATCTTCTCGATGTCGGCGTCGGAAAGACCACCAGAGGCCTGAATGCGGATCTGCTGCTCCTTGCCGGTGCCTTTGTCTTTGGCCGAGACGTTGACGATGCCGTTGGCGTCGATGTCGAAGGTGACTTCGATCTGCGGCACGCCGCGCGGTGCGGGCGGGATGCCGACCAGGTCGAACTGGCCGAGCGCCTTGTTGTCCGCCGCCATTTCGCGCTCGCCCTGGAAGACGCGGATGGTCACTGCCGACTGCGAATCCTCAGCCGTCGAGAACACCTGGCTCTTCTTGGTCGGGATCGTCGTGTTGCGCTCGATCAGCCGCGTGAACACGCCGCCCAGCGTCTCGATGCCAAGCGACAGCGGGGTCA
>DAORMJ010000056.1:0-2310 GCA_035440445.1 Xanthobacteraceae bacterium
CGGCGCGCGCAGATACGAAGCGCGAGGTGATGGAGTATTTCCGCAACACCGGTTTGTTCGAGCTTTACGGCTCGACCGAATGTGGCTGGGTCACCATGCTGCATCCTGAAGAGCAGTTCTCGAAACTCGGTTCCGTGGGACGAGAAACGGTGGGCTCGCAGCGCATCAAAATTCTCGACCCCGAGGGCAACGAAGTCCCGGACGGCGAGGCCGGCGAACTCTATTCCTGCAACGCGCAGACCTTCGACGGCTACTGGAAGCTGCCCGAGAAAACGCGCGAGGCCTTTCGCGGCGATTATTGCACGGTCGGCGATCTTGCGCGGCGCGACGAGGACGGTTTCATCCATCTCGTCGATCGCAAGAGCAACATGGTGATTTCCGGCGGCGAGAACGTTTATCCGTCGGAAGTTGAGGCCATGCTCGGGGGACATCCGAAGGTTAAGGACGTCGCCGTTATCGGCGTCGCCGACCAGAAATGGGGCGAGCGCGTCCATGCGGTGATCGTCACGCATGATGACGCTGAACTTACCGAAGCCGATATTCTTGAATGGAGCCGTGACAAGATCGCCGGGTACAAACGCCCGCGCTCGGTAAGCGTCATTCGGGAAAGCGAAATGCCAAGGACCGCGACCGGCAAGATCCAGCACAGGATTTTGCGGGAGCGTCTTTCCGGGAAAGTATAGGAGCGAACCATGAACAACAAAACGACGGCGCTCGACCTCAACGCGGACGAAAGCTCCTGCGCGGCCTGGATCGCGCGCTTCCTGAAAGTGCGCGGCGTCGATCGCATCTTCGGCTTGCAGGGCGGGCACATCCAGCCGATCTGGGATCACATTGCAAAACAAGGCATCCGGATCATCGACGTGCGTGACGAGGGCGCCGCCGTGCATATGGCGCACGCGCATGCCGAGCTCATGGGCGGTTTCGGCGTCGCGATGGTGACGGCGGGGCCGGGCGTCACCAACACCGTGACGGCGATGTGCAACGCGCATCTGGCGCGCATTCCCGTGCTGCTGATCGGCGGCTGCACCTCGCGGCCGCAGGCGAATATGGGCCCGCTGCAGGACATTCCGCATGTCGATTTGCTGAAACCCGTCTGTCGCACCGCGCGCACGCTGCGCGTGGCTGATCAAGTGATCCGCGAATTCGACGAGGGTGTCGCGCGCGCCATGGGTGATAACGGCGAACCGGGGCCGGTTTATCTCGAAATCCCGACCGACGTGCTGCGTACTTCCGTGCCGAAGCAGCTTGTGCTCGACGAATGGATGGCGCCGAAAAAGCCGCGCGTGATGCTGCCCGATCCCGAAGTGATCAAGGAGGCGGTCGATGCCCTCTGGGGCGCGAAGCGCCCGCTGGTGTTAACCGGGCGTGGCGCGCGCGGCGCTTCCGCCGAGCTTGTCCGTCTGCTCGACGCGACCGGCGCGCTCTATCTCGATACCCAGGAGAGCCGGGGGCTCGTCCCGGCCGATCACCCCTCGACCGCCGCGGCCGTGCGCGCGCAGGCGATGACGGACGCCGACGTCGTGCTCCTGATTGGCCGCAAGCTCGACTACCAGACCGGCTATGGCTCGCCTGCGGTATTTCCGCATGCGCGCTTCATCCGAATTTCGGATGCTGCCGGCGAACTGATCGACAATCGCCGCGGTCAGCCGGAGCTGCTGGCGAGCGTGCCGTTCGCGCTCGAAGCCATGTGCGATGCCGCGGGCAATCGCGAGTCTTCCGTTGATAAACAGTGGGCCCACGGGTTGCGGCAGAAGCACAAGGATCGCGTCGCCAAGGCGAAGGCCAATAAGGGCCCGCAGACCGGCGAGGACGGCAAGGTGCATCCGCAGGCGATCTTCGATGTGCTGGCCGAGCTTGCCGATCCTGACTACATCGCGATCGCGGATGGCGGCGATCTACTGAGCTTCGCGCGCACCGGCTTGCAGGCGCGGACTTATATGGATGCGGGCGCGTTCGGCTGCCTAGGCGTCGGCGTACCCTTTGCGGTTGCTGCGTCGCTGGCTCAGCCCGAGCGGCAGGTGATTTCCGTGAATGGCGACGGGGCATTCGGCATCAACGCCATGGAGATCGACACGGCCGTGCGCCACGGCGCGAAATGCGTCTTCATCGTTTCCAACAATGCGGCATGGAATATCGAGCGGCTCGATCAGGAGATGAACTACGGCGGCCGCGTCGTCGGCACCACGCTGCGCCATTCGGATTATGCGGGGATGGCGAAGGCGCTCGGACTCCATGGCGAGCGCGTAACGAAGCCGGAGGAGCTGAAGCCCGCGCTCGAACGCGCGCTGAATAATGCACCGGCGCTGG